>JBDRNF010000232.1:0-38294 GCA_043811435.1 Pseudomonadota bacterium
CGGGCCCGCGTGTGGTGGCGGCCTGCGCCCGCCGCTCGCAAACACACACCGCTGTCATCGCCCGGCTTGACGGGGCGACCCAGTATCCAGAGACGTTTGAAGTCAATCGAGAAGCCGCAGCGTACTGGATCGCCCGGTCAAGCCGGGCGACGACAGTTTTGATTGTGGTGGTCTATCGAAACCGTCATTGCGAGGAGCGCTTGCGACGAAGCAATCCATTCTTTCTTTCCGTTGCGCTATGGATTGCTCCGCGGAGCCTGTCATCGGGCGCGCATTCGCGCGACCCGTTGGCTCGCAATGACGTTTATAGAGATTACCTAATCAGTAGCGAAACTCAGCGCTGAAACGCGCCGCGCAGCTTCTGCGCCAATTCGAACAGCGCCGGATTGTGCTTCACCAGATGCTTGGCGCGGTTGACGCCTGACATCGCGGCGGCGGCGAGCTTGCCGCGCAGGCTGAGCGGGATAAAGCTGTCGAAGATCGGCTCGTCGTCCTTGCAGAACAGCCGCTTGTAATCGTCCGATCCGATCCCGAGATCGAGCGCGCGATAGCCGCGGCCGGCGTAATGGTCGACGATGTCGCGCATCAGGATCAGGCCGGGGCTGTATTTCGAGTTGGCCGACAGCGTGTAGGTGTTGAACATCATGGAGAAGCGGTGGCCGTCATTGACGCCGGCGAAGATCGCGATCACCTCGTCGTCGCATTCGAGCGCGTGAATGTCGATGGCCCGGCCGCCGCCCGCGAGCTCGGCCATGCAGGCGTCGCGGACGAATTCCTCGACGCCGGGATCAGCGAACACGTTGGGCAGTTTCTGTTCCGCCATCCGCTGCGGCTTGACGAGGAAGAACCAGTCGAGCAGCCGCTTGATTTCGGCGTCGGATGTCGCGACGTGGCTGCGATAGCCTGATAGTGCCTGCAGCTTGCGTTCCTTGCCCTTGAGCCGGCGCCGGAACGAATTCGAGATCCGCGCCGTCGGCGGCTCCTCGGGCACGATTTTCATCAGCGGACAGTCATTGGCCGAGGCCTGGTGCGGCAGCAGCGCCATCGGGTTAGGCACGCCGCGCCAGGTCAATGGCTGCTGGCCCAGCGCCAGAACATCGGCTTCGGCGCGCGCGCGTATCGCCGCTACCAGAGTCTCGAGATCGCCGGCGCCCGCGCCGGCGGCGAACTCCCGGTCCCACAACGCCATGTTGAAGGTGGCATGCTTGCCGCCCATGAAGCTCGCGGTGCGAACGCCATGCTCGTGGCTGAGCGTGAGCGGCAGCAGCAGCAGCGGCCGGCGCTCGGCGTCATATGCGATCGCGATGAAGGGGCGATGGCCCTCGCGGGTGCCGATCTGCCGCTGCCAGGCGGAGAGGAGATCGAAACGCTGATACGGCGTGGAGAATTGCTTAATGTCTTCGAGGCCGCGCCAGATGGGTTCGGCCATGGCCAGATCGCCGAGAATGTCCACGGCGGCGATTCGGCTGATCTCGGTCGATGCCGGCGCTTGCCCCGTTCGGTTGTCGATCGCGGCCGCCATGGTCATCGCAAAACCTTGAGGTAGGGGATTGTTTACGTTTTTCGGCTTGGGCCGACCTTTGCAAAGAAATGTCAACAAAGAGTAAGGACAATGCAGCCTGCGGCGGGGCGGGGCCTGCCGCATCCTGGGGACGCTAATTTGTCATCCGAAAACCTTTTCCTGACGAGCCTGCGGCTCGAACTGGCTTGGTTGTCCGGCCGGCACTGGCTGAGGGGCCGGAGCATCGGCGGCGCCGGGGTGGTTTTGCGGTTCGAACGGGTGCGGCCGCGGCGCGCCGGCCGCTTTCAGCCGCTTCGCTCGCACGAGATCACGCCGCAATTTCTCGACCGCACCATCCGGGCCCTGAAGCGCTGGAAGTTCGATCTCGTTTCCATGGACGAGGTTTGCCACCGCGCGGTCACGTCGCCCGCGCCGGGGCGGTTCGTGGCCCTGACCTTCGACGGCGGAGCCAAGGATATCATCGCGTCGGCCTACCCGGTGCTGTCGCGGCACGGCGTGCCGTTCGCGCTCTATTTGCCGACCGCGTTCCCGGACCGTCTCGGCGAGGCCTGGTGGCTGGCGCTGGAAGCCGTCATCGCGCGCGAGAGCCGGATCAGCATGGTGATGGACCGCCACGAACGGCACTTCGGCATCCAAGGCAATGCCGAAAAATACCAGCTCTACGAATTTCTCTCAGGCTGGCTGCGCACGCTGCCGCCGCCGGATCTGTCGGTCGCGATCAACGATTTGTGCAAGCGATACTCGGTCGACCTCGCGGCGCTGTCGCGCGAAGCCGCGATGGACTGGGACGATCTTGCAAGGCTTGCGGCCGATCCGCTGGTGACGATCGGCAGTGCGACGGTCAACTATCCCGTGCTGTCGAACCTGAAAGACGCCGACGCGCAGCGCGAGATCACGATGGGCAGGGCGGTTGCGCAGGCCGCGTTCCACCGCGAGGTCAGGCATTTTGCCTATCCGTTCGGCGACCGTGCCGCCTTCGCCCGCAAGCATGTCCAGATGGCCGAGGAGGCCGGCTTCGTCAGTGCGGCGTCGGCGCTGCCTGGCGTCGTTCACGCCGAGGGGCGGACGAACCTGCACGCCCTGCCGCGCCTTAGCTGGGACGGCCGCCAGCGCTCGCTGCGCGTCATGCGGGTGCTGCTGTCCGGCGCCGCCTTCGCGCCGGTGGCGCCGACGCGGAGCAGGAGTCGCGACTCCGATGAGGATTGAGGACCTCATCCAGAGGATGGGGTCTTTCGTGCCCCGGATGCAGCGCAGCGGGCCGCGTCTTCGCGGCGTGGTGCGCTGCTGATCCGGGGCCCATTGCAGCAGACGTCTGGGTCCCGGCTCTGCGGAGCAGCGTGACCGGACGATGCTTCGCATCGCCGGGAGAACGCTGCACCGCGTCCGGGACACGAGATGCGTGGCTGACGTCAGAGATCCGGCTTCGACATCCAGCTGATGATCGGCATCGCCGGCAGCACCCATCCGATGCCGGCCACGACGTAGAAGATGGCCTGCAGCAGGCCCGAATTCGCCAGCCATGGCGTCTGCGCCACCGTCATTCCCAACAGCGACCACACCACGACGAGGACGAGCAGGGCGATGGTTCCGATGAATTTGCGGGTGCGTATGGTCATGACGGGAATGTGCATCTCCTTGAGCCGGGGCGCGGCTTGCGCGGGCGAAGGGGCGGACTATAAGGGGCGCGCCAGTTCATTCAAGCGCAGCGTCGATGACCGCCAGTTCCGTTTCCCAAGCTCCGCAGTGCCGCGCCGTGAGGTGGTGGCTGCTGTCGATCGCGGCCCTGATCGCGATCATGGTGCTGGTCGGCGGCGCCACGCGGCTGACCGAGTCCGGCCTTTCGATCGTCGAATGGAAGCCGGTCACCGGCACGCTGCCGCCGCTCGGCGAGGCGCAATGGATTGCTGCCTTCGAGGCCTACAAGACCATCCCGCAATACCGCGAACTCAATGCCGGGATGTCGCTCGACCAGTTCAAGACCATCTTCTGGTGGGAATGGAGCCACCGGTTGCTCGGGCGCGTCATCGGGGTGGCCTATCTGTTGCCATTTCTGTGGTTTCTGTGGCGCGGCGCGCTGGCTGCGGAGCTGAAGCGGCGGTTGTGGCTGATCTTCGGCCTCGGCGCGCTGCAGGGTGCGGTCGGCTGGTGGATGGTGGCGTCCGGGCTGACGCACCGTACCGAGGTTTCGCAATATCGTCTCGCCACCCATCTGGTGCTGGCGCTCGTCATCTTTGCCGCGATCGTCTGGACGCTGCGGCGGCTGGCGGACCGGCCGCCGGCCATCGTCTCCGCGCGGCTGCGGATCTCCAGCGTCGCGCTGCTCGCCCTGACCTTCGTGCAGCTCTATTTTGGCGCGCTGGTCGCGGGCCTGCGCGCGGGACGAGTCTACAACACCTGGCCGGAAATCGACGGCGCCTTGATTCCGTCAGCGGCACGGCTGTTCTTCGAACAACCGTGGTGGCGCAATCTGTTCGACAATCCGCTGACGGTGCAGTTCGAGCACCGCATGACCGCCTATGCGCTGCTGGCGCTGGCGATCCTGCATGCGCTCGATGCCATCCGCTCGCGGGCGGGGAGTGCCGCCATCAACGGCGCGCTATGGCTGGCGGCGGCGATGATCCTGCAGGCGGTGCTCGGCATCTTCACGCTATTGCATCAGGTGCCGATCGATCTCGCTTTGGCGCATCAGGCCGTCGCCATAGTGGTGCTGACGCTGGCGATTTTCCAGGTCGAGCGACTGGCGGCACGGACGGAGCGGGCACCGCGAAAACTGGGCGTGCCGGCGGATCAGACCGGCTGATCCGCCAGCAATAAGCGTTGCCGCAGCCGTGGTGCGCGCGGCTGCATCGCCAGGGTTGGCTCCGCCGCGTTCCATCCCCCGGAGATCGTGCCCCCGGGGGCAGTGAGGTCCGTGCTTGGCGCTACTGCGCTTTATAGACGCCGTCCTTGCGAACGGAAGCAACGCCCTTCACGTTCCGGAGCGCGTCAAGTGAATCCGCGTTCGCGCTGCCGTTGACAATCATGAAGCGCCGATGGCTTTCGACATGGTCCAGTCCGCCACTCTTCAGCGCTTCGACGATCTCGTCCATTCGGCCCTGATCCGCTTTTTCTATTCGGATCGTCACATCGACCTTTTCCGGCATAGACCAATACCTTTGCGTCTCACGAGGGCGGCGCCTGGAGCAATCCCTTGCCGACGTCCCGCGCCGGGTGCGGCAACCGGCTTACGATCTGAAGCAGGCGTGCCCATAGCGCCCATCCTCGAAATGAATCGCTGGACTGGGCAATCAGGGCAGCGACCCCGGCGACATGTGGTGTCGCCATACTTGTTCCATCCCAGCGATCATAATTATTCCCGGGCAAGGACGAAAGTATGGCGACCCCCGGCGCGGCAATGTCAACCTCCTGCCCGGGATTCATGCCACCGCAGGAGAAAACAGCCGGCCGAAGGGCGCTGTCCACGGCCCCGACGGCCATGAAAGTGCTCGCATTGGCCGGGGAGCCAACGGGAGCGATCCGCTGCGGGCGCGCACTCTCATTGCCAGCGGCAGCGATCACCAGCGTCCCCGCATCCAGACAGACCTGACCGATCTGCTCATAGTCGCCGCTGGGCTGATCTCCCAGTCGCGTGGCTGCTCCGAGCGACATGGAAATCACCTGGCAGCCCTGATCCAGCGCCCAATCCATTCCGGCAATTATCGAGCGATCGGTACCGAAGCCGTCATCGCCCAGCACTTTCCCGGCGTAGATTTCCGCTTCATAGGCGATGCCGTAGCGCGGACCGGTGCTGGGGCGCAGCGGACCGCACGCGGTGCCGATGCAATGGGTGCCGTGGCCGTGTTCATCGTCTTCGGTACTTTGGCTTGCAAACAGTTTCTTGGTGATCGCGCGGCCGGTAAAATCCTGATGCGTGTGGTCGAAGCCAGTGTCGAGCACCGCAACCTTGATGCCGGCCCCCGTCAGGCTGCTGCCAAGGACTTTCGTCGCTTCCAGTCCCCAGGTGGCCGTCGTCTCGTCAAGGCGGGCCGCAGTCCTCAGGCTCTCCGTTCCTTCTCTCCCCAGCAGACGATCGATCAATTCGTTGGTCCCGTCGCGATACCCCCGGAGATAGTCCGGATCCAATGTCGCGACGCTGCCCAACGATCCCCGGGCGACGTCGGCGCTGACCGTTCCAGGCGATCCGAGGGCACGATACACCCTCTCCGGACGAGCCGAACTGACGACCTTCTGCTGCATCCCTTTCTCGACCATCGGTCTCAACCGTTCGGCATCGCGCCTGACGATAGCGATTCCGAAACGCTCGAAATACTGCACATCGGCGCCGTCCAGATCATTCGGTATCGATGCGGCGGAGCGGAAGTCCTTCGAGGATGCAACTCGAAAGCCGCTGCCCTCGAGTTGCTTGATCCCTGCGCGAGTCGCCTGGGGTGCGAACCGCAGCACCGTGCCAAGACGTGGGGTACCCTCGGTGGCCTGACTAACTGTCCGGCGTATTACTCGCTTAGCCATGAAATCCTCCCATATTTGACCTTAGCGGTCGAAAAACATCGGTAATTTTGAGATGCTTAAGCGTGATCACAGCAAACAGGAGCGACAGTACACGTTGTAGTAGCTTACTACTTTCAGGAAGCCGTCACAATTAGTTCTTTCCATGGTAGAATTTGGGCGAGTGGGAAATTGCTTTTTGTTTTATTTTTATTGCTGATTTTGCGGACGCCGTCTGACGGGCGCTGACAGCTGCAACAGGTGACCGCGAGATCGCGAAGCCGTGCCTGGAGGTCGTCATTGCGAGGCGTATGCCTGTCCGCCGAAGCTCGCCTTCGGGCGAAGGCGGATGCGACGAAGATCAAGCTTGCTCCTGCGAGGCTTCGGGAAAAGCCGGATTGCCTCGCGCAGCCTGTCATCGGGCGCGCGTTCGCGTGACCCGATACCCCGCATGCGCGGGGTATGACGTCTTGCTGGCGACTGCCAGAAGTTTACGCGCCGAGTGCCTGCTCCAGATCCGCGATCAGGTCTTCCTTGTCCTCGATGCCGATCGACAGCCGCACCACGTCGGGGGCGGCGCCCGACTTGACCTTGGCGGCGTCGTCGAGCTGGCTGTGGGTGGTCGAAGCTGGATGAATCACCAGCGAGCGGGTGTCGCCGACATTGGCGAGGTGCGAGAACAGTTTCAGGTTCGATACCAGGCTGACGCCGGCCTCGTAGCCGCCCTTGAGGCTGAAGGTGAACACAGCGCCGGCGCCCTTCGGCGCGTATTTGCGGGCGAGGTTGTTGTACGGGCTGCCGGCGAGACCGGAGTAATTCACGGCGGCCACTGCCGGATGGTCGGCGAGATATTCCGCCACCGCCTTGGCATTTTCGCAATGCTTCGCCATCCGCAGCGGCAGCGTCTCGATGCCGGTGAGGATCATGAACGCGTTGAACGGCGAGATCGCCGGGCCGAGATCGCGCAGGCCGAGCACGCGGCAGGCGATCGCGAAGGCGAAATTGCCGAACGTCTCCTGGATCCTGATGCCGTGATATTCCGGGCGCGGTTCGCTCAGCATCGGGTACTTGTTGTCCTTCGACCAATCGAAGGTGCCGGCGTCGACGATGACGCCGCCGAGGGAGTTGCCGTGGCCGCCCAGAAACTTGGTCAGCGAGTGCACGACGATGTCGGCGCCGTGGTCGATCGGGCGGATCAGATAGGGCGTCGCCAGCGTGTTGTCGACGATCAGCGGCACGCCGGCCGTGCGGGCGACCGCCGCGATCGCCTCGATATCGGTGATGGAGCCTGCGGGATTGGCGATCGATTCGATGAAGATCGCCTTGGTGCGCGGGGTGACGGCACGCTCGAAGCTGCCGATATCGTCGGGATCGGCCCACACCACGTTCCAGCCGAAACTCTTGAAGGCATGGGTGAACTGGTTGATCGAGCCGCCATAGAGTTTTCGCGCCGCGATGAATTCATCGCCGGGCATCAAAAGCTGTTGCAGCACGACCACCTGTGCGGCGTGTCCCGATGCCACGGCCAGCGCGGCGGTGCCGCCCTCGAGCGCGGCAATGCGTTCTTCCAGTACCGCCTGGGTCGGGTTTCCGATCCTCGTGTAGATGTTGCCGAACGCCTGCAATCCGAACAGCGAGGCGGCGTGGTCGGCATCGTTGAAAACGAACGACGTGGTCTGGTAGATCGGCGTCGCCCGCGCGCCGGTGGTGGGATCGGGCTGCGCGCCGGCATGCACGGCGAGGGTGGCGAAACCGGGAAGACGATCGTTCATTCTGGGCGTCCTGCTCTTGGGCTGATCTCAAATCGCGCGGCATGCTGATGGCGGAGGCCTCAGTCGTCAAGCCGGATCGGCGGCCTGCCAGATGTTCGAAACGGCCGTGCTTCGTTCTGTCGCATTCACGGAACGATCGCTTCGCATTTGCATCACGCGGGATCGGGCTTGTTCTTCGCGGCGCGGTCGGAGGCGGCGGTCTCGCCGCCGCCGAGGCTCTGGCGATTGAGCGACAACCGCATGCCCTGGGTCGGCACCGGCGCGCGCTTCGAACTCAGGGTGCGGGAATTGACGCCCATCCAGGAAATTTCCGACGATAGCCGGCCATATTCGATCTTCGGGCAGCGGTTCATCACCACCTTGATGCCGGCGGCCTCCGCCCTGGCCGCCGCGGCATCGTCGCGTCCGCCGAGCTGCATCCAGATCACCTTCGGCAGCGGGTCGAGCCGCAGCGCTTCCTCGACGACGGGCATGATGTGGCTCGAATTGCGGAAAATATCGATCATGTCGACGGGGCGGCCGATATCCGAAAGCGAGGCGACGAAGGGCTTGTCGAGCAGGTTCTTGCCGACGTGAGCGGGATTGACCGGGATCATGTCATAGCCGCGCTGCGCCAGATATTTGAACGCGAAATAACTCGGCCGCACATTGATCGGCGACGCCCCCACCATCGCGATCGATTTCACGCCGTTGAGGATGCCGCGATGTAGTTGTCGTCGTAATTGTCGTGGTTCATTTACAATTCCATCACGTCATCGACTGGGGCTTGCCAGAACGCTCGCCACAAAAAGATTGTCGTCGCCCGGCTTGACCGGGCGATCCAGTACGCCGCGGCTTCACGGCATTATCGCTGGCGTCTCTGGAATACTGGGTCGCCCGGTCAAGCCGGGCGATGACAGCAGTGTTTGTTTCATCCATCAGGGCGGCCCCAAGGCCAATATTGAACTCGCAATGACGGTTTACTCATCCCGCCATGTCGGCGCGCGCTTCTCGATGAAGGCGCCGATGCCTTCCTCGGCGTCGCGGGCCATCATGTTCTCTGTCATCACTTCGGCCGCATAGCGATAGGCCTCGGCGAGATTCATTTCGGCCTGGCGATAGAACGCCTCCTTGCCGAGCTTGATCGTATAGGCGGATTTCAGCGCGACCTTCTGCGCCAGCGCGATCGCGGCGTCGCGTTCGGTGCCGGCGGCCACGACGCGGTTGACGAGGCCGATGTCCCGCGCCGTGGTCGCCGCGATCGGCTCGCCGGTCAGCAGCATTTCCATCGCCTGCTTGCGCGGGATGTTGCGCGACAGCGCCACCATCGGCGTCGAGCAGAACAGCCCGATATCGACGCCCGGCGTGGCAAAGGTCGCGGCTTCCGACGCCACCGCGAGATCGCAGCTCGCCACCAGCTGGCATCCGGCCGCGGTGGCGACACCCTGCACGGCGGCGACCACCGGCTTCGGCAATTGCACGATCGCCTGCATCATGGCGCTGCAGGCGTTCATGATCGTGCCGAAGTAGGCGCGGCCGCGATCGGTGTCGCTGCGGCGGGCGGTGAGTTCCTTCATGTCGTGGCCGGCGGAGAAGGCCGGGCCGTTGGCCGCGATCACCACCGCGCGCACGCTTTTGTCGTCGTGGATCTGCTTCAGCGCCGCGTGCAGTTCGGCGATCAGGGCTTCCGACAGGCTGTTGCGGGCCGCGGAGCGGTTGAGGGTGAGCACGGCGACGCTGCCAACCGTCTCCCGCAGCAGAACGGGGGATGGCGGCGTGGCGGCGCGGGCGGTTTGGGCGGGCATCGGAAATTTCCATTAGGGCAGGCGCGTCACCATAATGTAACAAGCCTCGCGAAGCGAGGCGAGGGCAGGCGGCAACGTGACGGGAACGACATGGCAGTGGTGAAAATGAGCGTGGCCGAGCTGGAGGAGTTCCTTCGCGTCGAATTCCCGCAGTCGTTCGGCAGCGGCGATACCACCATTGAGAGCGCCGACGGAACGACCTGCCTGCTGCGGCAGCGCTTCAGCGCGCGGATGCTGCGTCCGGGCGGGACGGTTTCGGGGCCGACGCTGATGGCGCTGGCCGATTGCGCCATGTACGTGGTGCTGCTGTCGGCGATCGGCCCGATCGGCCTGGCCGTGACCACCAACCTCAACATCAATTTCCTGCGCAAGGGCCAGGCCGGCCAGGATATCCTAGCCGAAGCCCGGCTGCTGAAGCTCGGCAAGCGGCTGGCGGTCGGCGAGGTCAACCTCCTGTCGGGGACGTCGCCCGACCCGATCGCCCATGTGACATCGACCTATTCCATTCCAAATACTTGATGTTTTGTAGGGTAATATAACACCATATTTATAAGCCATTGTTTTGGCTATAATAATTACGCGTCTTGGACGTTGACGCGTGCGGCGGAGCCATCTAGAAACCGCGCAGTTCGGCGCAGTCGCGTCCGATATCCCCTTTTCACGGATTTCCTCACATGAAAACGTTTTCGGCCAAGCCCGCCGAGGTGACGAAGAAGTGGGTGCTGATCGACGCCAAAGGTCTGGTCGTCGGCCGGCTCGCCACCATCGTCGCGACGCGCCTGCGTGGCAAGCACTTGCCCATCTATACGCCGCATGTCGATTGCGGCGACCACGTCATCATCATCAACGCGGCGCATGTCGTGCTGACCGGTCGCAAGCGCGACAACAAGGTCTATTACAATCACACCGGCTTCATCGGCGGCATCAAGGAACGCACCGCGAAGTCGATCCTCGAGGGTCGTTTTCCCGAGCGCGTGGTCGAGAAGGCCATCGAGCGCATGATCCCGCGCGGACCGCTCGGACGGGTGCAGATGGGTAATCTGCGCGTTTATGCCGGGCCTGAGCATCCGCATGAAGCCCAGCAACCCGAACCGCTCGATATCGCTTCGATGAATCGCAAGAACATGAGGGCCGCATAAGATGTCCGACACCATGCAGTCTCTCGACCAGTTGTCGGCGCTGAAGACGGCTTCGCCGGAATCGCCGAAATACGTCAAGAAGGTCGACAAGCAGGGCCGCGCCTATGCCACCGGCAAGCGCAAGGACGCGGTCGCCCGCGTCTGGATCAAGCCCGGCGCCGGCAAGGTCATCGTCAACACCCGTGAGGTCGAAGTCTATTTCGCCCGGCCGGTGCTGCGGATGATGATCCAGCAGCCGCTGGTCGCCGCCGCCCGCGCGGGCCAGTACGACGTGATCTGCACCGTCGCCGGTGGCGGCCTGTCGGGCCAGGCCGGCGCCGTGCGTCACGGCATCTCGAAGGCGCTGACCTATTTCGAGCCGGATCTGCGCGGCGTCCTGAAGAAGGGTGGCTTCCTGACCCGCGACTCCCGCGTCGTCGAGCGCAAGAAGTACGGCCGCGCCAAGGCGCGCAAGTCGTTCCAGTTCTCGAAGCGCTGATTGCTTCGACCAGGCAGCGAATGCTGCCTGTCGGGAATACAAGAGGGCGCCTTCGGGCGCCCTTTTTGCTGGGCATTTGCCGAGCAGTTGACGCAGTTTTTCCTGAAAATTTTCGTATGCGTGCGAACGAATTTCGAAGAATCGCAGGATTAGCGTGGGCCCCGGCGACGGCGCGGGGCTAATTTCAGGCGCGCCGGCTGCCGGCGCATCACAAACATCCGGTGGACCATGTCGCTCGATACTTCCACGCTGTATCTCGTTGCCACGATGGTTGCTGCCATGCTGGGAGGCATGCTGCTGGTTTTCGGCAAGCAGGAGAATATCCCGGCGTTGAAATGGTGGGACACCGCCTATTTGCTCGGCGCGGCGTCCGTCGCGTTGTGGACGCTCGCCGCCGGCGCGCTCGGCGAACCGCTTTCGCTGGCGCTCAACGCCGTCGGCTTCGTGGCCTGCGGCATGGTCTGGAATGCGGCGCGCGTCTTTCACGGCCGCAAGCCGAATTGGCCGGGGCTGGTGCTGGGCGCGATCGCCTGGATCGCCGCCGTCATGACGCTGGCGCCGGAAGCTTCCGCGCTGCGCATGACGATCGGCGCCGGCATCGTCGCGGCCTATGCGGCGCTGACGGCCGCCGAATTGTGGTCGGACCGGCGCCGGGCGCAGCAAAAGCGCTGGCCGGCGATCGTGGTGCCGGTGCTGCACGGTTTCGTGCTGATGCTGCCGATCGTGCTCGGCGATCTCCTGCATGCGCATGACGCCGCGTTTTCCGACAGCATCTGGGTGAAGCTGTTCGCCGTCGAACTCGTGCTTTACACGGTCGGCACCGTGTTCGTGATCTTCATGCTGGTATCCGACCGCGCGGTGTCCGCGCACAAGACGGCGGCGTCGATGGATCCCCTGACCGGCATGTTCAACCGCCGCGGTTTCGCCGAAGCGTGCGCGCGGGTGATCGATCGCGAGGCCAATGCCGGCCGTCCGGTGACGGTGATGATCTTCGACATCGATCACTTCAAGTCGATCAACGACCGCTTCGGCCACCCCGCGGGCGACGAGATTCTGAAGCTGTTCGCCGCCGTCGTGGTCAACGGACTGCGCATCACCGACCTTTCGGGACGCATCGGCGGCGAGGAATTCGCGGCCTTGCTGCCCTGTTCGCTGGAAGAGGGCGTCGTCGTCGCCGAACGCGTCCGCGAGTCGTTTGAAAGTTCGGGAATCGTCGACGAGACCGGGCCGGTCGACACCACCGTCAGCATCGGCGTGGCCGGCGGTCCCGCCGGCACCGAGCTCGAGGTGCTGCTGGCCGCGGCCGATACCGCGCTTTACCAGGCCAAGCGCGGCGGCCGCAATCGTGTCGAGGCGGCCGAAGAACTGCCGCTGTCGCTGGAAAACTGGCGGCGCAAGACCGCGGGCATTTCGCGCCAGCCGCAGCAGCCGCGGGCCGCCACGCAGCCCGGGTAAGCAGTGGCGGTAACCCCGCGTTTACCATTCCATCGATATCATGCCGGCCATGAATACAGTCCCCGGCCATCGCGCCAATGCCGCCCTGATGTCGCTCGAAGCCGCAGCCGCTTCGGCACGCGGCGGGTTTGCCTGCCTGTTCTCGACGTCGGACGAATATGAGACGGCGCTGATCAGCGAACGGCGGGCGCAGGGCCGCTACGGCACGCCGCGCAGCCGCTGGCCGCTGGCGATGTTCGCCGGCGTCACCCTGACGGTTGCAGGCATCGTGCTGCTCTTCAGCTAGCTGTGCCGTCAAACGGGGATGCCGGGGCGCCGCAGGGCGCCCTTTTTCTTTGCCACCGGCTGGGCTAGAGACGTCCATTCTCCAGCGAAAGGCCGCCCCCGATGATCACCGAAATCGCGCAAATCGACATCAAGCCCGGCTCCGAGAAGGATTTCGAGGCGGCGGTGGCCAAGGCCCGCGCAGCCTTCGGCCGCGCCAAGGGGTTTTGCGGCTTCGAACTGCATCGCTCGATCGAGAAGCCGCAGCGCTATCGCCTGATGGCCAAATGGGAAACCCTCGAGAACCACACCGTCGATTTCCGCGGCTCGGAGAATTTCACGGAATGGCGCGGCCTGGTCGGGCAGTATTTTGCCTCGCCGCCCGAGGTCGAACATACCGAGACGGTGCTCAGCTCGGCGGTTTGAACCCGGCCGTGGCGTCAGGCGCGCTCTTCTCGGCCTTGAAATGATCGATCATGACCTTGGCGATCGCCATCAGCGGCAGCGCCAGCGCCAGGCCCCAGATGCCGAACACGACGCCCAGCAGGATCTGGAAGGCGAATAGCGTGGCGGGAGGAATGTCCAGCGCGTGACGCTGGATGATGGGCGTGAGGACATAGCTTTCCAGCGCGTGCACGCCCATGAACAGCACGAACGCGCTGAACCCGGCGACCCATCCGGAGGCAAGGCTCGCCAGCACCACGATCAGGCCGCCGATCAGCGCGCCAATGGTCGGAATAAAGGCCAGCAATCCGGCCTGGATACCCAGAATGAACGCACTCTGGATGCCGATGATGGTCAGGCCGATCCAGGTCACGAGGAACACCGCGATCATGGTGACGATCTGCGCGATCAGCCAGCGCTCCAGCGTATCGCCAATGCGATCGACGATCGCGGTCGTGCGGACGCGGTGACGCACCGGGGCCAGGTACAGCAAGCCTTTTCGATAGACCGCGGGCTGTGCCGCGAACGCCAGTCCGAGGAACAGGACGATGAAGAAATTTCCGACCGCGCTTACGGTGCCGAGCAGCACTTTCAGCGTCTGGCTCACGATGGCGCCGCCGCCGGAGGCGAGGGCGCCCGCGCTCGGAAGGCTATGGGTCGGCGTTGCCGGCATGACAGGCATTTCCTGGGTCGGCGAAGCGGCCGGCACGCCGATATGGCCGAGTTCGAGATAGCTGGTATCGATGCCGTTCTTCTCCAGGAAAGCCTTGACGTTGACCAGTTGCGATTTGATCGTATCGCTCAGCACGGTGGCCTGTTTCGCGATGGTGGTGCCGCCGAGGAAGACCACGCCCGACAGCATGCCCGCCAGCACCAGGCAGACCAGCGTCAGCCGCAGCGGATGCGGCAGCCTGACGACGCGGCCGAGCATATGGGTCATGGCGTTGAGCGCGACGCCGAGCAGCATGCCGGCGAAAATCAGGAACAGCGTCGCCGCGAAATACCAGGTGAACATCAGCAGGGCGGCAAATACGACGATGCCGATGCCGCCGACCGATATCGACCATGCCAGGTCGTTGCGGGCCCGAAGCCGATCGTCAGCCGAGACTGTCACGTTGATTCCCCCAAAAATCGATTTCCGGCGGCACTGTTCAGCGAAACGCGCCCGGGATCAAGCGCGGAAGGCGCCGGTTTGACGCTGGCGCGTCGGGTGTGCCAAGCGAGGCGCGGGATCCGGCCGCGGGACGGCGAGGGACGAGCGGTATGAACTTCAAATACGTCGGTCCGCTGCTGTTGCTGGCCGCATTGGTCGTCGGCGACCAGATCAGGATCAACCGGCCCAATCACAAATACCGCCTGACGATCGAGGTGGAGACGCCGCAAGGCGTCAGATCGGCCTCCGGCATCATGGCGGTGCATCCTGACCGCAGCTACAGCCGCGGCGGCAAGACCACCACCAAGGGCGATGCCGTGTTCGTCGATCTCGGCGGCGGCAAGAACCTGGTGGCCTTGCTGGCGCATTCCGACAAAACGCTCGAACTCGACGAGATCAACTATGTGGCATTGCGCTCCTACAAGGCCGCGGGCCGCAACGTTTCCTTCAACCAGATGAGCCAGATGACCGGCATGGTGCCTGTGACGGGGGAGGTGATTCCGGTGCTGGTCAGTTTTTCCGACCCCGCCGATCCCGCCACCGCGCGCCAGGTGCCGCCGGACGCTATCGAGGGCGCGCTGGGGAAGGGCATCCGGCTCCGCGGCGTTTCGGCCGAGGTGGTGCCGAACGGCGTCTGGCCGCTCGATTTCGGCGGTCCGCTCGGCGATCCCGTGACCCGCGGGATCGCGGCGAGACTGCCATGGCTGAACGGTACGGACGATGCGGCGGGCAAGGAGGCGGGTAAGGCGCTGCAGGCCGCGGGATTGCGGAGCGCCGAGGCCATCGATTCCAAGGATGCTTTCACGCGGAAATAGCAATGCAGGCTCGCGTCTCGGCGTGGCATATTGATCCGGCAGGGGCCGGGAGGCATGATCCGGCCCGATTTATCTATCCGAGATTTGCGACGTGAGATTGGAAGCCATGTCAGAAATTCTGCAATGAGGAGGCCGGTCGTCGGGGTGATCGCCAACGCCTATCGCGTCGAGGATCGGTTCGCGACGCAGATGACCGGCGAGCGCAATCTTCGCGCGGTGGCCGAAGTCGCCGGCGCGCTGCCGCTGATGTTCGCCGGCTGCTCCGAAATCACCGATCTCGGCGCGCTGCTGGATGTGGTCGACGGCGTAGTCCTGACCGGCGCCCGTGCCAACGTCCACCCGACGCATTTCCGCTGCGAACCGCATCCCAGCCACGAACCCTACGACCTGCAGCACGACGGCCTGGCGCTGGCGCTGTCGCAGGCCTGCGTCGCCCGCGGCATACCCCTGTTCGGCATCTGCCGCGGCCTGCAGGAGATGAACGTCGCCTTCGGCGGCTCGCTGCACCCCGAAATCCGCGAACTGCCGGGGCGAATCAACCACCGGATGCCGCGGCTGGAGACCGGCGAAATCCACCCGGATCCCACGGTGGTTTTCGCCGACCGCCATGACGTCAATCTCGTTCCGGGCGGCGCCTTCGCGACACTGCTGGGCTGCGAGACCATCCGGGTCAATTCGCTGCACGGCCAGGGCATTCTCGATCCCGGCGAACGCGTGGTGGTCGAGGGTCTGGCGGAGGACGGCACGATCGAGGCGATCCGCATCGCGGATGCGCCGGGCTTCGCGCTCGGCGTGCAGTGGCATGCGGAGTACGATCCGCAGCGCAATCCGATCAATCGCAAGCTGTTTCAGGCGTTCGGCGAGGCGCTGACGGCGCACAAACGCCTGAGCTAGGCGTCTGCGCCAATTTCCGTCTTGTCCGGACTTGTCCGGGCGACTGCCTTGCGGGCTGAGGTGAAGAGATCAGCCACCGCTGCTGCCGGGCGTCCCCGCGTGCTAGGAACCATTCAATCGTCACGACGAGAACTCCGCCTTGTCCTCCGTTCCTGCCCGCATCCTGCCGACGATCGTCATCTCGCAGTTCGCCGCGACATCGCTCTGGTTCGCCGGCAATGCTGTCATGCCCGACCTGCAGCGCAGCGCCGGCCTGCCGGCGTCCGCCGTCGGCGACATCACGATTGCCGTGCAGCTCGGCTTCATCGCGGGCACGCTGGTGTTCGCCTGGCTGGCGATCGCCGACCGCCATTCGCCGCGGATCGTCTTCCTGCTTTCCACGCTCGCGGGCGCTGCGGCCAATGCCGCGACGGTGGTGAGCGCCGGCGAGTTCCTGCCCCTGCTCGGGGCGCGGTTCGCAACCGGCTTCTTTCTCGCCGGCATGTATCCCGTAGGCATGAAGATCGCGTCGGGCTGGTACGACCGCGACCTCGGGCTCGCGCTCGGCTGGCTGGTCGGGGCGTTGGTGCTCGGAACGGCGCTGCCCCATTTGATCCGCGGCCTCGGCGGCGATCTGCCCTGGCAAAGCGTGATCCTGTCGATCTCGGCGGTGTCGGTCGCCGGCGGCCTGGCCATGTTCGTTCTGGTGCCGGACGGGCCGCATCTCAAGGCCGGCGCGACGTTCGATCCGGCCGCATTCGCGACCATCTTCCGCTCGGCCGAATTCCGGGCGTCGGCGTTCGGCTATTTCGGCCATATGTGGGAGCTCTACGCCTTCTACGCGTTCCTGCCGGTTCTGCTGGCGGCGCGCCTGGGCAGCGACGCCGCGACGGTTTCGGTATGGAGCTTTGCCGCGATCGCCACCGGCTTTCTCGGCTGCATGCTCGGCGGCTACCTGTCGCGGGGAATCGGCAGCGCGCGCGTTGCCTTCATGCAATTGTCGGCGTCCGGCCTGTGCTGCCTGGTCTCGCCGCTGGCGTTTCTGGCGCCGTTGCCGGTGTTCCTCGCCTTCCTGCTGTTCTGGGGCGTGGTCGTTGCCGGCGACTCGCCGCAATTCTCCACGCTCAACGCCCGTTTCGCCCCGCCGAGATTGGTCGGTTCGGCGCTGACGATCGCCAATTGCATCGGCTTCTCGATCACGATCGTTTCGATCGCGCTGCTGGCCCGGCTGATCGAAACCGCCGGCCCGCAATATGCTTTCCTGATGCTGGCGCCCGGGCCGGTACTCGGGCTGGCGGCGTTGAGGAGGCTGGCCGCGAAGCCGGCATGAGCAACGACCGCGGCGGCATCGTGCCACCGCGGCCGGAGATCGTCTCGACACACGGCTGCCATGCCCGTAACCTCCGCGATGCAGATTGAGGAGAACCGACTTGGCCAAGCGAACTGTGAAGAAGAGCGCCTCGAACAAGACACGGGCGAAGAAATCGACGAAGAAGACCTCAGCCAAAGTGGGCACAGTCGCAAAGGCTGCCGGGAAGACCAGGCAGGCGAAGAAGGCCAGCAAGACGGTGTCGCGCAAGCCGGCAACAGCGCCGCTGCCCAAGGCGCCGATCTGGCAATGGTCGGCGCTGGAGACGGCGGCCGCGATCCGGTCCGGCGCGATTTCCTCCGTCGAGGTCACCGAGGCTCACATCGCGCGCATGCGCGCCGTCAATCCAAAGCTCAACGCCGTCGTCGTCGATCTCTCCGGGGAGGCGCTCAAGGCGGCAAAAGCGGCGGACAGGGCGCAGGCCAGAGGCGGCGAACTCGGCCTGTTGCACGGCGTACCGATCACCATCAAGGAAAACGTCGATTACGAGGGCAGGCCCAATCCCAACGGGGTGCCCTCGCAAATGAACATCATCGCCCCCTCCGACGCGCCGGTGGTGCGCAACCTCAAGCGGGCCGGCGCTGTCGTCATCGGCCTGACCAACACGCCGGAATTCTCGTTCCGCGGCTTCACCGACAATCCGCTGCATGGGCTGACGCTGAACCCGTGGGACCCTGATATCACCTGCGGCGGATCGTCGGGTGGGGCCGGTTCGGCGGTCGCGGCCGGAATCGGAACGATCGCGCATGGCAACGACATTGGCGGCTCGCTGCGCTGGCCGGCGCATTGCAACGGCGTCGCCACCATCAAGCCGACCCAGGGCCGCATCCCGGCCTTCAATCAAAGTGCTGCGGCCGAGCGGCCGATGCTCTCCCATCTGATGTCGGCGCAGGGCCCGCTGGCGCGCAGCGTCGGCGACGTCAGGCTCGCGCTCGAGGTGATGAGCCAGCGCGATCCGCGGGACCCCTGGTGGGTGCCGGCGCCGCTGGTCGGTCCCAAAGCCAGGGGGCCGATCAAGGTAGCACTCGCCAAATTGCCGTCTGACCTGAACGTCGATCCGTCGGTGCGTGCGGCGCTCCGGCAGGCCGCCGACCATCTCGAGCGGGCGGGCTATCGCGTCAGCGAGGTCGAGGTCCCCGACATCAACGGCGTCTGGAAGACCTGGTGCGACATCATCGTCAATGAAGTCGCCGTGCTGCAGGAAGCCGGGATGCTGGCGGTGGGTTCGCCGGATTTCCATGTGGCTTGGGGCGGCATCAAGGTAAAGGCAGCCACGCTCGACCTGCCGGGCTGGATGCGCGCGACCGCCGCGCGCAGCACCCATATCCGCGCCTGGCAATTGTTCTTTGAGGACTATCCCGTCGTGCTCGCCCCGACCACGGTGATGCCGACGCCCGGCCCGCGTGCGGATACGCAAAGTCCGGAGCGCGTCAGCGAGATATTCTGGAACGATCTGCGCTACATTTCTGCGATCAATGTGCTCGGCCTGCCCGCCGCGGTCGTGCCGGTGTCGCTGCATGAGGGCAAGCCGATCGGCGTGCAGCTGATCGCCGGACGATATCGCGAGGACCTCGCGCTGGATGCGGCGACGGCGATCGAAAAACGCGCCGGCGTGCTGGTGCGCCGGCTGTGGGAGCGGATGGGCTGAGCGAGCAGGGCGTTTCATGCCGAGCATGGCGGCGTCGCCGCCGCGGCCAGCCGTCCTTGCCGCGCGAACCGGCCTTCGACCTGCGGGATCGTCCTGCAGCCGCATGTCGATGCGCCCCGGAGAGCAAGCCAACAAAAAGGCGCCCCTCACGGAGCGCCTTTCCACATTTTCCAACCGTGACATTCGCGGACCGAAGCCCGCGAACAGATCTCACTGCGAATAATACATGTCGAACTCAACCGGATGCGGGGTCATCTCAAAACGCTCGACTTCGGTCATCTTCAGTTCGATGAAGCTGTCGATGAAGTCGTCGTCGAACACGCCGCCGTTCTTGAGGAAGCCGCGGTCCTTGTCGAGGTTTTCCAGCGCCTCGCGGAGCGAACCGCACACCGTCGGGATCGACTTCAGCTCTTCCTTCGGCAGGTCGTAGAGGTCCTTGTCCATCGCCGGACCCGGATCGATCTTGTTCTTGATGCCGTCGAGGCCGGCCATCACCATCGCGGCGAAGGCGAGGTAGGGGTTGGCCATCGGGTCGGGGAAACGCACCTCGACGCGCTTGGCCTTCGGGTTGGTAGTGTAGGGGATGCGGCAGGAGGCCGAGCGGTTGCGCGCGGAGTAGGCGAGCAGCACGGGGGCTTCATAGCCCGGGACCAGGCGCTTGTAGGAATTGGTCGACGGGTTGGTGAAGGCGTTGATGGCCTTGGCGTGCTTGATGATGCCACCGATGTAGTGCAGGCAGGTCTCGGAGAGGTCGGCATATTTGTTGCCGGCGAACACCGGCTTGCCGTCCTTCCAGATCGACTGGTGGCAGTGCATGCCCGAGCCGTTGTCGCCATAGACCGGCTTCGGCATGAAGGTGGCGGTCTTGCCGTAGATGTGCGCGACCTGGTGGATGCAATACTTGTAGACCTGCATCTGGTCGGCCATCAGCGTCAGCGTGTCGAACTTCATGCCGAGTTCGTGCTGGGCGGAGGCGACTTCGTGGTGATGCTTCTCGACCTTGACGCCCATCTTGGCCATGGCGCCGAGCATTTCCGAGCGCATGTCCTGCACCGAATCCTGCGGCGGAACGGGGAAGTAGCCGCCCTTGGTGCGGATGCGGTGGCCGAGATTGCCGCCCTCATATTCGGTGTCGGAGTTGGTCGGCAGTTCCGACGAATCCAGCTTGAAGCCGGTGTTGTAGGGGGTGGTCTGGTAGCGGACGTCGTCGAACACGAAGAACTCGGCTTCCGGTCCGAAGAACACGGTGTCGCCGATGCCCATCGACTTGACCATCGCTTCGGCCTTCTTGGCGATGCCGCGCGGGTCGCGATTGTAGGGCTCGCCGGTGGTCGGCTCCAGCACGTCGCAGGTGATGACCATGGTGGTTTCGGCGAAGAACGGATCGATCGTCGCCGTGACGGGATCGGGCATCAGGGTCATGTCGGATTCGTTGATCGCCTTCCAGCCGGCGATCGAGGAGCCGTCGAACATCGTGCCTTCGGCGAAGATTTCCTCGTCGATCATGCTGATGTCGAAGGTCACATGCTGCCACTTGCCGCGCGGATCGGTGAAACGCAGGTCGACGTATTTGACGTCGTTGTCCTTGATCGATTTCAGGACGTCTTTGGCGGTCTTCATGAATACCCCTTCTGGCTACAGGTCATCGCGATCGGGCCGCGGGCGGCGACCGTCAGGCATGGTCAATACAATTGGGCCAAGCCCAACACAATATCAGAGTGCCGCCGGACGCGGCGATTCAGATGGCATCCAGCCCGGATTCACCGGTCCGGATGCGGATGGCTTCCTCGATGTTGGAGACGAAGATCTTGCCGTCGCCGATGCGCCCGGTCTGGGCGGCGCGCCGGATGGCGTCGATCGCCTTTTCGACCAGGTCATCGCCGATCACGATCTCGATTTTGACCTTGGGCAGAAAGTCCACGATGTACTCGGCGCCGCGATAGAGTTCGGCGTGCCCCTTTTGCCGCCCGAAGCCCTTGGCTTCGGTGACGGTGATGCCTTGCAGTCCGACTTCCTGAAGCGCCTCTTTCACCTCGTCGAGCTTGAATGGCTTGATGATGGCTTCGATTTTTTTCACTGAACGCCTCCCGGGCACTTCCATATTGCAGACTGCAGCTTGTTTCACGTAGCGCGTGGCGCGCAAGTGGTCGATCGTTCCGGACCCCCATGCGATGCCGCATCACCGGCCCGGCGCGCGGGCGCACTGATGAATCGGCGGTCGGCACCTCGGTCCAGAGCCGGCTTCCCCAAAAGCAGGGTCTATGCCAAGTTGTCACGGTACCTGATTTTGAAACGTTATCAGACTTTTAACAGGCACGGACCGGCGCCGGAGCGGTATGCCCATGATATTGGAGCCTACAAAATAGGCAACAAGATCAATCGGTGTGCGTTGGCTGCCGGTCAATGTGTGCGTAAGACGAGGAATGCCTCAGGATGAGGCGTGTGGATCGGGAATTCGGCATGGAAGTTCTGACAACCGCCGAGATGGAGCGTGCCGATCGGCTGACCATTGCCGCGGGCACGCCCGGCTTCTCCCTGATGCTCAGCGCCGGCCAGGCTGTGGCCGAGGCCGCGGCCGATCTGGTGGAGGAGGGGCCGATCGTGGTGGTCGCCGGCGGCGGCAACAATGGCGGCGATGGCTTTGTGGCGGCGGCGGAGCTTGCGGCGCGCGGCCGCGAGGTGTCGGTCATCCTGCTGTGCGAGCGGGACAGTCTGCAGGGCGACGCAGCCTCCGCCGCGAAGGGCTGGAAGTTTCCGGTGCTGCCGTTCAATCCGCAGGCGATCGGCAAGCCCGCGCTGATCATCGATGCGCTGTTCGGCGCCGGTCTCAACCGGCCGGTCGAGGGTGAGCCCTATGCGATGATCGAGGCGATCAACGGCAACGGCGCGCCCGTTCTCAGCGTCGACCTGCCCAGCGGCGTCAACGGCACCTCCGCCGCGGTGATGGGCATCGCCATCAACGCCACCGAGACGGTGACGTTCTTCCGGCGCAAGCCGGCGCATTTGCTGATGCCGGGCCGGATGCAGTGTGGCCGGGTCCGCGTCGCCGATATCGGCATCGACGCCGGGGTGCTCGCCGAGATCAGGCCGCAGACCTTCGAGAACGTTGCGCAAAGCTGGCGCCGGTCGTTTCCGGTGCCGCGGATCGACGGCCACAAATACGCCCGCGGCCATGCGGTCGTCGTATCAGGGGATATCGCGGCGACCGGCGCGGCGCGGCTGGCGGCGCGAGGGTGCCTGCGCGCCGGCGCAGGGCTGGTGACGCTGGCATCGCCCCGGGATGCCCTGGCCGTCAACGCCGCAGCCCTGACCGCCGTGATGGTTCACCCCATCGACAGCGTGGTCGAGTTCGCGGAATGGCTGACCGACCGGCGCCTCAACGCCCTCGTGATCGGCCCGGGTACCGGGGTTGGCGAGCGGACCCGCGATTTCGTCCTCACCGCGCTGTCGGCGCAGCGCAGCCTCGTGCTCGATGCCGATGCGCTGAGCAGCTTTGCGGCAGCCCCCGATCGCCTGTTCGAGGCGATCACCGGTTCGCACGACCGGCAGGTCGTGCTGACGCCGCATGAAGGCGAGTTTCCGCGGTTGTTCAGCGATATCAGCAACAAGCACCCCAATCGCTCGAAACTGGAACGGGTGCGGGCCGCCGCCGAACGCAGCGGCGCGGTCGTTCTGCTGAAGGGACCGGACACGGTGGTGGCCTCGCCCGACGGGCGCGCCACCATCGCTTCCAACGCACCGCCCTGGCTCGCCACCGCCGGCGCCGGCGATGTGCTGGCGGGCATGATCGCGGGCCTGCTGGCGCAAGGCGTGCCGGCGTTCGAGGCCGCCTCAATCGGCGCCTGGATGCACGGCGAGGCCGCGCGGGAGGCGGGCCCGGGGCTGATCGCCGAAGATCTGCCGGAGGTGCTGCCGGCGGTGTTCCGCAGGCTCTATGACGAGTTCGGGATCGACTATTGAGACCGACGATGGCCCCGGCGGCACGGCTTCGGCCAATGTCGAGTTGTTGGCACTGAAACGTCCGTGTTCGCGGGTTATACCGGAGCTCCCCCTGGATGAGGAGCCCGCATGTCCCGACAGCCCCTGACGCTTGGAAAGCCGTTCGAAAAGAAGGTGCCGTTCTCGCTCGGCGTCATTTCATCCGGCCGGATGCTGCATACCGCGGGGATCACCGCGCGGGACGCCGAGGGCGACGTGGTGGGTCCGGGTGACATGAGGGCGCAGGTTGCGCAGTGCTTCAGCAATCTTGCGGATATCCTGAAAGCCTGCGGCGCGGGCTTCGGCGACGTCGTGAAATACACGATCTACACCACCGACATCGCGTTGTTCGACAGTACCACGCGCGACATCCGGCATCCCTGTTTCGTCGACCGGCCGGCATCGACGCTGATCGAGGTGGGCCGGCTGATCGATCCGGCCATGCTGGTGGAGATCGAGGCGATCGTCTGCCTCGGCGAATCCTGACAGGGAACGCGCCATGCCGGCACAGCTTGCAGATTTCCTGAACGACGAAGCCGCGCAGATCGCATCGGCCTGTACCCGCTGCGGCAAATGCGTCGAGATATGCCCGGTGGTTCCGTTCGGTCCGATGGCCACATTGGCGCCGCAGGAGGTGGTGGCGCCCGTCGCGGCCTTTCTGGCGGAGGGGCGCGCGATGCCGGAGGCCGCCAGCGCCTGGACCGCGGCCTGCAACGGGTGCGGCGCCTGCATTCCCGCCTGTCCGGAAGCCATCAATCCGCGAAAAATGCTGATGCTGACCGCGGTGAAACAATCCGCAATATCGTCGAATACCCCGGAATTGTTTCGCCGGATGTCGCGATCCATCAAGATCATGATCGCGATGCAACTGCTGCCACAGGAATTCGCCCGTCTGTTTGTTCCGGCGAGGCCACGTCCGGCGGCGATGGTGTTCTATCTGGGCTGCAATGCGCTGCGCACGCCGCATCTGCTCTTCAACACCATGTACGTGCTCGACGCGCTCGACGTCGATTATGAAGTGGTCGGCGGACCTTCCGCCTGTTGCGGCGTGATCAGCACGAAGTGGGAAGGGGCGTTGCCGACCGGCCAGCGCGTGACCAACAACACCATTTCCAGGTTCGAGGGTTTCAGCCCGGAGAAAGTGCTGAACTGGTGTCCGACCTGCCAGCTGCACCTGGGGGAAACACTGGAAGGCTATCGGAAGACGTCATTCTCGTTCGACCACGTGACGGCATATCTGGTTTCCCGGTTCGACGACGTGAAGCAGCGCATCAGCCGCCCGGTCGCGCGTCGCGCCGTCCTGCATATCCATGCCGGTTGCATCGATATCGGCCGTGCGGTGGAGCGGCTGCTTCGCGCCATTCCAGGTCTGGAGCTTGCCGATACGGTGGTGGAATCCGGCTACACCTGCGGTGGATCGGGCTGCAGCAAATCGCCCCAACTGGCCGCCATCGAGCATGCGGCCTTGCTCGATCGGGTGCGGGAGACCGGTGCGGATACGCTGGTGACGCTTTATCACGGCTGCCACGCGATCTTTGCCGGCACGGAAGCAGGGGGGACGTTTGAAGTCCTCAACTTCACCGACCTGCTGGTTGAAGCCATGGGCGGCATTCCGCATCAGGACGGGCTGAAAAAATACAAGCTGCTGGATGACTGGGAAATCATCGTCAACGAAGCCCAGCCGTATCTGAGAGCCAACGGCATCGAGATCGATGACGATTGGCTTATGCGGCACGGGCCGGATATCTTTGCGTCAGCCGAATTCAAGGGAGGCCTCGATTGTCTCGGCGTCGCGGCGGCAGGAGCCCGCCATCCATGAGCCGCGCGGTCGTCGTCAAGGCGCCCGTCGTCCTGGCGGAGAACGGTCTGTCGCCGAAATGGAGCCTGGCGCTGTCGGGGCTGTCGGCCGCGCATCGCCGGGACATCCGGAATTGCATGCGGACGCTGACGCTGCCGCCGCGTTCGATCCTGTTCCGGCAGGGTGCCCCGAGCGATACGCTGGTGGTGCTGGAGGATGGCCGCGTCCGGCTGCTTCAGAACCAGCGCAGCGGCGAGCAGTTTGCGTTCGGCGTCTTCGTCGGAGGGACCGTGCTGGGCCTGGCCGCGCTGGTGCTCGACCGGCCGCGCATCCTGACCGCCGAAGCAATCGACCAGGTCGTGATTTCGGTGATGGCGCGCAATGATTTCGTCAGTTGCACCCGGACTGTGCCCGGTTTTCTCGACAACATCACGCGGCTGCTGGCGCTGCTGTCGGTCGAAAACATCGAGCGCAGCGGCACGCTCGCGCTTGACGATGCCTGGGTACGGCTCGGCCGCATCCTGATCTCGCTGGCCCGCAACGACAACAGCAGTTCCTGTCCGACGATCACGGGGCTGACCCAGGAGGATCTGGCCAGGATGGTCGGCGTCAGCCGCGCCTGGGTTGGGGCCGCGCTTTGCGAATTCGAAACGATGTCCCTGATTTCGAAGCGGCGCAGCCTGATCACGATCCTGCAGCCGGACCGGTTGGCGGATTTCGTTGCGGCGGACCGCGACCGTCCGCCGTCTCGGCATTGAAAGCCGCCGACGCCACGCCGATGCCAGGAGGATTGCGAATGACCGTCTACGTGATCGCCCAGGTCAAGTTCACCCGGGAAGAATATTACCGCCGCTATCAGGCGCGGTTTGCCGACGTCTTCAAGCCCTTCGCCGGCCGCCTGCTTGTCGCCGACGAGAGGCCCAAGGTGCTCGACGGCGAGTGGACGCGTGACAAGGTGGTCGTGATGGAATTTTCGGATGAGCCGGAGGCGATGCGCTTTCTGGACTCGCCGGCCTATCAGGAGATTTCCAGGGACCGGATCGCGGGAGCGGAAGTGCTGTCGCTGCTGGTCAGGGGGCTGCCGTCGCCGCCGTAAGAATCCAGGGTGCGCGCCAGGGCGAAATCACGCGATCAGGTATTTCGCCACCGCCGCCTCGTTCCAGGTCAGCCCAAGGCCCGGCCCCCGCGCGGTCACCGTCCCGTCGACGATCCTGATCGGCTCGGCCAGAACGGCGCGGGCGAGGTCCAGCACCTCCAGCCAGTGGGCCGTCGGCGTCACCGCCAGCATGTGGGAACTCGCTTCGGCAAACAGATGACTCGACATCGGAATGGAAGCTGCTTCGGCCTGGCCGGCGATGCGGAGCCAGCCGGTAACGCCGCCGCATTTCATCAGATCGGGCATGATGAAGTCGGAAGCGCCGGCGGCGATCGCTTCGGCAAAGCCGCGCGGATACCACCAGTTCTCGCCGGCCTGAATCGGGGTCGGGGACATTTCGCGGACCTGGGCGTGGCCGAGCAGGTTTTCCTGCGCCACGGGTTCTTCGATCCAGTGCAGATCGTAGGGCGCCAGACGTTCGATACGCCGCGTCGCTTCAGCGGGATCCAGCGATTGGTTGAAGTCGATCATAAGCGAGATATCCGGGCCGATCAGGTCACGAACCGCTTTGACGACGCGCTCGTCATTGGCGGCGTCGCCGTCGCCGCCCTTGATCTTGATACCCTTGAAGCCTTGGTCGAGCGAACGCTTGAGATCTCCGGCGTCGGCTTTGGGATCGACCGCCCCGTAACTGTCATAGGCCCGGATCGGCCGCGGCGAGCCGCCGAGCAGGGTGGCCAGCGGCTGGCCCGCCGCCTGGCCCAGCGCATCCCAGAACGCCATGTCGAGGCCGGACACCGCCATGCCGACCAGGCCCTGCCAGCCCAGCAACCGGAATTTGGCGTCCATCGCCGCCATCAGGTCGAACGGCGCGATTGTCCTACCGGTGAGGTCGCGGCCGATCTCCTCGATCAGCAGCACCAGCGGTTTCAAGGTCAGCCTTGCGTAGGCAAATATGTAGGAGTGCCCGGTAACGCCTTGATCGGTCTCGATATCGATCAGCACCAGCGGTGCGGCCTCGATCACGCCGAAGGCGTTTTTGACGGGCCTGGAGATCGGCGCCACGACGGCGCGGGCCTTGACGCTGCGAATGGTAAGAGTGGCTGTGCTCATGCTGGTTTCCTCATTCGACACTGTACCACCTGATGAGGCGGGACGCCGCCCAGTTGGCTTCAATGGCTTCGATCAGCCAGCGGCCGGCGAACTCGGCGGCAAAGGCGATCCGCTGGGTCTGCCCGGGATCGATCGCCAGCGTATCCAGCCAGAACGGCTTCCAGCCGTCGTCGAGGCGGTCGAGCAGGCGGAAGTGATGGCCATGCAGATGGAACACGGTGGCGACCGCGGCACGGTTGGTCAAGGCCAGCACCACGATCCGGCCGGCCCTGGCGCGGAACGCGGGGGCGGCGGTGTTCACAAAATTCGCCGGGGTCACCCAATCGGCCGGCGGTCCGCCGAGGGCGAGGTCGAACCGCAACGCGCTCTTGAGGTCGAGCTTCGCTGGCAGGCCATTGGATGGCAGCGCCGGCGCGGGTCCGAGCGGCGCGCGGCGATCCATGTGGCCCGAGATCGCGAGCGTTCCGATCTGATGTGCTTGCTGCCCGTCATGGAGCATGATCGATGAGGTTGTCCTCGTATCCACGAAGACGTCGGCGCGCCCGCCGGGAGCCAGCACCACTGCGCCGTTGCGTGCGGGGAACGGTTCCGAGGGCTGGCCGTCGAGGGCCATGACGCGGACGTCATGGTTTTCCAATTTGACAGCCAGGACTGTGCGTTGCGAGCCATTGATAAAGCGGAGTCGCAGGCGCTGATTGCCGGCGGCTGAGAGCTCGAATGAAGTTCGGCCGTTAACGGTGTAAAGCGGCAGGGTACCTTTCGGATCCATCCCCGCGGCGACGGCGGTTCCATCCGGCCGCAACCGCCATTCCTCGATCAGCAACACCTCGTCGCGGTCGACGCCAACCGGTTCGTTTTCAGTCACGATCAGGGGCAGTCCTCGCACAGGCCGGGCCTGACCGTCGCCGAGCAGTGCGGCATCGCAGAGGAAGGTGCCGGCATGGCGCAGGGGAAGCTGGATCTTGTCCGAGCCGCCCGGAGCCAGCGGCGCCCTTGCGGTCAGCGGTTCCGCCTTGGGAACGCCGTCGATTCCCCGGCAATCCAGCATCGTGGGCACCGGTAGCTCGTTCCGAATCGTGATTTCGAGTTCCTCGCCCCGCTTGAAGCGGATCGCTGGATCGGATGTCGCAGCCTGAAGCGTCCAGATCGGCGTATCCGGCTTGCCCGGCCGCAGGGCAACCGAGCCTTGCTTGGCCTGCAGCGCCAGCGACGGCCGCGCCTGCGCCGGCGCGATCGAAGGCAACGCCGGGGCGAGGGCGGTTGCGCCCAAACCGGCCAGGAGGCCGCGGCGGTGGAGCCGAAGGATACGATCTGCCATGGCGCCGATCCGGACCATTTTTGGCTTGAGAAGTCCAGCCGCCGCAGCTACGTCCTGAAGGCTCGGAAACGGCCATTTTTTTGCTGCGAACCGGTAGGCTCATGTTATAAGCCCGCGCCCGCCGCATCGCGGTCGGACGAGATGCTAACAGCGGGCGTGGCGGAACTGGTAGACGCGCTGGATTTAGGTTCCAGTGACGAAAGTTGTGGGGGTTCGAGTCCCTCCGCCCGCACCAAGCGCTGACAGCGTTTGCACAGGATTGCTGGAGGACTTGTCTCCGAAGGGGTGATTCCCCTGACGAAATGGGGCCGCCGAACCACCGGCGCAGGTTTATCAAGCCTCGCGCCGACCAGATTGACAATGTCCGTGCCGTAGAGGCCGGACCAAGCGGGAAGAAGATGGACGCCATGCAGGTCACAGAAACCCTCACCGAGGGCTTGAAGCACGAATTCCAGATCAGCGTTCCCGCATCGGATCTCGATGCCAAGGCGGACGTCAAGCTGGTTGAACTCAAGGACAAGGTCAAACTCAACGGCTTCCGCCCGGGCAAGGTGCCGGTGAGCCACCTCAAGAAGGTGTATGGCCGCTCGGTGATGGCCGAGACCATCGACCAGACCATCCGCGACACCAACACGCAGATCTTTACCGAGCGGGGCTTTCGCCTCGCCACCGAACCCAAGATCACGATGCCCACCGAGGCCAAGGAGGTCGAGGACATCCTGTCGGGCAAATCCGATCTGACCTACACCGTCTCGATCGAGGTGGTGCCCGCGATCGCGCTGGCCGATTTCAAGAGCTTTTCCGTCGAGAAGCCGGTCGTTGAAGTCACCGACGCCGACGTCGACGAGGCCATCAAGCGCATCGCCGACCAGAACAGGCCCTACGCCGCCAAGGCCGATGGCGCCAAGGCGGAGACCGGCGATCGCGTCACGATCTCCTTTACGGGCAAGATCGACGGCGTGGCGTTCGAAGGCGGCACCGGCGAGGGCATCCAGGTCGTGATCGGCGCCGGGCAGTTCATTCCCGGCTTCGAGGAGCAATTGATCGGCATCGCTTCCGGCGAAACCCGCACCCTGAAGGTCTCGTTCCCGAAGAACTACGCCAGCGAGAAGCTCGCCGGCCAGGCGGCGGAGTTCGAGACCACCGCGACCGCGGTCGAAGCGCCGCAGGACACCGTCATCGACGATGAGTTCGCCAAGACGCTCGGCCTCGAATCCCTCGACAAGCTGAAGGAAGCCGCGCGCGAGCGGCTGGTGGCCGAATTCGCCGGCGCCACCCGCCAGAAGGTCAAGCGCATGCTGCTGGACCGGCTCGACGAAGCCCACCGCTTTGAGGCGCCGCCGTCGCTGGTCGAGGAAGAGTTCAATCTGATGTGGAACTCGATCAAGGCCGAGATGGAATCCGGCGGCAAGACCTTCGCCGACGAGGACACCACCGAAGAGGCCGCCAAGGAGGAATACCAGAAGATCGCCGACCGAAGGGTCCGGCTCGGCCTGGTGCTGTCCGAGATCGGCGAGAAGAACAAGATCACCGTCACCGACGACGAAGTCAGCCGCGCGGTGATCGAGCGCGCGCGCCAGATGCCCGGCCGCGAGAAGGAAGTCTGGGACTACTATCGCAGCAATGCCAACGCGCTGGCCCAGCTTCGTGCACCGATCTACGAGGACAAGGTGGTCGATTTCATCCTCGAATTGGCCACCGTGACCGAGAAGAAGGTCACGCGCGAGGACCTTTACAAGGACGACGACGCGGAGAAGAGCGCGGCCTGACCGGGCGAAGCGTCAGTCCGGCGTTAAGGTTGAGGAGCGAAACCGGCGTGGCGACGGCATCCGTCGCTATGCCCGGTCAGCCGAATCAGCTTCAACTGAGTCGAATTCCGCATGCTTCTGACCCGGTCTTGTCACCGGGGAATTGGCCCATATCTGAACTCTGTCCTTGAAGTCCTGCATCACGGGACGTTCGTCCACGCCCGGCAACCTCAACTTCCCGCCTTGCCGATGGACGTCCGCCTCCAAACCCTTGGGTGACTAATGCGCGATCCGGTCGAAACCTACATGCAACTCGTGCCGATGGTGGTCGAACAGACCAACCGCGGCGAACGCGCCTACGATATCTTTTCGCGCCTCCTGAAAGAACGCATCATCTTCCTGACCGGGCCGGTCGAGGATGGCATGTCGACGCTGGTGGTCGCGCAGCTTTTGTTCCTCGAGGCCGAGAATCCGAAGAAGGAAAGCTCGATGTACATCAACTCGCCCGGCGGCGTGGTGACCTCGGGCCTTGCGATCTACGCCAGCATGCAGTTTATCCGTCCGCCGATATCGACGCTCTGCACCGGGCAGGCGGCATCGATGGGCTCGCTGTTGCTCGCCGCCGGCGAAAAGGACATGCGCTTTTCACTGCCGAATTCGCGCATAATGGTGCACCAGCCCTCCGGCGGTTTCCAGGGCCAGGCCACCGACATCATGCTGCACGCCCAAGAGATCCTGAACCTGAAGAAGCGGCTCAACGAAATCTACGTCAAGCACACCGGCCAGACCTTCAAGGCGATCGAGGATGCGCTGGAACGCGACAAGTTCCTCACCGCGGAGATGGCGCGCGACTTCGGCATTGTCGACAAGGTCATCGACAAGCGCCAGGAAGAGGTCGCGGCCAAGGCTCCCTAACGGCTCCTTGGACGATCCCGTCATTGCCCGGCGCGCGGCGTTGCCGCGTGCCGAATACCGGTCGCCAGCGGTCAATTCCGGCCGTCGGCGGGACATCCGTGCCCCTGACGGGCCGGAAGTTCTGCTTTCGTGCTGGTTTGGTGGCGTGGTATTCGCGCAACGCCCCGATGATTTCGACAGGCTCTTCTCGCGTGAAAGCCGCAAATCACGGTATTGTCACGGGTACCGGCGGTCCCGACAATTAGCGAATTCTTGATAGTCGGGTGCGACCATGGTTGGCTAGCTGGGATAGGTTATGCTTGCAGGGGATTCGAGGTAGCCGCGATTCGTGCGGTATCTGAGGCTAGGGTCTTTTTTGGTACGGATTTTGCTCTATCTACAACTTGTGCCGGCCGAGTGCCGGAATGGGGCGATCGAGCAGACGAGATCGAACGGCGGACGGAGATAAGAATGAGTAAGGTCGGCACGAGCGACTCCAAGAACACGCTGTATTGCTCGTTCTGTGGCAAGAGCCAGCATGAAGTGCGCAAGCTGATCGCGGGTCCCACCGTGTTCATCTGCGACGAATGCGTTGAGCTGTGCATGGACATCATCCGGGAGGAGAACAAATCCTCGCTGGTGAAGTCGCGCGACGGCATCCCGACCCCGAAGGAAATCTGCAAGGTCCTCGACGATTACGTGATCGGCCAGAGCCATGCCAAGAAGGTGCTCTCGGTCGCCGTCCACAATCACTACAAGCGGCTCAATCACCAGACCAAGCACAACGACGTCGAACTGGCGAAGTCCAACATCCTGCTGATCGGTCCGACCGGCTCGGGCAAGACGCTGCTGGCGCAGACGCTGGCGCGGATTCTCGACGTGCCGTTCACGATGGCGGATGCGACCACGCTGACCGAAGCCGGCTATGTCGGCGAGGACGTCGAGAACATCATCCTGAAACTGCTGCAGTCGGCCGACTACAATGTCGAACGCGCGCAGCGCGGCATCGTCTATATCGACGAAATCGACAAGATCAGCCGCAAGTCTGACAATCCCTCGATCACCCGTGACGTCTCGGGCGAGGGCGTGCAGCAGGCGCTGCTGAAGATCATGGAAGGCACGGTTGCCTCCGTGCCGCCGCAGGGCGGCCGCAAGCATCCGCAGCAGGAGTTCCTGCAGGTCGACACCACCAACATCCTGTTCATCTGCGGCGGCGCCTTCTCCGGGCTGGAGAAGATCATCTCCGCGCGCGGACGCTCGACCTCGATCGGTTTCGCGGCCCAGGTGCTGGCGCCGGAAGACCGCCGCACCGGCGAAATCTTCCGCCATGTCGAGCCCGAGGATCTCCTGAAGTACGGCCTGATTCCGGAATTCGTCGGCCGCCTGCCGGTGGTCGCCACGCTGGAAGATCTCGACGAAACTTCGCTGAAGAAGATTCTGACCGATCCGAAGAACGCGCTGGTGAAGCAGTATCAGCGGCTGTTCGAAATGGAGAACATCGAGCTCACCTTCGCCGACGAGGCGCTTGGCGCGGTCGCCCGCAAGGCGATCGAACGCAAGACCGGCGCGCGCGGACTGCGCTCGATTCTCGAAAGCATCCTGCTGGAGACCATGTTCGATCTCCCGGGTCTGGAAGGCGTCGAAGAGGTCGTGATCTCGCGCGAAGTCGTCGAGGGAACCGCGCGTCCGCTTTACATCTATGCCGATCGTTCCGATCGCGCCGTCGAGAGCAGCGCCAGCGCCTGAGCGCGCCGGTTGCTGTCGGATTAAGGTTTCGTAAGCGTCGGCCGCGGGGCATCCCGGCGGCCGTTGTGGCGTAGGCTTTTATCCGCGTTAGCCCCTGTTGGCGGGCTCTTTCCTGTGACTTGACACCCCCATGGCCCATAGCCACCTAATGCTGGCGGCGATGAAAACCTGACCGTAAGATTCGCCGCTCACGATCCGGAAGGCGCTGGCCGCGATGCGGTCATTCGAGCCGGAACTTACAGGCACCTTGTGGCGGTTGCGCAAGATCGCGGACTGCGGGCAAGGGGGCACAACAAAAGGAACAGGCCATCATGACGCCTCCCAAACCCCGGCCATCTATCGTTCACGGCGAAAGCCATTCCTATCCGGTGCTGCCGCTGCGCGACATCGTGGTGTTCCCGCACATGATCGTGCCGCTATTCGTCGGCCGCGAGAAATCGATCCGGGCGCTCGAAGAAGTCATGAAGAACGACGCGCTGATCATGCTCGCGACGCAGAAGAACGCGTCGGACGACGATCCGAACCCGGATTCCATCTATGAGACCGGCACGCTCGCCAGCGTGTTGCAGCTGCTCAAGCTGCCCGACGGCACCGTCAAGGTTCTGGTCGAGGGGCTCGAGCGCGCGCGCGTGCAGAAATACTCCGACCGCCAGGAATATTACGAGGCGACCGCGACGGCACTCGCCGACACCGACGCCACGTCGGTCGAGGCGGAAGCCTTGGCGCGCTCGGTGGTGTCCGACTTCGAGAGCTATGTGAAGCTCAACAAGAAGATCTCCGCCGAAGTCGTCGGCGTGGTCCAGGCCATCACCGATTTCGCCAAGCTCGGCGACACCGTGGCCTCGCATCTCGCCGTCAAGATCGCCGATCGCCAGGGCATCCTGGAGACGCTGTCCGTCACCGCGCGCCTGGAGAAGGTGCTCGGCCTGATGGAGAGCGAGATCTCGGTGCTGCAGGTCGAGAAGCGCATCCGCTCACGCGTCAAGCGCCAGATGGAGAAGACCCAGCGCGAATATTACCTCAACGAGCAGATGAAGGCGATCCAGAAGGAGCTCGGCGACGACGAAGGCCGCGACGAGCTGGCCGATCTGGAAGAGAAGATCGCCAAGACCAAGCTCTCCAAGGAAGCCCGCGAGAAGGCGCAGCACGAGCTGAAGAAGCTGCGCCAGATGTCGCCGATGTCCGCGGAAGCCACCGTCGTGCGCAACTATCTCGACTGGCTGCTGTCGATCCCGTGGAACAAGAAGTCCAAGGTCAAGAAGGATCTGGTCGCGGCGCAGGCCGTGCTGGACAGCGACCATTACGGGCTGGAGAAGGTCAAGGACCGCATCGTCGAATATCTCGCGGTGCAGTCGCGCGCCAACAAGCTGACCGGACCGATCCTGTGCCTGGTCGGGCCTCCCGGCGTCGGCAAGACCTCGCTCGGCAAGTCGATCGCGAAGGCGACCGGCCGCGAATTCGTGCGCGTGTCGCTCGGCGGCGTGCGGGATGAAGCGGAGATCCGCGGTCACCGCCGCACCTATATCGGCTCGATGCCCGGCAAGATCATCCAGTCGATGCGCAAGGCCAAGACCTCGAACCCGCTGTTCCTGCTGGACGAGATCGACAAGATGGGCGCCGATTTCCGCGGCGATCCGTCGTCGGCGCTGCTGGAAGTGCTGGACCCCGAGCAGAACGGCACCTTCGCCGATCACTACCTCGAGGTCGATTACGATCTCTCCAACGTGATGTTCATCACGACCGCGAATACGCTCAATATTCCGGGACCGCTGATGGACCGCATGGAGATCATCCGGATCGCCGGCTACACCGAGAACGAGAAGGTCGAGATCGCGCGCAAGCATCTGATCCCGAACGCGATCGCCAAGCACGGCTTGGATTCCAAGGAATGGTCGATCGACGACGACGCGCTGCTCCTGATGATCCGCCGCTACACCCGCGAAGCGGGCGTGCGTAACCTCGAGCGTGAGCTTTCGACACTCGCCCGCAAGGCGGTGAAGGAACTCATGATGTCGAAGAAGAAGTCGGTGAAGGTCACCGAGAAATCCCTCGAGGAATTTCTCGGCGTGCCGAAGTACCGCTACGGCGAGATCGAGAGCGAGGCCCAGGTCGGCATCGTCACGGGCCTGGCCTGGACCGATGTCGGCGGCGAGCTGCTGACCATCGAAGGCGTCATGATGCCCGGCAAGGGCAAGATGACGGTCACGGGCAATCTGCGCGACGTGATGAAGGAGTCGATTTCGGCGGCGGCATCCTATGTCCGCTCGCGCGCCGTCGGCTTCGGCATCGAGCCGCCGCTGTTCGACCGCCGCGACATCCACGTCCACGTGCCGGAAGGGGCGACCCCGAAGGACGGACCGTCGGCCGGTGTTGCGATGGCGACCGCCATCGTCTCGATCATGACCGGCATCCCGGTCCGGCACGATGTCGCCATGACCGGCGAGATCACGCTGCGCGGCCGCGTGCTGCCGATCGGCGGCCTGAAGGAAAAGCTGCTGGCCGCTGCCCGCGGCGGCATCAAGACGGTGCTGATCCCGGAAGACAACGCCAAGGATCTCACGGAAATCTCCGATGCGATCAAGGGCGGCATGACCATCATCCCGGTGGCCCGCCTCGACGACGTCGTCGCCAAGGCGCTGGTGCGCCCCCCGGTGCCGATCGTCTGGGAAGAGGACACCAAGGTGCCGGTGAAGTCCGACGCGACGGATGAAGCGGCGGGTGGGCTTACGGCGCACTGAGCGTTCTGATCTGACCATGGCGGCGTCCCGAAAGGGACGCCGCTTTCTTTTGAGCGAAGTCCTGATCGAACCCGCCTGGCCGTGGACTCATTGGCGCGAAGCGATGGCCACGGCCGGTCAGCAATTATCTGTTTGGGCCCGAAGCGGAAGTCGCGATTCCTGCGCCATCTCGGGATTGGAAAGCCGAATGGCCGTCCTTCCATCTATTGCGAAACTCTCGCGGGGTGCATCCGGATATTCGACGAAAAGCGCGAGTAAAGTGCGCAGGATCGGTGTAGCCCGATGAGAATGCTACGTCGATGATCTTGTTCTCACCGACCGTTAGCAGCTTGATCGCATTGTTGAAGCGGACCTGCTCAAGCAAGCCTGAATATGTAAGTCCCGTTACAGCGAGCTTTCTCTGCAAACTCCTGATACTCAGCCCGACCATCTCAGCCGCCTGAATTATTGAAGGGCCTCCTTCGTCGAGGTAGGCAGGCAGGCTCAACTTGAGTAGTCCTACGACGTCATCCCCGAATGAGTTCGGCACGTCGACCGGTGGCGTCGTCGGGATGGCATTCGCCAGATTGTGAAGGCTCAGGGACTGCAGCGGCACATCGATCCACGAGGCCTTTTGGCCTGACATGAATCGGGTGTTCGGCCAATGCGACTGGACTTCGATGCTCGGCGTGTAGTGTGCCTCAAATGCGATTACTTTCGGGGTCCAGAGCGCTCCGGCGAATTGGCGGATAATGTGTATGATGAGAACGTTTTGAATCCACTGGGACATCTCAAGATGCGCGATACCCTCCGTTCCCAGTACCTTGCTGCATACGTTCCAGCTTCCGTTGCAGCTTTCCAGCCATACACACAAATTCGTATCTTCGACCGGCGCCCATTTGCATACTTGTTGAAGAGCAACCCTCAGGGTTGGTGAATGACGGACTCTAAGCCGCAGCGCTTCGCTCAAATGCTCGAATGCAAGACACTGGGATGCTCTAAAAGCAATCTCCGATAGGCCTTGTTCTTGCTGGGCGGCTGTCGCGAAGCGAACTGCCTGCAGCAGCGGCACGTAGTGATCCGCTTTTTCTTCCAGGTTTATGGGAAGTTTGAATTTTGCCAAAAGCGCGGAGGTCGGCCCGCCGATCTCGGAATGAATTTCGGCGAAAGGCATGAGAAACTGACAACGAGTCAACGGAATGACGGTCATACCATATCGCCCCGGAAGTGTGCCTCGATGACAGATTAGCAGGCTGCGAAACCTCTCGCTCATTTTCTGTTGGGCACAGCTCCGCATGCCGGACGCGGTCCGCAATCAATCCCGCTCAGTTTTAAAAATCCTGCTCTGCGGAAAATTTGGCATTTGATGGCCAGATCAATCCCGGAAATGCCGCTACCTTTGCTGAATCGGGCGTATTTCCTGAGGGAGCTTCGCGAACCGATGAGAGCAGTCCGTTTACCTACGCCCCGTGAGGTCCGAGCGGCGATCGTCGCATCGCTGCGGCATGGTGACGCAACTCTCGGTGGCGCGGCCCGCGCACTCGAGATTAGCGACCGCACTTTACAACGTCATCTCGGTCGAATGGGGACAAGTCACAGCGAGATGCTCGCAGACGTTCGGCTCAACATTGCTTGCCGCTTGCTCATGGATTCGAGCCAGCGCCTGTCGGATATCTCTGAATTCCTGGGTTACGCCAACGCGAGCAGCTTCAGCCGCACTTTCGTGCGCTTGATGAAAGTTCAACCCGTTGTTTACAGACGGCAGCAACTTGCCCGTAAGCATGGGCGCCAGCACAAGAGACCTGGTGGAATCGACCGTTGAACTATTTCCAGGGGTTGGCGCGAAATGGCAAGACGCGCGATCGCATTGGCGCGAAATGTTAAAACAGCCGGCTGTCCACAAACCGGCTGTCAACGAAGATCGTGATCACGCTGGTCCGCCAAACGGCGTCGGAAGAAACGGGCGGGCTATCGCGGGCGGCAGCTACTTCGCGTCATATGAGATCCTATCCTAAGAACCGGAATTAAGCCAAATCGCGCGCGATATCAGCATCTGGCAGTGTTGCGGTGTAGCGCTGTCGACTCCTGAGAACATGGAGCCATGGTTCGACAAGACATGGAAGCCGGGCCAGATCGAGGTCCTGAACTGAACGTGTCCCGTAAGGATAGATCTTGGCCGACACGCTTTTCTGACAGCTATTTGGCCGCTGAACAAACAAGGGAGAAACCAATGAAGATGCAGGGTGCAGCACACAACTCGATCGGCCGAGTGGCACGATGGCCGATATTGGTCGGCACAATCTTGACCATGGCCGTTTCGCTCATGCCCGAGGCTCGGGCACAGGGCGGCGACGCCGAAAAACTTCTCAAGGCAATGTCGGAACACATTGCGAGCCAGAAGGCGGTGTCGGTCACGTTCGATTCCGACATCGAAGTGGTTACCTCCAGTCTGGAGAAAATCCAGTTCACGAGTTCAGGCCAGGTGCAGCTCAGCCGGCCCGACAAGCTTCGCGCCACCCGCACGGGTGGCTATCGTGACATCGAGATCGTGTTCGACGGCAAGATGCTCACGGTCAACAACAAGGACAGCAAGGATTATGCCCAGATTGAAGCACCTGGAACCACCGATCAACTGATCGACGTGTTGCGGGACAAGCACGGCGTCGTCGCTCCGGGGGCTGATCT
>JBDRNF010000233.1:0-61635 GCA_043811435.1 Pseudomonadota bacterium
CGGGGTGGGTCGATACCCAACCGCAAATTTCAAAAAATGACAAAATCGATTTCGAAAATGTCGTTGCGTTGCAGTGCGGCATAGCCAAACTTTGCTGCGACCACGCAATCCTTTCATGGCGGTTTGAGTTGGGTTAGAGAGTTCTATCCGTTCTCTCATCCGGAATTGCCATGGCCGCAGCTAAAAAAAGCGTCACAAAAGAAACGGGACAGGACAAGGGGAACGGGGCCGACACTCCGCCTGATTTCACCAGGGAGCAGGAACTGCGCGCGCTGCGCGACATGCTGCTGATCCGACGCTTCGAGGAAAAGGCCGGCCAGCTCTACGGCATGGGCGCGATCGGCGGCTTCTGCCATCTCTACATCGGCCAGGAAGCCATCGTAGTCGGCATGCAGATGGCCCTGAAGCAGGGCGACCAGGTCATAACCGGCTACCGCGACCACGGCCACATGCTGGCCTGCGGCATGGACGCCAAGGGCGTGATGGCCGAACTGACCGGGCGCCATGGCGGCTATTCCAAGGGCAAGGGCGGCTCCATGCACATGTTCAGCAAGGAGAAGAACTTCTTCGGCGGCCACGGCATCGTCGGCGCCCAGGTGTCGCTGGGCACGGGGCTGGCCTTCGCCAACCGCTACCGCGGCAACGACTTCGTCAGCCTGGCCTATTTCGGCGACGGCGCTTCCAACCAGGGCCAGGTCTACGAAAGCTTCAACATGGCGGAGCTGTGGAAGCTGCCCGTCATCTACATCATCGAGAACAACCGCTACGCCATGGGCACCTCGGTGACGCGCTCCTCGGCGCAAACCGATTTCTCCAAGCGCGGCATCTCCTTCAACATTCCCGGCGAACAGATCGACGGCATGGATGTCCGCGCAGTGAAGGCCGCCGGCGACCGGGCGGTCGCCTGGTGCCGCGCCGGCAAGGGGCCGTTCATCCTGGAAATGCAGACCTACCGCTACCGTGGCCATTCGATGTCGGACCCGGCGAAGTATCGCACCCGCGAGGAAGTCGACAAGGTCCGGCACGATCAGGATCCGATCGAGCAGGTGCGCAACCGCCTGCTGGCGGCCAAGGTCAGCGAACAGGAGCTGAAGGCGATCGACGCGGAAGTGCGCGAGATCGTCAACGCCTCTGCCGACTTCGCGCAAAACGATCCCGAGCCGGATGCGTCCGAACTCTATACCGATGTCTACCGCTGAGCGTGAGCTGCGCGCCTTCCAGCCTGACGAGTGAATTTTCGGAGCTGCCATGCCAATTCAAGTGCTGATGCCCGCGCTGTCGCCGACCATGGAAAAGGGCAACCTTTCGAAATGGCTGAAAAAGGAGGGCGAGGCGATCAAGTCGGGCGATGTCATCGCCGAGATCGAGACCGACAAGGCGACGATGGAAGTCGAGGCCACCGACGAGGGCACCCTCGGCAAGATCCTGATCCCGGAAGGCACCGCCGACGTCGCGGTCAACACCCCGATCGCCACCATCCTGTCGGACGGCGAAAGCGCCGATGATTTGGGCAAGGCGCCGGCCTCGGCAAAGCAGGAGAAGGCTGCTGAACCGGTACCGGCGGCCGAAGCCAAGGCATTGCCGTCGGCTTCCGGCGGTGGCGAAGAAAAGAAGGCCCCGGCCGCCCCCCAAACCGTCGCGCAACCGGATCCAGAGGTGCCTGAAGGCACCGAGATGGTGACCATGACCACCCGCGAAGCCTTGCGCGACGCCATGGCCGAGGAAATGCGCCGCGACGCCGATGTCTTCGTGATGGGCGAGGAGGTCGCGGAATATCAGGGCGCCTACAAGGTCACGCAAGGATTGCTGCAGGAATTCGGCGCCAGGCGCGTGATCGATACGCCGATCACCGAGCACGGCTTTGCCGGCATCGGCGTTGGTGCTGCGATGGCGGGCCTGAAGCCGATCGTCGAATTCATGACCTTCAACTTCGCCATGCAGGCGATGGACCAGATCATCAATTCGGCGGCCAAGACGCTGTATATGTCGGGCGGCCAGATGGGCTGCTCGATCGTGTTCCGCGGACCGAACGGCGCCGCGGCGCGAGTCGCCGCCCAGCACAGCCAGGATTACTCAGCCTGGTATTCGCAGGTCCCCGGCCTCAAGGTGATCGCGCCGTTTTCGGCCGCCGACTACAAGGGCCTGCTGAAAGCCGCGATCCGCGATCCCAATCCGGTGATCTTCCTCGAAAACGAAATGCTGTACGGCCATTCCGGTGAGGTGCCGAAACTCGACGATTACGTGATCCCGATCGGCAAGGCGCGGATCGCGCGGACTGGAGGCCACGTCACCATCGTGTCGTGGTCGAACGGCATGACCTACGCGCTGAAGGCCGCCGACGAACTGGCAAAGGAAGGCATCGAGGCCGAGGTGATCGACCTGCGCACGCTGCGCCCGATGGATACCGATACCATCATCGCCTCCGTGAAGAAGACCGGCCGCGCCGTGACGGTGGAGGAAGGCTGGCAGCAGAACGGCGTCGGCGCCGAAATCGCCGCCCGCATCATGGAGCACGCCTTCGACTATCTCGACGCGCCGGTAGGGCGGGTGTCGGGCAAGGACGTCCCGATGCCCTATGCGGCCAATCTCGAAAAGCTGGCATTGCCCTCGGTGGCCGAAGTGGTCGCCGCCGCCAAAGCCGTTTGTTATCGGTGAGCCATGGCCGGTCCCAAGGAGCAGCCGTTGCCCCCTGACGTCATCGGCCGCGATGATGCCGCGGAGGTGTTGCGCGCGTTCGTCGTCGATGGCGGATTGTCGATCGCGTTCCAGCGCGCGTTCGAGGAGCCGGACATGTGGGGCATGCTGCTGGTCGACATCGCCCGCCATGCCGCCCGCGTCTATGCGCGCGAGGGCGACTATACCGAGGAGGATGCGCTGAGGCGCATCGTCGACATGTTCGAAGCCGAAATCGCGCGGCCGACCGACCTCGGCAACACCACGCCACGGTCGCAACAGGGTCACTGACAATGCCAATCAACATTCTGATGCCCGCGCTCTCGCCGACGATGGAAAAGGGCAACCTGGCCAAGTGGCTCAAGAAAGAGGGCGACAAGGTCAAGTCGGGCGACGTCATCGCCGAGATCGAGACCGACAAGGCGACCATGGAAGTCGAGGCGGTCGACGAGGGCACCATCGCGAAGATTCTGGTGCCCGAGGGCACCCAGGATGTCGCCGTCAACGACGTGATCGCGGTGCTGGCCGGCGACGGCGAGGATGTGAAGGCGGCGGGGGCAGGGGCGGCCAGCGCGCCCAAAGCCGAGGCAAAGTCCGAGTCCAGGCCTGCTCCGGCGGCTGAAGCGCCAGCCACAGCAAAGCCTGCACCGGCCCCGGCTCCCGCGCCAAAGGCCGCCGCACCGGCGGCTGCAGCGCCCGCGCAACAAGGCAACGGCCACGCCCGCACGTTCTCGTCGCCGCTGGCGCGCCGCCTGGCCAAGGAGGCCGGCATGGACCTCGGCCGCATCAACGGCTCCGGCCCGCATGGCCGCGTCATCGCGCGCGACGTGGAAGAAGCAAAATCCGGCAAGGGGCTGAAGGCGCCGGCCGCAGCAGCCGGTGCTGCGCCATCGATCGCGCCGTCAATGTCCGACAAGCAGATCCTCGCGCTGTATGAGCCCGGCAGCTACGAAGTGATCCCGCACGACGGCATGCGCCGCACCATCGCGCAACGGCTGACCGCGTCGGTGCAGACCGTGCCGCACTTCTACCTGACGATGGACTGCGACATCGGAAAACTGCTCGCAGCCCGCGAGGAGATCAACGCCTCCGCGCCCAAGGACAAGGAAAAGAAGCCGCTCTACAAGCTCTCGGTCAACGACTTCGTCATCAAGGCGATGGCGATCGCGCTGCAGCGGATTCCGAACGCCAATGTCAGCTGGACCGAAAGCGGCATGCTCAAGCACAGGCATTCCGACATCGGCGTCGCGGTCGCGATGCCGGGCGGCCTGATCACCCCGATCATCCGCAAGGCCGAGACCAAGTCGCTGTCAACCATCTCGGCCGAGATGAAGGATTTTGCCGCCCGCGCCCGCGCGCGCAAACTCAAGCCCGAGGAATACCAGGGCGGCACCACCGCGGTGTCCAACCTCGGCATGTACGGCATCAAGGATTTTACGGCGGTGATCAACCCGCCGCACGCCACCATTCTCGCGGTCGGCACCAGCGAGGAGCGCGCGGTGGTGCGCGCGGGCAAGATAGAGATCGCGCACATCATGAGCGTAACCCTGTCCTGCGATCACCGCGCCGTCGACGGCGCGCTCGGCGCCGAACTGATCGGCGCGTTCAAGATGCTGATCGAGAACCCCGTGATGATGATGGTGTGAGAGCCGTCATTGCGAGCGCAGCGAAGCAATCCATTTCCTCAGCGACATCGGTGGATTGCGTCGTCGCAAGTGCTCCTCGCAATGACGGTGATGGACCGTTGATCGTCGCCACGATGAAATGAGCAGGTAGCATGGCCGACACTTCCTTCGACGTCATCATCATCGGCGCCGGTCCCGGCGGCTACGTCACCGCGATCCGCGCGGCGCAGCTCGGGCTGAAGACGGCCGTGGTCGAGAAGGCCTATTTCGGCGGCATCTGCAACAATTGGGGATGCATTCCGACCAAGGCGCTGCTGCGCTCGGCGGAAGTGTATCATCTGATGCAGCACGCCAAAGACTATGGTCTGGCGGCGGAGAAGATCTCGTTCGACCTTCAGGCGGTGGTGAAACGCTCGCGCGGCGTGGTGAAGCGGCTGAACGACGGCGTCGGCTATCTCTTCAACAAGAACAAGGTGACGGTGATCTGGGGCGAGGCGACGCTGGATGCGCCGGGCAAGCTGACCGTTAAGAAGTCCTCGGTCGAGGCGCCGAAGGGCGCGCTGGGCGAGGGGACGTATCAGGCCAAGCATATCATCGTCGCGACCGGCGCGCGGCCGCGCGTGCTGCCGGGGCTGGAGCCCGACAAGAAGCTGGTCTGGACCTATTTCGAGGCGATGGTGCCGGACAAGATGCCGAAATCGTTGCTGGTGGTCGGCTCCGGCGCGATCGGCATCGAATTCGCCTCGTTCTATCGCACCATGGGCGCCGAAGTGACCGTGGTGGAGGTGCTGCCGCAGATCCTGCCGGTGGAGGATGCCGAGATCTCGAAATTCGCGCACAAGGCGTTCGAGAAGCAGGGCATCAAGATCCTCACCAACACCAAGGTGACAAAACTCGAGAAGAAGAGCGACAGCGTGGTCGCCACCATCGACGACGGCAAGAAGCCGCAGACGGTCGAGTTCGACCGGGTGATTTCTGCGGTCGGCGTGGTCGGCAATATCGAAAACCTCGGGCTGGAAAAGCTCGGCGTCAAGATCGAGCGCGGCACCATCGCGATCGACGGCTACGGCAAGACCAACGTGCCCGGCATCTACGCCATCGGCGACGTCGCGGGTCCGCCGATGCTGGCGCACAAGGCCGAGCATGAGGGCGTGGTCTGCGTCGAGGCCATCAAGGGCCTGCATCCGCATCCGATAGACAAGAACCTCATTCCCGGCTGCACCTATTGCCATCCGCAGGTCGCCTCTGTCGGCCTCACCGAGGCCAAAGCGAAAGAGGGCGGCCGCGAGATCCGCGTCGGGCGTTTTCCGTTCGTCGGCAACGGTAAGGCCATTGCGCTCGGCGAAGACCAGGGCCTGGTGAAAGTAATCTTCGACAAGAAGACCGGCCAGCTGCTCGGCGCCCACATGGTCGGCGCCGAAGTCACCGAACTGATCCAGGGCTATGTGGTGGCGATGAACCTGGAGACCACGGAAGAAGAGCTGATGCACACCATCTTCCCGCATCCGACGCTGTCGGAGACGATGAAGGAAGCGGTGCTCGATGCCTATGGCCGGGTGCTCAACATGTGATTTGGTTCGTCATGCGAACACTGTCGTCACCCGCGAAAGCGGGTGACCCAGTATCCCAGAGACGTTCAAGATAAATCGAGAAACCGCAGCGTGCTGGATCGCCCGGTCAAGCCGGGCGACGACAAGGGGAACCCGTGAAAGACAATGACAATCTGACGATCGAACGGCCAAACTTCGTCACTCATCTCGAATGCGCGATGGAGGGCGACCACTATCCGGCCGACCAGGTCCATAACCTCTCGAAGGCCGGCAAGCCGCTGCTGGTGCGTTACGACCTCGCCGGCGTGAAGAAGGCTTTGACAAAAGACGCGCTGGCGCAGCGGCCGGCCGATATGTGGCGCTACCGCGAGATGCTGCCGGTGCGCAAGGTGAGCGACATCGTCAGCCTCGGCGAGATCACCACGCCGCTGATCCGGTTGCCGAAGCTGGCGAAGAAAATCGGCGGCGGCGAAATCATCGTCAAGGACGAGGGCCGGCTGCCGACCGGCTCGTTCAAGGCGCGCGGCCTCGTGATGGCGGTGTCGATGGGCAAGGCGCTCGGCATCAAGCACATGGCGATGCCGACCAACGGCAATGCCGGCGCGGCGCTGGCGGCTTACGCGACCAGCTGCGGCATCAAGACGACGATCTTCTGTCCGGCCGATACGCCGGAAGTGAATGTCAGCGAGATCGAGCTGCAGGGCGCCACCGTCTATCGCGTCAACGGCCTGATCGACGATTGCGGCAAGATCGTCGGCGAAGGCAAGGTCAAGGCCGGCTGGTTCGATACCTCCACGCTGAAGGAGCCCTACCGGATCGAGGGCAAGAAGACGATGGGGCTGGAGCTCGCCGAGCAGCTCGGCTGGGACGTGCCCGACGTGATCTTCTATCCCACCGGCGGCGGCACCGGCCTGATCGGCATGTGGAAGGCCTTTGCGGAGCTCGAAGCCATCGGCTTCACCGGCTCGAAGCGGCCGCGCATGATCGCGGTGCAGGCGTCGGGCTGCGCGCCGATGGTGCGGGCCTATGAAGCCGGCACCGAACACGCGCCGCGCTGGGAAGACGCCCACACCATCGCATCGGGCATTCGCGTGCCGCAGGCGATCGGGGATTTTCTGATCCTGCGTGCGGTGCGCGAGAGCAAGGGATTCGCCATCGCGGTCGATGACGAGAAGATTTCCGCTGCGCTTAACGAAGTCGCGCGCGAGGAAGGCCTGCTCTTGTGTCCGGAAGGGGCGGCGACCTATGCTGCCTACAAGGAAAGCCTGGCCGACGGCCGCGTCACGAAAAACGACCGGGTGATGCTGTTCAATTGCGCGACCGGGCTCAAATATCCGCTGCCGCCGGTGACGCGGACGCTCGACCGTCATCAGCCGATCGACTACGCTAGACTGTAAGCCGTCGTTAGAGCCGTAACCATCATCAGAATGGTGCGGCGCAAAGGGGGAGGAATGCGATGCGAAGAGCGGTCCTGACCGCGTTGCTTGCGATGCTGACATTCGGCGGCATCGCCCGAGCGGATAGTTTCCCGTCGCGAGCGATCACCATCGTGGTGCCGTTCGCCGCCGGCGGGCCGTCCGACGTCTTGGCGCGGATCCTCGCCGAGCGCATGAAGACGACGCTCGGCGAAACCGTGCTGATCGAAAACGTGACGGGAGCGGGCGGCTCGATCGGGGTCGGACGGGCGCTGCGCTCGTCGCCGGACGGCTACACCATCAGCTTCGGCCATCTCGGTACCCACGTCGCCAACGGCGCGGTCTATAAGCTCGGCTACGATCTCGTGGCCGATCTCGATCCGGTGGCGCTGCTGCCGAGCAATCCGATGATCGTCGTCAGCAAGAACGCGATTCCCGCCAAGTCGTTGAAGGAACTGATCGCGTGGCTGAAGGCGAAGCCTGCACCGGGGACGGCCGGCACTGCCGGCGCCGGTTCGGGAAGTCACATTGCCGGGCTCTATTTCGAGAACGCCACCGGCATCAAGCTGCAATATGTGCCGTATCGCGGCACCGGACCGGCGATGAACGATCTCGTTGCCGGCCAGATCGATGTCATGTTCGATCAGCTTTCCAACTCCATCAACCAGGTGCGCGCCGACAAGATCCGCGGCTACGCCGTCACCGACACCAAGCGCGCCGGATCGGCGCCGGACGTTCCGACGACCGACGAAGCGGGGCTGCCCGGGTTTCACATGACGCTGTGGTCCGGCCTGTGGGTGCCGAAGGGTACGCCGAAGGACATCGTCGCCAAGCTCAACACCGCCGCCGTCGATGCGCTGAACGATCCCGCCGTGCGCAAGCAGCTCGAGAACCTGGGCCTGGCAATGCCGCCAAAGGACAAGTCGTCGCCGCAGGCGCTGGGCGACTGGCAGAAGGCCGAGATCGCAAAATGGTGGCCGATGATCAAGGCCGCCAACGTCAAGGTGGATTGAACGGCTGGGATCCATCGCGCGGTGTGGTGCTGGGTCCCGGCTCTGCGTTGCAGCGCTGAAGAGCCCTGCAACGCGTCCGGGACACGGAAGGCCCGGCCTAAAAGACGATTGACCGGTAGTCGGTACTCGTGTCGTAGCGGGTAGTCGAGAACCGCCCCGGCAGCCTTGGCGGGTGTCGCAGGCGCGCCGAAAATGATGGTTGCTGATGCGCCACGATTGTTGCGGACGCGCAACACTCAGCGAACATTTGATGGTCATCGCGGCAAGCTCTTGCGCGCGCCGCTATTTAGCCACACCCCTCAATGAAATCATTCCTTACGGCGCTCGCAAAAGGCGAAGGGAACCTTCTGATTTCCCGGGTCTGGTAGGAGCACGCTGGGGAAACAGGTTCGCGATGGACGCCAAGACCAGCATCAAGAGCAGGCTGCCGAGCCGTCACGTGACGGAGGGCCCGGAACGGGCGCCGCATCGCTCGTACCTCTATGCCATGGGTCTGACCACCCAGCAGATTCACCAGCCGTTCGTCGGCGTGGCGTCGTGCTGGAACGAGGCCGCGCCCTGCAACATCTCGCTGATGCGGCAGGCCCAGGCGGTCAAGAGGGGCGTTGCTTCCGCCGGCGGCACCCCGCGCGAATTCTGCACCATCACCGTCACCGACGGCATCGCCATGGGCCATGACGGCATGCGCTCGTCGCTGCCGTCGCGCGAATGCATCGCCGATTCGGTCGAATTGACCATGCGCGGCCATGCCTATGACGCGCTGGTCGGGCTCGCCGGCTGCGACAAGTCGCTGCCGGGCATGATGATGGCGATGGTCCGGCTCAACGTACCCTCGATCTTCATCTATGGCGGCTCGATCCTGCCGGGCAATTTCCGCGGCCAGCAGGTCACGGTACAGGACATGTTCGAGGCGGTCGGCAAGCACTCGGTCGGCGAGATGTCGGACGCCGATCTCGATGAAATCGAGCGGGTGGCGTGCCCGTCGGCCGGCGCGTGCGGTGCACAATTCACCGCCAACACCATGGCCACGGTATCCGAGGCCATCGGGCTCGCGCTGCCGTATTCGGCGGGGGCGCCTGCGCCTTACGAAATCCGCGATTCGTTCTGCATGACCGCGGGCGAGAAGGTGATGGAGCTGATTGCGCTGAACATCCGGCCGCGCGACATCGTTACCCGCAAGGCGCTGGAAAACGCCGCGGCGGTGGTCGCCGCCTCCGGCGGCTCAACCAATGCTGCGCTGCACTTGCCGGCGATCGCGCATGAATGCGGCATCAAGTTCGATCTGTTCGACGTGGCCGAAATCTTCAAAAAAACACCCTATGTCGCGGATTTGAAGCCGGGTGGCCGTTATGTCGCCAAAGACATGTTCGAGGTTGGCGGCATACCGCTTCTGATGAAGACGCTGCTCGACAATGGCTACCTGCACGGGGATTGCTTGACCGTGACGGGCCGGACGATCGCTGAAAACCTCAAAAGCGTAAAATGGAATCCGCACCAGGACGTGGTGCGGCCCGCCGACAAGCCGATCACCGTCACCGGCGGAGTGGTCGGTTTGAAGGGGAATCTCGCGCCTGAGGGCGCGATCGTGAAGGTCGCGGGCATGTCGAACCTGAAATTTACCGGTCCTGCCCGCTGCTTCGATCGCGAAGAGGATGCCTTCGAATCGGTCAAGAAAAAGACCTACAAGGAGGGTGAGGTCATCGTGATCCGTTATGAAGGGCCGCGCGGCGGCCCCGGCATGCGGGAAATGCTCTCGACCACGGCGGCGCTGACCGGGCAGGGCATGGGCGGCAAGATCGCCCTGATCACCGACGGCCGGTTCTCCGGGGCAACCCGCGGGTTCTGCATCGGCCATGTCGGGCCGGAGGCGGCGATCGGCGGGCCGATCGCGCTGCTGCAGGACGGCGATATCATCGAAATCGACGCCGATGTCGGGACTCTTAACGTAAAGTTGACCGACGTCGAGCTGGCTGAACGCAAGACCAAATGGAAGCCCCGAGCGACCAATCATACATCGGGGGTTCTATGGAAATATGCCCAGCAGGTTGGGCCGGCGGTGGATGGTGCCGTAACCCATCCGGGCGGCGCGCACGAGAAACAGTGTTATGCGGACATCTAGGCGTATTATTTTTGCATTGATTTTAGGGGCCGCTCCCGCGGCTCCGGCATTCGGATTCGATGGTTCGCCGGTTGATGCGGATGCGGCCATTCCGGTGGTCGCGGCTCAGCCCGGCACCGCGGCGCCCCTGAAGAAGCTGGTTCCGCCGGCGTCAGTGCCGACAGCTGCCCCGACCAACTCGCTGACCTCGCTGCAGTACGCCGCCGAAGGCGGCCACCCGATCGCGCAGTGGAAGCTCGGCCGGATGTATGCCGAAGGCGAGGGCGTTGCCCAGGACGACCTGCGCGCTTTCGACTATTTCAGCCGCATCGCCAACCAGCACGCCGAAGACAGCCCGTCGGCGCCGCAGGCCGGCGTGGTCGCCAACGCCTTTGTGGCGCTGGGCCGCTACTACCTCAAGGGCATTCCCAATTCGAAGATCAAGTCCGATCCGGACCGGGCGCGCGAGATGTTTTCCTACGCCGCGTCCTATTTCGGCAACGCCGATGCGCAGTACGATCTGGCCCGGCTCTATCTGAAGAGCGCCGGCTCGTCGCGCGACGACTTCCGCTACGGCGCGCGCTGGCTCGGCCTCGCCGCCCAGAAGGGGCAGCACCAGGCCCAGGCCCTGCTCGGCCAGATGCTGTTCAACGGCGAAAAGCTTCCGCGTCAGGCCGCCCGCGGGCTGATGTGGCTGACGCTGGCGCGCGACAGCGCCGCCCCGGACGAGATCTGGATCAAGGAAAGCTACAACAAGGCGATCGCCAAGGCGTCCGAGGACGACCGGGCGATGGCGCTGCAGATGCTCGAGCACTGGGTGCAGGGCCGCAAGGATTGATCACGGTACCGCTGGGCCGTTCCTGCACATTTGCTTCAATATGCGACGACGGCGTTTGAACTGACGCATGATGAACGGCAGGATGCTGACGAAAAGTCGGGTATGTACATCAGCTTGGCAAGATCAGTGCTCGCGCCGACCCGTTAGGAAGCGCAAGCCTATTTCAACGAGCCATTGAGGTTGCCAGCAGAGTCATACATCCGAACGCAGCTTCTCACTTTAACCCGGCATGCGACGCAATTTGCCGTCATCGCCAATTTCGAGAGGTGTTCGCCACACCCGGGCTAGGTAGTCGTCGGCCGGAGCCAGGAGCGATGCGTCGCAGTGGTCTTCCGGTTTGAGGGTGGTTGCAAACATGCAGACCGGTGACGAAATCGGTTTTGGCGCATCATTGAATTCGATTTGCACCTTCACTTCCAGAATGTTGTGCCGGTTGGCGTATCCGGCGAGCAATTGGGCGCTTGTGCCGTCCTCAAGCGCAATGGTCGTACCGTGCATGCGGATCAATGCGTAGAGAGAAACAAAATCGCGCGCCGCCAACAGGGCGAGGCGATCCGCCTTTGCGACAATTTTGTTGAATGTCAGGACATCGCAGAAGTCGCTGACCACCTCTTCGTCGGTGAAGGCCGGTTTCCAAATAAACCGGTTCGCAAGATAGAGGAGCACCCGCAGTTCTTCGTCATCGATTGGTCCGCCGCTTTCGAAACGGGGCAAAACGCGGTCGAGGATTCTCTTCACGGCGGACCGTTTGAGACCGCATCCGTCCTTGAGCTGCTTGTCGGAAGCAAGACGGAAATTGGCCCGCGCCGCCTGTGCAAGTTCGGGGTAGGTCGGCTTCTTGTCCCGAAACCCCAAGCTCCAGACGCTGACGCTGGTTATAACGTCGCGGGCGACCTGCGTAACCGGGCCCCTGTTGCGCTCGCCGCGATGCGCGACGAAATCGCCAATCTCGCGAAAGCTCGCGCGGCCATGCGTTCGGTCCCGCAGGTCCAGAAAGAAGCGGTCGAGATCGTCGGCGCGGCGATGCCCGCCGATAAAACGTTTGGCCCGCAGGCGAAGGTCGTCATCGATCATGCGTACGATTATAGTCTGCCGGGGCGAGATAGCGGTAGGCGCCAAGGGAAGCGCGGGTAGCTGGACGCAGCACCTATCCGGGGTCGGATGACCGCTGGGTGGCTTGCCATCCCCGGGTTTCGGGCCGACGAGGAATTGAATCGCACTGCCGATCCCATCGGGGCTCGCGCGAACCGGAGGCATTGAGCCTTGGTCGCCAAGCTGCCCGCAAGCGCATGGCAGTTGCCGCTGTCGCCGCCTATCATCGCAGGCGGGCAGGTAGCAGTCTTGCACTACTAAACCATGCGCATCAGCGCGGTTTCTCGGCGTCCGCTTTGTCAGCCGGCACCTCGGAATCCGGATCGGCCAGCGGCGGCGAGGCCACACGAACCGAACTGGGCTGATCCGGCAAGAGCGCCAGGACCTCGCCCGGAGGTGGTAGTTCGGACTGACCGGGTGGCGCTAGCGGTTTGCGACGGTTCGTCACCCAAAGGTTGTAGAGCGTGCGCAGGTGGGTTATGAGTCGCCACAGAATGGGGGCCGAAACCCGGCTGATAAATTTCAAGGTTTCATAGATGACCGACAGCACGATGAGCGTGATGCCGATGACGCCAATTTGCGCGACGTGCGGCAGCCCGCGGAACGTATGCCAGATTTCATACAGTGAGTGGCAATCTTGAAACGTATCAAGGAGCAGCAACGATAGAAGGATCGCGATGAACTTCTGATATAGGAACCACATTTCATCCTCCCGGTTGGCATAATTTTGGGAAGATTTTATCCGCGACGGTCCCGGCGCGGCAGGACGGATTGCGCCGCCTGCCGAACAGCGGGCCGGCATCATTTGTCCGCTAATTGTCCGTTCGCTGTTCTGATTTTATCCTCAACCTTGTCCCCAGCATGCCTTATTCGACCAGCGCGCCCGCTCAAACCGCTCTCCGCAGGGCGATCAAGGCCGATCTCAATGCGCCTCCCGACAAGCGTCGTTCAGCCGAAGCGATTTTGCGAGCAACCAATCTAATGCTGACCGCGCTTGGGCGAAAAAAAGAAGAAATAACCGCCGACAACGCGCCCGCTTACCTTCGCCGCTTCGCGCGCGGCAAGGCATGGCGCGACGACCGCACGAAGGCGCTGATTTGGGAATTGTACCAATACGAGCGTTCGACCGTGACGGTCTCGCGCGAGAGCCTCAATCCTGCAATCACACGGCGTTTGCTCGATTTTATTTTTCAGAAACCAGAAGATCCCTACCTGTCGCTGGAAGGTCTGTCTGGAAAATTTCTGATCTATAAGCGCGCGATCAAGCATCAAGAAAATCTAGTAGTACGCGGCTATATCGAATTCCGGCCCGACGATGAGGGGCGCATGGAGTGCGAAGAAATTCACATCAACCGTTCCCAGCGCGATGCCTCTCCGGGCAGCCAGCTCGGCCCCCCGAAAGAAACATGGTTGGGTACGATCCTCCCGCGCAGGCGGGCCTACTGTATGATCACAGTGGAGGAGGAGCGCGGAACGCCCAAATTCGCAACCCTAAGCATACTTCATTCCGAGAGCAAAAAGATCATGTCTTTACGCGGTTCTTCGATCGAATGCATTGAGGCATGGGGCGATGGCCCGGGGCTCGCTTCTGGCATTTACCTGGAGCGAATTAACGATGAATTCAACGTAGCGGAGGATAAAGACTTGATTGATCTGGTTACAGTCGAGGAGCTGCGCCAGAATAAGCCGGAAGTAGTTCGTTACTTGGGACTTTGAGGGGGAGGGTGTCATGGAGCTTGCGGAAAAAGATTTGTTACTGCTCAAAATTGTTCAAGGCGAAGTTAAGTGCAAGAAATGTGATATTCGTGGACTTATTTCTCAAGGCGCCAATCCGGCGCTCGTCAACCCGATCACACGCGTTCAGCCCATTCATTTTGCGGCCAAGCTCGGCAACATCCCAATCTTGAAAGGCCTGCTGGAAGACGATCGCGTATACGCCGATGCCGTTGATGCGCGCGGCAAGGTTCCGTACGAGTGGGCCGACGATTTCCAACAAGCAAAAGCCGAACTTCTGCTCGTTACCACCATCCTCGACAATCCAACGCGTTACAGCTCGCGCTCGGTGCGCGAGGCGCGGATGCATTTCGAGAACAAGAGCGAGCTGGCATAAGGGTTGCTCCGCTGCTTTGTCGTTATGACAGGAACGCCTTAGGGATCGCGGTTGCCAGTTCTGATCAAACTTACCGAAGCCCCGGAAGTTAGGATCGAAGGCATCGACGACGCAGCGGTTCCGCTTCTTCGTCCCCGACACATACGCCACTTTCTTGATCGCTAAGGTTGAGATGGAGCGGTCGAGATGCCCGCCGATAAAACGTTTGGCCAGCTAAGGTCATCATCGATCAGGCGCAAGATTATATCCTGATTGGGCGAAGGGTAGAATTCACAGCTGGCTTCAAAGCCGCAGACCCCAGTCACGGATGGTTGGAAATCGCCACTCCGACTATGGAGGCCGGGTCGGGCGCACCGGGAAGGTCGCCGGTATGTTTCAGGATCAGCCGCCCGATAGACCGCTTCACGTGCACAAACAGCGTGTGCATCTGGTCATGGTTGAACGTTAACCTCGTGTCCGGTTGACACAGGTCGGTCATCACCTTGAGCTTCGCGTATTCCGATGTGGTGACCATGCCGGCGTTGTGGATGATGGCATGCCGCAGGATGCGGAGGTCGCCCATCTCGTCGAGTTTCACCTCCCTTGGTTCCACACCGCGAATGCGCGCCATGCGAGGCCGTATCCCTTCATCCCACGTCGCAAAGATAAACACCACGATCGCACAGCACACCTGCTGTTCGTTGTAGCCCGTCTCGGCATTCACCTTGATGAACTCGTCAGCGCGGATAACACGATGATGGAGCACATCGGGCCGGCTGGGATCTTCTACGCTTGCCCATGTGATGACAGGTTGACCGTCGACGATGCGGCGGCTGGTCGGCCGCTGTAGGCGTGGCATCTGGCGTTCGACGCGCACCTTGTTCCCCTGAAAGCCGGCCAAGCAGTCGCAATAAACACCCACCTGCTGGTTCACGAAATCTATGAACTCACGCAGCACATCCAGCTCAGCGTTAATCTTCTCGTGGTCCATCCAACCACCGTATCAGCAGCACATGATTCCTACGACAAATAACAAGCATTTTGGGGCGTCCGGCTCACGGTCGTTCGCCGGACCGGTGCTCTAAGGGGCCGTCTCAATCGGCGACACGGCGGGACATCGGATAGCCGGAACCAGCGCCGAATTTTCCGGCCGGAAAACTCGCTGCTTGTCGCCGTCGAGGGAGAAGCCGACCTGGCGGTCGGCTCCGTTACCGACGGGTTCGCCCGGCCGGCCACGATCTCCGGCGTCTTGTTGCGCAGCCAGGCCCCAGGGATCGCCGGGGCGTTGCCGTGATCGGCACCGCACAACCGGAAATAGATCTTCGCAGCACGGCGTAGGCCGCTTCTGCATCGTCAGGCGTGGCGTCGCGAATCTCGACTTGGCACCCCCTTGACTTGGCCCCCCTTGGCTTCTGGGATCTCGCGGTTAAGCCAGATCCAGGTCGGCCCACACCGGAACATGGTCGGACGGCTTTTCCCAGGCCCGTACGTAGCTGTCGATTCCGACCCCGTGGAGGCGGTCGCTGGCCTGCGGCGACAGCAACAGGTGGTCGATGCGAATGCCGTGGTTTTTCTGCCAGGCGCCGGCCTGATAATCCCAGAAGGTGTACTGGCCGGGGGCGTCGGTTACCGCGCGTAGCGCGTCGGTGAGCCCGAGCCCGAGCAGCGATTGAAAGCTCTCCCGTGTGGCAGGGCGGAACAGGGCGTCGTTGACCCAGGCCGCGGGATTATGAACGTCCTGCGCGGCTGGAATGACGTTGAAGTCGCCCGCCAGCACCAGCGGCTCTTCCGCCTTAAGTCGCTGCTTCGAATACTCAAGAAGTCGCGACATCCACTTGAGTTTATAGGGATATTTCTCGGTTTCCGGCGGGTTGCCATTGGGCAGATAAAGGCACGCGATCCGCAGCACGCCGCGTTTCAGTGGGACCACGCCCTCCAGAAAACGGGCGTGGGCATCCTCGTCGTCGCCGGCCAGGCCCGATTTGGTTTCCTCGAACGGCAGCTTCGACAGCAGCGCGACGCCGTTGAAGGTCTTCTGGCCGTGGGTGACGACGTTGTAGCCAAGCGCCTCGATGGCCTCCCTGGGGAAAGCCTCGTCGACGCATTTGATCTCCTGCAGGCAGACGACGTCTGGCGCACAATCCTTCAGCCAGACCAGGAGATGGTCGATCCGTTGCCGGACCGAATTCACGTTCCACGTCGCAATACGCATCAAGGGATTCCGTTCGCTCACCACAATTTTTGTTTCGCTGGCATACCATGCTCCGCGGGGCTGTGATAACCGTTTACGCCTGAGGCGGCATGGTCGCCATTTTGCGCAGGGAATTGGACCGTCCCGGTCGTTGTGGACCGGCTGACGTGAAATGCGATGAAAAAACGTAACCTGATGATCTTGGCAGGCGCGCTGGCTGTGGCGGCGCTGACGGCCTATGGAACCCGCGCGACATGGCTTGGCGGCGGCGCCAGCGTGCAGGGACCGCCGCGGGCGCGGGCGGTCTCGGTCGAAGTTGCCAAGGCCGAGCGCAAGCCGGTGCCGGTCGAGGTCGATTCAATCGGCACCGTAACGCCGATTTCCAGCGTGGCGCTGAAATCGCGGGTCGAAACCACCATCGTCTCGGTGCACTTCGAGGACGGCGCCAGGGTCAACCAGGGCGATCTCCTGTTTACGCTCGACTCGCGCCAGATCGACGCCCAGATCGAGCAGGCCGAGGGCGTGCTGGCCAGGGATCGGGCCCAGCTCGAGGCGGCGCAGCGCGATGTCCGGCGGTATGGCGACCTGATCGGCAAGGGCGCCACCACCCAGGTCAACCTCGACAACGCCAAGACCCAGTCCGATATCCTGACCGGCACCATCAAGGCGGACCAGTCCGCACTGGATAATCTGAAGGTCCAGAAGAGCTTCACGACCATCCGCGCGCCGTTTTCGGGACGGATCAGCGTCGCCAATGTGAAGGTCGGCAACTTCGTGCGGCCGGCGGATACCGCGCCGCTCGCCGTCATCAATCAGATGGCGCCGGTCTATGTGACGTTCGCCATTCCGCAGCGGGTGCTGGTCGACCTGCGCGACGCTATGGCGACAGGCGGCTCCAGGGTGATTGCGACCATCCCGGGCCACCAACGCTCCGAAGACGGCAAGGTCGCGATGATCGAAAACACGGTCGATGCCACCACCGGCATGGTCACCGTGCGCGGTATCATGAACAACGAGAGCGAAACCCTTTGGCCGGGGACGCTGGTGAACACTAGGCTCATCATTCGCACCGAAGACGGCGTGACGGTGCCCACCGCCGCCGTTCAGCGCAGCCAGAGCGGCAACTTCGTCTTCGTCATGAAGGACGGGAAGGCGCATGTTCAGCCGGTAACGGTCAGCCGCACCTTTCAGGGATGGTCCGTCATCGCGAGCGGGTTGACCGGCGGCGAGGACGTCATCGTCGACGGGCAATTGTTGTTGTCGGAGGGCACTCCAGTCGCGCCGCGCAGCGCCAGGGCGGGGGCCTGATCGATGAACCTGTCGGAGCTTTGTATCCGCCGTCCGGTCATGACGATCCTGATGACGGCTACAATCATCGCTTTCGGCGTGTTCGGATTTCGACTGCTGCCGGTCTCCGCGCTTCCCAAGGTCGATTTCCCGACCATCGCCGTGACCGCGACCCTGCCGGGCGCCAGCGCCGACACCATGGCGGCGTCGGTCGCCGGTCCCATCGAACGCCAGCTCTCGACCGTCGCCGGCATCTCGTCGATGTCCTCGATCTCCTCGCAGGGCACCACCGCGATCACCATTCAGTTCAATCTCAACCGCAACATCGACTCCGCCGCGCTGGACGTGCAGACCGCGTTGTCCATCGCGCAGCGGCGACTGCCGGTCGAGATGATCATTCCGCCGACTTTCCGGAAGGTCAATCCGTCGGAATTCGCGGTGCTGTTCATCTCACTGCGGTCGGAAACGCTGCCGCTGTCCACGGTCAACGAATATGGCGACATCACCATCGCGCAGGCGCTGTCGCAGATTCAGGGCGTCGCCCAGGTCGTGATCTTCGGCAGCCAGAAATTCGCCGTCCGCGTACAGGCTGATCCGGAGGCGGCCGCCGCGCGCGGCTTGACGCTGGATGACATCAGAACCGCGGTCGCGCGCGCGAACTCCTCCACGCCGGTCGGCACGCTGAACGGGCCGAAACAGGACGTGGCGCTTCAGGCCTCGGGCCAGATGGCCAAGGCGGCCGACTACCGGCACGTGGTCGTCGCCTGGCGCAACGGTTCGCCGGTGCGGCTCGACGAGGTGGCGCGCGTCTATGACAGCGTCGAGAACGAAAGGATAGCAAGCTGGTTCAACGGCACCCGCTCGATCATTCTGGCGATCTACAAACAGCCTGACGCCAATACGGTAGCCGTCGTGGACGGCGTGCTGGCGAAGCTGCCGTCGCTGCGCGCGCAGGTTCCGCCGTCGGTGACGATCCAGGTCGCGATGGATCGTTCGCAGTCGATCCGGCAATCCGTCGCCGACGTCGAGGAGACCCTGCTGATCGCCATCGGCCTCGTCATTCTGGTGATCTTCCTGTTCCTGCGCTCGGCGTCCGCGACCTTCATTCCGGCATTGGCCGTGCCGATCTCGCTCTGCGGCACCTTCGCCGTCATGTATGTGCTCGACTTCTCCATCAACAACATGACGCTGCTGGCGCTGACCCTGTCGGTCGGCTTCGTGGTCGACGATGCCATCGTCATGCTGGAAAACATCGTTCGCCACATCGAACGTGGCATGGCGCCCTTCGAGGCGGCCCTGAAGGGCGCGCGCGAGGTCGGCTTTACCATCATTTCGATCACCTTCTCGCTGATCGCGGTGTTCATTCCGGTGCTGCTGATGGGGGGCATTGTCGGCCGCGTGTTCCGCGAATTCGCGGTCACGATCGCGGTCGCGATCCTGGTCTCCGGCTTCGTTTCGCTGACGCTGACGCCGATGCTGTGCGCGCGCGTGCTGAAGGCCCACGACGCCACCAGGAAGCCGAACATCCTGCTCCGGGGTTTCGAGCGAATGTTCGATTCCTGGCATCGCGCCTACGAATGGTCGCTCGACCGGGTGCTGGCACGCAAGGCGTTGATGCTGGCGGTGACGCTGGCGACGCTGGCCGGCACCGTCGCGCTCTACATCGTCGTGCCCAAGGGATTCTTTCCCCAGGAGGACACCGGCTTTCTGTTCGGCACAACCGAGGCGGCAACCGATACCTCGTTCGAGGCCATGACGGTCCGGCAGAAGGAATTGACCGATATTCTGAGCAAGGATCCCGCGGTAGAATACATCAACAGCACGGTTGGCGCCGGCGGTCCGAACACGACGACGAATTATGCGCGGCTGTTCATTGCCCTGAAACCGCGGAAAGAACGGGACGCGGCGCCGGTGGTGATGGCGCGTCTGCGCCAGCAGGCCATGGCAGTGCCGGGGATGCGGGCGTTCTTCCAGAGCGTCCAGAACCTCAATATCGGCGGACGGCTGTCCAAGAGCCAGTATCAGTACACGCTGCAGAGCGGCGATACCGAATCGCTCTACCGTGTCGCGCCGGAAATGCGCGACAGGATCGCCAAGGTGCCCGGGCTGCTCGACGTCACCACCGATCTCTACATCAAGAACCCGCAGATGACGGTCGAGATCGACCGCGAAAAGGCCGCGGTCTACGGCATTACCGTCGATCAGGTTCGCAACCAGCTCTATAACGCCTATGGCGGGCGGCAGATCGGCACCATCTACACGCCGTCGAACGACTATCAGCTCATTCTGGAGGTGCAGCCGCAGTTTCGCACCGATCCCTCGAATCTGTCCAAGCTCTACATGAAGACCGCCAACAACCAGACCATCCCGCTGGAGGCGGTGGCCAAACTGGTGCCAACGGTCGGTCCGCTGCAGATCAACCATCAGGGCCAGCAGCCCGCGGTGACAATTTCGTTCAATCTGGCTCCGGGGGTCTCGCTCGGCTATGCGGTCGACCAGATCACTCGAATCGAACAGAGTTCGAACCTTCCCGCCACCATCGCGACGGGATTCTCCGGCACCGCGCAGGTTTTCCAGGATTCATTGCGCGGGCAGGGCGTTCTGATCCTGGCGGCGGTATTCGCGGCCTTCGTGATCCTCGGGATTCTTTACGAGAGCTTCATCCATCCCATTACCATCATATCCGGCCTGCCGTCGGCGGGCATCGGCGCGATCCTGGCGCTGATGGCATTCGATATGGAATTGTCGGTCATCGCCATGATCGGCATCGTGATGCTGGTCGGCATCGTCAAGAAGAACGCCATTATGATGGTGGATTTCGCGCTGGAGCGCCGCCGCGTCGGGTTGAGCGCCGAACACGCCATTCGCGAAGCCGCCTTGCTCCGGTTCCGCCCGATCATGATGACGACCTTCGCGGCGATTTTCGGCACGCTGCCGATCGCGCTCGGGGCCGGCGCCGGCGCTGAACTACGTCAGCCCCTCGGCATTGCCGTGGTCGGCGGTCTCTGCCTGTCACAACTGCTGACGCTGTACATTACGCCTGTCATCTACATCTATCTCGACCGCATCGACCGCCGCCTCAAGCGCCGGCTCGAACCGCAGGACGACGAGGGCGACAATGTCGAGCGGCCGCATGTCGTCGCGGCGGAGTAATGGGGCCGGGCCCGGGATGATGTCGCGGCGCACATGCACCGCAGCGCTGATTGCTGCCTGCCTGTTGGCCGCCGTCGCCGATCGCGCGCTCGCCGACGATCGCATCGAAATCTTCGACGCGCACCTGCATTACAACTGGGAGCCCAAGCCGTTCTACCAGCTCGATGAAGTGCTGGCGCTGTTCAAGAAGCATCGCGTCACCGGCATTCTCGCCACCAGCCGGCCGAACAGCGGCACCCATGCGCTGGTGGGTGCGAAGGCCGACGGACTGCAGGTCGTGCCCTTTATCCGGCCTTACCGGGTCCGCCCCGATATCCAGACCTGGTTCAAGGATCCCGTCATCTTCGATCTGGTGCAGGAGGAATTCAGGCGCGGCTACTATCGCGGCATCGGCGAGTTTCATCTGTCGCGCGGGGATGCCGACAATGAATGGGTCAGGAAGACCGTCGATTTCGCCGTGGCGAACAATCTCTATCTGCATGCCCATGCCGACGATGCCGCGATCGAAATCCTGATGCGGCATAATCCGAAGGCGCAGATCATCTGGGCGCATACCGGCTTCGGCCTGTCGGGCGAGCGCGTCGCCGCGATGCTGGCGAAGTATCCGAAGCTGTGGGGCGAATTGTCCTACCGCAGCGGCATCACCGAGGGGGGAGGCAAACTGACGCCGGAGTGGCGCGCGCTGTTCGAGCGGTATCCGGACCGGTTCCTGCTCGGCTCGGACACCTGGGTGCCGGAGCGCTGGGCGAGCTACGGCGAAATCATGGCCGGCTATCGCGCCTGGCTGGCGCAGCTGCCGCCCAAAGTGGCCGCGCAAATCGCCCATGGCAACGCCAGGGCATTGTTCGCCACCCGGTAGGCTTGTTCTATCGCGGTGCCGGTAATTGGCAGTGCATACCGTAATTTTACGGTGTTCCGGATTAACGTCATCTAAGCGTGCGCCGTCGTCTGCTGATGCTGCAGATCAGGTGTCGCGAAGCATGCATTGGCCCGAAATTTCAGTGACCGCACAGACCGGGCGCGACGGAGCGCCCGGTCGACTTGCCCATTGGCTTCGCGGCCTCGCTCAGGGAAGCGGGTTTGACGCCAGCGATCTCAGCGAACGCGAGATGCGTCGCATTCGCGCCAAGCAAATCGACGCGGTAGCGCGCCTCGTTCCGATCACAATGACCATCAATCTGGTCAACGTCGCGATTGTCCTGTTCGTGTTCTGGAACACCGGTTCGAACCTGTTCCTGGGCGTGTGGGCGTTGATCATCGTTTCCGCCGCGGCAATGGCGACGCGGTCATGGGTGCGCTCGCGCCGCCGCGCACCGAAAGAGGCTTCGCCGAACGCCACCCGACGAATGACGGTTCAGGCGTTTGTGCTGGCGCTGACGTGGGGCGCGATGCCGATCGTGCTGCTGCCGGCGATCAATCCGACGTACCAAGTCATCGTCGCGTGCCTGATGGCGGGAATGATATCGGCTGGCGGCTTCGCGCTTGCCACGGTGCCTGCCGCCGGGTTGACCTATACGTGGACAATGACCGTCGCCGCCGCGGCAGCCCTGCTGCTGTGCCGGGTCGACGCTTACGCCGTCACGGCGGTTTTCCTGCTGATCTACGCTGTCTTTATTTCCCGCAACGTGATTTCGAACGGCAAATTATTCTTTGACAATATACGGGCGCAACTGCAACTGGCGCGCCAGACCGAGACGATCTCGCTGCTGCTGAAGGAGTTTCAGGAAAACGCCAGCGATTGGCTTTGGCAGACCGATGCCGAGGGCCGCTTGATTCACGTCCCGGAGCGCTTCGTCGAAGTGGCGCAAATGCCGCGTCCATTGCTGCAGGGCGCTTGTTTCGCCGACGCGCTGAGGATGCTTTGTCCCGAGGACGGGCCGGCGGTGACCGGTATTGCGGGGCTGATGGAAAAGCGCGAGGCGCTGCGCGACATCATCGTTCACGTCGTCGCGGGCGGGCAGGATCGGCTTTGGGCGCTGACCGCCAAGCCGACGCTCGACCACGACGGCAACTTCGCCGGCTATCGCGGGGTCGGTCACGACGTCACCGAGCGCTGGCGCGCGGAGCAGGCCGAGGCGGCCAACCAGGCGAAGTCCAGTTTCCTCGCCACGATGAGCCACGAGATCCGCACGCCGATGAATGGCGTACTCGGTTTGGCGAGCATGCTGCTGGAGACGAAGCTCGATCCGGAGCAGCATCACGCGGTGGCCACGATTCGGGATTCCGGCGAAAACCTGCAGCGGATTCTCAACGATATTCTCGACCTGTCGAAACTCGAAGCCGGCCGTCTGGAATTCGAGTCGGTCGACTTCTCGCCGGCGGCGCTTGCGGACGCCGTTGCTTCCTTCATCGGACCAGGCGCCAAGGCCAAGGGGCTTGCGGTCAAGGTCGAAGTCGATCCTGACCTTCCGTCCACCCTGAGCGGAGACGTCGCGAGAATCCGTCAGGTCCTGCTCAATCTTGTCTCCAATGCCGTCAAGTTCACCGACCGTGGAGAGGTGACGATCGCGGTTGCCTGTATATCGCGCGAGGGCGACCGGGCCGCGGTGGAATGGCGGGTGTCCGACAGCGGTATCGGCATCGCACCGGATCGGGTAGGTCAGCTGTTCACCGACTTCGCCCAGGCCGACGTCACGATCAATCGCCGCTTCGGCGGCACCGGCCTCGGGCTCGCCATCAGCCGGCGCATCGTCGAGCAGATGGGCGGCGCAATCGGCGTTACCTCGAAGGCAGGCGAGGGCTCAACCTTCCGGTTCAGCCTGACACTGCCGTCAAGCGACAAGGTGGTGCGGGACAAGCGTACCGACCGCGTCGGGACCGACGACCTGAAAGCCCACATCGCCACCATGGGTCGCCCGCTGCGGGTGTTGATCGCCGAGGACGACGCCACCAACCGGATGGTGGTGCTGATGATGTTGCGGGAGTTCGATGCCGAGACGCGGATTGTCACGGACGGCATGCAGGCGGTGCAGGCGGTATCGGAGGCCGACTACGACCTCGTGCTGATGGATGTGCGCATGCCGGAGATGGATGGACTGGCGGCAACAGGTGCGATCCGCGCCCATGGCGGCCGGTTCGCGAGCCTGCCCATCATTGCGCTGACGGCGAATGCGTTCGCCGAAGACGTCGAACTGTGCAGAGGGGCCGGCATGTCCGATTTCCTCGCCAAGCCGCTGCGCAAGCCGGCACTGGTGGCCGCAGTCCTGCGGGCCGTCGCACCTGCGCTGCCGGTGGATTCGACATCGACGGCCATCCCGGCGGTGCTCGACCGGATGGCGCTGGCGCACCTGACCGCCGCGATCGGCGAGGATGGCGTGCGGGAGACGTTCGCGACCTTTGCAAGCGAGACCGCCGCGCGCCTGGCGCTGTTCCGCCAGTTCCGGGAAGGCGGCGACCGGGAGTTGATCGAGATCGAGGCCTGCGCCCTGAAAGGATCGGCAAGGACTCTCGGCGCCAGCGAAATGTCGGATATTGCACGGTTGATCGAACACCGGGCGGCCAGCATCAGCACGGACGAGTTGCGGGATGCGATCGGCTGGCTCGAGGAGGCACATCGTAAGATGCGCCGGGAGTTCGAGGCGGACCTTATCCAGGTCGCCTGACTTCAAGCCGCCTGGCGGATCGAAACCATTCCGATCGGGCCAATACTCAGATCGAAAAACTGGTGCCGCAGCCGCAGGAGGCGGTGGCGTTGGGGTTGACCACCCGGAACGAGGCGCCGATCAGGTCGTCGACGAAATCGACCTCCGAGCCGGCCAGAAACGGCACCGAGGCCGGATCGACCAGCACCACGGCGCTGTCGCGGGCGATCACGAGATCGTCCTCGGCCCGGGCGCGCTCGACGTCGAATTTGTACTGAAAACCCGAGCAGCCGCCGCCCTCGACGCTGATCCGCAGCATGGCGCCGTCGCCCTCGGTCTTGAGGATTTCCCCGATGCGGCGGGCGGCCCGCTCGCTGATGGTGACGGCTGTCGTCATGTGAGGTGTCTCCGGTCGCCGCTGCCATCGCCAAATTATTTGGTATCCGGCACGCCCCATAGTTAAGTGCGCAGGTCAGCGGAATCAATTGGATAAGGATTAAAACACCGTGTCGGTCGGAATGGCAGCCCCTCGCTCGATCTATGCCTGCGACCCCGAGCGCAGCCGGGGGCGGCTGTTTGCGGAGCCGCCGAGCAAGACCCGCAGCCCGTTTCGCCGGGATTGCGACCGGGTGATCCATTCCACCGCCTTTCGCCGCCTCAAGCACAAGACCCAGGTCTTCGTGTTCCATGAGGGCGATCATTACCGGACCCGGCTCACCCACAGCCTCGAAGTGGCGCAGATCGCCCGGGCGCTGGCCCGGCAGCTCGGCTTGGACGAGGATCTCACGGAAACCCTGGCGCTGGCGCATGATCTCGGCCATCCGCCGTTCGGCCATGCCGGCGAGCGGGCGCTCGACACCTGCCTGCAGGCCCATGGCGGCTTCGACCACAATGCCCAGACCCTGCGCGTCGTCACCTCGCTGGAGCATCGCTATCCCGAATTCGACGGGCTCAACCTGACCTGGGAAGCGCTAGAGGGCATCGTCAAGCACAATGGGCCGCTGACGGAGCGTAGCGGCGCCGCCGTCGGGCGCTATGGCGACCATGGCATTCCCGTTGGGATTTCCGACTACACGGCGACCTATGACCTGGAACTGTGGAGCTTTGCCTCGCTGGAAGCCCAGGTCGCGGCGATCGCCGACGACATCGCCTATGACGCCCACGACATCGACGACGGCCTGAGAGCCGACCTGTTCACGGTCGACGATCTCAAGGTGATGCCGCTGACGGCCGGGATGATCGCGGAGATCGCACGGCGCTATCCCGATCTCGACGACGTCAGGCGCGGCGCGGAACTGGTGCGCGAACTGATCTCATACCTGATCGGCGCGGTGATCACCGAAGCCCGCCGCCGGCTCGATGTTATCAGGCCCAAATCGGTCGAGGACGTGCGCAATCTCGGCGACGTCCTGATCACGTTTCCGCCCGAGGTGGCGCAGGCGGAGGCCGAGATCAAGGCGTTCCTGAAGCTCAGGATGTACCGCCATCCCAGGGTGATGCGGGTGATGGGCGAGGCCGAACAGATCCTGTTCGACCTGTTCGCGCGCTACCAGCAGAGCCCGGGCGACCTGCCGGCGGAGTGGTTGTCGCGCGATGGCGGCGATCAGGAGACCGAAGCCCAGCGTATCCGGCGGATCGGCAACTTTATCGCCGGAATGACCGACCGTTTCGCCATCACCGAACATCAGAGGCTTTTTGACTTGACCCCGGATTTGCGTTAGGCGGCGGCCTAGCCGCACGCGGCATCATCCCCGGTCCAGTCACGCCCATGGTCGATTCCAGACAACCGCAGCATCTTTTCGCCAACGTGCTCGCGCGCGTCCACGTGGTTTGCGGCGCGCTCGCTTCCGAAGGCGGCTGGCCTGCCGGGATCGACCTGTCGCGGGTCGTGGTTGAGCCGCCGCGCGATGCCGCCCACGGCGACATGGCGACCAATGCCGCGATGGTGCTGGCCAAGGAGGCCAGGACAAAGCCGCGCGATCTCGCCGAGGCGATCGCGGCCAAATTGCGTGCGGATGATCTGATCGCGTCGGTCGACGTCGCCGGTCCCGGCTTCATCAATCTGACCTTGAAGCCGTCGGCCTGGTCGGACGCGTTGCGCACCGTGCTGCGCGAGGGCACCGCCTACGGCAGGAGCCCGATGGGGGCAGCTGAGAAGGTCAATGTCGAATATGTTTCGGCCAACCCCACCGGGCCGATGCATGTCGGCCACTGCCGCGGCGCTGTGTTCGGCGATGCGCTGTGCAGTCTGCTGGATTTCGCGGGCTACGATGTAACGCGCGAATACTACATCAACGATGCCGGCGCCCAGGTCGACGTGCTCGCCCGCTCGGCGTACCTGCGCTATCGCGAGGCGCTCGGCGAAACCATCGAGATTCCGGAAGGGCTTTATCCCGGCGATTATCTGGTGCGGGTGGGGCAGGCGCTCGCCGCGGAGTATGGCGACAAACTCTTGACGATGTCGGAAGGCGCCTGGCTGCCGCTGGTGCGGCCCAGGGCCATCGCCATGATGATGGACATGATCAAGACCGATCTCGCCGCGCTTCATATCAAGCACGACGTGTTTTTCTCCGAGCGGTCGCTGATCGAAACCGGCAACAACAAGGTCACCGAGACCATCGACTTTCTGCGCGCCAAGGGCGACGTCTATGAAGGCCGGCTGCCGCCGCCCAAGGGCGGCGCGCCGGTGGAAGACTATGAGGATCGCGAGCAGACGCTGTTTCGCGCCACCGCCTATGGTGACGACGTCGATCGCCCGCTGATGAAGTCGGACGGCAGCTACACCTATTTCGCGTCCGATATCGCCAATCACAAGAACAAGTTCGATCGCGGCTTCGCCAATCTGATCGACGTGTTCGGCGCCGATCACGGCGGCTACATCAAGCGCATGCAGGCGGCCGTCAAGGCCGTCACCGCGGGCAGGGCCACGCTCGATGTGAAGGTGGTCCAGCTCGTGCGCCTGCTGCGCGCCGGCGAGCCGGTGAAGATGTCAAAGCGCTCCGGCGATTTCGTCACTTTGCGCGAGGTGGTCGACGAGGTCGGCTCCGACGCCGTGCGGTTCATGATGCTGTTCCGCAAGAACGACGCGGTGCTGGATTTCGATCTCGCCAAGGTGATCGAGCAATCCAAGGACAATGCGGTATTCTACGTCCAGTACGGCCATGCCCGCGGCCACTCGATCTTCAAGAATGCCCGGGAACTGGTTCCGGACCTGCCTGATGACACCGAGGCGCGGGCGGCGTTCCTGGGCGATGCGGCGGTGGAGCGGTTGACCGACCCCGCGGAACTCAGCCTGCTCAGGCTGCTGGCGCTCTATCCCCGGATGATCGAGGCGGCGGCGGTGGCGCACGAACCGCACCGAATCGCGTTTTATCTATATGATCTGGCCAGCGAATTTCATGCGCTGTGGACCCGGGGGCGGGATTTGCCCTATTTACGCTTCATTATCAATAATGATGCAGAGATAACAAAGGCGCGATTGGCATTGGTCCAGGGCGTCGTCTCGGTTCTGGCATCCGGGCTCGCCGTTCTCGGCGTCCATGCCCCGACCGAGATGCGATAGGGGTACGCGCCTCACGTGGGGATCCGTGAGGCATTTGGCAGCCGCTGGTTCGTTTGCAAAGCGGGTTGGCGGCTTTCCCGAAGGGGACGCATCATCACGATGGCTGATCGATATCAGGACAGGCCTTTTCCCGCCGACGATGGCTATGATCGTGGCGGAGACCCACATGCGCCGGCAAGGTCCGAGAGCGACCCGCTGGCGGAACTTGCGCGTCTGATCGGTCAAACCGACCCGTTCGCGATGGGCCGGGCCAATCAGCCGGTGCTGCCGCGCAGCGAGCGCGAGCCGTACCAGCCGCCGGCCCCTGCCGACGACGACGAGCCCGCCGCGGGCCCGCCGCCGTGGATGCGCCGCGCCACCCCGCAGGCGGCTCCGCCCGCTCCGCAGGACGATTACGAACAGGATTACCCGAGCGCCGTGCATCCGCTGCATCGCTACGCAGCGCCGCTTGCCGCGCCAGAACCGGAATATCAGCCGGAATATCACCCGTCTCCATCCTACGCCGAAGAGGAGCCCGATCCGTCGCGCTATGATGAGGCGCTGTATGGCCAGCTCGATCACGGCACACAGCAACCTCAGCAGGACCTGGCCTACGGGGACGACCCGTATGCCTATCAGGACGGCTATGACGAGGTCGCCGAAGAGCCGGTCAAGAAGCGCGGCGGCGGCATGATGACCGTGGCCGTGGTGCTTGCGCTGGCGGTGGTGGGGACGGGCGCGGCCTTTGCCTATCGCACCTTTGTCGGATCGCCCCGCAGCGGGGAGCCGCCGATCATCAAGGCCGACAACAGCCCGACCAAGATCGTGCCGGCGCCCTCGGACGGCTCGGCCAAGGTGCCGGACCGCATGGTGACAGGCGATGGCAAGGAAAAGATCGTTCCGCGCGAGGAAGCCCCTGTCGACATCAATGCCAGGACCGGTCCGCGCGTGGTGTTTCCGCCGCTGAATCCGAATAGCAATCCGCCGTCCGCCGCGAGCGTTGCACCCTCCGGGCCGTTTCCCGCGCCGGTCGTAGGCAACGGCACGCTGCCGAGCGTTGGCACCGAGCCACGCAGGATCAAGACCCTGGCCGTGCGCGGCGACCAGGCCGATGGAACCATGGCGCCGGTCAATATGCCGCCGCCGGCCAGACCTGCACCCGCTCCAAGGGCCGCTGCCGTAACCGCAGCGCCTGCTCCGGTCGCCCCTGCCACGCGCAGCCCGCCTTCATCCGCCAATGCCAGCGCCAACGCGCCACTGTCATTGACGCCGCAGCCCGGTCAGGCCGAGACCCGGACCCGGGTCGCCGCCACCAGCTCCGTCCCGGCGGCGTCGAATGGCGGTGGGGGATATCTGGTTCAGGTCGCCTCGCAGAAAAACGAGTCCGACGCGCAGGCCTCGTTCCGCGCCCTGCAGGGCAAATATCCGTCCGTGCTCGGCTCGCGCTCGCCGGTGATCAGGCGCGCCGATCTGGGCGACAAGGGCGTCTATTATCGCGCCATGATCGGTCCGTTCGGGTCCGCCGATGAGGCAACGCAGGTCTGCGGCAGCCTGAAAAATGCCGGCGGGCAGTGCGTCATCCAAAGGAATTAACGGCCGTTTCCTTGACCCTTGGGCTGCCAGCGGGCTAATCGGCCCCATGAACAGCCGCGCATTCATCACAGGCGTATCCGGATTGGAGCTCGGCGCCGCTGAGCGCGAGTTCATCCGTTTGGAGCGGCCGTGGGGATTTATCCTATTCAAGCGGAATATCGAGACACCCGCGCAAGTCGCTCAGCTTGTTGGGGAGTTGCGGAGTGCCCTCGGTCAGGCTGATGCGCCGGTCCTGATCGACCAGGAGGGCGGCCGGGTTCAACGCTTGGGCCCGCCGCACTGGCCGGTCTATCCGGCGGGAGCCGTGTTCGGCGCGCTTTACGATATCGACCGCTCGGCCGGCCTGTCCGCGGCGCGCCTGAGCGCCCGCCTGATCGCTGCCGATCTGCTGGAGTTAGGCATAAACGTGGATTGCCTGCCGCTGGCGGACCTGCCGGTCCCCGGCGCCGATGCCGTGATCGGCAACCGCGCCTATGGCACCGAGCCGGACAAGGTGGCGGCGATCGCCCGCGCCGTGACCGAAGGGCTGGAGCAGGGCAGCGTATTGCCGGTTCTCAAGCACATCCCCGGGCATGGACGGGCCACCGCGGACACCCATTTCAGGCTGCCGGAGGTCGATACGGCGCAGGCGGAGCTGGAACGGACCGATTTCGCCGCATTTCAACCGCTGGCGGACCTGCCGATGGCCATGACCGCACATGTTGTGTTTAGCGCGCTGGACCCCGCCCATCCGGCGACGACATCTGCGACAATCATCGAACAGGTGATTCGCGGCGTGATCGGGTTCCAAGGTTTGTTGATGAGTGATGACGTCTCCATGAACGCGTTGGCGGGAACGATCGCCGAGCGGACCCGAGCCATCGTCACCGCCGGCTGCGACGTGGTTCTGCATTGCAACGGCGATATCGAGGAAATGCGGGCCGTCGCCCGCGAGACGCCTGAATTGTCCGGCAAGGCGCTGGAGCGCGTGAAGCGCGCGCTGGCGTCGCGAAAAGCCCCGCAGCCGTTCGATCGGCAGGCGGCGCGGGCTGAACTGGATGCGTTGATCAATCGGGCAGGGATTAAGAGCGCATGAGCGCAGAGATTTTATCGTTTGAAACCGGACGTCCCGCCGAACTCGCCGCCGATGATGAGCCGTCGCTGGTCGTCGACGTCGAGGGCTATGAAGGTCCGCTCGATTTGCTGCTGGCGCTGGCGCGGCAGCAAAAGGTCGACCTGCACAAGATTTCCATTCTGGCGCTGGCCGACCAGTACCTGGTGTTCATCGAAGCGGCCCGCAAGATCCGTCTCGAACTCGCCGCCGACTATCTGGTGATGGCGGCATGGCTGGCCTATCTGAAGTCGCGGTTGCTGTTGCCGGAACCCGCGACCCCCGATGGCCCGAGCGCCGAGGAAATGGCGACCGCGCTGGCCAACCGGCTGCGCCGCCTCGAGGCCATTCGCGAGGCCTCGAACCGGCTGATGAACCGGCCGCAATTGCAGCGCGACATCTTTCCGCGCGGCGATCCGGAATCGATCGCCGAAATCAAGCACCCCAAATTTACCGCGACGCTGTTCGACCTGCTCAGCGCCTACGCGGCGCAGCGCCAGCAGCGGGTGCTGGCCACGGTGCATCTGGCAAGGCGCACGGTGTGGTCGCTGAGCGAGGCGCGGGCGTCGCTGGAACGCCTCGTCGGGATGGCCGAGGACTGGAGCCGGCTCGACGAATATTTGCTCAACTACGTCGTCGATCCCTCGCAAAAAGCCACCGTGTTCGCATCCTCCTTTGCCGCCGCGCTGGAACTGGTGCGCGAAGGCGAGGTCGAACTGCACCAGAAAGAGGCGTTCGCGCCGTTGTATTTTCGTAAGCGCCCGCCGCAAGCATCCGACGCGATAACCGCGCCGGATCTGCCGGTTGAGTAAGTGGAAGAAGGAGACCTAGCCATGGCAAGCCTGGCGGAAAAACGCACAGCGGATGCCGAGGAGCCTTCGATGGATCCGCAGGCGCGCCCGGAGGAATTGTGGCTGCTGGAAGCGCTGCTGTTCGCCTCCACCGAGCCGCTCGATCAGGCCGCGCTGGCCAAAAAGATGCCCGACGGGGTCGACATCAAGGTTGCATTGGCGCAACTGCAGGCGGATTACGCCTCGCGTGGCGTCAATCTGGTTCGCGTCGCCAACAAATGGACCTTCCGCACCGCGGGTGACCTGTCCTGGCTGATGACGCGCGAGAGTACCGAGACGCGGCGGCTGTCGCGCGCCGCGATCGAGATGCTGGCGATCATCGCCTATCACCAGCCGGTGACGCGCGCGGAGATCGAGGATATCCGCGGGGTCATTACGTCAAAGGGGACGCTGGATGTGCTGCTGGAGACCGGCTGGATTCGTCCGCGCGGCCGCCGCAAGACGCCGGGCCGTCCGCTGACCTTCGGGACCACGGAAGCCTTCCTGTCGCAGTTCAGCCTGGAGGCGCTGGGCGATCTGCCGGGTCTCGAGGAACTGAAGGGAACCGGCCTGCTGGATTCGCGGCTGCCTTCCGGCTTCAGCGTTCCGGCGCCGTCGGATGACCCGGCCTTGCGCGAAGACGAGGATCCGCTGGAGATCGGCGACCTGGAACTCGCTCTGGCGCCTGCGGTAGAGCCGGAGACGGGCGAGGGAAGCTGATCCCCGAATGGCCTGCGACAGCGTCCGCTGACGCAGATTAACGGTAGTGCGCTAACGCCGATTTGACGCGGCTTAAGTCCTTGTTTTTGCCACCCCCTGAGCCTACTTTCCGGGAAGATTGGGCCGGGTCGCCGGCCGTGAGTTTGGAGGGATGCAGGATGGGTTCGCTTAGCATTTGGCACTGGATCGTCGTGATCGCAGTGGTCCTGCTGCTGTTCGGCCGCGGCAAGATTTCGGACCTGATGGGCGACGTCGCGCAGGGCATCAAGTCCTTCAAGAAGGGCTTGCAGGACGATGAGAAGACGGCTGAAAAGCCGCCGGAGCCGGTCAAGACGATCGATCACACCGCGCCGTCGTCCACGGCGACGCATTCGGATGTCGGCAGCAAGGCTGTCTGAGCATTCCGCGCCAGGCCGGCCGCGCATTGACCTTGCGGCAAGGGTACTGCAAGTGTGCGGCAGGACGGTTGAGGAAGACGGGGGGCCGGCTCCAAAGTCTTGTTGGCAGGCATTGGGGTAATATCGCCTCGCGCGAGCGGAATTTTTCATGTTCGACTTCGGCTGGAGTGAACTAGTTGTCATCGCGGTCGTCGCGTTGATTGCCATCGGACCGAAGGAATTGCCGGGCGTGCTGCGCATGGTCGGCCAGTGGATGGGCAAGGCGCGCAAGATGGCCGGCGAATTCCAGGGCCAGTTCCAGGAAGCCATGCGCGAGGCCGAAATGGCCGACCTGAAGAAAACCTTCGACGAAGTCAAGGAAACCGCGACCGGTTTCGCCGGCAACAATGTCATGACCTCGCTGCAAAAGGACGTCAGCGATTCCCTGCGGATCGACGACCTGAACAAGCCGGAAGTGGACGCGCAGGTGGCGTCGGTGACCGATGCGCCGGCGACGCCGCAGACCCCGGCAACCTCCGTCGAAGCCGAGACCCAGGTGGCATCCGAGCCGCTGGTGATCACGCGCGAGATGCAGGCAGAGCCGGCACCCCAGGACATCACGCCGTCCGCGCCCGATGTGCTCAAGGACGCCAAAGCGTCATGAGCGCCGAGGACATCGAGGCCAGCAAGGCGCCGCTGATGGATCACCTGATCGAGCTGCGCTCGCGGCTGATCAAGGCGCTGCTGGCGTTCGGCCTGGCCTTCATCCTCTGCTTCTTCTTCGCCAAGCAGATCTACAATGTGCTGGTGTGGCCGTTCGTCTGGATCGCCGGCCCGGAAAACTCGAAATTCATCTACACCGCGCTGCTGGAATATTTCCTGACCCAGTTGAAGCTGGCGATGTTCGGCGCGGCCTTCATCTCGTTTCCGATCATCGCCGGGCAGATCTACATGTTCGTGGCCCCCGGGCTCTACAAGCACGAGCGCGGCGCGTTCCTGCCCTATCTGATCGCGACGCCGTTCTTCTTCGTGCTGGGCTCGTTGGTGGTTTACTTCATCGTGCTGCCGATGCTGGTGCGGTTCTCGCTCGGCATGCAGCAGGTCGGCAGTGACGAGACGGCGCAGATCCAGTTGCTGCCGAAGGTCGGCGAGTACCTGTCGCTGATGATGTCGCTGATCTTCGCGTTCGGCGTCGCGTTCCAGCTGCCGGTGATCCTGACGCTGCTGGGCCGGATCGGCATCATCACGGCAAAACAGCTGCGCGAGAAGCGCCGCTATTTCATCGTGGGCGCCTTCGTCATCGCCGCCATCCTGACGCCGCCCGACGTCATCAGCCAGGCCTCGCTCGCGATCCCCCTGATGATACTCTATGAGTGTTCGATCCTCGCGGTGGCCATGGTGGAGAAGCGGGTGACCGCCTCTGCAAAGGCGGCCGCCGCCGCGCCGCCCCCCGCCACCCCGCCGCCGCCCGAGACCAATCCGGCGGAGTAGGCTTCGTCGCTCCAACGCAGGTTGTCATCCCCGCGAAGGCGGGGATCCAGTACGCCGCGGCCTCACGGCCCAATCTCAACTTGTCCGGAGTACTGGGTCGCCCGGTCAAGCCGGGCGATGACAAGCGGGGCCTATTCGGGTTACCAGATGCCCGCTTTCGTCGGCACGACTCAGGACCAAACCGCCATGCACGACATCAAATCGATCCGCGACAATCCCCAAGCCTTCGACGCCGGCCTGAAGCGGCGCGGGTTGGAGCCGCTGTCGGCGTCGCTGCTGGCGATCGACGAGAGGCGCCGCGCGGCGATCCTCAAGTCGGAGCAGATGCAGGCACGGCGCAATGCGGCGTCGAAGGAAATCGGCGACGCCAAGAAGGCGAAGGACGACGCACGCGCGAGCGCCCTGATGGCCGAGGTCGCCGAGCTCAAGACCACCATGCCGCAACTCGAACTGGCGGCAAAGACGGCGGACGACGATCTGGCCAGGGAGCTCGCCGCGATTCCGAACCTGCCGCTGGACGAGGTGCCCGAGGGTGTCGATGAACACGGCAATGTGCAGCGCCATGTGTTCGGCAAGGCCCGCAATTATGCGTTCGCGCCGAAACCGCATGACGACATCGGCGGCGCGCTGGGTTTCATGGATTTCGAGGCCGCCGCGAAACTGAGCGGCGCGCGCTTTGTCGTGTTGAAAAAAGGACTTGCCCGGCTGGAGCGCGCGATCGGGCAGTTCATGCTCGATCTCCACACCAACGAGCACGGCTATGCCGAAATCAATCCGCCGCTGATGGTGCGCGATCACGTCATGTACGGCACGGGGCAGTTGCCGAAGTTTGAAGACGATCAGTTCTGGGCGATCAAGGGAGAGTTGCTGGCCGCCGTCGATGGAAATGCCGTGGACAAGCTAAGGAGCGAACGGCTCGGGCTCATCCCCACCGCCGAAGTGCCGCTGACCAATCTCGTGCGCGAATCCATTCTCGACGAGAAGGAATTGCCGATGCGGCTGACGGCGCTGACGCCGTGTTTTCGCGCGGAGGCGGGGGCGGCGGGGCGCGATACCCGCGGCATGATCCGCCAGCATCAATTCACCAAGGTGGAACTGGTCTCGATCACGACGCCGGAGAACGGCAAGGATGAGCACGAGCGCATGCTGGCCTGCGCCGAGGAGGTGTTGCGGCGCCTCGACCTGCATTACCGCGTGATGACGCTCTGTGCCGGCGACATGGGGTTTTCGGCGCAGAAGACCTACGACATCGAGGTTTGGATGCCGGGCCAATTCTCAAGTCAAGGCGAGGGCGGCGCCTACCGGGAAATCTCGAGCTGCTCGCTGTGCGGCGATTTCCAGGCAAGGCGGATGGATGCGCGCTACCGCGGTCCCGACGGCAAGCCGCGCTTCGTGCACACATTGAATGGTTCCGGCACCGCGGTCGGCCGCGCGCTGATCGCGGTCATGGAAACCTACCAGCAGGAAGACGGCTCGATCGCCGTGCCCGACGTGCTGCAGCCCTATATGGGCGGGGTGAAGGTCGTCGCCCGCGAGCAATAGGCTTCCGATCAATCTGGCGTACAATCTGACTGGCGGGTGTTGCCTGCGCGGCGGCGCCCGGTATCTTCGTGAGGGGACAGCGAGCCCCCTGAGGGAAGCGAAGGCCGGCCATGGCGTTGCATCGCGACATATACTGGGTCGGCCGGCAATGGGCCGTCACCGGTTATGGAATGCAGGCGGTCGATCCAAAGCTGAAAGGTCAATTCGATATCGAGGCTTCCCGACTGTGGGAAGATGACCTTTCGGAAAGCCTGAATGCCGGGGCATGGCTCAACAGCGACGATTTCGCCAAGGCGCTTGCGGTGGCGCGGGCGCGATATCCGCAGCCGCCCCCAAAAATCCCTGATCCGTCGCGGGAGACCGCCCTGAACTCAACCCCGGGCTTGAGCGGCGGCGCTCCGACGGAGCCGCCGGTACCGCTGGTTCCACGATTTGCCATGCGCATCGAACGCTGGCCGGCCAAATTTCTGCGTCCCTGGCGCGCGCGCATGCGGCGATAGCCATCCCCGGGTTGCCACGCCTCGTCAAATGTCCGGCATTTGAATCCCAATATCGCGGTTGGCCGCGTACTGCGTTCACCCTGAAAATCCCAATGTTTTTCATAGTGAGCAGTTTTGAACACCGCCTGAGTCGTCGGGTGGACCATTCTCGACCATCGCCGTCTGCTTCCTGGCAGATTCGGTAACAGATCAGTCAGGTGCCTCATGCCCGAATACCAGCCGGTCTCGTCAGCGCATATTGCCGCGATCGAGCGACCGCGCTGTCCGAATTGCCGGCAGAACCGGATGCTGTTGTCGAAGCTCGAGCGGGGGCCTGCCGGTTTCGATTATCGAAGCTTCGAGTGCCAGAAGTGCGGGCGCGTGGAAACAACGGTCGTCGTGAGCGACCCCATGACCTCCGACGCGCTGGGCTGGCTTGCCAGCGAACTCAAGCCGCCAACATAAGCCGGACATTGGGGTTTGCCGTCATGCCGCCGGAAGAACCCCGGCGGCCTCCGTTTCGGCACACGTTTTTGTGGAAGTACGGATTTTGTGGCGATTTTGTAGATATCCGGATCAAGTTACCATTTCCGGTTGTTTTTTACGTCGCTTACCGAACATAACGCGGGTATAATCATTACATCATCGAGCCGCCTCCAGGCTTCCGCCGGTGACTGAGAGTGTTGCGCTCCCGCCTGTTGGACCAGCACCATGCTCACTGCACCAGAAATTCGCGCTTCCCAGGGTGACTTCGATCCGAAGGCTTTTCTTGCCCGGGCCGGGCCGGGCCGGGTGACCGAGCGATACGAGAAAAACCACAAGATATTCAGCCAGGGTGACGTCGCCGACACCGTCTTTTTCATCCACAAGGGCAAGGTCAAGGTCACGGTCTTGTCCGAGCACGGCAAGGAGGCGGTGGTCGGGCTTTTTGCCGAGGGGCAGTTCTTCGGCGAGGCAGGTCTCGAGGAGGCGGCGGTGCGCACCACGACCGGCCATACCATGGAGGATTGCCTGATCACGTCGATCGGCAAGCAGGCCATGCTCGCGGCACTCGCCTCGGAGCCGAAGTTTGCGACGTTCTTCATCGCCCGGCTGCTGTCCCGGAACAGCCGGATCGAAGACGACCTGATCGACCAGCTGTTCAATTCCAGCGAGAGGCGGCTGGCGCGCTTGCTGCTGCTGCTCGCCAATTTCGGCGAGGACGGCACGCCGCCGATCGCAATCGATCTCAGTCAGGAGACCCTGGCGGAAATGATCGGCACCACTCGATCCCGCGTCAGTTTTTTCATGAACCAGTTCAGGAAAAAGGGATACATCGACTACAACGGGAAGATCGAGGTTCACCGCTCGCTGCTGGACGCGGTGCTGCGCGATAAACCGCAAATCAGGCAAGACGAAGAGTAGTCCGTTTGCCGACAGGAATCACCTGATCACGCCATCCCTTCCTGATCGAGCGGCGCGTCAGCCCTGACTGATCGCCAGTTGAATGAAGCCGCTTCATTCAAGCCGCGACCGACCGACAAATCCGCAAGAAAAATCGCTGCCAGGCGAGGGCAGCCGAAGTGGCCGGCTCGATCAAGGGCAAGAACTCCGGTTCGATTTGACGGTTTGCCTCGGCGGCGATAGCCGGATAAGAGGGCTTCCTGACCGCGATGCAATCGATCGAAAAGGGCGTTCTGGCGGATGCGAATTCTCTGCACCAATGACGACGGAATCCATGCGCCCGGCCTCAAGATCGTCGAGCAGATCGCACGCGCGTTGTCCGAGGACGTCTGGGTGGTGGCGCCGGAGCTCGATCAGTCCGGCGTGTCGCATTCGTTGTCGCTGAACGATCCGTTGCGGCTGCGCGAAATCGGCCCGCGGCACTTCGCGGTGCGGGGCACGCCGACCGATTGCGTCATCATGGGCGCGCGCTACATTCTTGGGCCCACCATGCCGGATCTCGTGCTGTCGGGCGTCAACAAGGGCCGCAACGTCGCCGAGGACGTCGTCTATTCCGGCACCATCGCGGGCGCTCTGGAAGGCACCATTTTGGGATTGCCCTCGTTTGCGTTGTCGCAGGAGTTCAGCCCGGAGACGCGCGACAAGCCGGTGTGGGAAACCGCGCTGCAATTCGGCCCGCAGATCCTGCGCAAGGTGATCGACGCCGGCGTGCCCAGGAACACCGTGATCAACGTCAACTTCCCGGCCTGTGCTCCCGAAGAGGTCAGGGGCGTGCGCGTGACCCGGCAGGGCAAGCGCAACCTCGGTTTTCTGAAAGTGGACAAGCGCCACGACGGCCGCGGCAACCCTTACTTCTGGATCGGTTTCGAACGCACGGCCATGCTGGATACGCCAGCCGAAGGCACCGACCTCGCCGCCCTGGCGGCGCGCTATGTTTCGGTGACGCCGCTGCGGCTCGACCGCACCAACGACGAGTTTTCAGAAGCCCTGACGGCAACGCTGAAGTGACGCGAAGCGTCATCCCCGCGAAAGGCGGGGATCCAGTACGCCGCGGCTTTTCGCAGATCTCTGGAATACCGGATCATCGCATTCGCGGATGATGGCAGTAGTGGGCGTTGCCCGCCCTAAACCGTCGCGCTTTTCAGCGCGGTGTCGATCGTCTTGGCCAGGGTTTCGAGCTGGAAGGGATTTTGCAGCGCGGGGCGGTCGCGATATTCTTCCGGAAGGCCCGACGAGCCGTAACCGGTGGCGAAGATGAACGGGCGGTTGCGCGCCTGGATCAGTTCGGCAACCGGCGAAATCACCTTGCCATTGACGTTGACGTCGAGAATGGCGAGGTCGAAATGCGTGGATTGCGCCAGCCTCATCGCCTCGTTGATCTCGCCGGCTTCGGCCGCGACGCTGTAGCCAAGCTCCTCCAGCATGTCCGCGACCATCATCCTGATCATGACCTCGTCCTCGACGAGGAATACTGAACCCCGCGGCAGCCGCGTCGCAGTCATGATGATGTCCTTGCCCGTCCCACGGTAAAGATCGCAGATAACGCTATTAGCCGCAATATCAACGTACGCCCACACGCCGCCCGTGCCGCTGGCGGGTGCATTTGCCGGAGCCTTAACGCCAGAATATCACCCCGGGTTCCCCGCGGGGAACCTGGATTGGCAGAGAAACCGGCATTCGATATTGCATCTGACTGTCCGGCCGGGGCGCGCTAGGGTGCCTTGGCAAGAGCCTTGCGAGACCGAGATGCCCGCCGTTCAAAATCCGCCGGAAAAGATGATGTTTCAGCTCACCCTGCGGCGGCGCGGGATCAGCGACCAGGCGGTGCTGCGCGCCATGGAGGCGATTCCGCGCGACCTTTTCGTGGAGCCGGCCGATCGCGCCGACGCCTGGCGCGACAGCGCGCTCGGCATCGCCTGCGGCCAGACCATCAGCCAGCCGTTCGTGGTGGCCTACATGACTGAGCAATTGCAGCTGCAGAAGCATCACCGCGTGCTGGAGATCGGCACCGGCTCGGGATACCAGGCTGCCATCCTGTCGCGGCTCTGCGGCCATGTCCTGTCGATCGAGCGCTACCGGACGCTTGCCGACAGCGCCCGGGTGCGGCTGGAGAAGCTCGGATGCGACAATGTCGAGGTGTTGCTGGGGGACGGCTTCGACATCCCCGCCGGCGCCGGCAATTTCGACCGCATCATCGTGACGGCGGCGATGGAGCAGGTCCCCGAAGCGTTAACGCAGCGGCTCGAGCCCGGGGGCATTCTGATCGCCCCGGTCGGGCCGCATCAGGGCACCCAGACCCTGATCCGGCTGACCAGGACCGAGGCGGGCCTGGAACGCAAGGCGCTGGTGGACGTGCGCTTCGTGCCGGCACTGCCCGGGATTGCCCGCGAACTGTAACCGATTTTCCGCATATCCTCGCGCAACGGCTTCGCCGCGGTCGCCGGCGGCGCCCATCGTCTTATTCCCAGGGTTAAGCGCTTGTTTACTGAGGGGGTGTTTACTCAAATCGGTAATTTGTTGCGTATGAGTGAGTAACCATGTCCCGTGTCGTCGAGTTGCTTTACTCGCGTCGCGTTCCGCACGTTGCGGCGCTGGCGCTGATGTCATTTGGGTTTGCCGGCTGCAGTGCCGACACGCAGACGCGGCTATCGCAAAACAATTTCTCCAATCCCTTTGCGTCGCAACAGGAAGCTACCGGCTCGGTGCGGGCGCCTGCGGTCGAGCGCCGCGAACTGCCGCAATATTCCCGCCCGCAAGCACATTACCAGTCGCAGCCCTTGCCGCCGCCGATCGCGGCACCGCAATCCTATCCGAGCGCGCATTCCGGCGTGTCCGGGGGAGGGCGCGGCCTGTCCTCGTATGCGCCGCCGACGCATCAGCCGCTGGAGACCACGGCGACCGTCGCCCCGCGCTCGGTCGCGGCCGTCCGCGCGCCGGCCAAAGGATCGGGTCATGCCGGAACCACCATCATCGTCGGCACCAGCGACACGCTCGAAACGTTGTCGCGGCGCTATAACGTTTCCTCCGCGGCGATCCTGCAGGCCAATGGCTACAAGGGACCGCGGGCGCTGTCGCCCGGCCAGCAACTGATCATTCCGCGCCAGACCGCGACCGTCGCCGCGCCTGCACCGGCCGTGGCGGCGCCTGCAAGCAAGCCCGTTGCGGCGGCCGCGTCGACGGTCCATGTCGTCAATCGCGGCGACACCTTGCTCAGCATCGCGCGTCGCAACAAGGTGAGCGCGGCTGATATCTCCAGGGCCAACGGTCTCGATTCCTCGTCCAAGCTCAGGATTGGCCAGAAACTGACCGTGCCCGGCGCAAGGTCCGCGACGGCACAAGCCGCCCAACCGGCCACCGTGGCCATTGCCAAGCCGGTAACCGCGACCCGAACGGCCGCCGTGGCCGGTATGCCTCCGCAAAGCGCGCGGCTCGCCTCGGCTACGGCCAAGGTGGATGAGGCGCCCGCGGCCGAAGCCCCCGTCAAGGCCAGTGAAGCAACCGGCGCGCTGCCGACGTTCCGCTGGCCGGTGCGCGGCAAGGTGATCGCCAGTTACGGCGCCAAGACCAATGGCAAGTCGAACGACGGCATCAATCTGGCGGTACCCGAAGGCACCCCCGTCAAGGCGGCGGAGGATGGCGTCGTCGCCTACTCCGGAAATGAACTGAAGGGTTACGGCAATCTCGTTCTGGTTCGGCACTCCAACGGTTACGTCACCGCATATGCCCATGCGAGTGAACTGATGGTGAAGCGCGGCGACACGATCAAGCGCGGCCAGACTATTGCCAAGTCGGGTCAGTCGGGAGAGGTGGGGTCGCCGCAGCTCCACTTCGAGATCCGCAAGGGATCTTCGCCGGTTGACCCGCTTCAATTCCTCAACGGGGCGTGAGGCGAGCCGCCGGAACGCGCCAACTCCAATTGCTTCTGCGTGGTGGCCGGGCTTGACCCGGCCATTTTCATTTCAGCGCCGGCAGGAAGCGATGCACGCCGGAGCTCCAATCGTGCGGGTCCGCAGGTGTACTTTGTCGCCCGGGTCGGTTATTGCGTAGCCTTTAGGCCTGCCGCTGCCGGCCATCGTTTTTACAGCTCTCAGCGCTTCGCTTGCTGCGGTTCGCAGATGTGCGGAAACTGCGTCTGGCGCGCCATGTGAGACAATGATTGCGCGACGCCCCATGATCTGGCGCACGACTTCGGCAAGGATTTCCACTTGGTTCGGCTTCGTCCTGATGTGCCTCGGCATGTTCATGGCGATCCTCGACATTCAGGTCGTCGCAACCTCGCTGCCGGCGATCCAGCATGCGCTGGCGATATCGCCGGATGCGATGAGCTGGATCCAGACGGCGTACCTGATCGCCGAGATCACGGCGATTCCCCTGACCGGCTGGCTGACGCGCGTCCTCACGCTGCGATGGTTGTTCGTGATCGCCATCTTCGTATTCACCGCGACCTCGGTCGGCTGCGCCTTCAGCACCAATTTCGCGTCGCTCGTCACCTTCCGCATCCTGCAGGGGTTTGCGGGAGGCATGCTGATCCCTGCGGTGTTCTCGGGCATCTTTCTGTTGTTTCCGGCGCGGGCCCATCCGGTCGCCGGAACCATCGCCGGCATTGTGGCCGTGCTGGCGCCGACGGTCGGGCCGGTGGTCGGCGGCTGGATCACGCACCATTATTCATGGCCCTGGCTGTTCCTGATCAATGTCGTTCCGGGCGTCGTCGCGGCGATCGCGACACCGTTCCTGCTGCCGCGGGGCAGGCCCCGCCTGAACCAGTTGAAGCATTTCGACGCAATGTCGCTGGCGCTGATGGTGGTGGCGCTGGCAAGCCTGGAGATCGGCCTGAAGCAGGCCCCGCATAATGGCTGGTTGTCCGTGATCTGCTTCGGTCTGTTCGGGCTTTGCGCGGCCGCGACGGCGGCTTTCGCGGTGCGAACGCTGAAGGCGGTGCAGCCGGTGGTCGAACTGACGACGCTGAAGGTGCCGTCGTTCGCGGTCGGCTGCGGGCTCAGTTTCTGCCTCGGCGTCGGATTGTTCGGCGCGGTCTATTTGATGCCGGTGTTCCTCGCCTATGTCCGGCAGCACGATCCCCTGCAGATCGGCTCGATCATGCTGGTGACGGGAGCCGCCCAACTGGTGGCCGCGCCGATCGCTGGCGCGCTGGAGAGCCGGGTCAATCCGCGCTGGCTGTCGGCGTTCGGATTTGGCCTGTTCGCCGTCGGGCTCGGTCTGAGCGCCTTCGAAAGCCGCACCGCCGATTTCGACGAGATGTTCTGGCCCCAGGTCCTGCGCGGCTTCGCGGCGATGTTCTGCCTGCTGCCGCCGACCAGGATGGCGCTGGAGACGCTGCCGCACAAGCTGGTGCCGGACGCCAGCGGGCTGTTCAACATGATGCGAAACCTCGGCGGCGCGGTCGGCATCGCGTTGATCGATACGGTGCTTTACGGACGCACCGGCGGACATGCCGAGACCATCCGCCAGCGCGTGATCGCGGGCGATGTCACGGCCGCGCAGGCGATCGGGCTCGACCGGATTCCATCGGATCTGTCGACCGCGGCTTCCATGATCGAGCGCGCCGCCTTCGCCACCAGCGTCAACGAGGCCTGGGCGATGCTGGCCGCGGTGGCCGTGCTCGGGCTGCTGATCATTCCGCTGGCGCGGCCGCGACGAGACGCCGATTAGCTTCCACGACGTTCCCCGGACGCAGCGCCATCGGGATCGCGCTCCGCGCGACTCCGGCAGTGCGCTGCCGATCCGGGGTCCATCTTGAGCCCGGTGGGTCCCGGCTCTGCGGAGCATCGTGAAGAACGCTGCACCGCGTCCGGGACACGTACCCAGATCAATCCGGTTTCAGCCGCACTCCGAGCCGTCCCGCCAGTTCCTGGGTGAATTGCCAGGCGACGCGCCCGGATCGCGAGCCCCGCGTGGTCGACCACTCCAGCGCCTCGCGCTCGAGTTCGGCTTCCGCGACCTTGATGCCGAAATGGCTGCAATAGCCCTTCACCATCGCCAGATACTCGTCCTGGCTGCAGCGGTGAAAGCCGAGCCAGAGGCCAAATCGGTCCGACAGCGAGACCTTCTCCTCGACCGCTTCGCCGGGATTGATCGCGGTCGAGCGCTCGTTCTCGATCATCTCGCGCGCCAGCAGATGCCGGCGGTTGGAGGTTGCGTACAGGATGACATTATCGGGACGGCCCTCGATGCCGCCCTCCAGCACCGCCTTCAGCGATTTGTAGGAGGCGTCGTTGCCGTCGAACGACAGATCGTCGCAGAATACGATGAAGCGGAAATTCGAGCGGCGCAGCCGATCCATCAGCGCCGGCAGGCTCTCGATGTCCTCGCGGTGAATCTCCACCAGCTTCAGGCGTTGCGCGGGCTTGCGTTCGACGTTGATATTGGCGTGCGCCGCCTTCACCAGCGACGACTTGCCCATGCCGCGCGCGCCCCACAGCAGCACGTTGTTGGCGGGCAGGCCATCGGCGAAACGTTCGGTGTTTTCGATCAGGATGTCGCGCACCCGGTCGATGCCCTTGAGCAGGCCGAGGTCGACCCGGCTGACACGCGGCACCGGCGCCAGCCGGCCGTTCGGGTGCCAGATGAAGGCGTCGGCGCTGCCGAATGAGGAGGCGGCATTTGCCGCCGGCGAGGCGGCGGCGAGGTGAGCCACGATGGTTTCGAGCGCGCGCGCGATCCGCTCGTCCGTGGCCTGTTTTGGCGGGGCGGGCGGGCGTTTTGCCGCGGGCTTCGCCGATTTCGGCTGGCCAGCCCTGGAGGTGGCGCGAGAGGCTGTTTTGCCTGGCTTTTTTGACATCTTGGGGGTTCCTGACGACGCACCCTTATCGGGACTTGCGGAGGGCCGCAAGCGGCCCAAATGAAGGGTCTGGCAGCGTTGCAATTGGAGCGCCGGCCGCTATAGTCCGCGCGAATTTGACCGAACCGGCCCGACGCCGATGGGTCGCTGCCTTACCCCCGTTTCACGAGGATTGTCCGAATGCTGATTACTCCTGCGTTTGCCCAGGCCGCGGCCGGCGGCGATACCAACAGCATGTTGATGTCGCTGCTGCCGTTCGCGCTGATCTTCGTGATCATGTATTTCCTGATTCTGCGGCCGCAGCAGAAAAAGGTGAAGGACCACGCCGAACTGGTGAAGAACATCCACCGCGGCGACACGGTCGTCACTTCGGGCGGCCTGGTCGGAAAAGTGACCAAAGTGGTCGACGACGACCAGATCGAGTTCGAAATCTCCGACGGCGTCCGCGTGCGGCAGATGCGGCAGATGATTTCCGGCGTCCGCGCCAAGGGCGAGCCGGCGAAGGAAAAGGCCGAGCCCGCCAAGGACGAGAAGTCCGCGAGCTAGCTTTCTGCGCGCCGTATTCTGCTGATTTGACGGGTCAACTCGATGTTGTATTTTTCGCGGTGGAAGGCGCTGGCGATCGTCCTCACGACGCTGCTGGTGTGCCTTTGCGCCGTTCCGAACTTCTTTCCCGAGGCGCAGGTCAAGACCTGGCCGAAATGGGCGCAGCGCCATCTCGTGCTCGGCCTCGACCTGCAGGGCGGATCGCATATCCTGCTTGAGGTCGATGCCAAGTCGGTCAAGAAGGACAGGCTCGATCAGATCCGCGACGACGTTCGGCGCTCGTTGCGCGATGCCAAGATCCCATATACCGGGCTGGCGGTACGCAACGACGCCGTCGAGGTGCGTATTACCAGGGAAGCCGACCTGCCGGCGGCGCTGACCAAACTGCGCGAACTGTCACAGCCGCTCGGCGGCTTGCTCGGCTCCAGCGGCCAGCGCAGCCTTGAAGTCGCCGACGCGGGCGGTGGGCTGATCCGGTTTACCGTTCCGGCCGCGGCGATCACCGACCGCATCCGGCAGTCGGTCGAACAGTCGATCCAGATCGTCGAGAAACGCGTCAATGAACTGGGCACCGTCGAGCCGTTGATTCAGCGCCAGGGACTGGACCGGATTCTGGTACAGGTGCCGGGCCTGCAGGATCCGACCCGCCTGAAGGAATTGATCGGCAAGACCGCCAAGCTCGATTTCCGCATGGTCGATCAGACGGTGCCGGCGGATCAGGCCCTGCAGGGCAGGCCGCCGCCGGACTCCGACGTGCTGATGAGTTCGACCGAACCGAAGATCCCTTATGTCATCAAGAAGCAGGTGCTGGTGTCCGGCGGCGATCTGACCGACGCCCAGCCGGGCTTTGACCAGCGCACCGGCGAGCCGATCGTCAGTTTCCGCTTCAACACGTCGGGGTCGCGCAAATTCGCGCAGGCGACCACGGAGAATGTCGGGCAGCCCTTCGCCATCGTGCTCGACAATGAGGTGATTTCGGCGCCGGTGATCCGTGAGCCGATCACCGGCGGTTCCGGACAGATTTCCGGCAATTTTACCGTGCAGGCGGCCAATGATCTTGCCATCCTGCTGCGCGCCGGCGCGCTGCCGGCGCCCTTGACCGTCATCGAGGAGCGCACGGTCGGCCCGGGGCTCGGCCAGGATTCCATCGAAAAGGGCCAGCTCGCAGCCTATATCGGCTCGGTCATGGTCATCGTGTTCATGCTGCTGACCTACCGGCTATTCGGCGTGTTCGCCAATATCGCGGTCGCCATCAACGTCGCGATGATCTTCGGCATCTTGTCGCTGCTGAATGCCACCCTGACGCTGCCCGGCATCGCCGGTATCGTGCTGACGGTCGGCATCGCCGTGGACTCCAACGTGCTGATCTATGAGCGCATCCGCGAGGAGTTGCGCGGCGGGCGCAGCGCGATCAACGCGATCGATGCCGGCTTCCGGCGCGCCCTGTCGACGATTCTGGATTCCAACATCACCACCTTCATCGCCGCCGCCGTGCTGTTCTATATCGGCACCGGCCCGGTGCGCGGCTTCGCCGTGACGCTCGGCATCGGCATCATCACCACTGTCTTCACCGCGTTTACGCTTACCGCCCTGATCGTCGCGACGTGGGTAAGATGGAAGCGGCCGCAGACCGTGCCGATTTAGGAAATGAGCCGGCTGTGACAAATTACGTTCTCATCGGACTCGGTGTCCTGATTGCCGTGCTGACGGTGGTTGCCTGCTTCGGCTGGCTGCCGGCGCTGCGAATCGTGCCTGACGACACCAAGTTCCATTTCACCCGCTTCCGCCGCATCAGTTTTCCGATTTCGGCGCTGCTCTCGATTTTCGCCATCGTGCTGTTCTTCACCCATGGGCTGAATTTCGGCATCGACTTCAAGGGCGGCACGCTGCTGGAAGTGCGAGCCAAGTCGGGCACCGCCGATATTGCGTCGATGCGGGCAACGCTGAGCGGGCTTGGTCTCGGCGAAGTCCAGTTGCAGCAGTTCGGCGGGCCGGCCGACGTGCTGATCCGCGTCGCGGAACAGCCCGGCGGCGATGCTGCCCAGCAGGAGGCGGTGCAGAAGGTCCGGGGCGCGCTCGGCGAGTCGGTCGAGTACCGGCGTGTCGAAGTCGTCGGACCACGCGTTTCCGGCGAACTGCTGGCTTACGGCATGCTGGGGCTGATGCTCGCGATCCTCGGGATCCTGATCTATCTCTGGTTCCGGTTCGAATGGCAGTTCGCGCTCGGCGCCATGATCGCCAACGTCCACGACATCGTTCTCACCATCGGATTCATGTCGATCACCCAGATCGATTTCGACCTGACCAGTATCGCGGCGTTGCTGACCATCCTCGGCTACTCCCTCAACGACACCGTCGTGATCTATGACCGGATCCGGGAAATGCTGCGGCGCTACAAGAAAATGCCGATGCCGGAATTGCTCGACGAGTCCATCAATTCGACGTTGTCGCGCTCCATCATCACCCACGTCACGGTGACGCTGGCCTTGCTGGCGTTGTTCCTGTTCGGTGGCCAGGCCATCCACAGCTTTACCGCGGTGATGATGTTTGGCGTGGTGCTGGTCGGCACCTACACCTCGATCTTCATCGCAGCCCCGATCCTGATCTATCTCGGCGTCGGCACCAACCGGGACGCGCCGGAAAAGACGTCCAGGAATTGACGATGCCGGCCCCGCCGGACGCTCCGCATCTTCCGAGATCGGCACCGATCGAGGCCTACGGCAAGGGCGGCTTCGCGTTCGCCGAGATGTCGCACCGCGGCTCGCTGCTCTGTCTGCCGGAGGCGATCTGGGCCTGGCCGGTCGCCCGGCCTGAGGACATCGACAGGGCCTCGCTGGCCCGGGTATTTGAAGCGGCTGGTGGCATCGATACCCTGATCATCGGAACCGGTACCGGCGTCTGGCTGGCGCCGCCTGCGCTGCGCGATGCCTTGCGCGCGGTGAGGGTGGTGCTGGACACGATGCAGACCGGTCCTGCGATCACCACCTACAACATCATGATCGGCGAACGCAGGCGCGTTGCGGCGGCGCTGATCGCGGTGCCATGAGCGACATGGACGGCGTCAGGGAATCCGCGGCCTTCTGCGCTGATCTGGTCCGCAGCCACGATTTTACCCGTTACGCGTCGACCCTGTTCATGCCGTCCGAGCAGCGCCGTGCGCTGCTCGCGATCTATGCCTTCAATGTCGAGATTTCGCGGGTGCGCGAGCAGGTGAGCCAGCCGCTGCCCGGCGAAATGCGCCTGCAATGGTGGACCGACATGCTGGCGGGCACCAGCCATGGCGGCGTCGAAGGCAATCCGGTGGCGGCCGAACTGATGCTGGCAATCCGCAACTGCCGCCTGCCGGTCGAGCGGCTGTCGCGGCTGATCGACGAGCACCAGTTCGATCTCTACAACGACCCGATGCCGACCCTGGCGGCGCTGGAAGGCTACATCAGCGATACCGCGGGCGCCCTGTTGTCGCTCGGCGCTGCCATCTGTGGCCGCCAGTCCGATGCGATCGAGCACCTCGCGCGCCACGCCGGCCTCGCGCAGGGCATCGCCCAGGTGATCGCGGCGCTGCCGCTGGATGCCTCGCGGCGCCAATTATTCGTGCCGCTGCAATTGCTGCAGCAACATGGCTGCGGCATGGAAGAGGTGTTTGCCGGCAAGGAGACGCCGATACTGCGCGCGGCGCTGGATCAACTGATCGGTGATGCGCGGGGGCATTTGAAGACGGCATTCACGCTGCTGGCCGACGTGCCGCCGGAGGCAAGGCCGGTCTTCCTGCCGCTGGCGCTGGTTCGCCGGGACCTGCAGCGGATGGCGCGCGCGGACAACGATCCGTTCCTGCCGCATGTCACGTCGCGGTTGCGGACGCTGTGGACGTTGTGGCGGGCGTCGCGGTCACGGGAATTCAGGGGCAGTTGAAGCGTTCCCCGGACGCTGCGCAGCGCGTAGCGGTGCGCTGCAGATCCAGGGTCCACAGCTGCGCACTGCAAGTTTGGGTCCCGGCTCAGCGGAGCAGCGTGAAGCACGCTGCGCCGCGTCCGGGACACGAGCGGGGGCATCAGGATGACGGCGGTACTCGCGGCCCCAGCTCAGCTGCCTCGAAATTGAACCGGTCGCGCAGATTCTTCCGCGATTCCAGAATGCTCTTCAGGAAGGCGCGGTCGACGTCGCTCGTCATCATCGGCTCGATCAGGTCGAGCTGGTTCATCGCCACGAGCTGCAGAATCTCGGTGCGGGTCTTGCCGGCGGCGTCGCGCGGCAGTGCCTGCACCACCTGGATATGCTCCGGCGGCTTCGGGCCCTTTGCGGCGGTGAGTTCGCTGCCCAATTGCGCTTCGAGCGCGGGGTGGTCGGCTTCCACAAACGCATAAAGCCCGACGCCGGTGCGGCGGTCGGCGAAGGCGACGATGGCGGCATCGCGGACACCAGGGTTTTTCCGGATCAACTCGAGCAGGACCGGCGCGTCATTGACCAGCCGCCGGCCGCCGCCTTCGCGGTCGGTGAAATTGAACAGGCCGCGGGTGATCGCGCGGTAGACCTTCTTGCCGGTCATCAGCCAGAGGCTGGCGACCGCCGATTTGCGCGCCAGAATCTTGCGCTCTGCCGGCGTCAGCGTCTCCGGCGCGTAGCTGCGCTTGTGCTTGAGGAGATGTCGCAGATCCTCATAGGCCGCGATGCGGAACAGCTTGCTTCGCGACTTGAAGCAGGCGGCGAGCTGAAAATCCGTGACATAGGCGCGGCCATCGGTGCCGCGCAGCCAGTTTTGTTCCTTGGCGAGATCGTTATGGCAGATGCCGGCGCGATGCATTTTTCGCAGCGCCAGCTTGGCGGAACGAAAATAGGCGGCATCACCATGCGGCTTTGCCATTTGCAGCGCCACGCCGTTGATAAATCCGCGCACCAGTGCCTGCTTGCCGGCCCACAACAGTTCCGGTCCGACATCGAGATCGCGCGCCAGCGCCAGCGCCCGGGCCTCGCGTCCGAACAGATGCCGCGCCGGCAGCCAGGACCACCACGGCACCTGATCGAGCCGGCGCAACACGGCGTCGACTTCGCCGTCATCCCTTCGAAAGCGGCCGCGCTCGACGGTCGAAAATACGTCGCGCTTGAGCAGCACGCCTTCGGTCCAGCGCGCCGACAGCACGGCGGCGTCTTCTTTCGGGAGACTCATGAAATGCTCACGCCGCGGCTTGGACGCGCAGATGATCGGTTATCCAGCGATCGAGATCGGACAGCGCCCGCGCGCTCATCGCTTGCTTCTTCGCCACGGTCTTTTCGTTGCCGCGCAGCCGGGTGCCGTCGGGTTTTTTGGTCGGGGCGCTGGCCAGCGGCGGAAACAGCCCGAAATTGATATTCATCGGCTGGAACGAGCGCGGGCCGGCATCGATGGTCTCGATATGGCCGCCGGTGATGTGGCCGAGCAGCGAGCCCAGCGCCGTGGTCGAGGGCGGCGGCGCCAGCGAGGCCGCGCGGGCGTCGGCGGCGGCATAGAGGCCGGCCATCAACCCGACGCTGGCGGATTCCACATAGCCCTCGCAGCCGGTCATTTGTCCGGCGAAGCGCAGCCGCGGCTGGGCGCGCAGCCGCAACTGGGTGTCGAGAAGTTTTGGCGAATTCAGGAAGGTGTTGCGGTGCAGGCCGCCGAGCCGGGCGAAATCGGCGTTCTCCAGCCCGGGAATGGTGCGGAACACGCGCTGCTGGGCGCCGTGCTTCAGCTTGGTCTGGAAACCCACCAGATTGTAGAGCGTGCCGAGCTTGTTGTCCTGGCGCAGCTGCACGATGGCATAGGCCTTCACGGTCGGATCGTGCGGATTGGTCAGCCCGACCGGTTTCATCGGCCCGTGGCGCAGGGTCTCGCGGCCGCGCTCGGCCATCACCTCGATCGGCAGGCAGCCGTCGAAATAGGGCGTATTGGTTTCCCACTCCTTGAAGTCGGTCTTCTCGCCCGCGATCAGGGCGTCGACGAAGGCGTCGTACTGCTCCTTGTTCATGGGGCAGTTGATGTAGTCGGCACCGGTGCCGCCGGGGCCGACCTTGTCGTAGCGCGACTGAAACCACGCCGCCGACATGTCGATGGAATCCCGGTGCACGATCGGGGCGATGGCGTCGAAGAATGCCAGCGCGTCCTCGCCCGAGAGTTCGCGGATGGCTTCCGCCAGCGGCGCGGAGGTGAGCGGCCCGGTCGCGACGATGACATTGCCCCAGTCCGCGGGCGGCAGGCCGCCGACCTCGGCCCGGTCGATCTCGATCAACGGATGATCGTTGAGGGCCTTGGTGACGGCAGCCGAAAATCCGTCGCGGTCCACCGCCAGGGCGCCGCCGGCGGGCACCTGGTTGGCGTCGGCGGCCCGCATGATCAGCGAGCCCAGCCGGCGCATTTCGGCGTGCAGCAGCCCGACGGCGTTGTTGGCCGCGTCGTCCGAGCGGAAGGAGTTGGAGCAGACCAGCTCGGCGAGGCCGTCGGTGCGGTGGGCCTCGGTCATCCTGACCGGGCGCATCTCGTGCAGGACTACGGCAACGCCGGTATTGGCAACCTGCCAGGCTGCTTCCGAGCCGGCGAGGCCGGCACCGATGATATGGACGGTTTCAGTGGGAGATTTGCTGGCGTTCATGGCCGAGAGAGGTAGCGCGTTTTCAGGCCAAGTGGAATGCACAGCAGATACGACAACGCCCGCAGCGAGGCGGGCGTTATCCGTTCGTCAGTCGGCTGAGAAACGAATCAGCCGTTATAGGTACCGGCTGCAACGCGCGGAATGTCCGAGCGATCCAGACCGATATCGGACAGTTCGCGATCGCTAAGCTGGGACAATTCGCTGACATTGCGCTGATAATCCCGGAACGCCTGGATCATGCGGATGAGCGAGAGCAACATGGGTAGTCTCCTTGAAAATGCGATTCAGCTCTTGGAGGAAGCCTCATCGTTGAAATGAATATAGAAGATCATACCGCAGTGCAGAAGTTTCGATGTTGCGGTGCAGCTAGGTGAAAAACGCATGGCAACGATAAGAATCGATTAATCTTTCGAGGGGTGCAGCGAGCGCTGCGGTGGAAGTCTGGAGAAGGCAAAAAAAACGTTTAATCATGGGGTTGTCGTAAGATCGACACGTCGTCCTGCAAGTCGATGTCCTGCAAGTCGAGGCAACTTCCCTAACGCCTTGGGCATGAAATGGGCGCGAAAGCAGCGTGCACAAGCCTTCATCATGGATCGGACATGCATGCGTGATTCGCATGCACTTGCGCCACATTTATGAATATATATTCATTTTTTTAAGTTTGCGGGGGGCGCCGTGCACCGGATCAGGGTACCCGAGAAAGCTGGGTCGCGAAGTGCGCGATCGTCTTCGAATAGACCTCGCTCTTGTTCCATTGCTTGATCACTGCGAAATTGACGCCGTCGGTCTCCCAGCCCTTGCCGCGCTGCCAGCCATGGCCGGCGAGAAAATTGGCGGTCGAAGCCAACACATCCGGGGCGCTGCGCAGCAGGTCGCGGCGGCCGTTGCCGTCGAAATCGACGGCGTACTTGATCCAGGAAGATGGCATGAACTGGGTCTGGCCGAGTTCGCCCGCCCAGGCGCCGCGCATGTCGGATGGAGCGAGGTCGCCGCGTTCGACGATGCGCAGCGCGTCGATCAATTCGGCCCGGAACAGCTCCGACCGCCGGCAGTCGTAGGCCAGCGTTGCCAGCGAACGCAGCGTCGCAAATTTCCCGATGTTGACGCCGTAGTCGGTCTCCAGTCCCCAGATCGCCACCAGCACCTCGGCCGGCACGCCGTATTCTTTTTCGATGCGCGAGAGCAGCGAACCATACTGCTTCAACATGTCGGCGCCGCGCGTGAGCCGGGGAGGGATCATGCGGCCGGAGAACTCCTCAAAACTCTGGCTGAAGACGCGCTGCGACTGATCGCGGGAGAGCACGCTCTTGTCCAGCGTGACGCCATTCAGGCCCGATGCAATGGCGGATGGCGAAATTCCCTTGGCGGCGGCTTCGGTCTTGAAATCGTCGAGCCACGCCTCGAAGCTCCCGGTGCCGCAGCGCGGCGCGGCTGCCGCAGGCGTTGCCAGCACAACGCTGATCGCGATCGCTCTGAACAGACATCGAAAGCTCATTTCGACAAATGTCGGCGGCAACCACGGCCAAAACAAGGCTCACGCGCACGCTCACTAACTTCAGGTGGTCGGACAACGGACCCCCGCAAGCCGCCGGTCAACTTCACACCCCTGCGGCTTGACGGCGATGGCCCATCCCGATGCGTTTGCGCGCCTCAACCGTCGTTCTTGCGCTTCCACGGGAACAGGTTGGCCGGAAAGTCCGCTGCTGGACGTCGCTCGCGACGCGCGCGGGGTGGCAGCGGTTGTGGATTGAGGTCGGGCACGACGACCTCGCGATAGAGGTGCCAGGTGGCATGGCCGAGCAGCGGGATGACGATGGCGAGGCCGAGGAAGAACGGCAGCGATCCCGCGACCAGCAATGCCGCGACGATCAATCCCCATGCCGCCATCGGCACCGGATTGCGCGCCACCGCGCGCAGCGAGGTAACCATGGCGTCGGCGACGCCGGCATGACGTTCGAGCATCAGCGGGAACGACACCACGCTGACGCTCAGTGCCACCACCGCGAACAGAAAGCCGACGCCGCAGCCGACGACGATCAGCCACCATCCCTGCGACGTCGTCAGCACGCGCTGCGCGAAATCCGGAATGCCGGCCGCGGCCTCGTAACCGAACGTCGCGACATAGATCGCCTGCGCCGTGGCGACCCAGACCACGAACAGCGCCAGCAGCAGCGTGCCGAGCCCGAGCATGGCGCCGAACGACGGCGAGCGCAGCACCTCGACCGCATCCCACGCGGAGGCTTGTTCGCCGCGCTCACGGCGGCGGCTCAGCTCATAAAGGCCGAGGGCTGCGAACGGGCCGAGCAGGGCAAAGCCCGCGGCCAGCGGAAACAGCAGCGGCAGAACGGAATAGCCGAGCACGGTGCGCGCCAGCACCAGTCCGAGCACCGGATAGATCACGCAGAGAATGATGGCATGGCTGGGCACCGCCTTGAAATCCTCCCAGCCGAGCCGCAGCGCCCGATGCAGGTCGGACAGACCGATGGTTCGGATGACGGGGGCGGCTGGGTTATCCGGAGCCGCGAGCGGCGCGGAATTGTCGGAAACATTGCCCTGGTATGGCGTAGCCATGGTCTTCGTCTCCCTTTGTGTGACGGCCGGATGTCACGCCGTTGCGGGCGCCGACGAGCCATCTACTGAAAACGATCGCGATCAGGGCCAGGCGCGAAAACAGGAAACCGAAACGGGCCATGTCGCGAACTGAACCATGAGCGTACTCCCAATCATCGACGCCGTCGCTCACGCTTCGGTGAATGCCGCATTGGCAAGCCTCGGCCGGGACGCTAAGGTCGGGCGGGCTGACTGCAAATTCTTTCAGGAGAAGACCATGAGCATTTTCGGAAAAATCATGAGCGCGATCTTTGGCACCAAGGCCGATGCCGCTCCTGCTGACGGCGGCGCCGCTGCCGGATCAGGCGGATCGGCGGCCGCGCCTGCTGCCACTGTCGACGTCGCGCCGATCCTGGACGCTGCGGTAAAGGCCAAGGGTGAAAAACTGGCATGGCGGACTTCGATCGTCGACCTGATGAAGGCGCTCGATATCGACTCCAGCTTCACGGCGCGGAAGGAACTCGCCAAGGAGCTCGGCTACACCGGCGACAGCAACGATTCCGCCAGCATGAATATCTGGCTGCACAAGCAGGTGATGACGAAACTCGCCGCCAACGGCGGCAAGCTGCCGCCGGACCTGAAGGACTAGCCCGGCCGGCAGCCGTCGGATCGTCGGACGAAATCAAAAGGCCCGCCGAAACGGCGGGCCTTTTTTAGCGAACGAAAGCAGAGATCAGTGTCCGGCACCATGCGTGGCGATATCCCAGGCCGCGGATCGCAGTTCGCCGCGATTGAGGCCGATGTCGCGAAGGATGTGATCATCAAGCCTGCTGATGCTGATGAGTTGCGATCGGTAGCGAAAGTATTGCGCGATGGCGCCGACGAGTGATGCGATGAACATGATCGATTTTCCGGGAAGTTGAGCATGGAGGCACGAGTATGTGCCGATGCGCTTTCCTCGCACCGATCCGTTAACCGTTCATTGCGCTGCAGCAAGGTCCACGTAGTGTTACGGAGGGCTACAATGCATGGCTGGGTCCCGAGAATTACTCACCCGGACCTAGCTCGCGGGTAAAGTTTTGCTCACCCCGCCAGATCGGTAAATTCCGGGTGCTTGCGCAGGTAATCCACCACAAAACCGCAGCCGGCGATCACCTTCAACCCGTCGGCGCGGATCAGCTGCAGCGCGCCGTGCACCAGCTCGGATGCGATGCCGCGGCCGCGCAGCGCGGGCGGCGTTTCGGTGTGGGTGATGACGATGGCTGACGGCGTCAGCCGGTAATTCGCGAACGCCAGCGTGCCCTCGACATCGAGTTCGAACCGGCTTTGCGCCTTGTTATTGCGAACGGCTGCTGACGTCATGGCCTGAATGCTCCAGAAACGATTTCCTTCAGTTCATTTAGGAGCGTGAACCCGCGGATGCAAACCTGCGACCAAGCGAGGTGGCGCATGGAGGGATTGCGAATATGCGTATTTTGGCCGGCCTGACCGCTGCGCTGTTGGCGGCAGCAACGACGCTCTCACTCCCGCCGCTGGTATTTGCCCTGGATGACCAGCCATGGCAGGTGTGCATCGGCGCGGCATCTGCGCCGGACGACCGGATATCGGCGTGCTCGTCCGTGATCGACGCCAGGGCGGAGACCGGCCGCAAGCTCGCGGCGGCATTCTGCAATCGCGGCCACGGCCTGACCGAAAAGCGCGACCTCGATTCCGCGCTCGCCGATCTCAACGAAGCCATCCGGCTCGACCCGGCCTATGCCTGTGCCCACACCAACCGCGGCCGCGTCTACGCCATCAAGCGCGACCTCGATCGCGCAATGGCGGACTATGATGAGGCGATCCGCATCGATCCCACCTTCGCGCTGGCCTACAACAATCGCGGCGACGCCTGGGCCGGCAGGGGCAATCTCGAGCGCGCCCTGGCCGATTTCGACGCCGCCATCAGACACGATCCCGCGCTGGCCATCGCCTATGGCAATCGCGGCTATCTGCATTATCGCAAGCGCAACATGGCGCGGGCGATCGAGGACTACAGCGTGCAGATCAAGCTCAAGCCCGGTGTGCTCGCTTACATCAACCGCGGCAATGCCTGGCGCGATTCCGAACAGCTCGACCGCGCCGCCGCCGACTATGCCGAAGTGATCAGGCTGGCGCCGACGGACGCGCGCGGCTGGCGCAATCGCGGCATGATCCGGCTCTACAAGGGTGATAACAAGGGCGGCCTCGCCGATTACGACAAGGCCGTGCAATATGATCCTGCCGACGTGTTTTCCTGGAACAACCGCGGGCAGGCGAAAATGCGGCTCGGCGACAAGGCCGGTGCGATCGCCGACTTCAGGAAAGCGCTGGAACTGCGCCCGGATCTCTCGACGGCGCGCGCCAGCCTGCGACAGCTCGGGGCGACGCCGTAATCCGGCGAGCTAGGCCTGCAACAGGTTGGCATAATCCGGGTGCTTGCCGATCCAACCCTTCACGAACGGGCACTGCGCGATCACCTTCAGGCCATCTGCCCGCACCTGGTCGAGCGCGCCCTGGATCAGTTTCGAGCCGATGCCCTTGCCGCCGAGTTCGGCGGGAACCTCGGTATGAACGAAGGTGACGACGCCGGCGTCGAACTCGTAATGGGCCGCGGCGACATGGCCGTCGACCGCGAGTTCGAAGCGGCGTTGCGCCTTGTTGTTGGAAACCACGTCGTTCATGCAGTCCTCATTCCTCCGGGGGCGCCAGCCTGGAAGTTGATCGGGTACAGGCGAATGTAGCCATCGGGGACATCCATGGGACCCGATTCGGTTGCATTGGTGCTATGATGCGGGGACGCGATGGTCGATCGCTTCGCGTCTGGTCTGGAGAACGTCATGACGAGCCAAAAGGGCCCCAACATCAAGAAGAAGCAGAAATGCAAGAACTGCGAGGGCAAGGGCCTGCTGAAGAAGGGCGACAAGGTGGTGAAGTGTCAGCGCTGCGGCGGAACGGGCTTGCGCTGAGGATGCCGCCGTCGCGCCGGCCCTAGGACCGGCCCTCGTCGGGAATATTCAGCACCACGCCGCAGGCCTTGCAATGCACCGCGTCGCGGTCATGGCGCTGCAGGCCGCAGGTCGGGCAGGGAAACCGCACCTTGTCCGGGCTCAGCAGCGCGCGGGCGAGATTGAAGAACAGGGTGACGCCGAAAATCATGATGACGACCGAGATCAGCCGGCCGAGCGTGCCGGGCAGGGTGATGTCGCCAAAGCCGGTCGTCGTCAGCGCCGTCACCGTGAAGTACAGCGCGTCGGCGTAATTCGTGATCTGGTCGTTGCGGAATTTCTGGGTCTCGTAGACGATCGCGGTCATCACGAAGATGAACACCGCAAGATTGGTGACGGCGAAGATGACTTCCTCGTTGCGCCGGAAGAAGGGGCTGTCGATGCGCAGGCGCACCAGCATCTGATAGTCGCGCAGCAGCCGCAACGTTCGCAGAATACGAAGGAAACCGCCGCCCTCTCCGGCCAGCGGCGCGAGGAATGAAACGATGGCTATCACGTCAGTCCAGGTCGAAAAGCGCGTGAACTCGCGCAACCGGTGCCTGCTGACCAGCAGCCGTGCCGCGAAATCGGCGAGGATCACGAGACCGAACAACACGTCGAGCGCCTCGATGGTGTCGCTGGTGGGCAGGAACGAGGTCGCGATGATGAACACCACCGTGACGATATCGAATCCGAGCAGGGCATAGCGGAAACGGATGCCGCGCGGCGTTGCGCCCTCGTAGAGCTGGCGGATATAGGTTTTCAGGGCGGCAAAGGTCATGGCGACATCTACATCCGTTTAGGCGTATTATTGCAATCACTGATCGTCCCAGTTTTCGGAGCCCTCCACGTGATCGAACCCGTACCCGCGGCCGCGCCCCCCGGCGGCATCCTGCGCATGTCCCGCCGGGTCATGAACCTCGCTTACATGCTGACCCAAAATGCCCGGCGGCACGGCGATCGTCCCGGCTTCATCTGGGGCGAGCGGTCCTGGAGCTGGGGCGAGATCGACGGCCACGTCTCGGCGCTGGCGGCGGCGCTGGCCGCCCATGGCATCGTCAAGGGCGACCGCATCCTGGTGCATGCGAAGAACTGCGACGAGATGTTCTGGTCGATGTTCGCGGCCTTCCGGCTCGGCGCCGTCTGGGTTCCCACCAATTTCAGGCTGATGCCGGACGAGGTGGCGTATCTCGCGACCGCCTCCGGCGCCCGGGCGTTCCTGTGCCACGGCGATTTCCCCGACCATGCCGCCGCGGTGGCGGCCGCCAGCCCGGCGCTCGAATTCACCTGGCGAATCGGCGAGGGCGCTTTGGGCGAGAAATCGGTGAGCGAGGTCATATCAGCGCATGCCGGCGCTGCCTTCGAAAACACCGCGGTCGACTATGACGATCCCTGCTGGTTCTTCTTCACCTCGGGCACTACGGGACGCTCCAAGGCGGCGGTGCTGACCCACGGCCAGATGGCGTTCGTGGTGACCAATCATCTGGCCGACCTGATGCCCGGCACCACGGAAAATGATGCCTCGCTGGTGGTGGCCCCACTGTCGCACGGCGCCGGCGTGCACCAGCTGGTGCAGGCCGCGCGCGGCGTGCCGACCATCCTGCTGCCATCGGAGCGGTTCGACATCAACGAGGCGTTCCGGCTGATCGAGACCCACCGTGTCACCAATATCTTTACCGTACCGACCATCCTGAAGATGATGGTCGAGCACCCCGCCATCGACCGCTACGACCATTCCTCGCTGCGCTACATCATCTATGCCGGCGCGCCGATGTACCGCGAGGACCAGAAGACGGCCCTGAAGAAGCTCGGCAAGGTGCTGGTGCAGTATTTCGGGCTCGGCGAGGTCACCGGCAACATCACGGTGCTGCCGACCGAACTGCACGATGCCGAGGACGGGCCGCAGGCGCGGATCGGCTCCTGCGGCTATGAGCGCACGGGCATGCAGGTCTCGATCCAGGGCGATGACGGGCGCGAACTCAAACCATTCGAGACCGGCGAGATCTGCGTGATCGGCCCGGCCGTGTTCGCCGGCTACTACGACAACCCCGAAGCCAATGCCAAGGCCTTTCGCGACGGCTGGTTCCGCACCGGCGATCTCGGCCATATGGACGAGGAAGGTTTTGTCTATATCACCGGCCGCGCCTCCGACATGTATATCTCCGGCGGATCCAACATCTATCCGCGCGAGGTGGAGGAGAAGATTTTGACCCATCCCGCGATCGGCGAGGTCGCGATCGTCGGCGTGCCGGACCCGGTCTGGGGCGAGGTCGGCATCGCCGTCTGTGTGACGCGGGAGGGAGCGGCCGGCGTGAGCGAGCTCGAGCTCGCCACGTTTCTCGCCGCCAAGGTGCCGCGCTACAAGATGCCGAAGCGGTTCTTCTTCTGGGAGGCGCTGCCGAAATCCGGCTACGGCAAGATTCCGAAGCGGCTGGTGCGCGATGAACTCGAGGCGCGCGGCCTGCTGGGCGCCGATGCGAAGCAGGGCAGCTGATGCGAACGATCAAGCAGCCGGGCTCGCCGCCGCCGGAGCGCATCCAGTGGGTGGAAGCCCGCGGCCGCGCTTTCTCCTTCACGCTCGAAGCCGGGCTGCCGCTGCTGGAAGCCGCGCGCCGCGGTTTTGCGGCGCAAGGCTTTGCCGGCGGCGCGCTGAACATGCACGACGGAGCGCTTGGCCCATTCGCCTATGTGATGCCGGCGCTGTCGAAGACCGGCGCCAACGCCGCGTTCTACAGCGACACGTTCCGGCCTGCCGGCATCACGCGGCTCACGACGGGTGCGATGACGCTGGGGCAGCGCGACGGCGCGCCGTTCTTCCATTGCCACGCGCTGTGGACGGAAGCCGATGGCCGAGCCGGCGGCGGCCATATTCTGCCGGAAGAAACTGTTGTCGCCGAGCCCTTCGCGGTGGAGGCGTTCGGCATCGATGGCGCGATTTTCTTAGGGGAGCCCGACCCGGAGACCAATTTCAAACTGTTCGGGCCGGTTGCTTGCGCGGCCTCCGCCGCCGGGACGACCAGCCGCGCCTTCGCGTTGCGGCTGCGGCCGAACCAGGATTTTGCTGGGGCACTCGAGGCGTTCTGCCGCGACCGCGGCATCGTCAGCGCAAAGCTTCACGGCGGCGTCGGCAGCACCATCGGCGTGCGTTTCGCGGACGGCCGCATTGTCGAGCCGTTCGCAACCGAACTGGCGATCCGCTCGGGTGACATCGCGGCGAGGGCAGGCGGCGGGCTCGAAGCCGAGCTGGACATTGCCGTCGTGGACTACACCGGCGGCCTCGCCGAGGGGCGGATCGCGCGCGGCGACAATCCGGTGCTGATGACGATGGAGCTGGTGCTGGAGGTAGTGGACGAGATCGGTCAGTAGGGTGGGCAAAGCCCTTGCGTGCCCACCATCAACGAAAGTCCAGTGAAAGATGGTGGGCACGGCGCAAGGGCGCCTTTTGTCCACCCTACGCGGTTAGCCCGGTCAAAATATCGAAAACAACCCCATGTACAGTAGCGCGGGGCCGAGTTTTAGGTAATATTATACCTTGCATTCGCATCAGAATTGCCTCTGAGGCGTGTTGGCCAATCGGGGATCCTGACTTTCAAAGCAGTTATGTTCCTGATATGTTCATGTCCATTGAGAGCAAAAGGCATGGCCTCCAGACGAAACCGCCCGATCAATCTGCCGGCGCCGTACCTCCGGCGCATCTGGCTCGAGCCGTCCCGCATCGCCGACCGCGAGGCCTATCCGTTCTGCTTGCCATTCCTGGGCGATGACTTCGAGCTGAGCTTCGATCGCCCCATCACCATCATTGTCGGCGAGAACGGCACCGGCAAATCCACTCTGCTCGAAGGCGTCGCCGTGCTCGCCGGCTACGACGAAGCCGGCGGCGGCAAGGGTTATCGGCCGGTCGACCATTCCGTCGCCATCGAGGCGATGGGCGGCAGCCTTTCGGGCGCGCTGCGCGCCAGCTGGATGCCGAAGGTCACCAACGGCTGGTTCTTCCGGGCCGAGAGCTTTTTCTCCGTCGCCAGGTATCTCGACTCGGTCAGCAGCCCCTATGCGGATTTCCTCTCCCATTCGCACGGCGAGGGATTCATGCGCTTCTTCGAGGAGCGCTGTCAGCGCCAGGGCATCTACATCTTCGACGAGCCGGAATCCGCGCTGTCGCCCTCGCGCCAGATGGAATTTCTAAAACTGATGCGGCGGATGGAAAACTCAGGTCATTGCCAGGTCATCATGGCCACGCATTCGCCCATGCTGATGGCCTATCCCGGCGCGCGGCTGCTGCGATTGACAAAATACGGGCTGGAGCCGGTGAGCGTGAAGGACACGGACCACTACAAGGTCATGCGCGAGTTCTGCGAGGACCCGGCGGGGTTTGTGGAGGCGGTGATGGAGGAGTGAATATTCGCCGTGATTAAGAGAACGCCATGG
>JBDRNF010000234.1:0-7720 GCA_043811435.1 Pseudomonadota bacterium
CGCTACCGGGAAGATTCAAAGGTTTAAATTGCGGGAAGGGGCGCCGTAGCTCAACGCGTCGCTTTCTTACCCTCCCCTGGAGGGGGAGGGTCGGCTCGCATCGCGTAGCACAAGCGACACGGGGTGGGGTGATCTCTCAACGCGGGCACTGTTCTATACGATAGACCGTCACCCCACCCCGCCGCTCTCCGGACGATGCTTCGCATCGCCGGGTTCGCGTCGACCCTCCCCCTCCAGGGGAGGGTAAGAACAATCTCTTCGCCGGGACTTTCGGAAGGCCGACACCATGACCAATCTCCCCCCCTCCGGCTTCCTCAAGATCGGCGCGGCCGATCTCGAATACCGCATGATCGGGCCCGCGCCAGACCAGGCGCCGACCATTGTCATGCTGCATGAGGGCCTCGGCTGTGTCGGGCTGTGGGGCGATTTTCCGGACCGGCTGCAGGCCGCGACCTCGGCCGGCGTGCTGGTCTATTCGCGCGCCGGCTATGGCGCCTCGACCAGAGCCGCGTTGCCGCGCCCGCTCGATTACATGCATATCGAGGCGCGGGAGGTGCTGCCGAAGTTGCTCGATGCAACAGGCTTTCGCAGGGGGATTCTGGTCGGCCATTCCGACGGCGCCTCGATCGCGGCGATCCATGCCGGTTCGCACCAGGACCATCGCGTCCAGGGCCTGGCGTTGATCGCGCCGCATTTTGTCGTGGAAGATATTTCGGTGAGCTCGATCGCGGAGATCAAGCGAGCTTACGAGACGTCGGACCTGAAATCGAAGCTTTCGCGCTGGCACAAGGACGTCGACAACGCCTTCCACGGGTGGAACGACGCCTGGCTCGACCCCAGGTTTCGTTCCTGGGATATTTCGGAATACCTCGCCTATATACGCGTGCCGGTTGCGATCCTGCAGGGGGCCGACGATCAGTATGGGACAATTCGACAGATCGAGATTGCGCAGGAAGAGTGCTATTGTCCCGTCGATGTGACGGTTATCCCCGGGGCGGGACATTCGCCGCATCGCGAGGCGCCGGAGAAGACGCTGGATACGATCTCGGATTTTGCAAGACGCATTTTATACACGCACGAAGGCTCGCAGGGGCGCGCCGCTTAAAAACATTGGTCTCAAACAATTGGTCAGGCGATGCCGCGATGAGCATCCCTTCGTCATCAAGCGCCAGCCTTCCGCTGCCACGTTGGGCCTATGTGCCCGGCGCGGCCGCCGATGCCGACGCCGACTACGATACGCTGGCCCAGGTCATGGCGCTGGTGCCCTCCCGATTCCGCGACTTCGTGCCGGCCCGCCACCCGGCGCTGCGCTACGGGCTCGCGCTCAACGACCACGGCTTCTTCTGGGAATCGCAGCAGGTCCTCGAAGCGGTGTGGGCGGCGGCGCCGCAAGGCGGCCGCGAACGGATCCTGCTGCGCGCCTGCACCCGGATCGCCGGCGCCAATTTGAAGCTCCGGATGCTGAAGTCACACGCCGCGAGCCGGTTGCTCAGTGAAGCGCAGGGCGAACTCCAGACGCTCAGCATGCGCAGGGCGGTCGCCGGCGGCGACGGCTTTGCCGATGGTTTTCCGATCGCGGCGCTTTCGGCGCAGCTGAAGGCCAAACTGACGCGGCCGCAGCTCTCCAAGGCCGATTGGGTGAAGATCGGCGCGGTCGCTCGCACATGAAACAAAATGCAGCTTTCTGCGTTTTACGGTAGACCGTCGCCAAAACATGCATTATTGTGCATGTTGAGTTAGCGAACCAAACCTCAAGAAACCAATCAAGGGTGGCCCCATGGCTGGCGAAAAGCCTGGCGAAGACCGCGTTCTCGCGGGCGGCGCGAAGTTCATCGATTTCCAGACCGACCCGTCGCGCTACCGGCATTGGAAGCTGGATGTCGCAGGCGATGTCGCGACGCTGACGATGGATGTCGACGAGAACGGCGGCCTGTTCGAAGGCTATCAGCTCAAGCTGAATTCCTACGATCTCGGCGTCGATATCGAGCTCGCCGACGCGGTGCAGCGGCTGCGCTTCGAGCATCCCGGCGTGAAGGTCGTGCTGCTGCGCTCGGGCAAGAACCGGGTGTTCTGCGCCGGCGCCAATATCCGCATGCTGGCCGGCGCCACCCACGCCCACAAGGTAAATTTCTGCAAATTCACCAACGAGACCCGAAACGGCCTAGAGGATTCATCCGAGAATTCCGGCCAGCGCTTCGTCACCGTGATCAACGGCACCGCGGCCGGCGGCGGCTATGAACTGGCGCTGGCGACCGACCACATCATCCTTGCCGACGACGGCGCCGCGGCGGTGGCGCTGCCGGAAGTGCCGCTGCTGGCGGTGCTGCCGGGCACCGGCGGGCTGACCCGCGTGGTCGACAAGCGCAAGGTGCGCCGCGATCACGCCGATTATTTCTGCACCATCGAGGAAGGCATCAAGGGCAAGCGGGCCGTCGCATGGCGGCTGGTCGACGAGATCGTGCCGAACAGCAAGCTCGACGCCAGGGTGGCCGAACGCGCCAAAGAATTCGCCGGCGTCTCGAAGCGGAACGGCAACGGCAACGGTATTTCACTCACGAAGCTCAACCGGACCATAGACGACAGCGGCATCCGCTACGGCTTCGTCAGCGTCGACATCGACCGCGCCCAGCGTACCGCCACCATCTCGATCAAGGCGCCGGACGCTGCCCCGCCGGCCGATATCGACGGCATGATCGGGCAGGGCGATGCGTTCTGGCCGCTGCAGGTGGCGCGCGAACTCGACGACGCGATCCTGCATCTGCGCATCAATGAGCTCGAAACCGCGATGCTGGTGTTCAAGTCGCATGGCGACCGCGCCAATGTACTGGCGTGCGACGCCTTCCTCGAGGCCAACAAGGCGCACTGGCTGGTCAACGAGATCAGGCAGTACTGGAAGCGGGTGCTGAAACGTATCGACGTCACCTCGCGCACGCTGGTGACGCTGGTCGAGCCCGGCTCCTGTTTCGTCGGCACGCTGGCCGAACTGGTGTTCGCGGCCGACCGCTCCTACATGCTGATCGGCTCGCGCCAGGGCGACAACCGCAGTCCGCCGACCATCGAGCTTTCGGCGATGAACTTCGGTCCCTATCCGATGAGCCATGGCCTGACGCGCTTGCAGTCGCGGTTCCAGGCCGACCCCGAAGATATTTCGCGCGCGCAGGAAAAGATCGGCGAGGGGCTCGACGCCGAGCAGGCCGAGGCGCTCGGCCTCGTCACCTTCGCGCTCGACGATATCGACTGGGACGACGAGGTCCGCGTGTTTTTCGAGGAGCGCACCTCGTTCTCGCCCGACAGCCTCACCGGCATGGAAGCCAATCTGCGCTTCGTCGGTCCCGAGACCATGGAATCGAAAATCTTCTCGCGCCTGACGGCGTGGCAGAACTGGATTTTCCAGCGCCCCAACGCGGTCGGCGAAGAGGGCGCGCTGCGCCGCTACGGCACCGGCCAGAAGGCGCAGTTCGATATGACGCGGGTGTGAGCTCGTGTCCCGGGCGCAGTGCGTCACCCTTGTGACGCGCTGCAGAACCGGGACCCACATCTACTACTGAACAGGTCCCGGCTCTGCGGAGCAGCGTGAAGAACGCTGCACCGCGTTCGGGACACGGAAACCGCCCCAAAGGAGCACGCCATGAACGTCAACATCATGAACGTCGACTACTCCACCAAGATTCCCAACAACGTGAATCTCAGCGAGGACCGGCAGGTGCTGAAAGCGCTGGAAGGCTGGCATCCCGGCTACATGAACTGGTGGGGCGACATGGGCCCGGAGGGCTTTCAGCAGTCGCTGGTCTATCTGCGCACCGCCTATTCGGTCGATCCGCGCGGCTGGGCCAAGTTCGACTACGTCAAGATGCCGGACTACCGCTGGGGCATCCTGCTGGCGCCGCAGGAAGAGAACCGCGTCATTCCGTTCGGCGAGAACTATGGCAAGCCAGCCTGGCAGGAAGTGCCGGGCGAACACCGCGCCATGCTGCGCCGCCTGATCGTGATCCAGGGCGACACCGAGCCGGCCTCGGTCGAGCAGCAGCGCCACCTCGGCAAGACCGCGCCCTCGCTGTACGACCTGCGCAACCTGTTCCAGGTCAATGTCGAGGAAGGTCGTCATCTCTGGGCGATGGTCTACCTGTTGCAGAAATATTTCGGCCGCGACGGCCGCGAGGAGGCCGACGATCTGCTGCGCCGCCGCTCCGGCGACGCCGATTCACCGCGCATGCTCGGCGCCTTCAACGAGGCGACGCCGGACTGGCTGTCGTTCTTCATGTTCACCTATTTCACCGACCGCGACGGCAAGATGCAGCTGCACTCGCTGGCGCAATCCGGCTTCGATCCGCTGTCGCGCACCTGCCGCTTCATGCTGACCGAAGAGGCGCACCACATGTTCGTCGGCGAGACCGGCATCAGCCGCATCGTGCAGCGGACCTGCGAAGCCATGAAGGCCGCCGGCATCAGCGATCCCACCGACGTGGCCAAAGTCCGCGCGCTCGGCGTGATCGATCTGCCGACCATCCAGAAGAAACTGAACCTGCACTACACGCTGTCGCTCGACCTGTTCGGCTCGGAAGTTTCGACCAATGCGGCGAACGCCTTCAATGCCGGCATCAAGGGGCGCTTTCACGAGACCCAGATCAAGGACGACCATCAGCTGAAGAACGACACCTATCCGGTGCTCAAGCTTGTCGATGGCGTGATCAAGCGGGTCGACGAGCCGGCGCTCACCGCGCTCAACATGCGGCTGCGCGACGACTACACCCAGGACTGCGTCAAGGGCATGCTGCGCTGGAACAAGGTCATCTCCACGGCCGGCTACGACTTCAAGCTGACCCTGCCGAACGTCGCGTTCCATCGCCAGATCGGCGAGTTCAGGGACATCCACGCCACGCCGGACGGTTTGCTGATCGACGACGCCACCTGGAACAAGCGCAAGGGCGACTGGCTGCCGTCGACCGACGACGGCGACTTCATCGCCTCGCTGATGGTGCCCGTCACCGATATCGGCAGCTACGCCCCCTGGATCTCGCCGCCCAAGGTCGGCATCGACAACAAGCCCGGCGATTTCGAATATGTGAAGATCGAGACGTGAGGCGCTGACGCGCGCGACAATAAGGACTGTCATCACCCGCGAAGGCGGGTGATCCATTATTCCAGAGACCGTTTGGCAGGAGTCCAGCGGGCGCGGCGCACTGGATGACCCGCCTGCGCGGGGCATGACGAGCGGGCGGACGGCTTCGGCTCGCGCCCGATGCTACCCCGCGATCTCCAGCCCGACAGCCCCGAACGATCTCCCCCGGGCGAGCGCGGTCATGCACAAAAAATCCTTCCCGGAAGGCCGCTGTTTCCTTCATGATGCTCTGGTGTACGACGAGATAGGCATTGGAGTCGTCCGATGTTTGACTGGATCAGGAAGGGCTTGTTCGGAAAGCAGCCGGAAGTCGATCCATATGATCAGTGCGTCATCGAATTCATCGAGGAGTGCAAGCGGCAGGGCTGCGTGCCGGCCAGCTACAATCACCAGGCGCGCAGCTTCCAGCTCGACGACGGGGATGCCGGCGGCAGGGTCGTTCGGCTCGATAATCTGTTTGCCAACTGGCTGCCGCTGGATCCACATGGCCGGGCGGAGGAAATTGCGCACTTTGTTCTGTCGATCAAGGAGTCCGCGAAAACCGCAGCCATCTCGCCGGAGACGCTTCCCGATCAACTGATGCCCGGTATTCGTGGTCGCGCGCTGATTGGAAATGCGTTGCTGCAGCATTGGATCGCCGGAGCGCCGATTGATGCGACCACCGAGATCGCCTGGCTTCCATTCGAGGGCGACCTCGCAGCCTGTGTCATGCATGACAAGCGGCTGACGATGGCGCCAATGGCACGCGCCAACCTGGCCTTCGCCGATCTCCCGATCGATCGCGCAATGACGAAGGCGTTGGCGAATTTCCGGGCGAGGATGCCGGAGGCAACGTTCGAATCCGTCGGCAACGGAGTCTTTGCCTGCACTGAATTTCTGGACCATCAATCCGCGCTGCTCCTGCTGGAGCCCGGCAAGGATTATCCCCTGCCTCCCATCGAAGGTGCCCCCGTGGCGCTGCTTCCGGAACGCAACGCTTTCTACCTGACCGGCAGCGACAACATCGCGGGGCTGACCACGCTGCTGGATTTAGCCCAGATGGCACGGCAGCGGCCGCATTTTTGCTCGTCGATGATGTTGCAATGGACCGGCGGTCGCTGGTCGGAATTTCATTTTGATCGAGACTCGGTCAATGGCGGTCGTCAGCGGAATATTTCGCTGGATCAGTTGAATGTCGACTATGGCTTTCAGAAAGAGCTGCTGGATCAGCATCATCAGTTGCGAGGCCTCGATATTTTCGTCGCTCCGCTGATGATTTTCCAGAAAGAGGATGATGAGTTCGTCAGCGTGGCCGCGCTGCCCTCCGCTGTGATCGGCACGCTCCTGCCTGTTGCCGATCGCCTCAGTTTCGTCAAGCAGGTCGTCGATCCCCGAACGGGCGAGCCTCAACAAGGCGCCTCGGACATCGTCGATGTCGCTTGGTCCGAAGCCATGGAAATCGTTGGCCACCTCTTCGAGCCGGTTGACCATCTTTATCCGCCGCGCTTCCGTGCCCAGGGTTTCCCCGACGCCGACGCCTGGGCCAGGCTGAAGGCAGCGCAAGCCACCTATTTGACTGGACCGACTACCGCCTCGAACTAGCTTTCATCTGGCGTCCCCGCCCGGAGCTATGATCGGCAAGCCCTACCCCGCGATCTCAAGCCCCGCATTGGCATAAACCACGCCGCCATCGACCGCGATGGTGTTGCCGACCACGTAGTCGCCGGCGCGCGAGGCGAGATAGATCGCGACCCCCGCCATATCCTCGTCGCTTCCGATGCGCTTGGCCGGAATGCGCTGGGCCACTTCGTCGGAATGATCGCGTGCGGCGCGGTTCATGTCCGACTTGAAGGCCCCCGGTGCGATCGCCGTGACGTTGATATTATCCTTGATCAGCTTGGTTGCCATGCGCCGGGTCAGATGGATCACCGCGGCCTTGCTCGCGGCGTAGGAATAGGTTTCCCCCGGGTTGACGAAAATGCCGTCGACCGAAGCAATATTGATGACCTTGGCGGGCCGCTCGTGGCTTGCCGCCGCGCGCAGCGGTTTTGCCAGCGCCTTGGTCAGGAAGAACACTGACTTGACGTTGAGGTCCATCACCTTGTCCCAACCGCTTTCGGGAAACTCGTCGAACTCCGCGCCCCAGGCCGCACCGGCATTGTTGACCAGGATGTCGAGCTTCGGTTCCAGCTTGATGATTTCGCCGGCGAGCTTGTCGCAGCCCGCGACCGTCGAAATATCGATCGGCAGCGCGATGCATTCGCCGTCATAGGCGGCTGAAAGCTCCTTCGCGGTCGCCTCGCAGGGTCCGGCCTTGCGCGCGGTGATGTAGACCCTCGCCGCACCCTGCGCGAGAAATCCGGCCGCGATCATCTTGCCGATGCCGCGCGATCCCCCGGTCACGACAGCGACACGGCCCTTCAGCGAAAACAGATCCTTGAACATGATGCCCTCCGGTTGGATTTGCCGGCGGTTTTGAGCGTGGGGGAGGAATGAGTCAAGAAACTCTCTCGTCGTCCCTGCGCCCGCAGGGACCCCAAAACCCGGCGGCCAAACGGACACGATGTGGGTGCGGCGCGGCTGGCAAAATTAGGGTGGTATTGGTCCCAGCGGGCGCCGGGA
>JBDRNF010000235.1:0-10690 GCA_043811435.1 Pseudomonadota bacterium
GGCGAGTACGGTCATATCGACCGGATCCCAGTTGATCTTGCGCTTCTCGCGTTCGGCGAGGCCGGCGCGCAGGAAGTCGTTGAACATCTTCTGCTGATGCTTGTAGTAGGAGGGATCGCAGGTTGCGAATTCGCGGGACCAGTCCAGCGACAGCCCGATCGACCGCAGCTGCTTCTTCATCGCCGCGATGTTTTCGTAGGTCCAGGCCTTCGGCGCCACCTTGCGCTCGATCGCGGCATTCTCGGCCGGCAGGCCGAAGGCGTCCCAGCCCATCGGGTGCAGCACGTTGTGGCCCTTGGCCCGCATGAACCGAGCCAGCACGTCGCCCAGCGTATAATTGCGGACATGCCCGATATGGATCCGCCCGGAGGGGTAGGGGAACATCTCGAGCACGTAGTATTTCGGCCGGATATCGTCGTTCTTGGAGGCGAAGATCGCCTTTTCGTCCCACTGGCGTTGCCAGCGCGGCTCGGTTTCGCGTGCGTTATAGCGTTCGGAGGTCATGGAATCGCTGGGCTTTTCGTCGGTCAGGGGCCGTCTCAGGGGACGGCGGACTAGGCCACAAAAGCGGCAGGGGGGTCAACGCCCAGCATCTCAAGGGATGGCGGCCTGTCAGCTCGCCATCGCCATCCCGCCATCCGTGAGCCGCACGAACCCGTGCTCGACTACCGCATTGCGGCCGCGGTGCTTGGCGGCGTAGAGGGCGGCGTCGGCGGCTTCGATCAGGTCGCCGGGCTGCTGCTTTTCGTTCGGCCGGGTGCAGGCGACGCCGACGCTGGCGGTGACGGTCAGGAAGTTCGAGGTGGCGTGGGGCAACGCGAGGTCCTGGACCGCGGATCGCACCATCTCGCCGATCTCGAGTGCGCGCTTGGCATCGGTATTGGGCAGCAGCAGGCAGAATTCCTCGCCGCCGTAACGTCCGGCAAAGCCCATGGTCTCGCCGGCAATGGCGGACAGGGCTTCGCCGAGCCGGGTCAGGCAGGCGTCGCCTTCGGGATGGCCATAGGTGTCGTTGAACAGCTTGAAGTAATCAACGTCGATCATCAGCAGCGACAGCTCGCTGTCATATTGCTGGGCCTTCATCCATTCGAAATCGAGCCGGCTCTGGAAGCCGCGCCGGTTGGCAAGGCCGGACAGCATGTCGATCGACGCCATCACGGTGAGCCGGTCGTTGGTGGCGACCAATTCGCGCTCGCGCTTGCCGAGCTGCGCCGCCATCGCATTGAAGGCGCGGGCCAGCGGCACGAATTCGGCCGGCAGCGACTTGCGCGTGGCGCGCGCCGACCATTCGCCCTGGCCGAACCGCTTCGCCGTCGCCGCCATCATTTCGATCGGCTGGATGATCAGCTTCTGGGCGGCGACCAGCGCGCCGAGCAGCACGAACAGGCAGACGAAGGCGAGCTGCAGGTAGGCGGTGAGAATCTCGCGGCTGATCGCCGCGGATACCTTGGCCTCGTCGATGCTGATGATGAGGCGCGACTGCGTGCCGGCAATGCGCGCAAAATTGACCATGCGTTTCGAGCCATCGCCGGCAACGAACGAGAGCGATCCCTCCGGCCGGTCCGAACCGAGGGCCTTGTAGGCGATCGACGACAGCAGCGGCAGGTTATCAAGCGGGCGGCCGATCATGCCGGCCTGATCCGCCGGCGCCGCCAGCACGGTTCCGGAACTGTCGACCAGCGCCGCGGTGACGCCGGGCCGGTTGCCGAGATTGCTCATGATCTTCGACATCCAGTCGAGATTGACGCCGGCAAGAACGACCGAGTCGGCGTCCGGGTTGATGGCCGATACCGGATAGGCCGCCATCACGACGGGCGTATTGGTGGGCCTGGCGAGTACAAAGTCGCTGAAGACGAAGTCGCGGCTCTCGCGCGCCTTGATGAGATAGGGCCGGTCGCTGAGATCGAGACCGACGAACAGGCTGTTGGTCGCGCACTGGATGCGTCCATCGCCGCCGACGATCATCAGGCTGCGGATCCAGGGCAGATTAGCGGGCAGGCTGGCGCGCATGATGTCGCAACCGCGGCCGGTGCCGCCGTCGAAACCGCGAATATAGGCCGCGGATTTCAGCACCGTCTCGACCGACGAGATCACCTCGCGCTGCATATCGGCGCTGTGCCTGGCGAGGCTGGCGAACTCAGCCGAGGCCAGCGCGATCTGCTTGGCCCTGGTGTCCTCCAGCGAACGCACCCGCTCCAGCATCAGCGGCGTCACCAGGATCAGCGCCAGCAACGCCAGCCGCGCGCGGATTCCCAGAACCTTCTTGAGTTTCACTCTTTTGCGGTTGAAACTGACACGTGACATCTTAGTCCCCTGACCCCGGACGCAGGGTATCGGGAAGGGTTCAAGAAGCCTTTCCGGAACTCGGTAAAATTCGAGCTAACCCCGTAAATTCACCACCGACGGATGACATGGCACCGCAAAATCCCCTGCCGATAACAGCGCATTTACCAAACGGGCTTGCCACCGTGGAGCACGACATCGCGCGCGCCTGCGAGGACGCGCGCCGCGATCGCCAGTCGGTGACGCTGATCGCGGTGTCCAAGACCTTCGATGCCGATGCGATTATGCCTGTGATCGCGGCCGGAGCGCGCGTTTTCGGCGAGAATCGCGTGCAGGAGGCCAAGGCGAAGTGGCCTGGGTTAATATCGGCTTACCCCGGCATCGCGCTGCATCTGATCGGGCCGCTGCAATCCAACAAGGCAAGGGAAGCCGTGGCACTGTTCGATGCGATCCATTCGGTCGATCGTCCGAGCATTTGCGAAGCGTTAGCCAAGGAAATCAATTCCCAAAAACGCCGGCCCGAATTGTTCGTTCAGCTCAATACCGGCGAGGAGCCGCAGAAGGCGGGCGTCGCCCCCGGCGAAGCCGATGCCTTCATTGCCGCCTGCCGGGAAAAGTATGGTCTGTCGATCTCCGGCCTGATGTGCATTCCGCCCGTCAACGAGGCCCCGGCGCCGCATTTCGCGCTGACCGCCAAGATCGCCGCGCGCAACGGGCTGACGAAGCTCTCGATGGGCATGAGCGCCGATTTCGCCATCGCGATCCAGTTCGGCGCCACCCATGTGCGGATCGGCTCGGCGATTTTCGGGACGCGGTGATTCGTCGTCCCTGCGAACGCAGGGACCCATACCGTGTGATCCATCGATAAGGCCGTGTGGCAGACATCTCCGGTAACAACAACCGCCGCGGCGTATGGGTCCCTGCGTTCGCAGGGACGACATCGAGTATGAATTACTTTCACTCGAACCTGACCGACACCTTCCCGATCACACCAAAATCGGCATCGAGCGAATCGCCCGACTGAATCGGCAGCGGCGGGTGGCAGGTGCCGGTGGTCACGACCTCGCCGGCTTTCAGCGTCACGCCGAGCTCACGCAGTTCGTTGGCGAGCCATGCGAGCGCCACCCTGGGATCGCCGAGCACGTTCCTGCCGTGACCGGTGTACAGTTTGCCGCCAAGCGCGATGACCGGCTTGTGCTCGACCAGATCGAGCGCGCGCCAGTTCGATTGTGTCGGCGCGCCGAGCACGAAGCGATGCGCGCAGGCATTGTCCGCGATGATCTGTTCGGCGCCGGCGCCGACGAAATCCGAAAAACGCGAATCCGGAATCTCGATCGCCGGATGCAGCGTGTCGACGGCATCGAGCACTTCCTGCACCGTGTAGGGCGCGTTGCGCGGCGGCAAATCGGATCGCATGCGAAAGGCGAATTCCGGTTCGGCGACGCGCATTTCGTTGCCCGCCATCGATGCCGTGCCGCCATCCGCGATCACGGTCTCGGGCAGGATGCGTCCGGCCATCGGGCCGCCGACATTGATGTGCCTCTGCCCGGCCTCGCTGGTGGCTGCGATCTTCCAGCCGAACAGCTTTCCACTGGACCGGCTTTCGAGAGCCGCCTGGATCGCATAGGCCTCGGCGCGGTCGCGCGGACGCAGTGCGGTTTCCAGACCGTCGAGCTTGGTGCCGGCGCGCCAGTGGTCGTGCAGGATGCGTGACGCCGCCGCGATCTGGTTCTGGTCGAGCATTGTTGTCTTTCCACGCCGAGAGGTGAACTCACTCAATCACGATTCGGGTCTCGGGTCCGATCCGCTGCAGCAAGCGCAGCATCGCCGATTTCGTCATCGAGACGCATCCGGCGGTCGGTCCGAAATTGTCGCGCGCCAGGTGCAGGAAGACCGCGCTGCCGCGGCCGGCGATCCGGGGCTCGGTGTTGTGATCGATCTCGACGATGAAATCATAGAGGTGATCGTCGCGCCTGAGCCGGTCGCCGGCGCGCCCCTGCTCCAGCCGCACCGGCTGATTGTAATGGCGGTCGCCGGGGTCCTCGCACCAGGCGTCGTCGGGCCGGATGGCGCGAACCGGCAGATGCGTGCGCGGCCGGACGTGGCGGTCGGCCCGCCACCACACTTGCCGGGGCCGAAACATCCCCCGGGGGGTGCCGCCGTCGCCCTCGCGCTTGTTGGCCACAATGCCGCCGCGCCCCAGCGCGACCGGGATGGTCTGCCCGCCGGCCGACAGCCAGCCCCGGCGCGGATCGCCGGCGGCGGCGCGAATACGGATCGCGGAAAGCGACCGATCACGCGGACGTGTCTGATAAGTGATTGAAATATTGGACTTTCCCATGCGAATCGCCAAATCCCGGTTGCCACATTGGCGGCAAATGATCTATTTCACGCCGATCCCGGACATTCACCCTAAACCCATCCAAATCTGGAGTAGAATGGCTTCCGGCTTGTGAATCTGTAACAGCCCCTTACCTCAATACGAATCTAGACCTGACGAAACCAGACTCGGTTGACGAGCGCTCCGCTTGCCACCATCGCACGCCCCAAGAGGATTGTACCAATGGCCACTGCCCGCAAGATCCTGATCGTGGATGACGACACCGATCTGCGCGACACGCTGGTGGAGCAATTGTCGCTGCACGACGAATTCGAGGCCTCGGCCGTCGATACCGGCGCCAAGGGCGCCAGCGCCGCCAAGGCCAATTCTCCCGATCTCGTGCTGATGGACGTCGGGCTGCCGGACACCGATGGCCGCGAAGTGGTGCGCAGCCTGCGCAAGGGCGGTTTCAAGGCCCCCATCATCATGCTCACCGGGCACGATACCGATTCGGACACCATTTTGGGCCTCGAGTCCGGCGCCAACGACTACGTGGCCAAGCCGTTTCGATTTGCGGTGCTGCTGGCGCGAATCAGGGCCCAGCTCCGCCAGCACGAGGCCAGCGAAGACGCGGTGTTTTCGGTCGGCCCCTACTCTTTCCGGCCCGGCTCCAAGATGCTGACCGGGGCCAATGCCCGGAAGGTGCGCCTGACCGAGAAGGAGACCGCGATCCTCCGCTTCCTGTACCGCGCCGGCCAGCTGCCGGTATCGCGCGAGACGCTGCTGCAGGAAGTCTGGGGCTATAATTCGGGGGTCACCACCCACACCCTGGAAACCCACATCTACCGGCTGCGTCAGAAGATCGAGAAAGATGCGGCCAATCCCGAGATACTGGTGACGGAAGCCGGTGGCTACAAGCTGGTGCCGTGATACGATTCGCCCATCGATTCGTATTTATCCGCGGATCCCGATCACCGGTTCTGCATGTCGATCGAAGATGATGTAGCGCTACTTGAGCGCGTCCCCACCCTTCGCCTGCTGGGGGCGACGGCGTTGCGCATGCTTGCGATCGGCTCCGAGCAGCGCAATTTCGCCCGCGGCGAAATTCTCTTCAGCGAGGGCGACGACGCCGATGCCGGTTTCATCGTTCAGCGCGGCGCGTTCCGGGTCGAGGACGGCGGCGGCGCGGAAATCATCGCAGGCCCGGGCGCCCTGCTCGGCGAACTCGCGCTTGTCGTGGCGATGCAGCGGCCTTCGACCGCGACCGCGCTGGAAAATTCCTCGGTGATCCGGGTCGCGCGCAGCCTGTTTCAGCGCGTGCTGGAGAGCGATCCCGCCGCGGCGCGCCGGCTGCGCGACGAATTCGCCATCCGCACCAGCCAGATCGCCAGCGACATCCTGATGGCGGGCGGGAAGTTGAGTATTTAGCCAACCTTCTGCACAGGTCCGCATCGGATGCCCCGGCACTTCTTAAGGTGTCAGCCCGGCGGCCGGGACGCGGCGGCGGGCGCCCGCGGCCCAAGCGAGCGCGATGCCCGGCAAAGTAAGGGCGAACGCAATACCAGTGAGCTGAAGGTGGCTCAGTCCCGTCAGATCGCCGCCCGGGACAGCGAAGGTCAATCCGCCGACTCCGACCAGCAATCGCGAGATAAATCCCGCCGCCCCCTCGGGAAAAAGACCGAGCCCGATCAGATAACCCTGCAGCGCACCGCTTAGCAGGATGACTCCCACCATGGCCGAGGTGCAGACGATGACGATCTCAGTCAGCGAGCCCTGAAGCAGGAGCGCCGGGTTATAGACGAAGAAAAACGGGATGAAGTAGATGATCGTGCCGAGCCGCATCGCCTCGAAGCCGGTGGCCATCGGGTCGGCTTTGGCGACCGATGCGCCGGCGAAGGCCGCCAGCGCCACCGGCGGTGTGATGAAGCTCAGCATCCCCCAGTAGAGCAGGAACATATGAACCGGCAGCGGTTCGAGACCGGCCTTGATCAGGGCGGGCGCCAGGATGATCGCGAGGAAGATGTAGGCGGCGGTTACCGTCATTCCCATGCCGAGGATGAAGCAGGTGAATGCGCCCATCAGCAGCAGTACCAGCGTGTTGTTGCCGGCAAGGAAAACGAGATCGTTGGTAATGGTGCCGACCATGCCGGTGCTGACGAGGGCGCCGACGACAAGGCCGATGGCTGCGAGAATGCCGGCGAGCTCCGCGAGCAGGAATCCGGTGGCAAAGAGAAAGCGTAGCGCCTTCTCGCGGTTCATGCGGTGTGCGGTGAACTGGTTGATGACCAACAACCCTGCCACGGCGTAGAACGGCGCCCGCGCTTCCTGCTGCAAATGGATGAGCATATAGATCAGCAGCGCGAAGACGAACAGATAGACCCATCCCGTCTTCACGACCGACCAGACGCTCTGAAGCTCTTCCCTCGGCAGACCCTTCATGCCATGGCGCGCCGAATAGGCGTCGATCTGCATGAAAAGCCCGAAATAATAGAGCAGAGACGGGACGATCGCCGCGACCGCGACCTCGACGTAGGAGATCTGCAGAAAGTTGGCCATGATGAAGGCCGTCGCGCCCATGATCGGCGGCATCAGCACGCCGCCGGTCGAGGCGCACGCTTCGACGCCGCCGGCGTACTTGGCCGAAAAACCCATGCGCTTCATGGCGGGAATGGTGAGCGTGCCCGTGGTCAGCACGTTGGTCACCGGCCCCCCCGACATCGAGCCGAACAGGCCGGAGGAAAATACCGCGACTTTTGCCGGCCCGCCGCGGACGTGCCCAAGCAGGGCGAAGGCGATGTTGATGAAGAAGCTGCCGGCGCCGGTGTACTGCAGCGCGATGCCGAAGATGATGAAGCCGAACACCAGCGACGCGAACGCTCGCATCGGGATGCCGAGCAAGCTCTCGATGCTGTACATGTGGAAGGCCGCCGTGTTGAGCGGCGTCTGCGACACACCGGAGATTACTTCCGGCATCAAGTGCACGTAGATCGGATAGGTTGAGAACACAAGGACGACGACGAAGATCGCCCAGCCGCCCGTGCGCCGGCCGGCTTCGAGCACGAGCCCCCACATGACAAGCGCGACGACCTTGCCATGCATCGGCGCGGCGTACTCCCAGGCTTGGTCGACGATGTCGTTGGAGTTCCAGCAGGCGTAGGCGCCGATCGCCAGCGATGCCGCGAACATCAGCGCGTCATACCATGGCACGTTGGTGCGATCCTGGCGCGCGTGTGCGGGAAAGACAATGAACACCATGGCGAACATGATCGCGACGACCGCGTAGAGAAATTGGGCCTCGATCACCGTCCAGTTGATGAAAAAGCGCAGGGCAAAGATCTGGTTGATCACCAGCGACACGGCAAGGATCGTCCCGATCGCCACGACCCACAGCCAGAAGCGCGGCAGATTGCGCGTACGCGTCAGCTCAAAGTCAGGAATGTCCTCTTCAGTGACCGCGTACTTCGAGGCGGCGGCGGGGGCATCGGTCATGATACTTCCTGGGCAAGGGCTGCATGGACGTGCGGGCGTGATCGCGTCGCGACGTGCGGGGCGGCTTTCAACCGCCCCGCATCCCGGGGCGCCTAACGGCGGCCACTCACCATGTGTCGAACACCACCGCCATGTTCTTGGCTTTGAGCGCGTCGGCGCGGGCCTTGATCCAGCCCTGCTTGAACTGATCCTTGTCGCCGGGCGCGCTCTTCACATACGTCGCCCAAGCGTCGATCAGGGTCTTCTGACGGGCGAGGATTTCCGCCTGCGCGGCATCCTGATCCTTTGGCCACACGCCGGCTTCCTTGTAGTAGCGGATCGCGCCCGGATGATAGGGCACGAACTTGCTCCACTTCTGGCGATCCATCGCCCAGCCGTTGGCGCCCGGCGCGCTGGCTTTGTAGTCGCCGTAGAACTTGTGCATCGCCTTGGTCATGTTATAGGCGACGTCCTCGGTGATGTTTTCGTAGCTTACCAGCACCGGATAGGCGACGCCGGCCATCTCCTGACCTTCCTTCTTGATGCCGACGCCCTCGGTGGCGAAGATCGGCTCGTACCATGGCACCACGGACTTCAGGCGCTTCCACCCTTCGACGTCGCTATGCGGCACTGGCGGGAAGTAGATGCCGCGGGGCGAAGCGGCGATCTTCTGATTGAGTGCCGAGAAGGTCGCATTGTTGAGCGCATCGACCTCGTTGTTGACCATGCCGTCGATTGCGGGGCCGTGGCCGCCGAACTCGACCTTTTTGACGTCGTCCCAGGTGAGGTTTGCGTACGCGAGCATGCAGGTCACGGCCTGATTGAGCGCCGGCGCACCGCGCACCCAGGCCACACGCTTGCCCTTGACGTCCTTTAGCGTTTTGATGTTGGCGTCGGCGGCTGTCGCCAGCGCCACTGCGGCGCCGTCGGCGTAATTCTGCATCAGCAATCGAATAGGCTGCGGACCCCATTCCTTCTCGCCAAAGGTGAATACCGCTTCCTGCCCGTAAACGTTGTCGGAGCCGGTCGCGGAAAATTGAGCCGTGCCTTCGCGCAGCGGCGCCAGGCGGGAAACGTCGTTCTTGCCGGGCAGAACGCGCAAGTTAGTGCCGACGGCGTTCTTCAGGATAGAGCCGATGCCGATGGCTTGAGCATAGCCCGAGGAGCCGACGTCATAGGCGGTCCACACGAGTGTGGGGGGCAGCTTGAGGTCAGTCGCTTTCGCCTGGGCGAATGCGAAGCGTGGCGCCAGCGCCGCCGAAGCCCCGAGGATAAGTGCGGTTCGTCGATGGATCTTCATGTCGTTTTCTCCCTTTTGATTTGTGTTTGTCGTGGTCGGGTCTAAACGCCCGACTTAATGCTGCGTTGCTTCTCGAGCGCTCTGTAGTCGCTCTGTAACGCCGAAAGCCTCAGCGAGAGGCAGGATGACGGTCGCCTGCGCCGGAACGGAAGGGCCGCCGTCGGGCATCGGGCTGCTTCCCTCCTGATCGATTTTTTGATGGTTAATGCAGCAGATAACAATCCACTTGAGCGGTCAAGCGTGTGAATAGTCGCGGCATCCGTGCTGCGGGCCCGGCATTCTGCTCTGCATTGAGTTGTTTCGCGATTTCATTGTGGGTGTTTACCGTGAGCCGGAATTACACCTCCAGCGTCACCGTGACAGGCACGTGGTCGGACGGCCGCTCCCAGCCGCGCGCATCCCGGGTGATCCGGAAATCGCTGACGCCGTCCTTCAGCGCGCGCGATACCCAGATATGATCGAGCCTGCGGCCGCGATCGGCAAGCGTCCAGTCGGCGGCGCGGTAGCTCCACCACGTGTAGACCTTTTCCGATAGCGGGATGCGCTCGCGCGCGACGTCGAACCATTCGCCGTGAGCCTGCGCGGCGAGCAGCTTCTCGGTTTCGATGGGGGTGTGCGAAACCACCTTCAGCAGCTGCTTGTGCGACCACACGTCGTTTTCGTGCGGCGCCACGTTGAGATCGCCGACCAGGATATGCCGGTCCTCGCCGCGCGGATGCAGCGGCTCGCACGCCTTCATCTCGTCGAGGAATCGCAGCTTGTGCTCGAATTTCGGGTTGAGCGCGGGATCGGGAATATCGCCGCCCGCCGGCACGTAGAAATTATGCAGCACCAGCGGCTTTTCGAGCTGCGCCTTCCCGCCGAAGGAAACCGAGATGTGACGGGAATCGAGCTTGTCGCAGAAGGTGCGGATATCGGTGCTCTCGAACGGCAGCTTCGAGATCACGGCGACGCCGTGATAGCCCTTCTGCCCGTTCAGCGCGACATGCTCGTAGCCGAGGCGCTTGAAGCGCTTCAGCGGGAATGCGTCGTCGATGCACTTCGTCTCCTGCAGGCAAAGCACGTCCGGCCGCACCGATTTGAGGAATTTGGCGACGATTTCGATGCGCAGGCGCACCGAATTGATGTTCCAGGTTGTCAGGGAGAAGCGCATGAAACGACTTATTACCGTCATTGCCAGGAGCGCAAGCGACGTCGCAATCCAGCGGCGACAAACCTCTGGATTGCCGGAACTTGCAGGGTGGGCAAGGGGGCGCCTTCGCGCCGTGCCCGCCATCTCTCGGATGATCGGCGGTGGAATGGTGGGCACGGCGCGAAGG
>JBDRNF010000236.1:0-4590 GCA_043811435.1 Pseudomonadota bacterium
CAAAAACATCCGAACTCGTTGTTCCATCCGACCGGTCTCTCTAAATGGCATCAGCGGGCACTCCCTCCGATGCATTATGGAAACCTGTCGGGAATCATGCCGGTCTAATCTGTCGGGAATCTATCCGGTCCGTACCCTGAGCTACCCCCCACCCCCGACCCCTCCCCGCCACGCGCAAGGGCGCGTGGAGGGAGGGGGGAAGAAGATGCGCTACCGCCCCGCCGGCGCGAGACCAAGCGCGTCGGCGATGACGCGGAAGACGTCGGTGTTGTCCATCGACCCGTGGACCCGTTCGCTGCCGGGCCCGGACGCGGTCAGGATCACGTCCTCTCCCGAATGAACGCTGGCGCCCATCATGGCCGGCAGATTGCCGAAACGCAGCACTACGCCGGGTACATCCTTGTATTTTTCATTGGCCTTGAAGGTCCCGGCCTGCTCGCCCTTGACCGTCGGTTCATTCGGGTCATCGAGCTTCGGGCGGAAGGTTTCGTAGTGGTCCGGAAGGCTGGCCGAGAACATGGCGAGCCGCCGGCTGACATCGACGCGCGACGGATAGCCTTCCGCGTCGGGAGCCGGATAGTTGGGAAATCCCGCCTTGGCATAGACGCCCACGCGCTCGCGCAGCGGCACGTTCGGCGTCACGCTCATGTCGTCATTGATGGTGCCGACAAGGCTGTTGGGATGATTGTGATCCGCCACCACCAGGATCATCGTGTCGTCGCCGCGCGCCCGCGCCCAGTCGCGCGCCAGCCGCACCGCATTGTCGAGCATGATGGTGTCGTAGACTGCGCGCTCCATGTCCAGCAGATGCGCGTATTTGTCGATCATTCCGGATTCCACCATCAGGAAGAAGCCTGCATCGTTTCGCGACAGCACGTTCAGCGCGGCCTCGACCTGTTCGGTCAAATCTGGTTGCTCGGGAAATTTCCTGACGCCGCCGCCCTTCAGGAATTTACGGTCCAGCGCGCCGTCCATATTCCCCGTGGCGAACAGGCCGAGCAATTGGCGCGTATCGGATTGGGCCGCCAGCGCATGGAGTTCGCCCGCCGTCGTCGCCGCCTTGTAGCCGGCTTCGCGAAACCGGGCGACATAGTCGATATCGTCCTTCCGCTTCGAGCCGGGCGCGCCTTTCGGCAGGAAGCTCGCAGCTCCGCCGCCCATCAGCACATCCGGTCGAGCAGCGAAGAACTGTTCGACGATCTCGTCGAAGGTGGCGCGGCGGCGGGTATGCGCGATCATCGCGGCCGACGTTGCATCCGCGACTTCGGTATTGGTGACGATGCCGATGCCCATATTGAGCCGCCGCTTCGCCAGACTGGTGATGGTTTCCACCCGGGGGTCGTCGAACGGATTGGCGGTGCGGTCGGCATAGACGCCCATCGCGTTGACGGCGGCCTTGTGGCCGGTGGCGAAGGCGCTGGCCGCGTTGGCCGAATCGGTGATGATGGAATCCGAACCGGCGGTCGCCACCAGCGCCATGTGGGGCATGTCGTCGATCGCCAGCTTGCCGAGGCTCTTGCCTTCCGCGATGCCCTTGGAGAGCAGCCGCGCGGCGGCGCGATGGGCCGGCGACAGCCCGTCGCCGATGAACAGGATGACGTTCTTCGCCTTGCGCGGCCCGGTGCCGGTGACCGTCCACGCCAGCTTGCGGCTGCGCATGCCATCGCCGACTTCGACCGTGACGTGACCCGGCTTCGTCAACGCGACGTCGCGAAGCAGCAGCGCCGACTGCTCCCTGCCATCTTCGCGCTCGATGAACGTCGCCGCCCGGCCGAACGCGGCGGCATAATCCTCGCCGTTCACGGTCACTTTCACCTTCGCCGGGTCGACCCGATCGGGGAATTCGACCTTGAAGTCGAATTTCGCGCCGGCAAGGATCTCGGCGCGGTCGATCGGGTAGACGGTCTGCGCAAGGACCGATGATCCCGACGCCAGGACCATGAGGGATGCTGCGGCGAAATGCTTGATCATGATGGTGCTCCGCGTCAGAAACTTCCGCCGCGTACACCGGGCGACATCTATCGCACAAGAGCGACTATCGCAGAGGAGCGCGCGCGGCGTCCGTCATTCTACCGGCCACGAATGACAACTCCATTACGCGGGCTTGATGAAGCCCGCCGCATCATCCACAACGTTGCATCCGCGCGGTTCAGCCCTTGTCGTTGTCGAGCTTGAGGATGTCGGAACCTTCGCCCATCGACAGCAAGCCTGTCCTTGCATAGAGATTCAGCTTGGCGCGGGTATCCGTGATGTCGAGGTTGCGCATGGTCAGCTGGCCGATACGGTCCGCCGGCGTGAACGCCGCATCCTCCACCTTCTCCATGCTCAGCCGCTCCGGCTGATAGGTCAGATTGGGACTCTCGGTGTTAAGGATCGAGTAGTCGTTGCCGCGGCGCAGCTCGAGCGTCACCTCACCGGTGACTGCGCGGGCCACCCAGCGCTGGGCGGTTTCGCGCAGCATCAGCGCCTGGGAATCGAACCATCGCCCCTGGTAAAGCAACCGGCCAAGGCGCATGCCGCTGACCCGGTATTGCTCGATGGTGTCTTCATTGTGGATGCCGGTGACCAGGCGCTCATAGGCGATGTGCAGCAGCGCCATGCCGGGGGCTTCGTAAATGCCGCGGCTCTTGGCCTCGATGATCCGGTTCTCGATCTGGTCGCTCATGCCGAGGCCATGCCGGCCGCCGATGGCGTTGGCTTCGAGGAACAGCGCGACGGGATCGGCGAAGGTCTGGCCGTTCAGCGCGACCGGCTGGCCTTCCGCAAAACGCACGGCGACCTTCTCGGCCTTGACGACGCAGTCGTCGCGCCAGAACGGCACGCCCATGATCGGGTTGACGATCTTGATGCCGCTGTCGAGGCTCTCGAGATCCTTCGCCTCGTGGGTGGCGCCGAGCAGATTGCTGTCGGTCGAGTACGCCTTCTCGGCGCTCATCTTGTAGGCGAAACCGCTCGAGGTCATGAACGCCGACATTTCCGCGCGGCCGCCCAGTTCGTCGATGAACTGCTGGTCGAGCCAGGGCTTGTAGATCCGCAGATCAGGATTGGTCAGCAGGCCGTAGCGGTAGAACCGCTCGATGTCGTTGCCCTTGTAGGTGGAGCCATCGCCCCAGATGTTGACGCCGTCCTGCTTCATCGCCGAGACCAGCATCGTGCCGGTCACCGCGCGGCCGAGCGGCGTGGTGTTGAAATAGGCGATGCCGCCGGTCGAGACGTGGAAGGCGCCGGACTGGATGGCGGCAATGCCTTCGTGAACCAGTTGCGTGCGGCAATCCACCAGCCGGGCTTTCTCGGCGCCGAACTCCAGCGCCTTGCGCGGAATCTCGTCGTAGTCGGTCTCGTCAGGCTGGCCGAGATTGGCGGTATAGGCAAAGGTGCGGGCGCCCTTTTGCTTCATCCACAGCAGCGCCGCTGACGTGTCGAGGCCGCCCGAGAAGGCGATACCGACTTTTTCCCCCTTGGGCAGGCTTTTCAGGATCGTACTCATCGAGCTTCCAATCGGTCGAAATGGCGGACGTTGCCTTGCGGCTTGAACGGGCGAATAACAAATTTGGCGCCGACGGGCACGCGTTTAATGGCGCTGGATGTGGTGAACGCGAACTTACCGCGTGCCAACGTCCTGCCCGCGCCATTTCTGCCGCAGCCGGTAGAGCGGCCAGGCGAACCGCGTCAGCGCGGCGTCGATGCGTGCGTCGGTGAGCCGGGTCGAAGGCCAGCGGTAGATCCAGGCAAAGGCCAGCCAGATCACGACGAACGTCACCAGCCCGGCGATCGCGACGTCGGTGAAAAAATGGCCGCCGAACGCCATCCGCAGTCCGCTGGTGACCACGCCGAACACCGTCGCGGCGGTAAACGCCAGCGGCCGCCAGGCCGGCGGCGTCAGCGCCGCGGGCGCGTAGGTCCAGAACGCGGTGGCGGCCTCGCCGGAAAAGAACGAGCAGTTGCGGGCGCAGCTGCCGCGCGGGTCCCACCACGGCACGAATTGCTGCTGACCGTCGAATTGCGTGACCACGATGGGACGCGGCCGGCCCCAATGGCTCTTGAAGGTGAGATTGGTGAGAATCCCGGCGGAGAGAACCAGCGTCACCAGCAGGAACATGACCGTCCGGCCGGGGACCAGCAGCGGCTTGTCCGGCCGCGCCAGTTTCACCACCAGGGCCACGATCGAGGGCAGCGCAATGCCCCACGCGATCCACATCGCGGCATCGCGCGCGAACATCGCCAACGTGTTGAACTTCAGCGGAAAGGTCTTGTTCGACGCGTCGAAGAACAGGCCGGCCAGCTGCAGGTCGAGCTCGGGATAAATCCCGAACAACAATCCGACAACAAGCGCCAGGGCCAGCGCGGTGTAAAGTCCGGTTCGGTTCATGGCGCGGGGTTTAGCCGAGAGCGATGGTCATGAAAAGGCTGTAAGATTCTTACCCTCCCCTGGAGGGGGAGGGTCGATCGCGCCCGGCGATGCGCAGCATCGTCCGGTGCGATCGGGGTGGGGTGGTCTCTCACCGCGAACGGTGCCCGGCGTTGAGAGACCACCCCACCCCCTCTAGCCAAGTTCGATTGGATCCGACCCAACCCCGCCAGGGGGGGGTA
>JBDRNF010000237.1:0-17800 GCA_043811435.1 Pseudomonadota bacterium
GGGCCGCGGCGCCGCGTGCGCGCACGCGTCCGAGCCACAACACGCCGCTGCTGGTGCTCTACGGATCCAACCTCGGCACCGCCGAGGAGCTGGCGATCCGGGTTGCCGACCTCGCTGAGGTCAACGGCTTTGCTACCAAACTCGCGCCGCTCGACGATTTCGTCGGCCAATTGCCGGAACAGGGCGGCGTGCTGATTTTCTGCGCGTCCTATAATGGCGCCCCGCCCGACAACGCCACGCAATTCGTCAAATGGCTCGGCGGCGAGCTGCCGAAGGATGCCTTTGCAAAGGTGCGTTATGCCGTGTTCGGCTGCGGCAACAGCGACTGGGCCGCGACCTATCAGTCGGTCCCGCGGCTGATCGACGAGCAGCTGGCGGCGCATGGAGGACGCAGCGTCCATGAGCGCGGCGAGGGCGATGCGCGCAGCGATCTCGACGGCCAGTTCGAGAGCTGGTTCGCCAAGGCGGCCCCGCTGGCGATGAAGGAATTCGGCGTCGATTCGAGTTTCAGCCGCAGCGCCGACGACGAGCCGCTGTACCAGATCGAGCCGGTAGCGCCATCGGCGGTCAATGCGATCGTGGCGCTCGGCGGCGTCGCGCCGATGAAGGTGCTCGCCAACGTCGAACTGCAGAACAAGGCCGGCGCCGCCGCCTCGGACCGCTCGACCCGGCATATCGAGGTGCAGCTGCCCGCCGGCGTGAGCTACCGGGTCGGCGATCATCTCAGCGTGGTGCCGCGGAACGATCCCGTGCTGGTGGATGCGGTCGCGCGCCGCTTCGGCTTCCTGCCGACGGACCAGATCCGGCTGCAGGTCGCTGCAGGCCGTCGCGCGCAATTGCCGGTCGGCGACGTCGTGTCGGTCGGGCGCCTGCTTTCCGAATTCGTCGAGCTGCAGCAGGTCGCGACCCGCAAGCAGATCCAGATCATGTCGGAGCACACGCGCTGCCCGATGACCAGGCCGAAGCTGCTGACCTATGTCGGCGACGATGCCGCCGCCACCGAACGCTACCGGGCGGAGATATTGACCAGGCGAAAATCGGTGTTCGACCTCTTGGAAGAGCATCCGGCCTGCGAATTGCCGTTCCACGCCTATCTCGAAATGCTGTCGCTGCTGGCGCCGCGCTATTATTCGATCTCGTCGTCGCCGTCGGCCGACCCCTCGCGCTGCAGCGTCACCGTCGCCGTGGTCGAAGGCCCCGCGAGTTCGGGACGCGGCGTCTACAAGGGCATCTGCTCGAACTACCTCGCCAGCCGCCACGCCGGCGAGACCATCCACGCCACGGTGCGCGAAACCAAGGCCGGCTTCCGGCTGGCCGACGACAACAGCGTGCCCATCATCATGATCGGACCTGGAACCGGTCTGGCGCCCTTTCGCGGCTTCCTCGGGGAGCGCGAGGCACGCAAGGCCGGGGGCGCCAGCCTCGGCCCGGCCATGCTGTTCTTCGGCTGCCGCCATCCCGATCAGGACTATCTCTATGCGGACGAGCTGAAGGCGTGGGCCGCGGCAGGAATCACCGAGCTGCATACCGCGTTCTCCCGCGCCGAAGGCCCGAAAACCTATGTGCAGCATCTGGTCGCGGCACAGAAGGACCGGGTCTGGGGCCTGATCGAACAGGGCGCGATCATTTACGTCTGCGGCGATGGCGGCAAGATGGAGCCGGACGTCAAGGCCGCGCTGGTGGCGATCTATCGCGAGCGCAAGGGCGCCGATGCTGAAGCGGGATCGCGCTGGATCGACGAGATGGGCACCAGCAACCGCTACGTGCTGGACGTCTGGGCGGGGGGCTAGGACGGAGTTTCAGGTGCATCTTCCCACGACTTGAACGGTCCGCCTCCGACCGGGACGATGGTGGACTTGTGCGCCATGGTCGGCCTCGAGCGATGCTCCTGAAGTCACTGCGGATTCCGCCGAAGTTTCCGGTCCTTGACCGGGAACCAACGCACCGCATTAGCGTTTCCATTCGTAATCTTGCCTCATTCGCAACTGGTTCAAGGCGCTACATATGCGGCGCTGACACTGAGTCGATCGCGGAAAGAATGCTTCGATATGCGGATGTGATGCAGAGAGTTGTATTGCGGCTGAAGCGGCAAGGCATCGTTCGTCGCGCGATGCTGCCGTTTCTCGGCTTGCCAGGCGCGCACCAAGCCGCCTTCGGCGCAACGCTGGCAATTTTGATTTCCTACAGTGCCTCGCTCGTCCTGGGCTTTGGATTATCGGGCAGCCAGGGGAACAGGATCGCAACCGGGTTGCTCTTGTTCGGCCTTCCCTTGCTGCTTTTTCTGCTCAGCTTTCGGAATGGCCTTCGTATTCAGCCGCCAGACTTTATTTTCGCCGGGTTCCTGGTCGCGGTGCTGCTTTCCTTCGTTCTGAATCCCGTCGAACCGAACTCGACAAAAGAACATCTCCTCCTCGTCGCGTCAATCGCAGGCTACCTGGCCTGTCGGCCAATGGTGGCGGAAGATGCCGCCGTCGTGAGGTCGGCCTTTGAAAGAGTCACGGCGGTCATAGTCCTGGTCGGCGCGGTATTCACCGCCGCCGAAATATTCAACCAATGGGACGGCCCGCCCGGCAGACCGCTTGTTCTTGGCTTCAACGCCGCGGGCACTTATTTCATGATGTCGTTGGGCTTTTTGATACTTGCCCTTGTGACGGTCGACGAGCCGAGACCAAAGCGGACGGCCGCAATATCTGCACTGATATTTCTCCCTACCGTCATTTTCGCCGCCGCGATGGTGCGATTCACCTTCATTGCCCTGGCGGGCAGCTTGTTCGTCGCAATGATCCTGGCCGAACGCGGCAAGCGATGGCACGTCGTGGCTATCGGATTTACGATATTCCTTGCAGTCGTCGTCGGGCTGAGCGCGCGCCATAAGACAGCAATGATGTATGCTGGCTACGCCGTGGAAAAAACCGCCGAAGTTCGCACGGCCGCCTCGGAAATGCCGAGCTGCAGCCTAACCGTGAATATGAGGAATTCGATTGCCATCAGGAAAGCTCTCGCAAGAGACGCCATCTACCTTCTTCCGACAGCCGGCCTCGTCGGCACCGGCCTTGACAGCTTTATGCGGTTTTCCTGCATCAAGGCCCACCAGGTTCACATCTCCATCCTGCAGGCAACCGTGGAATTCGGCTGGCTTGGCGGCATATCCTTCGTTCTTCTGATAGGTGCGGCGCTTTATCGACTCTTTCTTGTTTCAAAGCATAATGGCGCCGTCAGATTTATTCTATGCAGTCTGGTGTTTGCTGTTCTGTTGAGCCTGGCGCACGGGCGAATTAGCCGGGACAGCACCCTTTTCGCTCTTATAGGCTGTGCCGTTGGAGTGTCCGATTTCCGCCGCAGGAAATGCGATGATGCCATGTCGTTTTCGGACCATGGCAATCAGAGGGCCTCGCCGTCGCACGTATGAAGTTGAAGTTTGCGTTGCCCAGGTTCTTCCACAGGCCGTCAACGCTGTCGCGTTCATAGCAATCCCCTTAATGTTGATTCTGGTGTATCCGGCATCGTTCTGGGCAATGACCGACTACGAGCCTCTTAGTCTCGCCAACGCGTTGAACATCGCCTACCGGCTCGCCGATCTGAAAATGTATACGTCCTTGGGATTGTCCTATCACCCGGGCGTTCCGTTATACTTGATGAACTGGCTGGCACTGGCGCTCACCGGTCACCCCCTCGGCGTCGGCGGGGAGCCCAAGGCACGCCAGGCCAGGGGCGCCAACCTCGGCCCGGCCATGCTGTTCTTCGGCTGCCGCCATCCCGATCAGGACTATCTCCATGCGGATAGGGCGGCTTTTCAACGGGCCCTTCGCTGCGAACGCGTGTGGGGACGACGAAGCCACTTTACCAAGCGAGATCGCGTCGGTAGAAGTCCGCCATGTCGGCGATCCTCTTCCTGTTCCCATCCTACCAACCGTCGGTGCTGTTCTGCGAGCTGCTGGAACAGCTTCGGAGAATGGACCCATCTCCGTTCGTCGTGGTCGATGACGGCAGCGGTCCTGCCTACCGCGAACTGTTTCAGCGCGCCGCCCGAATATCCGACACCATCGTCCTGACGAATGCCGTCAATCTCGGCAAGGGCGCCGCGCTCAAGCATGGCATGAACCATGTTCTGGTGAACCATTCCGATTGCACGGGGGTCGTCACCGCTGACGCCGACGGCCAGCACGCGGCAGACGACATCCTGAAAGTCGCGAACGAGCTTCGGTCGCGGCCGACCGAGGTGATCTTTGGATCCCGGGATTTCAAGCGGGATGTTCCTTTTCGAAGCAAGATCGGCAACGTCGTTTCGCGCTACATCTATCGTTTTTTGATCGGCCTCAAGCTGTCCGACACGCAAACCGGCCTGCGCGGCATTCCCCGCCGGCTGATGGAGTCAAGTCTCAGTATCCGGTCGAACCGCTACGAGTTCGAGACCGAACAGATCATCGCCGCCAAATCCACCGGCCTCCAATTCAGGGAAGTGCCGATCCAGACCGTTTACATCGACGACAACAGCGGATCGCACTTCAACCCGGTGCTCGATTCATTCCGGATCTACTTCGTGCTGCTGCGCTATGCCGTATCGAGCTTGGCTACAGCACTGACGGATCTGCTGGTATTCTATGTTCTGACGGCCAATGGGATGGCGCTGCTCAGTGCCAACATGTCGGCGCGCGCGGTTGCGCTGTGGATCCAATTCTTGCTGCTGAAGAAGTATGTATTCAAGAGCAAGGCTGGATTTTCGATCTTTGCCGTCTATGTTGCCTATGTGTTTTTCTCGGGCTACGTCTCGTCGGTGATGCAGCAGCAATTTTCCGCCCATCTCGTCGCCTCGACGCTGTTGGCCAAGGTCGTGGTGGAATCTATCATCTGGATTTTCAATTTCATGTTCCTGCGGGACATTATTTTCCGCCGATGGAGCGAAGCTTGAAACCGGCACAAACCGATTGGGACAGCTATTACGCCCGGCCCTACCGCACGGCGTCGCTGACCCGCAAGCATACCGCTTCCATCTTGGTGGACCTGATGCGTAGAAATGGCGGAGCGCACGCATCGATCCTGGAATTCGGTGGCGCCAATAGCTGCTTCATAGATCAGATTCTGGCGGAGGTCGCGCCGGCGCGATACGACGTAATCGACAGCAACCAGATGGGGCTCGATCTGCTGCGATCCCGCTATTCCCGCGACGATCGTGTCTCGGTCGGTCTCGGTGACGTGCTTTCGCCATCGAAGCCCGAGCGCCTGTACGATATCGTTTTCAGCGTCGGCTTGATCGAGCACTTCGATCCCGCCGGGACCGCAAGGGCCGTTGCCGCGCATTTTGATTATTTGCAGCCGGGCGGGACCGCCATCATCACCTTTCCGACGCCGACGTGGCTCTATCGCGCCGTGCGAGGGTTGGCCGAGGTGACCAACAACTGGATTTTTCACGACGAACGGCCGCTTCGGCTGCCGGAGTTCGAGCGGGCGGTCGCGGGCCTGGGGGAGATCAGATCGGCGCGCATCCTGTGGCCGCTGATCCTCACGCAATACTGCGTCGAGGCGCGGAAACTGCCGTGACGTCAGTTCGACATCGCCAGCACAGTGCCGTTGCTTTCGATCATCTTCCTGAAGTTTCCGACTGCGATGAAATCCAGCACCGAGGCATGGGTGCGGGTGGGTACATACAGGATTCCGGTGCAGCCCTTCGGCTCCCGTAGCGAAGCCAGGGTGGGATCGCCGATCGGTTCCCCGAAGGTGGAGTATCGCATCTGGTCCTTGAACGGCTGGAACGCCGCGATGGTGTAGAGATAGGCGTTGCCGGTCAGCACCGTGCAGCCCTGCCGGAGCATTTCGCCCACCTTCTCGTTGATGTCGCGCCCGGAGCCTTCGCGAATCTGTTCGTCGGCGAACCGTTGTTTGATCGTCTGGTCGCTTACCGCCAATGGCAGGCTCAACCCGATCGCCGCCGCGGCGAGGCCGGCGGCGATGGCGGCGTCTGACACGGTCCATCGCGGCTCTGCGGCAACGTCTCCGCGTCTTGCCCAGGCGCGCGCTGCGGCATACACTGGAATGAAAGCGCAGATCGCCACCGGGCCGAGCACGTTGCGCAGGTCGTAGCTGGCGGTATTGGCCCATACCGAAATGCTGATGAACAATGGCAGCGCGAGCCAGCGAACCCGTGGCAGGAAGGGGCTCATCAACAGGCCGGCGACTGCCAGAATCCGAAACGGCAGGGAGAAGTTCCGGTTGAACAGCGAAAGCGCGCGCGCGAGTCTGTCGGACAGGTCGGAAACCGGATAATTCGGCATCGAGCGAACGGCAAGGTTGGCATAGACCAGCGCGTAAGCGGCCATATAGGCGAGGAACAATCCGATCGCCGCCGCGAGAAACCGGTTGCGGTCGCGGGCGCCGAGATTTCGGGCGGCATCGATGCAGATGGCCGTCAGCACCGCGAGAGCGAAAAGTCCGAATAACGGCTTCGTCGCCGCAGCCGTGGTCAGCAGACACAATGCGAGCAGCGCGGTGACGATCTTGTCCTTGTCGAACCGGCCGTTCGGCGCATTGGCGATGAACAGGGCCGCGCCGCATAATGCCGATAAGGCCGCCACCCAGTCGGGGAAGCCTTCCTGCAATGTTGCCCGCAGCCAGCCCTCCTGTATTTCGGCCACGAACCAGACGAATACCAGCACCAGGGCCGCCGGCTTCCACCATTCGCCGCGGCCCAGCACCATGGCGGTCAGAATGATCGGAAAGATGAGCAGGCCGATATGGATGTAGTAGGCGAAATACTGTTCCGTGGAGCCCGTGAAGATGTAGGTGACCGCCCAAAGGGTCGGTATCAGCTGCGGATAGCCATAGGAGCCGGTTGGAAACAGGCCGTGCGACCAGAGCAGCGCCCACCTGTTCCAACTGATGGATACGTCGCCTTCGCCGAAGACGTGGGGAACTCCGTATTTCCAGATGTTGATATAGACGAGCGCGAGAGCCGCCAGAGTGAGCAGGCCGCATCGAATATCCCGCAGGGTGACGATCGCCGTCCCGGCGGATTGATCGCCGTGCGGCGCGAGCCGATCCCTCAAGACGAGGACGAGCACTGCAGCGACCGTTGCAGCCGCCGCCGCGCGATAGCTGCCGAGGGGGTCCAGATGCAGCAGCGCGATCAGCACCACAAAGAGATGATTCAAGGTCATGCTGCCGAGCAGCACCGCGAGCCAGCGTTGTGGCACGTTCGGAATATCGAACGCACGGACAAGCACCATGCCCGGAAGCACAAACACGAAAAATATCGCCAGCAGCCCGTTTACATAAATGGGCGCGAAGCCAAGAAATCCTGCCATGCCGGAAGCAATCCTCAATGCGCCGCTGAATGGGGGCTGTCTTACGCCGCCTTCGCGACCGCCCCGTGCGCATGCTTGTCGATGGCGTCGATGATCTGTGGCCACATCGGAATCGGCAGCGCGTGGCCCATGCCCTCGATCATCAGGAGCTTCGCGTCCGGGATCGAGGCGGCGGTATCCTTGCCGCCTTCGGGACGCACCAGGGGATCGACGGTGCCGTGAATCACCAGCGTCGGCGCCTTGACCTGGTGAAGCCGCTCCTTGCGGCTGCCCGAGGCCAGGATGGCGCGGAGCTGGCGGCCGACGCCGTTTGGATTGAGGCCGCGCTCGAAGGTGCGCTCGGCGCGTTCGAGGTCCTTGGCTTCGTCCTGCGGGAAATGGCCGACGCGCAGCACCTTCCAGGTCTGCGCGAAGCGCTTGAGATATTCTTCCCTGGTGGTCGGGGGCGGCGCCATCAGCATCGCCGACGCCTCGCGGGTCGGTGGCGGCACTTTCGGATTGCCCGTCGTCGACATGATCGAGGTCAGCGAGCGCACCCGCTGCGGAAACGAGATCGCGATTTCCTGGGCGATCATGCCGCCCATGGAAGCGCCGACGATATGGGCCGACTTGATGCCGAGCGCGTCCATCAGCCCGGTGGTGTCCTCGGCCATATCGCGGATCCTGTAGGGCGCGGCGACCGGGATCTTCAGGAACCGCAGCTTGAGCAGTTCGACCAGGGTCAGGCGCTGGCCGCCACTCAGCCGGCCGGATTTGCCGATGTCGCGATTGTCGAAGCGGATGACGCGAAATCCGCGCGACGCGAGCTCGCGGCAGAACTCGTCGTCCCACAGGATCATCTGGGCGCCGAGCCCCATGATCAGCAGCATCGGCTCGGCATCGGCATCGCCGAAGATCTCGTAACAAATGTCGATGCCGTTGGCCCGCGCGATCTGCGGCGGCTGATGGGCTGACGAATTCACCTAATCTGCTCCCTCGAATGACAACCGGACCGGGAACTCTATGACACGGTTTTTCCTGCCGCAGAAGGCTCCGGTGCGGCAGGGAGCCTGACAAATCGCCGCCGGCGATCAAATTGACGCCTGGCGATCAATCTGACGCCGGCGATGTTGACCGTCCCGGCGCAACAGTGTGGTATGGCTGCAAAAGGCAGGGCTCCAAGGGCCCGCGTGACCACGCTGGAGGGCGCCGATGGCAGACAAGAGCAACGATCCGGTTGCGATGTGGCAGAACATGATCGGCGAGATGGAGAAGGGCTTCAACTCCTTCGCCAACCAGGCGATGGCGTCGCCGGAATTTTCCAAGGTCGTCAACCAGGTCGGCGGAGCCACGGCGGGCGCGCAAAAGCAGCTCGGCGACCTCATGGAGAAATACCTCGTCGGGATGAACCTGCCGAGTCGGGCCCAGATGGTCCAGATGGCCGAACGGTTGCAGTCGATCGAAGGCCAGCTGAACGAGATCAAGGCGATGCTGAACGCGATGAACAGCAATGCCGGCGCCGCGGGCGGAATTCCCGGCGCGCCGAAGCCGCCGCGCACCAGGCGTCCGCCCTCTGCCGGAGAGCCAAAATGAACGTCAGTCCCGGCCTGAGTGCCGCGGGCCTCGATCTGGCGTCGATTCCGGACCGGATCCAGTCGGAAGTGCAGCGCGCGATCCAGCGCAGCATCAAGGGCGTCGAATATATCGCCTCATCCGGCCCTTCGCTGGGGTCGACGCCGAAGGACATCCTGGCGTCCCGCGGCACCATGAACCTCTATCACTACCGGCCCGTCGCGGACGAAATCTACCGGGTGCCGATCCTGATCGTGATGGCGACCACCAATCGCGGCTACATCCTCGATTTGGTGCCGGGACAGAGCTTCATCGAGTTCCTGCTCAAGCGCGGCTACGACGTCTACATGCTGGACTGGACCGCACCGAAGCCGGAAGAAAAAAGCCTGCGGATGGAGGATTACGTCCTCGATTTCATCCCGGATTGCGTCCGCCGTGTGCAGCAGGATTCCGGCGAGACCGACGTCACCGTGATCGGCTATTGCTTCGGCGGCGTGCTGTCGCTGCTGTACGGCTCGATCTTCAACGAAGGCCCGATGAAGAACCTGATCTGCTTCACCACGCCGATCGATTTTCGCGAGATGAAGCTGTTCTCGAATTTCTCGGACCGCCGCTATTTCGACGTCGACCGGCTGGTCGACAGCATCGGCAACGTGCCGCCGGAGATGATCCTGTCATCGTTCGAGATGCTGCGGCCGGCGTCGCGCGCTGCCAGCCAGGTGCAGTTGTGGGAAAATATCTGGAATGACGAATACGTCAAAGCCTACCGGATGATGGATCGCTGGGGCACCGACACCCTGCCGCTGGCCGGCGAGTATTTCCGCGCCATCACCAAGGACCTGATGTGGGATAACAAGCTGTTCAACGACACCATGTCGGTCGGCGGGCGCAAGGCGGACATTTCGAAGATCACGGTGCCGATCCTGCATGCGGTGGCCGAGCACGATCATATCGTGCCCTATGATGCGGCCAGGCATCTGATCGCGAAGGTCGGCTCGACCGACAAGGAAGAAGTGATCCTGAAGGGCGGCCATGTCAGCGTCGTCGCCGGCGCCAACGCCATCAAGCGGCTGTGGCCGAAACTCGATTCGTGGTTATGCGAGAGATCGATATGAGCAGCGAGACCAGGACCTATCCGCGACACGTCCAGACCGAGGCCGGCGAGATCGAATTCCGCCTGATGGCGGCGGCCGACGAGGCCGCGGTGCTCGATTTCGCGCAAAAGCTGCCGGTGCATGATTTGCTGTTCCTGCCGCGCAACATCAGCGAGCCGAAGGTGCTCTCGGCCTGGATCAAGGAGATCGAACGCGGCGCCTTCACCAGCATCCTGGCGGTGCAGGCGGGCAGGGTGGTCGGATGCGGCACCCTGGTGCGCGATCCCTGGTCGTGGTCGCCGCATGTCGGCGAAATCCGCAACGTGGTCGCATCGGATGTGCGGGGGCAGGGGGTCGGCCGGGCGCTGTCGCAGGAGACGTTTGCTCTGGCTTTGGGCGCCGGTCTGGAGAAGCTGGTGGTGCAGATGACCGTCGATCAATCCGGCGCCATCGCCATCTTCGAGGGCCTCGGCTTCAAGGCCGAGGCGCTGCTGCGCGACCATGTGAAGGACAAAGACGGCCGGAACCACGATATCGTGGTGCTCGGCCATAATGTGGCGCAGGTCCAGGCCCAGTTGGAAGCCTACGGACTGCCGGGGGCTGTCCAGCATTGAAGCGTTTTCGAGCGAAGTGGATACCGGTTCGCGTGAAGAAAACGCGTCAAAACAAAGAACAGAGCCTGATTTAATCAGGCTCTGGGCAGGGCGGCGCCCGCTTACCGGGCAAATTGCGCATTAATCCAGCTGATCACGGATTCGTGATATCGCATCGCAGCATCATTGTTGCAATGCACCATTAACTGTGTCATATAGAGATTGCCCCGGGCCAGACCGGACGGGGTGAGCCCATAGCTCAAATCTGAGGATGGAGAACCCCAATGACCACCGAAACCAATTCCGTGCTGAACACCGTCAAGGAAGCCTTCGCGCCCGTCACCGAGGCGTTCACCAAGCTCCAGAACCTGGAAGTTCCGGAAGCCGCCCGTGAGTTCGTGAAGAAGCAGGCCGAGACTGCCAAGGTTCGCGCCGCCGACATCCATGCCGGTACCGAGAAGGTGACCGCCGCGATCGAGACCGCTGTTGCCGGTTCGGTCTCCGAGGCCGCCAAGATCAGCCGCAATATCCAGGACGCGCTCTACCAGGACGCCGAGGCATTCTTCGCCGGCATCGACAGACTGGCTTCCGCCAAGTCGTTCAACGAAGCGGTCCAGATCCAGTCCGACATGGTCCGCGCCAGCGGCGAAACGTTCATGTCGCGGGCGAAGGCTTCGAGCGAATATGTCGGCAAGCTCGTCGCCGACGGCGCCAAGACCGCCCAGGACAATTTCTCCAAGGCCTACACCAAGACCGCCTGATCGCGTTTCGACCAGCCGATCATTCGAAGGCCCGCTTTAGGCGGGCCTTCTTTTTTGGGCGGTGCATTGCGTTCCCCGGACGCAGCGCAGCGCGCCGCCCTTGCGGCGTGGTGCGCTGCAGAGCCGGGGTCGATGCGCCACCACCGCCGTATGGGTCCCGGCTCTGCGGAGCAGCGTGAAGAACGCTGCACCGCGTCCGGGACACTGTAACTCGGCGCGTGATGACGACTGGGTGTGCTGTGACTATCTAATGGTCTCCTTATGTCGACAGCCGCCATGCCCGTCCCCGCCACCTTCTCCTTCGACTCCCCCGGCGATGCCGCCCGCGCGGCCGAGTTGCGGCGGGTCAAGGCGCTGGCGACGCTGGTGCTGGCGGGCACGCTGGCGCTGTTCGTGACGGCGAAGGCGCTGCTGCATGTGCATCCCGTCTTCGGCTTCGTCGCGGCATTCGCGGAGGCCGCCACCATCGGCGGCATCGCCGACTGGTATGCCGTGGTGGCGCTGTTCAAGCGGCCGCTGGGGCTGCCGATCCCGCACACCGCGATCATCCAGGGCAACCAGCACCGCATCGCCGACAAGCTCGGCGAATTCATCGAGGTGCATTTTCTCGAGGCAGCACCCGTCGAGGCAAAACTGCGCCAGATCGATTTCGGCTCCTTCGTCGCCGACTGGTTGCGCGACCGCAAGCGCAGCGACGATCTCGCCCGCTTCGCGCTGCGGCTTCTGCCGGAAGCGTTGTCAGCGACGGAAACCTCCGGACTGATGGGTTTCATCACCCGCCGCATCACCACCCAGCTGCAGGAAATCGATCTGGCGCCGCTCGCCGCCGGCACGCTGCGCGGCTTCGTGCAGGAGGGCCGACACCAGGGCCTGCTGGACGACATCCTGCGCGTGGTGCATCAGTCGCTGACGCAGCCGGAAACCATGGCGGTGATCCGCGACAAGATCCGCGGCGAACTGCCGACGCTGTTGAAACTCTATCGCGCCGACAAGTTTCTGGTGAACCGGATCGTCGCCTCCGCGACCACTTTCTTCGAGGAAGTGAAGAACGATCCGCAGCATCCGTTCCGCGACGAGTTCAATCGCATGCTGCTGTCGTTCGTCGACCGGCTCGGCACCGATCAGGCCTTCGCCGATCGCATCGACGGATTGAAGCGCGACCTGCTGGCGCGGCCCGAACTCGGCGACCTCGCACGCGGCATCTGGGCGAATACGCGATCCTTCATCGAGCGCAGCGCTTCCGGCGAGAGCCAGGTGCTGCAGCAGCATCTGGCGGGAATGTTCGTGAAAGCCGGCGAGACGCTGGCGGCCGATGCCGAACTGCGCGCCGAGATCAACCAGGGCCTCGTCGCCGTGCTCCGAAGTTTCATCGCCGATCAGAAGAGCGGCGTCTCAAGCTTCATCTCCGATCAGGTCAAGGCCTGGGATATGGGCCAGCTGATTGCGCTGATCGAAATCAATATCGGCAAGGACCTGCAATACATCCGCTTCAACGGTTCGTTGATCGGCGGGCTCGCCGGATTGGCGCTCTATACCGTGGAATTACTGGTCCGGATGCTGTGACTAAATGATCACTCAGCTCCCTTTAAGTGTGGCGACCTATTGTCCGGGGGCGGGTCAACCGCTTGAATGATGGAATCGCCGCCGTAACTTGATTCAAGTGATGTTGCGTTGCGGAACGATTTCAAGAGGTTTGCGTCTTCCTATGGTGATTGGCCGGCTGCCGGATTGAAGGGGGCCGGCTCCGAGAGGAGCTACGATGTCCGCGACTACCCAGACGATGCGCGCACCGTCCAAAACCCTGATGTTCATGGAGGGGCGCGCCTTCCACGAGTTCGGCGCCTTTCTGGGCGCCCTGCCGCTGCTCAGTCTCGCCCCCAGGGGCGACGGGCATCCGGTGCTGGTGCTGCCCGGGCTGATGGCGTCGGACACCTCGACGCGGCCGCTGCGCATCTTCCTCAGGAATCGCGGCTATGCCGTCAGCGGCTGGCGCCAGGGCCGCAATCTCGGCCTGCGCCAGGGCGTACAGCATGCGATGGTCGATCTGGTGCATGAACTCAACGACAACCACGGCCGCAAGATCAGTTTGGTGGGCTGGAGCCTCGGTGGCCTCTATGCGCGTCAATTGGCAAAAATGATGCCGGACCGCGTGCGCTCGGTGATCACGCTCGGCAGTCCGTTCGCGGGCAGCCCGAAGGCCACCAACGCCTGGCGGGTCTACGAGATGGCGAGCGGTCGCAGCGCCGAGGAAGAAGATCATCGCTTCGGCGGATCGCTTTCGGAAACGCCGCCGGTACCGACCACCGCGATCTTCAGCCGAACCGATGGCATCTGCGCCTGGCAGGGCTGCATGGAAAAGACCTCGGCGACGTCGGAAAGCATCGAGGTCGAAGGCAGCCATTGCGGCATGGGACACAACCCGGCCGTGGTCTACGCGGTGGCCGACCGTCTGGCGCAGCCCGAAGGCACCTGGGCCCCGTTCGAGCGCAGCGGCTGGCGCAGCACGATCTATCCCGATCCGCATCGGTAAGCGCGTGGTCTTTTCTTACCTCGCCCCGCTTGCGGGGAGAGGTCGAAATTCGCAATGCGAATTTCGGGTGAGGGGGACTCTCCACGAGTCCCGATGCCGAAGCAGCCCCTCACCCCAACCCTCTCCCCGTAAGAACGGGGCGAGGGAGAAGTTGCCGCGTTGCCGCTTTCCCGAAAAACGCGCTATGCCTTGCGCATGCCGCAGCCGCTTGCCCGCATCATCGAACAGCTCAAGCGCGAACCGTCGCGCACCGGCTCCATTGTCATCACGGTGTTCGGCGACGCCATCGTGCCGCGCGGCGGTTCGGTCTGGCTCGGCACGCTGCTTGAATTTTTCAAGGTGCTCGACATCGACAGCGGCGTGGTGCGCACCGCGATGTCGCGGCTCGCCGCCGACGACTGGCTCGAACGCCACAAGGTCGGCCGCAACAGCTTCTATCGGCTGGCGGGGAAGGGGCGGCAGACCTTCGATGCCGCGACAAGGCACATCTACGATCCGCAACCCTCGGAATGGACCGGGCGCTTCGAGCTGCTGCTGATCGGCAACGGCGAAGACCGTGACGCCGCCCGCGAGGCGCTGAAGAACGCCGGGTTCGGCAGTCCGCTGCCGGGGGTGTGGGTGGCGCCATCGGGCGTGCCGATCCCGGAGGAAGCTGCCGCCGCGATCCGCCTGGAAGTTTCCGCCGAGGATGACAGCGGCCGCCGCCTGCTCAGCGAGAGCTGGCCGCTGCATCGCACCGCCGACGCCTATCTGAAGTTCATGAAAACGTTCGAGCCGTTGCGCGCCTGGCTCGGCCGCCACGAACGGATCTCGGACATCGACGCCTTCACCGCGCGGATCCTGCTGATCCATCATTACCGCCGGGTGGTGCTGCGCGACCCGCTGCTGCCGACGGCCTTGCTGCCGGCGGACTGGCCGGGGCGCGCCGCGCGAAAACTCTGCGGCGAGATCTATCGCGGCGTGCTTCCGGCGTCGGAACAATGGCTTGACCGTCACGGAACCGACCCGGCCGGAGCGCTGCCGCCGGCCGGCAAGGAACTGGCGCGCCGGTTCCGGGATACGTAATTATGTTACAAGAATGTATTGAGTTTCTATAATACTGATATATGTTAGAAGTGTTCCAGGGAGAACGGCCATGTACACGCAGGCGCTCAACACGTCCGATGCGGATGACCGCCATATCGAGGATGCCGCGCGCGCCGCCGCGTTTCAGGCACGCATCGATGCCGAAGAGCGCATCGAGCCGAATGACTGGATGCCCGCGGCCTATCGCAAGACGCTGACGCGGCAGATTTCGCAGCACGCCCATTCCGAGATCGTCGGCATGCTTCCCGAGGGCAACTGGATCACCCGCGCGCCGTCGCTGCGCCGCAAGGCAGCCCTGCTGGCAAAAGTGCAGGATGAATGTGGCCACGGGCTCTATCTCTACGCCGCCGCCGAGACGCTGGGCGCCTCGCGCGAAGAACTGGTCGACCTGATGCTTTCAGGCAAGGCGAAATATTCCTCGATCTTCAATTATCCGACCCTGACCTGGGCCGACATCGGCGTGATCGGCTGGCTGGTCGACGGTGCGGCGATCATGAACCAGATTCCGCTGTGCCGCTGTTCCTACGGCCCCTATGCGCGCGCGATGATCCGGGTTTGCAAGGAAGAATCCTTTCACCAGCGCCAGGGCTACGAGATCATGCTGACGCTGGCGCGCGGCTCCGACGAACAGAAGGCAATGGCGCAGGACGCGCTGAACCGCTGGTGGTGGCCGGTGCTGATGATGTTCGGGCCGCCCGACCAGGTCAGCCAGCACAGCGATACGTCCACCAAGTGGAAGATCAAGCGATTCTCCAATGATGAACTGCGGCAGAAATTCGTCGATGCCACGGTGCCGCAGGCGCAGTATCTCGGCCTCGCCATTCCCGATCCCGGCATGAAGCAGAACGCGGAAGGGCACTGGGAATACAGCGCGATCGACTGGGACGAATTCAAGCAGGTGCTGGCCGGCAACGGCCCCTGCAACCGCGACCGGCTGGCGGCACGCCGCAAGGCGCATGACGAGGGCGCCTGGGTCCGCGAGGCCGCAGCGGCCTATGCCGAAAAGCGCAGGCACCGGCAACTCGCGCAAGCCGCCGAATAGGGATTTGGAGACTGTCATGGCCACGCCGAACACGCCGCTCTGGGAAGTCTTCATCCGCAGCCGCAACGGGCTGGCGCACAAGCATGTCGGCTCGCTGCATGCCTCCGACGCGACCATGGCGCTGCAGGCCGCGCGCGACCTCTACACCCGCCGCGGCGAGGGGCTATCGATCTGGGTGGTGCCGTCCAGCGCGATCACCGCATCCGATCCGTCAGAAAAAGGCATGATGTTCGAGCCGGCGGAATCCAAGATCTATCGGCACCCGACGTTTTATGAAGTGCCGGAAGAAGTCGGGCATATGTGAGTGGGCTGACGGCAAGTTGGCGCAGCAAATACCGGCCTCATCCTGAGGAGCTTGCCACCGGGTTCGCGCGAAGCGCGGCCCGATGGCAAGCGTCTCGAAGGATGGCAGCAAGTACGGGACTCGCGGCCATCCTTCGAGACGCGCGCCCAAAGAGGGGCGCGCTCCTCAGGATGAGGTCGGAGATTGAACGAACAGGTTCTTGAACATGGCAGTCGCATCCATACAGATCTCCGAAACCCCGCTGGTGCTGTATACGCTGCGCCGCGCCGACGATGCGCTGATCCTCGGGCACCGGCTGTCGGAATGGTGCGGCCATGCGCCTATGCTGGAAGAGGACATGGCGCTCGCCAATATGGGGCTCGATTTGCTCGGCCAGGCACGCGAGCTGTACGCCTATGCCGCCAAGGTCGAAGGCAAGGGCAACGACGAGGACAAGTTCGCCTATCTGCGCGACGTCAGGCAGTATCGCAATCTGCTGCTGCTGGAGCAGCCGAACGGCGATTTCGCCCAAACCATGGTGCGGCAGTTCTTTTACTCGGCGTTTGCGGATCTCTACTGGCGCGCGCTGATGACGTCAGCCGACGCGACGCTGGCCGCGGTCGCGGCGAAATCCGAAAAGGAAAGCGCCTATCACTTGCGGCATTCGTCGGAATGGATCGTGCGGCTCGGCGACGGCACCGAACAAAGCCACGCCCGCGCGCAAGCCGCGATCGATCATCTCTGGGCCTTTACCGGCGAAATGTTCGAGGCTGACGCGAGCGAACGCGATTTGATCGTCGCCGGCATATCGGTAGATCCCGCCAGCCTGCGTCCGCAATGGCTGAAGACCGTTGCCGATGTCGTTGACGAAGCGACGCTGGCGCTGCCCAAAAGCGACTGGATGCAGCAGGGCGGCCGCGAAGGCCGGCACAGCGAGCACCTCGGCTATCTGCTCAGCGAACTCCAGTCGATGCAGCGGACGTTTCCGGGGGCTGCATGGTGACCGCATTATTCAACGATGCCGAGCTGCGGCAGCACGCCTGGAACACCGCGGCATCCGTGGTCGATCCGGAAATTCCGGTGCTGACCATCGCCGATCTCGGTGTGCTCCGCAGCGTCGCGATCAGGGACGGCCAGGTCGAGGTTGCGATCACGCCGACCTATTCCGGTTGTCCCGCGATGAACATGATCACGCTGGAGATCGAACTCGCGCTGGAGCGCGAGGGTTTTCGCCATTCGAAGGTGCGCACCGTGCTGTCGCCGGCCTGGACCACCGACTGGATGAGCGAAGACGGCCGCCGCAAGCTTCGGGAATACGGCATCGCGCCGCCACAGCCGGCCGGCTCCCGCCGCGCGCTGTTCGGCGTGCAGCAGGTGACGTGCCCGCAATGCGGCTCCGGGGATACCGAGGTGCTCAGCGAGTTCGGCTCGACTTCCTGCAAGGCGCTGTGGCGCTGCAGGAGCTGCCGCGAACCGTTCGACTATTTCAAGTGTCATTGAAGTCTGAGTGAACCCCATCACCCTCGACGTCATTGCGAGCGCAGCGAAGCAATCCATCCCAC
>JBDRNF010000238.1:0-28531 GCA_043811435.1 Pseudomonadota bacterium
CGCTCGCCTTTGGCGGCCTCGCCGGCTTCACCGGGGACGGTCGAGGCGTCCGCGCCGTGCGCGGGCCGGTCGTGATGGCGCTGACGGTTGCGATCGTGACGCGGCCGGCGCTCTTCCGAGCGGCCGCCCGGCCGCCAGACCTCGATCAATTCAGGCACGGCGGCGACGTCGGGCGCGGCGGCCTCGGCAACACCAGCATCACCGGATGCATCGGCCGCGGCAGCGGTCTCCGGCGCGGCTTCAGCGGCAGCCTGCTCTTGTTGTTCTTGCGGCGCTTGCTGCTCTTGCGGCGCTTCCGCGGCCGGAGCTTCGCTCGAAGGCGCCGGCTCCGGCGCAACCTCGGCAGCGGCGGCTTCGACTGCAGCGGTTTCGACTGCGGCAGCTTCGACGGGCGCGGCTTCAACGGGCTCGGGTTCGGCCGCTGGCGGGGGTTCGACCGCCACCGGTTCGTCGGCGGGGGCCGGCGGCGAAAATGCGATGTCGGGGAGCAACGCCACCGAAGGTGTGGCGGCAACATCCTCGGAATTGGGCGGCGCATCGCTGGTGGTGGCGGCAACCGCGGCGTCACCGGATGCTTCCGCGATATCGGCCGCGGTTTCGAGATGGCCTTCGGAAGCCAGCTGCGACGCGGCCTCTGCCCCGGCAGTCTCCGCGGCAGGCGCTTCAACCACCTCCGGCTTCGGCGGCAGCGGCGCCTTCTTCTCCATGCGATAGCCGAGCGCGCGCAGGATCGAGGCGAAATCCTCGCCGGCGGAGCCGGTCAGCGAGGTCATCGCCTGCGTCACCACGAAACCGCGGCCGTCGAATGCGCCGGCTGGCTTGGTGCCGGGCGAAGCCTCGCGCCAGGACAAAGCGGGGCGAATCAGGTCGGCGAGGCGCTCGAGAATATCGACCCGCACCGCGCGCTCGCCGCATTGCCGGTAGCCCAGCACGCGGTAGGCGTCGCGGTCGAGCGACTTGTCGACCGGGAACGAGGTGCGGCCTGACCCGGCGAGATGCTGCGCGCCGGACAAGGCCGACATGTCGACATTGCTTTGCTTCTCGGCCCACAGCAGCGAGGCCAGCGCGCGTGCCGCGGGCTTCAGCAGCGCCGGAATGTAGATGTGGTAGGCGCCGAAGCGCACGCCGTATTTGCGCAAGGTGGCGCGCGACGGCTGGTCGAGATCCTTCATCTCGGCGGAGATCTTCTGCCGCTCCAGCACGCCGAGCGCCTCGATCAGCTGGAACGTGATGCCGCGCGCGATGCCGGTGATGTCCTCGGCCTTTTGCAGGTCGAACAGCGGCCCCAGCAACTTTTCGATATGCGTCTTCAGCCACAGATCGAGCCTCGTCTGCACCGCCTCGCGCGCAGCACCGGCCAGCCGGTCGTCGGAAATGATGCGCAGGCGCGGATGCAGCGCGTCGTCGGCCGCGACCAGCCGCGCCACCGCGTCGCCGGTCCAGCGGATGGTGCCGTCCGACGTCAGCACGAATTGCTCGTCGGGCGCAGCGGCCAGTTTCTCGGCGCGCGCATCGATCTCGCCGCCCAGCGCCTTAAGCGCGGTGGCCTGCAAGGCCTTGGCGTCGGAGCCCGCTTCCGCAGCGTCGGGCGCGAAGGTAAATCCGTCGAGCCGGCCGATCACATGGCCTTCTACGATCACTTCGCCGGTCTTGCCGATTTCAGTATTCAAAACGCTGTTCTCCCGCAGGCGGCGCATCAATACACTGGTACGGCGATCAACGAAACGCTCCGTGAGCCGTTCATGCAGCGCATCTGACAGTTTATTTTCGACTTCGCGGGCGATTCCCTGCCAATGTTCGGGGTCGGCCAGCCAATCGGGACGATTTGCCACAAAGGTCCAAGTCCGGATTTGCGCGATCCGGCCCGATAATGTGTCGATATCGCCGGTAATGCGGTCGGCCTGCTCGACCTGAGCGGCGAACCAGGCATCCGGGATCCGGCCCTTCTTCATCAGGAAACCGAACAAAGTGGTCACCAGTTCCGCATGCGCCGCCGGCGCGATCTTGCGGTAATCCGGAATCTGGCAGGCATCCCACAGCCGCTCGATGGCGGCGGCACCCTGCGCCATGTCGCGCACATCGGCGTCGCGCGCGGCGTGATCGAGTACGCGCAAATCTTCGGCGATCGGCGCCCGGGTCAGCGCGTCATGGGTCGGCGACAGCGCCAGCGACACCTGCAGGCTGCCGAGCGAAGAAAAATCCAGCTTCGAATTGCGCCATTGCAGCACTTTTACACTGTCGAAGGTGTGATTCTGCAGCGCATTGACCAGTTCCGGCTCGAACGGCGCGCAGCGGCCGGTGGTGCCGAAGGTGCCATCACGCGTGGCGCGCCCGGCGCGGCCGGCGATCTGGGCGAATTCCGACGGGTTGAGCCGGCGGAACTGGTAGCCGTCATATTTGCGGTCGGAAGCGAAGGCGACATGGTCGACGTCGAGATTGAGCCCCATGCCGACGGCGTCGGTCGCGACCAGATAATCGACGTCGCCGGATTGGAACATCGCCACCTGGGCGTTGCGGGTGCGGGGCGACAGCGAGCCCAGCACCACGGCCGCACCGCCATGCTGGCGCTTTATCAACTCGGCGATGGCGTAGACTTCGTCGGCCGAGAAGGCGACGATCGCGGTGCGGCGCGGCTGCCGCGTCAATTTGCGGTCGCCGGAGAATTCCAGCTGCGACAGCCGCGGCCGGGTGACGATGGAGGCGCCGGGCAGCAGCCGTTCGATGATCGGGCGCATGGTGGCGGCGCCCAAGAGCAGCGTCTCGTCGCGGCCGCGCCGGTGCAGGATGCGGTCGGTAAAGACATGGCCGCGTTCCAGGTCGGCGGCGATCTGGATTTCGTCGACCGCGAGGAACGAGACGTCGAGATCCCTCGGCATCGCCTCCACGGTGGAGACCCAGTAGCGCGCCTTCGGCGGTTTTATCTTCTCCTCGCCTGTGATCAGCGCCACCAGATCGACGCCGACCCGGTCGACGATCTTGTTATAGACCTCGCGGGCCAGCAGGCGCAGCGGCAGGCCGATGATCCCGGAGGAATGCGCCACCATCCGCTCGATCGCGAGGTGGGTCTTGCCGGTGTTGGTCGGACCGAGCACCGCGGTGACGCCGGCGCCGGGAGCGCGGTCGTGCGCCGATGTGGACGAGAATGTCGAAAATGCCATGTTTTATTGAGTTTCTGCGTCGCCGGTGATTTGGGGATTGTTTCATAATGCGACGCCTTGCAGTCGCTCTTTAAGTTCTGGAACGAGTCCGGAACGAATCGCGCCCGAATCGCTGACTCGCTTCGAATGCTGTTACGTTCACCGCAACATCTCGGCACAACGCCTTGTCGCGGCACTAGATCAAGTTTGGAACGGGGCGACAAGCGAGCGAATGGCGGTCGAATCCTTAAAGCGAAAGAGAACGCGGAGTCGAATCAGAAGCGGGCAAGAGTCAATGGGGATTCCATGTTCGATGCGACGGACTTCTTCTCCCTCGCCCCGCTTGCGGGGAGAGGGTCGGGGTGAGGGGGACTCTCAACAAAGCAGGTCTCGCGGAGAGTCCCCCTCACCCGAAGCCTTCGCTTCGCTACGGCTTCGACCTCTCCCCGCAGGCGGGGAGAGGTGAAGCGCGTCGAATGACCTCACTGCGTTTTCGCGACCCGCGGCGGCGTCGCTGTGGTGATGAACTGGGTGGCCTCCAGCATGGCGGGGCCGAGCGGGGTCGGGATCTTCATCCAGAACGGCACCAGGATCCGGGTTCCCGCGACCGGCGCGAACGCGATCTCGATGCCGCGCTGGGCGGCGAGGTATTTGATCACCGGGCGGTCCGGGATGTAGCCGGCGACCGGGGTGAAATACACCGCGCAGACCAGCACCGGGCCGTGATAGCCCTTCTCCGCCTTGACGGTTTCCATGCGCTTGAAGTCGAGTTTCAGGTCGTAGCGCATGCGGCCGTCGAAGATGCCGGCGCCGACGCGGCAGGCCTCCGGCGTCATCGGGTCGCCGTTGCCGGGCACGCGCAGCATCGATCCCGTCATCGGGTCGTAGACGCCGCGGCGATGCGCGTCGGTGACCGGCAGCCGGTCGGCATCGACCGGCGGTGTCGGCTCGATCGCGAATTCCTTGATGTAGCCGCTGGTCAGGACCATGCGGATGGCTTCTTTCTTGTTCGCGGTCTTGGTCGAAGCCGAATAATTGGTCGCCACCAGCGCGCCGGCGACCACCCGGCCCTGAGCGGCGCCCGTGCCGGAACCGCCGGAAAAGGCCCTCAACAGCCCCGAGGTGCCGCCGGAGGCGGCGGCGGAGAAGGAATCGTCCGAGATTTCGATGTTCCAGGCGCCCTTGCCGACGGGGATCCCCGCCAGCGTCGCCTCATAGCGCGCATCAAGCCGTCCCTGCGCGAAGCCGGCGGACGGCGCGGCTGATAATACCAGGGTGCACAGCCCGCAAAGCGCCCACAGCGGAAATCCGGCCGGCCGGGTCGAAATCATACGGAGGGTGGTCACTGAAGGGCGATCCTCAAGGCGGCGCATGGCATGTATCATTTAGGCCAAAATATCCGGCAAACAATGCATCCGCGCCCGAAGCCCCTGATGTCGGCGGCGAATACGCCGTTTATATGATGGTGAAGCGGGCTTAACGCCTGTGCGGACAAGCCTTTCCGGCCGGTTCGGCCGGTGTTTCGCGCCGGCAAAAGCCTGCAAAACCTTGACGCCCCGCCGCTCTGCCCCTATACGTCCGCGGTTCCTGAAATGGACGTGAATTCGAACCCCCGCGCCGCGCCTTCTGGGCTGACGGATGGGTCGGGGATGGAAGAGGATTTTGCAAGATGTCCCGGCGCTGCGAACTGACGGCCAAGGGCCCCATGGTGGGCAACAAGGTGAGCCACTCCAACATCAAGACCAAGCGCCGGTTCCTGCCGAACCTGTGCAACGTCACCTTCATCTCGGACGCGCTCGGCCGCAACGTGCGCCTGCGCGTCTCGACCAATGCCATCAAGTCGGTCGACCACCGCGGCGGCTTCGACGCCTTCATGCTGAAGGCCAAGGGCCCCGAACTGTCGCCGAAGGCGCTGCTCCTGAAGAAGGCGATCGAAAAGAAGATCGCCACCACAGCCGCCCCGGAAGCCGCGGCGAGCTGAGCGGACACCGGGCAAAAGCCTGATCGAGCGAATTGGAATTTGGAACGGCCGGGTCGAAAGACCCGGCCGTTTTCGTTTGGGGCGTGTGCGGGGACGAAGGGCCCGCAACCGTCAAGCGAGCCACCGGGGTCGCGCGGCAGGGCCCAAAACAAAAAAGGGCGAAAACAACCCCATGTACAGTAAGGAAGTGCTTGGAATCGCAGGACTTTTGCTACGCTGAATCGGAGGCAGGGGAAGAAAACTCTCCATCGTCCGGGTGCCGACCCCAAAGAGGAAAATAGTCATGGTGACGTGTGCGACAACGCCGCCCGTCTCGAACCATGAAAGGCCTGTAGCCTGGATGGAGCCAACGGCCGCGCGCATGCGCGCCCGATGGCGCAATCCGGGGCCGGCCTCGCGTTAGTCCGCGGATGGCGCGGAGCCCTCCCGCTCAACATCGTCCCAGACCTTATCCTCCGGCGTGTCCCACACAGCAGCAAGCCCGGTTGCCTGCGCGTTCATCAGGTCGCGCCACTCCGCGCGATCCCGCCCCTCGCGAAGCAACCCGACGAACTCCAGCACTTCACGGGCAAGCGGATCGGGCAACAGCTTCACCTGATTGTAGACCATGTCGGCGATGCTCATGCGGGTCTCCAGATCTATCGGTGCGGCAGCGCCGCGATCCGCAGGAACAGCGATTCGGGCGCCGCATCCGGATGGTTGTCCGGCAAGAGATCGAGCGCCATCGCGGAAATCTTGTTCAGCAATTCGTCAAGCGTCGGCGCGTCGGCGGCGGCCGGGATGTCGTCACAATGCCCGCTCCAGACCGACGCCACCTGATCCCAGGCCGCGGAAATCGTGAAAACGAGAGGTCGGGGCATCGAGGCTCCGTTGCTTACTGCGCCGATCATTAGATTTCGTCCAAGTACCGTTCCGATTTTTTGTCGAAGGGTGAGATATCTATCTCTGCTGTCACATGAATAGCCGAACGGGGTATGAATGCGGCTCCAGTTTCGGCATCCGTTTGACTATCGTTGCTAATGTTCCAGCAAAGCTCAGGGTCACTGGGAGCCGATCATAAGGCCCGTCATTATTCCAATCCATTTTCGTTAGAGCTAAAGTCTCGCGGCACAGATCGTCCATCGATCCTAAGCCAGCATGACGAACGAGCATTAAAGGCTCGGGCGTCCCTTTACCTTCCTTGAAATAATCCTTGCCATTCGCCACCGCTGGCAGATTCCCCTGTGTCCAGAGCAAAGCTTCATTTGACCCGAGTTGAAAGGTTGTGCCGCGATGGCAGGGATAGCCATGCGGCTTTTGCGGCGATGGTATGAAAATTCCCCTCCATCCGCAGCTCTGCTGGACATGCACAAGTTCGATATTGTGCGCACCAGGAAATGCGTCGAACACTCCTTCTACCTCTTCAAGTCGAAATTCAGTATTTTTGTGAACCACGATTCGTTTAGGCGGATCCCCTGAGTGTTTGCGTTGATAGATGGCAAGGCTTCGTGTCATTACCTTCAGCATCTGATCACGCCGCAAGAACGGATTTCTCCCAAACATCTTCACGTCGTCAGCTTCGTAAGCAACGAATTCAAGGCCGGAACCTTCCGCGTCAAAGACTTGGCTGCAGCAGATCGCGAACCGCGCCTCCCGCTCTCCGCCGGCCCGCAAGGCGTAGTCAATCCCAATGAATGCGGTTCCCGGATCTCCATCCGCTAGCACCCAAGGGATACCCCCAGCTTTGGTGTAGAGAGCTATTCCTAGCCGCCACGCGACGCTGCACCTGCAGAAATAATCAAGCGCGCTAACATCCCGAAGGAACTGAACACAAATCCCTTCTGAAGCAGCATAGGCTTTTACGTAATCATGAAGATCGAAATCGTCGCCGACCGGGCCACGGTAGCCAGCCTTCCATTCATCGACTAGCAGGATGACAACGACATCATAACCATGTCGGAGATTTCGCAATGCGAACAAGGCGTGCGTCAGAGCTTCAGCAAGTATCACGTGCGGCTGATGCGAAGCAGACATACGTTCGGTGAGATCGGCCGGAAGTTCAATACTCGTACCAGATGAACCGCGTGTAAGGCGGACGCCGAACGTCTTTTCGAAGCCAACGAATTTCGGCAAATAGACCTTGCGCTCCCTTGGCTGATGAACCTGCTCAAGCTCTCGCATCTGCTTGGCGAGCCTATCCGTCTGGCCAGCCGGCGCGATCATCCCTATACGAATTGGATTTGAGACTGCAGATAACTTGTCCTTACTGTAAGGGCCGAAGCTTAGCAGCCCTTCCATAGGATGGATATCGACGTCACGTATATCCTTGGAACCAAATCGCAACTTAGGTTCTTGCAACACTACGTGACCCGGCAGTCGGTAAGGCTTCGATTCCGCGCTCATTGCCGACCTCGTCCACTGAAACCGGATGTCCGGAGAATTTCGAATTCCGCGTCTATTCCGTCAGCTATCCCGAACGCGCGAATTCGAACGCTTGTTTGGCTTCCGACTACTAGCCTAATCCATCCATCGAGCAGGGCATTGGCCTCTCGGTTTCGTCTCCGGGCACGGCGCTCTCTCACGAACTCCCGGGTGAGTTCAATCTCCTCCTCCGACGCTCCGTCTGGTACATCAGTTAAGATCATTGGCTCCAGCAGAAGCCAAAGGTGATCAAATCGGAAGTCGATGCGTAGGCCACATGCCTCCGTCCATTCGATTTGCGTTTTGGGCACCATGCCGGCTATTCGATCGACAGGTTTCACGAGATCGGAATTGAACGTCGCAGACTGCACGACCTGACGATCAGGAACGAGAAACGTTCGTCGTCCCTTGCGAAGTAATGATAAGCCCGGTCGCTTCCCAATGGACCGGAACAGCGCTTCTCTTATGAGGGCGCGCTCTCCCGTCTCTCTATCGAGCCGACGGGAGGCCAGCGGGTGCGTATCGAAGGCTTTGATTCCGAATGGTTCGAATACCTTGCGTATATCCGCATCTCTTCCGAAGGATAATACTCCGTCACGAATTCGGTGAGCATCGATGTCAACTTTGGCGTTGGCAATCGCTTCCTGAATTTCCCTATAACCCCCGATCTCGCAATCCACGAGGCGACACAATGCAGGCTGAGAGACGATTGGTAACGCATTCGTTCGAACAGCAGGTGTAGTGGTCGTACTCGCTCGGGGGGAGGAGCTAGCAAGGCGTGGACGTGTTGCTCCCGCCAGGGCTTGAACCTTATCGGCAGTTTGCGGAAGATAACGCACGAGATCAGAAAACAGTTCGTCGAAGGACTCCGTTTCGACGAAGTGAGCCTCAATACTAAGGGTACGTGCTCGCTCGATCAAATTGGTCACCGCAGGATAGGTCTCATCGCGGCTCCTCTTGAACCAGAATAAGCCTCCCGGAAACCCACGACCTTCATCCAAGCCTTCGGTCAAAGCTTCGATGATCGATGCGTCCCTTCCGCTATAGCCAACCACAGCTAGACCTTGGCTGCGGCAGGCATTGAACAGATTGCGGCGCATTTCTGCGTCTTGCTTACGTAATTCCTCAGTCGTATTCTTCAGAGCTTCCGAATGGTAGTCACCATGGAGTTTGCCATAAATTGGCCAGCGAGATTCTCCATAAGCAATTCGAAATTTTTCGGGCTCCTTTAGATCTGCTATCACCAATCGACCCGTGCTACCCAAGACTTGAGCAGTTGCGTCCTCGACCATGCGATCAAAATTTGTAGTCCAAACGACGCGGCAGAGGTTCTCGCGCATCATAAGAGCTAGCGCCAAATGACCGAAAGATGGCCTTCCTCGATCCATCAGCTCTTCAAGGTAAGTACGTCGATCTTTTGGAGAGGGATAGGTTGCTTCAAAATAAGCCGAGTATTCCGTCTCAGCACCTAGTGACGGAAAAGAACCCAATGCATCAAAATGAGATTGCAATTTCCGTCGTACGGCTATCTCGCCAATATCGGTAATCGCCGACGGCGACAGCTTCTTTTGCGACAAGTATAGTCTTTGTTTGAAATCCCAAATCATATCGCCGGCGGTCTTGATCCCTGCCGATCGCGACGTGCCCGCACCGAAGAGCCACATGATTTGTGCCGTTCGCATTTGGAACAGTCGAAGAAAGGATGGGAATTCGATCACGAGGGCCACCGGTGCAGGCACAACCTAATCCTCGATCTTCGAATTAAGCTCTGGTGTGAACGAGGGCAAACCGAAAAGACCCCGTATCAGGCAAACGAATCGTGACGTAGAATCGCACTAGCTGTATTCTAGTAGCAGTAGCCAAAATGGAAATGCTCTATTTTTTGGTCCCGCCCTGCGGTAAGAAGAGCTTATGGATTCATTGCATGCAGATAGCCTCTTTGAACTTGAGGCCCTCCTTTCATCCTATGGCGATGAATACCTGTTTCGGGGACAAGTCAGGGCTTACAACTCCCCCGACGGCTCACCGCTTATCAATTCAAGCTTTGCGCGGATGGGATGCGTTCCTCCGCTGATGTTAAAGTGGACCCATTTTATTGGCGAATTATTGCGCCGAGGCGGCTTCAACACGGCCCGGCCAGATGTACTAAACTTCACCCAAGGCCTTCTGCAGCACTATGGATGGCGATCCTTTTTCGTAGACCTGTCGTCATCGAAGGCCGTAGCGGCTTGGTTCGCAGCGAATGCTTTTACCTCCAAACGAAACTGGCAGTTTTGTGAGAATTCGTTTGAGGAAGCCGTCATGCTCGGCGTACTCGCTGCTAGATATGACCGCCATGAGGGGCTCGGCAACCTGTACGTCTTGAGTAAAGAGCGCCTTAAGAGCTGTGAGCATACATTAGCAAATCTTGTCGACGACCTCGCTACCGATTGCGACACCCGTTACGCCGCTCAACGGGCATGGCTTGCGAGCATATTTTTGCAGCAGACTCGCCTCGATCCCTCTGCAGTTGTTGCTCATATCACCGCGCCTGCCAGTGTCTTTCAACAGATGGCGGAGTCAGGCGGCTTCGAATCATCCGAAGATTTATTTCCGGGACCCGAGAAAGATAAGACGCTCGAACACTTACTCGCTCTTCCCCGCATGAAGATTGATATGCCGGGCTCTCCGTTTCCCTTCTATCTTCGAAGCCTCGAAATACCGGAGTATCAGGATTCTTTCGTAAAGCACCTACCTCTTACTACGGCGCTTGCGTCTCGGCTTTGGATGTCAGAGGTGACGGACAACGCATCTGGTGAACTCTGGCTTCGGGTAGAAGAAGCTTTATTCCATGGCCATACCGACACCAACGTTCCTCTAACGCGCGTTAGTGCCTACATTCGCGAAAATCCTGTTACAAACGTCGAAATCGACGGATTAATTTGCCATCCCGCAAGACCCGGAAACCAAACTTATGAGAAGGGAATTTCGATACGGCATACCGAAGATGGTCGCTACGAAATTGGCGCAATTTCAATCGATTATTTGAGCGATAGGGTATCTGGTGGAGGCGTAGCTCGCGGATTCACTTATGATTTGATTGATGATCGACTCGTCCGAGTGCCTTCCACGAATGATTGTCCTTGCGGAGATTCGGAACGACACCAAATGCACCTACAGGCTTTGGCAATTCTGGAACACGTTCTGGCGACCGGGACAATCAAGAGGAAAGGCAATATAGTCACGGTGTCTTATCCGGCGGCCTAGTACAGCGTCCGTTAAGCCCCGGTTGCGCGGAATTCGCACCGCCGAGATGCCCGCGACAACGCACGCCAATCAAATCCCCCTCGCCATCTCCCCCTTCCCCCGCTAAACTTCCAGCTGCAGGCTGGGGAGACTGCATCCATGAACGACACACCCGAATCCAAACCCGAAAAGCGCCACATCGTCATCTGCTGCGACGGCACCGGCAACGAGATCTCCGACGATCTTTCCAATGTGCTGAAGCTGTACCGGACGCTGCGCAAGACCGAGCGGACGCATCCGCGCCAGCTGGTGTTCTACGATCCCGGCGTCGGCACGCTGGAGCGGCCGGATCCGTTCCATCGGTTCAAGCAGAACTTCAATCTGGTGATCGGGCTGGCGTTCGGATACGGGCTCGACGACAACGTGCTCGCCTCCTACCAGTTCATCGTCGAGAACCACCGCGAGGGCGACGACATCTATCTGTTCGGGTTTTCCCGCGGCGCCTATACGGTGCGGGTGCTGGCGGCGCTGATCCACAAGATCGGGCTGATCTCGCTGGCGCAGAACAATCTCGCCGGCTCAGGGCTGACCGCCTACAAGCAATTTTCCACCGATCACGTCGCCCCCGACCAGAAGGAAGACCAGGCGGCGCAGTATGCGCGCATCCTGTCCGTGAAATGGCCGACCATCAAATTCGTCGGGGTCTGGGACACCGTGGCCAGCGTGATCGTGCCGCGCTGGGACCGGATCAATCCGTTCAAGCTGCAGTTCAGCCCGTGGAGCATGGAGGAACTGGCCTTCATCCGGGAAAATCCCTCGATCGAGATTTTCCGGCAGGCGATCTCGATCGACGAGCGGCGGCGCATGTTCCGGCCGCAGCCTTGGCAGGCGGGCAAATTCCGGCCGCACCGCTACGCCCCGGAATCGAAATGGACCGACCAGGACAGCGTGCAGGTCTGGTTCGCCGGCGTGCATTCCGATGTCGGCGGCGGCTATCCGGAAAAGCAATCGGCGCTGTCGAAATTTCCGCTGCTGTGGATGATCGAGGAAGCCGTCAAGCACGGCCTCACGGTCGACCGCCGCACCGTCAACCAGCTCGGCTGGGGCCGCAAGCGCAAGGGCAGCCCGTTCGACTATGTCGCGCCGGACTTCCTGCCCTATCCCGACAATCCCGCCTCCCGCGACTGGCAGCCGCACGATTCGATGAATGCCGGCTGGCGCACGCTCGAGGTGATCCCGAAAAAGGACAAGTACAAGGAATGGCCGGAGCGGAAATCGATGCTGGGCTATTACATCCCGTGTTGCGAGCCGCGGCTGATTCCCGAGGGCGCCCTGATCCATCAATCGGCGCTCGACAAGATCGCGCAGGACCCGACCTACAAGCCGGTGAACATCCCGGCGCGGTACACGGCGGTGCCGTTCGAGACCCCGCCCGCCGCCGGAATGGCCGACGATGCCGGGGATGGCGACGAGGCGTGACGCGCGGCATTGGATCGGTCGCCCGCGGATTCGGTTACCTCTCCCCAGCGGGGAGAGGTCGATTTGCGCAGCAAATCGGGTGAGGGGGTGCTGGCCCAACGGGAGATCGTAACCCCTCACCCGGCGCTACGCGCCGACCTCTCCCGAAGGGAGAGGTGAATTCCAGCAACCTGATCTCATCGCGCCCAGCCGGGCGGCGGCGTCAACGCCCGACCCGCCGCAGCTCGGCCACCAGCACATCAAGCGCTTCCGCCAGCATCACGCCGCCGCATTCGGTCAGCCGCTCGGGAATCACGATGCGCTTTTCCGCCGGGTAGAACCGCGCCAGCGCCGGATGCAGCAGAAAGGCCTGACCGTCATCACGCGCGAAATCGCCGGCCTGCGACACCAGCAGCAGATCGGGTTTTTGCGCCACGATCGCCTCCAGCGAGGCGAACCCGCCTGACGCAAAGCCGAGTTCGCCGGCGGCGTTGAACAACCCGGTTTCGGCCAGCAGCGAGCCGACGAAACTGTCGCTGCCCGCCACCCAGCCGCGCCGCGACAGCGGCAGCACGCGGTAATGCTTCTCGGCGACGGCCCGCCGCGCCCGCGCCAGCGCGGCGTCGAGTTTTTCAATTTCGCGCGCCGCGCGATCGGGATGCCCGGCGATGTCGCCGAGTTCGCGAATCTGCGCCTTCACCTCCGTCAGATTCCGGGGCACCGCGAGTTCGGCGAGGCGCAGCCCGTTGGCCTTCAGCAGCTCGCGGGTCGCGCGCTTGTCGAACACGCTGGCGACCACGATGTCGGGCTTCAGCACCAGCACATCCTCGGCGCCGCCGGACAGCGTCGGGTAGCGCCCGACATCGCCGGTCACCCAGGCGTCGCGGGAAAACCGGCTGAGGCCGAGGATCTGTTCGGGATCGGCCAGGGTCAGCAGCACCTGGTCGGTGCAGACATTCATCGAGACGATGCGCGGCAAAGGTGCGGCGGAGGCGGGCGCAGGCGATGTGCCACACATCGCAAGCGCGGCGATACACGCCGTCATCCTGAGGAGGCCGCGCAGCGGCCGTCTCGAAGGATGCTGTCCCGGGCCGTGCATCCTTCGAGGCTCACTCCGCGGTGCGAACGCACCGCGGAGTTCGCACCTCAGGATGACGGTCGCAAGATGAGCATATGTGCGAGTGACCATCAGATCTCCGCCCACGGCACGATCACCGCCGCGCGGTCGAATTCGGCGCGATAGGCGGTGATGCGGAATACGTCCGCCATCACCTGCTCCGACAGCGCGGCGGCGGGGGCGCCCTGCGCGACGAGGCGGCCTTCGGAAAGAACCAGCACGGTGTCGGCGAAGCGGGCGGCGAGACCGAGGTCGTGGGTCACCACGATCACCAGCGCGCCCTGGTCGGCCGCCGCGCGCAAACTCTTCATGACGTCGAGCTGGTAGCGCGGATCGAGCGAGGCGGTCGGCTCGTCGGCCAGGATGACAGGCGCTTCCACCGCGAGCACGCGGGCCAGCGCGACGCGGCTGCGCTCGCCGCCCGACAGTTCGGTGACGCGGCGGTCGGCGAATTCCACCACGTCGGTGGCCCGCATCGCCCGCAGCACCGCTTCGGAGTCCCTGGGCGACATTCGCGCCGGGTCGGTGGCGCCATGCGGATAGCGCCCGAGCGCCACGATATCGCGCGCCGGCAGCGGCCAATGCACGATGTGGCCCTGCGGCAGATAGGCAAAGCGCCGCGCGCGGTCGCGCAACGCCAGCGACGACAGCGCCTCGCCGCCGACATGGACGGCGCCATCCGACGGCAGCAATCCGGCGAGCGCGCGCAGCAGCGTGGTCTTGCCGGCGCCGTTCGGCCCCACCAGCGCGACCAGATGCCCCGACGAAAGCGACAGCGAGATATCGTTCAGCACCAGGCGGCCGGCCAGTTCGACATTGAGGCCCTGTGCGGTGAGAAACGCGCTCATGCCACGCCTCCGCCGAGCGCGCGGCGTTCCCGCCGGATCAGATAGAGGAAGAACGGCACGCCGATGATCGAGGTCAGCACGCCGACCTTGATGTCGCTGCTCGAGGGAATGAGGCGCACCGCGATATCGGCGGCCAGCAGCAGCGCGGCGCCGGTGAGCGCGCTCGGCAGCAGCAGCCGCGCCGGATCGTGGCCGATCAAAGGCCGCATCAGGTGCGGCGCCACCAGGCCGATGAAGCCGATGGTGCCGGTGACCGCGACCGCGCCGCCGACGCCGAGCGCCGTGCCCGCGATCACCATCAGCCGCAGCCGGCCGACATCGACGCCGAGGCTCTGCGCAGTCTCCTCGCCGAGGCTGAGCGCGCGGAACGCGTTGCGCCGGCTCCACAGGATGACCGCGCCGGCCGCGATGAACGGCAGCGCCAGCATGACGTGGCGAAAACTGCGGTCCTCCAGCGAGCCGAGCAGCCAGAACGCGATCTCCAGCACCACGAAGGGATTGCTGGAGAGATTCATCACCAGCGCGGTCGCGGCCCCCGCGAGGCTGGAGATGGCGAGGCCCGCCAGAATGAGAATCAAGAGTCCCGCATTGCGGCCGGCGATCGCCAGCAGCACGAACACCGAAACAAAGGCCATCGCGATCGCCGCGACCGGCAGCGCCCAGGAGCGCACGTCGGCGAGCCCGAGCGCGATCACCAGCACCGCGCCGAACGCGGCCGATTGCGGCGCGCCGAACAGCGACGGCGACGCCAGCGGGTTGCGCAGCAGCCCCTGCAGCGCCGCCCCCGACAGCCCGAGGATGGCGCCGATCGCAAAACCCAGAATGGTGCGCGGCAGCCGGATCTCGCGCACGATCACCTGCGCCACGTCGCTGCCGCCGCCGAACAGCGCCTCGATCACGGCCGGCGGCGACAGCCGCACCGGGCCTGTCCCGAGCGAAATCAGCACCAGCAGCACGACGAGCGCGACCAGCGCTGCGGTCACGCCGACGCGCCGCCCGGCTCCGGTATCAGCTGTCACCACGATGTCGCCTGCGCTCATCGATCATTCCCGCACCACCCGCGCCGTGCTGATACATGATTTCAGCAGGGGCGACAGGGCTCATGCGGCAAAAATAGCGCACTCGTCCAGCGCAGGAGACGGGCAGCCGCTCAGGGGATTGACTTGGAGTTTGACAAACTTCTACCATAATCCTCGACGGTTCCCTTGCCTGGGGATCAAAAGGGAATGCGGTGCGGGGAAATTTCCCCAATGCCGCGGCTGCCCCCGCAACTGTAAGCGACGAATCTTTCGTCATACGCCACTGGGAATCTCGGTCCTGGGAAGGCGACGAAGGGTAACGACCCGCGAGCCAGGAGACCTGCCGTCAGCCGTGGTCACACGCGAAGATGTCGGTCGGGGAGTACAGACATTAGCTTCACCGGATGTGCGCGAGCACATTGGTGGGACTTGGTTCGCTGTGACGTGCCACTGACGTCATACCGAGGTTGAACCATGTCTGCCATCTTCGCCATCGCCGCACAGCGGCGTCGCGCCTGTCTGCTTGCCACCACGTTCCTTGTTCCTGCCCTGTTCGGCGTTTCAGCCGCGAAAGCGCAGCAGCTCGCCCAGGCGCTGCCGCCGATCGAAATCACCTCGCCCGACGAGAACCGCACCCGGGCGAAGCCCGCGATCGATCAGGAACAGGGCTCGCGCCGCGCCGTGCCCAGCGCAGGCCGCACCAGCCGGCCGAACGCGGCGCCATCGGGCCGCGCGGCAACCGGCGCGACCGCCGTCCGGCAGTTCAGCGGCATCGTCGGCGCATCGACCTCGGTGATCACAGCGGAGGATATCGCCCGTTCCCCGGCGCAGAGCGTGCAGGAGATCATCGCGCAGACGCCCGGCGTGCAGCTGACCAGCCTGTATGGCGGCGTCAGCGGCGTGAAGACCAGCGTCGACATCAGGGGCTTCGGCGCCTTTGCGACCTCCAACACCCTGGTTTTGATCAACGGCCGCAGGCTCAACGACGTCGACATGGCCGGGGTCGATTTCTCGACCATTCCGCGCGATTCGATCGAGCGCATCGAGATCAGTCGCGGCAACAGCGGCGCGGTGCTGTACGGCGACAACGCCGTCGGCGGCGTCATCAACATCGTGCTGAAGAACGGCGTCGGCGGCCCGCCGGTCAGGATGCGCGCCGAAGCCGGCGTCGGCTCCTTCAACTCGCGCCTCGCCTCGATTTCGGCCGCGACCAATCACGGCCCGTGGTCGACCTCGTTCTACGGCAACGCCGTCAAGTCCGACGGCTACCGCGTCAACAACGCGCTCGACCAGCGCAACGGCGTCGGCAATCTCAATTACACCACGCCCGGCCTTACCGCGTTCGTCACCCTTTCCGGCGACGACCAGAAGCTGGGGTTGCCCGGCGGCCGCCTGGTCGATCCCTCGATCGGCCTCGACGAACTCGCCACCAACCGCCGCGGCGCCGCCACCCCGCTGGACTACGGCAACCAGCAGGGCGCCAGCGCCACCGCGGGCTTCACCAAGACCTTGATGAACGGCGTCGACCTGATCGTCGACGGCGGCGTGCGCGACAAGAAGCAGCAGAGCGCCTTCTTCGATAGCTTTGGCAACAGCTACGTCGACGCCCACCTGCAGACCTGGTCGATCACGCCGCGCCTCAGCATCAAGAATGTGATGTTCGGGATGCCCTCGGCGATCCTGACCGGCATCGATTATTACGACGCGACCTTCCACCAGGAACGTCCGACGGACAAAGGCAGGACGCCGATCCATACCTACGATCTGCACCAGCAGACGCTGGCCGGCTACTTTCAGCAAACCATCGGGCTGTTGCCCACGACCGATTTCTCCTATGGCGGCCGCCTGCAACAGACCACGCTGAAGGCCCGGGACGTTCTCAACAACGATCCGAATTGCGCTGCCACGTTCAGCTGCGCCGTGCAGAACCTGCCGCTGGACAGCCAGGAAGGCCAATATGCCCTGCATATCGGTCTCGAGCATCGCTTCAACAATGTATTCGCGGTATTCGGTCGTGCCGCGCGCGCGTTCCGCACGCCCAATGTCGATGAACGACTATCGAGCGGACCCTCCTTCGATGAGTTCTTCAACCCCATCCCCGGCAACTTCAATCTGAAAACCCAGACCTCGCATGACATCGAGGGCGGTTTCCGCATCAAGTCGGGCGGCTTCCAGCTGCAATCCAGCATCTACAATATGGAGCTCGAGAACGAGATCCATTACGTCCCGGCGCTGTTCTACAACGTCAACCTCGACCCGACCCGGCGCTACGGCTCCGAGGCCAGCGCCTCGCTGCGGCTCAGCGACAGCGTGACGCTGCGCGGCGGCGCGGCCTATACCCGCGCGGTGTTTCGCGAAGGCGAGTTTGCCGGCAAGGACGTCCCGCTGGTGTCGCGCTACACCGCCTCCGGCGGCGTGACCTGGAACATCTGGCAGAAATATCTGGTGGCGGACGCCACGGTGCGGGCCTGGAGCGAGCGCTTCATGGACAACGACCAGGCCAACACCCAGCGCCGGATTCCGGCCAACGCCACGGTCGACCTCAAGCTGAGCGGCGAATACGGCCACTTCTTCTGGTCGATCTCGGCGAACAACCTGCTCAACGCGCTGTATTACGACTACGCGATCGCGAGTTCCTTCACCGCCGGCCGCTTCAGCGCCTATCCGCTGGCGGGCCGGACCTTCATGGTGAAGGCCGGCGCGACGTTCTGAGCCTTCTTCTCCCTCTCCCCGTTCTTCACGGGGAGAGGGTTGGGTTGTGGGGCTTTCTCAGCCAGCGCAACTCGCGGATAGTCCCCCTCACCCGGATCACATCTGCTATGTGATCCGACCTCTCCCCGCAAGCGGGGAGAGGTGCAAAGCTTCGGACAGGCTCGTCCTGACCGTACCGGATGATGACCTGCCGCGAGGCCGGCCTTCACCACGATTGAGGATTTGGCCCGAAAAACGGCCATTTCGCCTCCAGATCCAGCCTAAAATTGCCCGCTGGCGGGATGATGCGTGGTAAGAGGGGCCAGCAGGACGCCGCACCATGATGCGCGCCGTAAAATTCGAGGCACAAGATGGATGACGAACCGAAAACCCCGGCCGAATTGAAGGAGATCCGGCTGAACCGAAGGGCCGCCCAGGATGCCGAAGGCATCAAGGCGATGGCCGATATCGCGGCGGCCGATATCGCGATACGAAAGCGGACCGCGACCCTGCGCGAGGAACGATTGGCGCGGGAAGCCGCCGAGCGCGAAAAGCCGCCGGAGCCCAAGGCTGCGGCCAAGGCCAAACCCAAGAAAAAGAAGACGACCTGACATGTCAAAAGAAGATCGCGACCGCGCCGATGCGCGTTTCAACAAGGCCGCGCGCGCGGCAAGCGAGGCCAAAGTCGTGAAATCCGACCGCGATGTGACGACCAAGGCCGTGCTCGACAACATGGCCAGGCTGAAGGCCCTGCGGCTGGCGCGCGAAGCCACCGCCCCGCCCGCGGCGGCCAAGAAGCCGCGCGCGAAGTCGTCGACGTCGTCAACAAAGAAGACGGTGGAAAAGGCCCAGGTGCTGGCGGATTGGCTGGCCGGCCGGCAGAGCGGCGGCCACCGGACGTAAGTGTCGTTGGGACCAACTGCGTCTCATTACAACAGGTGGTCATCGCCCGGCTTGATATATGGCCCGGTAACATGGGTAACACCGTTCGGAGACATGGGTAACACATCGTAGGCATGAACAGGCTTAGGAGGCCAGCATGCCTTGGCGCGAGGTGTCACTTATGGATCAGAGACGGGAGTTCATCCTGCTGTTTCAACAAGCGGACGTGAACCGACGGGAGTTGTGCCGCCGCTTCGGTGTCAGTCCGAAGACGGCCTACAAGTGGCTGGCGAGAGCCAAGCCGGAAGGCAAGGACTGGGCGCAGGATAGATCCCGGCGTCCTCGAGTGTCTCCCGCCCGGAGCACAGCCCAGGTCGAGACGGCCGTTTTAGAGATACGCGATACCCATCCGGTCTGGGGTGCGCGAAAGATCCGGCGCTGTCTGGAGGGGCGGCACAAGAGCATCCCCGCAGCTTCAACGGTTCATGCGATCCTGGCGCGGCACGATCGCATCCCGCCGCCAGCACAGCCGCCCCAGTTCACCCGCTTTGAACACCCGGCGCCGAATGATGTCTGGCAGATGGACTTCAAGGGACGCTTCCCGCTCGGCGATCGGCAAATATGCCACCCGCTCACCATGGTCGACGATCACTCGCGGTATGCCCTATGCCTTCAAGCCTGCAGCAATGAGCAGGCCGAGACGGTCCGGCAGCACCTTCAACGCACGGTCCGTCGCTACGGACTTCCAAGTGCCTTCCTTGTCGATAATGGCGTTCCCTGGGGCACCTGCTCGCCGGTCCGATGGACCAGGCTGCGGGTCTGGCTGCTCAAGCTCGGCGTCGAGGTCATTTATGCCCGTCCATATCACCCGCAGACCAAAGGCAAGAACGAGCGGTTCCATCGCACGCTGAAGGCCGAGGTTCTGTCGATGCGAACCTTCAGGACATCGAGCGAGCTACAGAAGGCTTTCGACCGCTGGCGTCACGTCTACAACAACGAGCGTCCACACCAGTCCCTCGGCCAGAACGTGCCGGCAAGCCGTTATCGACCCAGCCCTCGTTCATTGCCGAGCAAGTTGCACGAACCGGAGTACGAGGAAGGGACGATCGTGCGCAGGGCCAGTGCGCAAAAGGCCAACTTCCGCTTCGGTAAACGGCGCTGGCACGCTCCGGAAGCCTTCGGTGGCGAGTTGCTGGCCATCAGGCCTCTCAACACGGACGGTCAATTTGGCGTGTTCTTCGGAGCTCACCAAATCGTATCCATCGATATCCGAAATGGTGTTCAATGAAATCGTTACCCATGTCTCCGAACGGTGTTACCCATGTTACCGGGCCATACACTTGACCGGGCGATCCAGTACGCCGCGGCTTCTCGATTGACTTCAAACGTCTCTGGATACTGGGCCGCCCGGTCAAGCCGGGCGATGACGGCGCTGTGCGTGTGCGAGCGGTGGCCTCACGCCGCCACCACACGCGGACCGGGCTCGATCGCATTCGACGGCTGCACCGGCTTGCTCAGCATCGTCACGTCGGAAAAGCCGACCGCGCGCAGCTGATCGCACATCAGGGTGCGGGCGTCCGGCGCCATCGAGGCATCCGGCACCACCACGGCGCGCGCCTGCGTCGTCAGCAATTCCGCCGGCAGGTCGGACGCAGTGCCGGCATCCAGCACCACGTGGTCGTAGACCCGAAGCAAGGCATCGATCGCCAGCGTCAACCGCGGCGACTGCAACAGGTTGCGGTCCGAGCCCGGTCGCCCCGACGTCACGAGGTGAGCCCGCGACAGTCTGTCCTTGGTAATGATCTGCGAGAACGATGCTTCGCCCAGCATCAATTCCACGAGGCCCGGCGCGGCCGGATCGACCGACACCGCCTGAAACGTCGGCGACGATGCCTGGAGGTCGACCACCACGACCCTGGCATGGCGCGCGATCAGGCGCGCCAGCGTCAGCGCGGTCAGGGTGATGCTTTCGTTCGAGGCGGTGCCGAGCACGGTGACCTTGCGCGCGGCGTCGCCGGCGTTGCGCAAATCGTCGGCCAGTCGCTCCATTTCCGAGAGTTCAGGAACGATACCGGGAGACTCAATACCGGGAGAATTGCGGAACGCCGGCTCAGCTTCGGGTTCGAGCTCCGGCTCGAACTGAGGCTCGACGGCGGCCGTGACGGTGGCGGCCGTGACAGTCGCAGCCCTTGCGCGGATCGCTGCCGGCGCGGAGGCGATCACGGCCACCGCGCGCGGCGCCGTCATGCGCAGCAACTCGCCCGTCACGATCGCGCCGGCAGTGAGCATCAGGGTCGCCAGCGTCGCGATCAGGACGATCGGCAGCTTCTTCGGATAGGCCGGTGTGTTGGAGACAGTGGCGCGGGAAATGATGCGGCCATCGGCCGGCGCGGCATCGATGTTCTCGCGGGTAGTGGCCTCACGGTATTTCGCCAGGTAGGATTCCAGCAGATCGCGCTGCGCCTTGGCCTCGCGCTCCAGCGCGCGCAGCTGCACGTCCTGGGTGTTGGTCGAACCCGCCTGTTTCTTCACCTGCTCGAGGCTGGCGCGGAGGCCCTCGACCCGGCCGGCGGCGATCCGGGCATCGCTGTCGAACGAACGCGACAGCTTGCTGGCCTCCTCGCGGAGCTGACGGTCGAGATCGGCCAGTTGCGCCTTCAATTCCTTGATGCGCGGATGGTTGCCGAGCAGGGTCGAGGATTGCTCGGCCAGCTGCGCGCGCAGCGTGACGCGCTGTTCGGACAGCCGTCGCGTCAGCTCGGAATTGAGCACCTCGGAAGCCTCGATCGGCTTGCCGCTCTGGAGCATTTCACGGATCAGCCGCGCCTTCGACTCCGCGTCCGACTTCAGCGCACGGGCGTTGTTCAATTGCGTGTTGAGCTCGCCCATCTGCTGGTTGGACAGCGTGGTGTTGTTGGTGCCGACGAACAGGCTGGATTTCGAGCGGAAATCCTCGACCCGGGATTCGGCCTCCGCGACCTTCTTGCGCAGGTTGTCGATCTCGCCCGACAGCCACAGGCCGGCGGACTTGGCCTGCTCCTGCCGCGCATTCTGCTGCAGCACCAGATAGCCTTCGGCGATCGAATTGGCGACGCGCGCCGCCAGTTCAGGGTCCCACGACTGGAATTCGATGACGATGACGCGCGACTTGTCGACCGCATAGGCGGTGAAACGGTCGTAGAAGGTGTCGAGCACGCGCTCTTCCGGGGTCAGCGAGAACGGATCGCGGCCGATCCCGAACAGCGCCAGCAGCGACTTGAACGGCGAAATCCCCTGCAGCACCGGATCGAACTCCGGGCGCTCGGCGAGCTTGTTCTGCTTGATGATCTCGCGCGCGAGGTCGCGCGACAGCACCAGCTGCACCTGGCTGGTGACCGCCTCGGCATCGACCACCGCGCTGCGTTCCTCGTTGCGCTCGCCGCTCGGCCGCAGGAACACGTTTTCGCGGCCGTCGACCAGGATGCGGGCTTCGGATTTGTAGCGCGGCGTGACCATGTTGACGGCGGTGAGCGAAAGCACGGCGACCAGCAGCGTCGGGATGATGATCCAGCCCTTCTTGCGGGCCAGCGCCTGGCCCAGCGCGCGCAGGTCGAGATCGCCGGTCGGGGCGGCGGCGGACTTGTCGAAGTCAGGCGCAGGATTCGCCGCGACCTTCTCGGCCACGGCCTTCCGGACTACAGCCTTCTCGACCAAGGCCTTGTCGACCAAGGCCTTGTCGACCAAGGCTTTGGCCCTGCCCGCTTCCTTGCCTGCACGCCAGAACGCTAAACGCATCGCACACTCCCGCGGACGCAACTCATCCACTCAACTGCGGCCGATTACACTCCATTAAGGTTGCCGCTGGGTTAATCCGCGCGATCGGCGACGGGGAACATCGGCCCGGCGGTGCTCCGCTCATGCTTTGTTAACCATGAATGCCCTTAATCGGAATCAGCAATTTCCTTGGGCTGTCCGATGCGAGCCGTGCGTGGCGTCATTCTATGTCTGCTGACTGCGCTCGCTCTGGCGGGCTGCATGCGCAGGTCCGCGCCGGTCGCCGTGGCACAGCCGCCGGCCGATCTGGACGCGATGGCCTATGGGCAAAACCACGGCGCGGCCCCTGCCCCGGTTGCGATCGCCTATGCGCCGGAGCCCGTCAGATATGACACGGCCTATCATCTGGACGCCGGCGACCGGCTGCGGGTCGTGATCTACGGCCAGGAAGGCCTCACCAATACCTATGCGATCGATGCCGGCGGCTCCATCACCATGCCGCTGATCGGTTCGGTGCCGGCGCGCGGACGGACGCCCGCCGGCCTCGCCGCCGCCATCGCCGCCAGGCTGCGCAATGGTTTCATCCGCGAACCGTCGGTGGCGGTGGAGGTCGAGGCCTACCGGCCGTTCTTCATCCTCGGCGAGGTTGCAGCCCCCGGCCAATATCCCTACGTGCCGAACATGACGGTGGAGAGCGCGGTGGCCATCGCCGGCGGCTTCTCGCCGCGCGCGCGGCGCGATCGCGTCACCATCACGCACAACGATCCCGCAGGCTCGATGCGCACCGTCGTGCCGCTCGGCACCGCGCTCAGTCCCGGCGATACCGTGCTCGTCGGCGAACGCTGGTTCTGATCATGCCCCTGATTGAAGGACAGCCGCTTCGTATCCTGCACGCGGTGCGGGCGCCGGTCGGCGGCATTTTCCGCCACATCATGGATCTCGCCAACGGCCAGGCCGACCGCGGCCACCATGTCGGAATCATCGCCGACAGCCTCACCGGCGGCGAGCGCGCGGAAGCAGCCCTGAAGGAAATCGCGCCGCGCCTGAAACTCGGCGTTCATCGCCTCGCCATCCGCCGCGAGCCGTTTCCCACCGACGTGCTGGTGTGGGCGCATTTCATGCGCCTGATCAAGCGGCTGAAACCGGACGTGCTGCACGGCCACGGCGCCAAGGCCGGCGCCTTCATCCGCCTGAAGGCGCGTTCGAAGGAAACCATCCGGGTCTACACGCCGCATGGCGGCTCCCTGCACTATCCCCTCAGCACGCTGAAGGGCGCGATGTACAGCCGCCTCGAGCGCGCGCTGATGAACGCGACCGACCTGTTCCTGTTCGAGAGCGCGTTCGCGCGCGACACCTATCAGCGCACCATTGGGGTCCCCTCCGGCCTGGTGCGCTGCGTGTTCAACGGCGTCACCGCCGACGAGTTCGATCCGATCGTGCCGGCCGCCGACGCCACCGACGTGGTCTATGTCGGCGAGTTCCGGCACATCAAGGGCGCCGACCTGCTGATCGACGCGGTGGCGCGGCTTCGCGCCGACGGCAAGCCGGTGACGCTGACGCTGGCCGGCGACGGCGAGGAACTCGACCACCTCAAGGCCCAGATCCAGCGCCTCGGCCTCGGCGAGGCCGTCCGCTTCATCGGTCACGTCAAGGCGCGCTATGGCTTTTCCAAGGGCCGACTGCTGGTGGTGCCCTCGCGCGGCGATTCGATGCCGTACGTCGTGATCGAGGCGGCCGCGGCGGGAATTCCGATGGTGGCCGCCAATGTCGGCGGCATCCCGGAAATCTTCGCCGAGCATACCGACGCGCTGTTCGCCCCCAACATCGTCGGCGCGATGGCGGACGCCATCGAAACCGCGCTGGAGGAGCCCGAGGCAGCACTGACGCGCGCAAGGTCGCTGCGCGAACGGATCTTCCTCCACTTCTCGCAGAAGGCGATGGTCGAAGGCGTGCTGGCCGGCTACCGCGACGCGTTTGCCGACCGTTAACGATTTCAAGCCGAACCGCGGGTGAGCGATTCACGGAAAAGCGGAGTCGCCAATTCAAACTGGCGTCAGGGCCGGACGTAACTCCAGCCCCGCCCCTGCAACTCCATCAGACGGACGACGCCGGCCGGCACCACTTTCGCCCGCGAGACAAGCGGGATTTCCTTGCCTTCGGCCTTTTGCATTGCTTCCCGCGTGTTGCCACAAGCGGTGAAAGCAACGTTGGGCATGCTTTCGCCGATCGATTTAACCCGCGCCTTCACCGGCGAGGTATCGTCACGCAGCATATGCAGGCCAGGCCCATAGACAACGATTTCGACTTCCACTTCCTCACCCCTTGCACTGAAGTCTTTTGCAACGTTCGCTGCATTGTTGAGCGCCAGGTTCATTTTGGCCGGATCGTTGTCACTGACCTGAATGGCAATGTGGTGCATCTTCGAATCCGCGGCACAAAGCGGCTGCGCACCTATCGTTAAGCCAAGCGCAAAAATTGCGCAGCACGCCGTCAATCTGGACCATGCCTCCACAGCGGTTCTCCCTTTTAACGGGTCGGTTTAGCCCGACTTCATCGCATTCTAATATATATTTTCATGAATGTATATGGAGAACGGCAATTGGTGGCGCTTGATGCCAATGGCCTCCCCGTGTTCCAGCAGGGTGCGTCCTATCGTAAGGAAGGGTCTTACTGCCACCCACGCGCGCGATGCTGGACTCTTTGACACCTGAGAACCCGAGGCAGGATACCTCGCTCAACGGACAAATGGACCGTTTCGCAATTAGCTCTTCACGTCGAAGAGTATCGCTCGAACAGCGTGGCGGCCGGCTCAATGGTACCCTTCGTTAACCATTCCTTACTCCGCTAACCGTTTCTTCCGATTTGTCCTCTAATCCCGGAGGCGGGGAATTTCGCCGCCGTGCGCGCATGCCTACATGCCCGTGCAGGGACGGACGTTACGAACGGAATTCAGGGACGGACTGGGACTAACGTGGAACCTCTCAACGCACGCTCGATGCTCGATGCCGCCGCGGTCGCCGCCAAGGCGGCCGACACGGCAACCGCCGCGCCGGACCGTCCGCCGGTCGAACGGCGCCGCCGGCTGTCGCAGGCGGCCCTTGCCGTCACCAACCAGAAAGTCCGGCGTGCCTATTCGCCGATCGTGATCGCGGGCGCGGTGCGCCTCGCCGACTTCGCGCTCCTCAGCCTGATCGGCGTCGCGATCTATTTCTTCTATGTGGTGCCGCTCTCGGGCTTCTACTGGGAATATGTCGGGGCGATCCTCGCCATGACCGCGGCTGCGGTGATCTGCTTCCAGGCCGCCGACATCTACGAAGTCCAGGTTTTCCGCGGCACACTGCGGCAGATGACGCGGATGATCTCGGCGTGGGCCTTCGTGTTCCTGCTGTTCATCGGCGCCTCCTTCTTCGCCAAGCTCGGCAGCGAGATATCGCGGCTGTGGCTGTCGGCCTTCTTCATCACCGGCCTCGCCGCGCTGATCGGCGAACGGCTGATCCTGCGGTCGATGGTTCGCGGCTGGGCCCGCGACGGCCGGCTCGACCGCCGCACCATCATCGTCGGTTCCGACCAGAACGGCGAGAAGCTGATCGAGGCGCTCAAGGCGCAGGAGGATTCGGACCTCGACATCCTCGGCGTGTTCGACGACCGCAACGACAGCCGCGCGCTCGATACCTGCGCCGGCAGCCCGAAACTCGGCAAGATCGACGACATCGTCGAATTCGCCCGCCGCACCCGCATCGACCTCGTGCTGTTCGCACTGCCGATTTCGGCGGAGACGCGGATTCTCGAGATGCTGAAGAAGCTGTGGGTGCTGCCGGTCGACATCCGCCTGTCGGCCCACACCAACAAGCTGCGCTTCCGCCCCCGCTCCTATTCCTATCTCGGCGAGGTGCCGACGCTCGACGTGTTCGAGGCGCCGATCACCGACTGGGACCTGGTGATGAAGTGGCTGTTCGACCGCGTCGTCGGCGCCTTCATCCTGCTCGCGGCGCTGCCGGTGATGGCGCTGGTGGCGCTGGCGATCAAGCTCGACAGCCCGGGCCCGGTGCTGTTCCGCCAGAAACGCTTCGGCTTCAACAATGAGCGCATCGACGTCTTCAAGTTTCGCTCGCTTTACCACGACCAGGCCGATCCGCTGGCTACCAAAGTGGTGACCAAGAACGACAGCCGGGTCACCCGGGTCGGGCGCTTCATCCGCAAGACCAGCCTCGACGAACTGCCGCAGCTCTTCAACGTGGTGTTCAAGGGCAACCTCTCGCTGGTCGGCCCGCGCCCGCACGCGGTGCAGGGCAAGTTGCAGAGCCGGCTGTTCGACGAAGCGGTCGATGGCTATTTCGCGCGCCACCGCGTCAAGCCTGGCATCACCGGCTGGGCGCAGATCAACGGCTGGCGCGGCGAGGTCGACAGCGAGGAGAAGATCCAGAAGCGCGTCGAATTCGATCTCTATTACATTGAAAACTGGTCGGTGCTGTTCGATCTTTACATTCTCATCAAGACGCCGCTGGCGCTGATGACCAAGAACGAAAATGCTTATTGAGTGCAAGGCGCCCGCAACGTCATTGCGAGCGTAGCGAAGCAATCCATCTACCCGCGCAAGGAAAGAAGCTGGATTGCTTCGTCGCATCCGCCTTCGCCCGAAGGCGGCTTCGGCGGACAAGAGAGCTCCTCGCAATGACGGCTGGGGCCGTTGTTTTGTAATGTTTGTGTTGAGTGCGTGAGTTTCGAATGGCGTATGCGGCCATATCAGGGAGTTCCCTGCCGTCGATGACGGCGGCGCCGGGCGTGCTGGCGCTGCAGCGGGCGCTGGTGTGGCTGGTCGGCGCATCCGGAGCGATCGTGTTCATCGAGCCCAGCCCCTATGAGCTGGCGACGCTGGCCGCGACCATCCTGTTCTTCGCCACCGGACTGCGGCTGCGGCTGGTGTTCATGCCGCTGCTGCTGCTCCTGTTCCTGATCAATGTCGGCTACACCATCGGCGCCATCCCGGTGCTCGACAGTCCCGGCGTCGCCAACTGGATCGCGACCTCGTGGTACCTGGCGATTACCGTGATCTTCTTCGCCATGGTGTTTTCCGAGGACACCGAAGCGCGGCTCGACATGCTGCGCCGCGGCCTGATCGTCGGCGGCCTGATCGCGGCGACCTCGGCGGCCGCGGGCTATTTCAACCTTGTCCCCGGCGGCTATGACCTTCTGACGCTGTACGGACGCGCGCGCGGCACCTTCAAGGATCCGAACGTGCTCGGCGCCTACCTGATCCTGCCCTGCCTGTTCGCGCTGCAAAGCGTGGTTTCCGATCGGATCGGAAAATCGTTCCGCAGTACGGTGACGCTCGGCATCATGACGCTGGCGATCCTGCTGGCGTTTTCGCGCGCGGCATGGGGCGGGCTCGTGATCACCGCGGGCTTCATGCTGGCGCTGATGGTGCTGACCAGCCCGTCGGTCAGGCAGCGCTCGCGCATCATCGTCATGACCGTCGTCGCCGTGGTGATCGTGGCGATGCTGATCGCCGTCCTGCTGTCGTTCGATACGATCGGCGACATGCTGAAACAGCGCGCCAGTTTCGATCAGAGCTACGATACCGGCCGCTTCGGCCGGTTCGGACGGCACATCCTCGGCGCCGAAATGGCGCTCGACCTGCCGTTCGGCATCGGTCCCCTCCAGTTCAACCGCTACTTTCCCGAGGACACCCACAACTCCTACCTGAACGCCTTCATGTCCGGCGGCTGGATCGCCGGCGTCTGCTATCCCGCGCTGGTGTTCGTCACCGTCATCATGGGCTTCCGGCACGCCTTCATCCCGGTGCCCTGGCAGCGCGCCTATCTCGCGATCTTCGCGGCGTTCCTCGGCACCGTCGGCATGAGCTTCGTGATCGACACCGACCACTGGCGGCATTTCTGGATGATGCTGGGCGCGATGTGGGGCATGTTCGCGGCTGCGCAGCGCTGGCGGATGAATTTGGATCCCACCTCGCCCCGCTAGCGGGGAGAGGCAAAGACGCTACTTCTCCACCTCGAACGTCA
>JBDRNF010000239.1:0-28189 GCA_043811435.1 Pseudomonadota bacterium
AGGAAAGCGAGCACCACAAGAGGAGAACGCGTTTGCAGGAGTATTGACGGACCTTGCAGCGGAATTCCGTCAGAAGGAAACTTCCGAGAACGCACAATTTGAACTTTCCAAACGGTCGGCTTCGGGCGCGGCCGACTCGGCATCAATTACGCAAAATTTCTGCGTTCCGATCTTTTGACCCTCGTGCCAAAATTCGAAGATCCACTCTCCAGACACGATCTCCCATGACCGATCAAACCTGAATTCGCGGTAGGCAGGGGCGCCGACGACGCGCCGACCGATATACTCGCTCTCGTGATATCGAACGCCGGTGATGGGATCGAGTAATCCTGCTTCTGGAAAACGAGTTACGAACTTGATCTCGACTTTGGCCCCCGCCTGAGCCCCGGTGATGACGTACCGCAATCCAAATCTAAGCGATTTCCGCGCAGGAATGGTGGTCGTGCTCTGAACAAGAGAGACGTCCCACACTTTCGTGATGGGGCCAAAACTACTATAGCCAGCAGGTACGCCGCCGCTCTGGGCTTGGAAGATTCCAGCTTCTAAGACTGAAACGTGGTCGACTCGATGCTCATGAGACTGCGCGCTGCATGACGCGAGAACTGAGAATACGAATACACTGGTAGCCCAAAGTGCGTAATGGACTGTCATCGCGGGCCTTGCAGAGTGGCGGAATGTCTTTCCGAAGTCTTGGGTTAAAGGAGTCATGAAAGCTAATCTCCCTCCCGTGTATAGATATTCGCTTCGCGCACGACTTCTTGAGCGCTCCGGCAATAACACTTAGATCAACGTCGACGCTCAAACGCATAACGCGGATCAAGCCCCGCGCTCCCATTCTTCGTCGTGCGACTTACCTGCCTGCCTCTCGGGTCGAAGCGGAACACACCAGCTTCCTCGGGCTGCCCTGCTTTCCTCCTTTGGGAGTGCTTCAAACCCCTACTTGGCCTCCGGATGGAAAGATCCGTCGATGATCGAGCAACTGGGGGCCCTCAACCACCACGATTTCTTTCTTCGGCATGCTCCCCAATGAGAGCCCTTGAGAGAAGCCGCCTCCGAGTAAGATAATTCAAACACCTGTTGAAGTGTTTCACGGATGCGTGAGGATGCCCGCCCAGCTCGGGGAAGAACGTGCAGCTGAGGCTGGAGGAGATTTTCCGCCCACGGCGACGCGGGCAAGGCTCGCTCTGGCGACGTCGGGGACATAGGGGATCGATCTTCCCATGCTCGAACATGCCCGCGACCACAAGGGCCACTATCGCGCTGGTCGGAGGCCGCGGCGGCGTTGGTTCTTTGTAGCCCATCAGGCTGACGGATTTGGCTGATAGGTTTGCAGGCTGATAGGTTTGCTGATAGGTTTGCACTTGGCGAAAGACCTGTTTGCCGGTATAGTTTCTAAGGTGGTGGACGTTTCGATGGCGATCAAGGGAATTTGATGCTTGTAGGGCTGGGCAGGGCGAAGCGGTTGAGGGCAGGGTGGCTCGTTGCCCTGACCTATCTGCTCTGTGTGCTGGCGCCGACAATCTCCCTCGCTGTGCCAGGTTCGCACGCCGAGGCTTCTTGCGTGACCGACGCTAATCGCGCGCCCGGCTTAGTCCATGTGCACAACGATATGCACGCGCAGCATGTCCAGAAGGGCGGACACGTGCACGATCGCTCCGGCGCTTCGCAGACCAATTTTGGCAAGGATCGCTCCGTATTGTCCGTATGGATGGAGCTGAACGGCGAGTCGGTTCCCGAGAAAGCCCAGCATTCGTCCGACGGACAATGCTGCGGGTTGATGTGCGTCACCGCACTTCCGGCGACGGGGATAGATATCGTCAAGCCTTCCGCACCAACGGCGCTTTGCAAGGTCGATGGCTATGCCAAGGTGACCGATAACGCTCCTCCGCGGCTCTATCGCCCCCCCATTTCCTGACCTAGCCAAGAACGCGGTGCCGCGCCCGATAAGGGCACGTGCGCCTGTCATTAATCGGCAGTTCGGGGAAAAGTCATGCTTGCGCAGTTAGGGGCGAAGTTCGCTGCCGTTCATTCGGTGGTGGGACAGTTCAATAGATGCAGATTCGGGATGCTTATTGCGGGAGTGGCGGTCGCGGCTTTCCCCTTGGGGGGGTGCACGCTGCCAGCGGTACCGCTGGCCGGCGCCGATCCTGCAGACCCCGGCGCGAAGGTTGCTGGGGTCGGTTACCGTTCGACGGTGGCTCCCTACACCAGTCTTCGCCCAACCGCTCCATCCTCCTGGCGCGAACAGAACGAACGCGTCGCCCCGGCGCCGAAATCCGGCCGATAGGAGCGTGCGATGAATAGAAATCTTCGGATCGGTCCGTTCGCAGCAGGCAGGCTTCGCTCGAAGCCTGCCTGCATGGCCGCACTGCTCTCGAGCCTTGCTCTATCCGGTTGCGCATCGTTCTCACCGGATACCGGAATGACGGTCGTGTCCGACGTCGCGGGCCAGACCATCGGCAAGGAGGTGGCGTTCGTGCGGTCGGCTGACGATGCCGAGCGAGCCGGCGGCACCGTTCGCCGCCTGCTCCGCCGCCGGCTGAGCGCCGACGCCGCCGTGCAGATCGCCCTCCTCAGCAACAGGGGCCTGCAGGCCGCCTATAACGAGCTGGCGCTGGCTGAGACCGATCTCATCGAGCAAAGCCTGCCCCCAAACCCGACCTTTTCAATTTCCCGGATCGCCGGCGGCGGCTCCACTGAGGTCGAACGACAGGTGGTTGGCGACATCCTTGCGCTCGCAACACTTCCATTCCGCTCCGAGATCGCACGCGAACGGTTCCGGCAGGCGCAGTTGCGCGCCGCGCTCGCGACCCTGCGGCTCGCCGCCGACGTCAGGCGCACTTATTTCCGCAGTCTCGCGGCGAACGAGATGGTCGGCCTGCTCACCGATGCGAAATCGACCGCGGAAAGCACGGCGCAGCTTGCCAAAAAGCTCGGCGAGACCGGCTCGCTCAACAAGCTCGATCAGGCCCGCGAGCAGGTGTTTTATGCCGAAATCACTGCCGATCTCGGCAGCGCGCGTCAGGAGGCGACCAGCGCACGCGAACGGCTTACGCGCTTGATGGGCCTGTGGGGCGACGACCTCGGCTTCCGCCTGCCCAACCGGTTGCCTTCGTTGCCGCGGCACCCGCGAACGCTTCCCGGTATCGAAGTCGATGCGGTCGGTCACCGCATCGATCTGCAGATCGCGCGCATGGAACTGGCGGCGCTGGAAAAATCCCTCGGCCTTACGCAAGCGACCCGCTTCGTCACGCTGTTCGATGTTGCCGGCATCTCGAAGCGCACCACCGAACCGGACGCACCGCCGTTCCGCGAACGCGGCTTCGATGTCGCGTTCCAGATCCCGATCTTTGACGGCGGCGAGGTGCGCGTCCGGCAGGCCGCGGAGACCTATAACCAGGCCTTCAACCTCTTGACCGAGAAAGCCGTCAACGTGCGCTCGGAAGCACGCAACGCCTATCGGGTCTACCGCTCGACTTACGGCATCGCCAGTCACTATCAGCGCGAGATCCTCCCCTTGCGCCAGATCATCACCGAGGAAATGCAGCTTCGCTTCTCCAGCATGCAGATCGACGTGTTCGCGCTGTTGACGGAAGCGCGGCAGCGCCTGGCCTCGCTGCGTGCGGCGATCGACGCCAAACGTGAATTCTTTCTGGCGCAATCCGACCTGCAGACCGCTGTCAACGGCGGCGGATCGGGCGCGACAAAGGAGACACCAACGACCACCGCCGCGGCAGCGCCGGCGGCCGGCGGACACTAGGCATGATGGTTCTTCCTCGTACCAGTATCCCATGTCCCGGACGCGGTGCAGCGCTCCTGGCGATGCGCAGCCAGTGCGCTGCTCCGCAAAGCCGGGACCCATCGTCGCGACGTATGGACCCCGGATCGGCTGCGCACCATGCCGCAAGCGCGGTATGGTGCGCAGCATACGGGGAACGCAGTCCAATACGCGTCACCTCACGTCGCCGCTCCACATCAAACCAGGTTCATCACGCTCCATGAGGAGAAAGACGATGTTTTCACGCAGAGGATTTCTCGGCACCGCCGCCCTGGTCGGCGCCAGCGCCGTCACCGGCCGCGTGCAGGCCGCCGCCATTCCCGAAGCGCCAACGATGGACAAGGCGGTGATGCAACCGCCGCTGCTTCCGACCTCGGGCCCCGACTACCGGCCAGTGGTGACGCTGAACGGCTGGTCGCTGCCGTGGCGCATGAACGGCGACTGGAAGGAATTCCACCTTGTGGCGGAGCCCGTGGTGCGCGAATTCGCCGAGGGCATGAAGGCCTATCTTTGGGGCTACAATGGTCAATCTCCAGGTCCCACCATTGAGGCGGTCGAGGGGGACAAGCTCCGAATCTTCGTCACCAATAAACTGCCCGAACATACGACCGTGCATTGGCACGGGGTGCTCCTGCCGAGCGGTATGGACGGTGTCGGCGGGCTCAACCAGCCGCATATTCCGCCGGGCAAGACCTTTGTCTACGAATTCGAGATGAAGCACAGCGGAACGTTCATGTACCACCCGCACTCGGACGAAATGGTCCAGATGGCGATGGGCATGATGGGGATGATCGTCGTGCACCCGCGCGATCCCAAGTTCCGCCCGGTCGATCGCGACTTCGTGTTCATCATGAGTACCTACGATATCGATCCCGGCACCTATCTGCCGAAAGTGAACGAGATGACCGATTTCAACATGTGGACCTGGAACAGCCGCGTGTTTCCCGGCATCGATCCGCTGCCGGTTCGGCTCGGCGACCGCGTGCGCGTGCGCATCGGCAATCTCACGATGACGAACCATCCAATCCACCTGCACGGGCATAATTTCGCCGTGAGCTGCACCGATGGCGGGTGGGTTCCCGAAAGCGCGCAATGGCCGGAAACCACCATCGATGTTCCCGTCGGCGCCATCCGTGCATTCGATGTTCTCGCGGATAATCCCGGCGACTGGGCGTTCCACTGCCACAAGTCTCATCACACCATGAATGCGATGGGACACGAAGTGAGAAATTTCATCGGCGTCCCGAGGAAGGACCTCGCCAAGGCGGTCGGCAAACTGGCGCCGGACGCCATGGTGATGGGTTCGACGGGGATGGCGATGGGCGACATGGAAATGCCGGCGCCCGACAACACGCTGCCGATGATGACCGGGACCGGGCAGTTCGGCCCGATCGAAATGGGCGGCATGTTCACGGTGATGAAGATCCGCGAAGGCCTCGCGCGCGACGACTACAAGGATCCGGGTCCCTACAAATATCCGCAAGGCACGGTCTCCTACGAGGTCGATGCACCCAGGACGGAAGCGCCACGGGAGAACAAGCCCAAGGAATCGGCGAAACCGACCGAGATGAAGGCGATGAAAGGAATGAAGGGCACGAAAGGTATGCATCAACACTGACGAGACCGCTCAATTCAAACGGACAAGGACACAAACCATGAAGACTCTCGATCGAACCGGCATCGCGCTCGTCGCAACGGTGCTTCTCTCCGCCTCGGCCTGGGCCGGAGCCGGCCCTAAAGGCCACAGTCACAGCCATGACGAGGTATTCTCCGCCGGCGTGCCCGGCGACCCGAAGAAGCCAGCCCGGATCGTGCAGGTAACGATGGGCGAGACGGACGGCAAGATGCTGTTCACGCCGGACAAAATCCAGGTGAAGAAGGGCGAACAGGTGAAATTCATGCTTCGCAATAATGGCGAACTGGACCACGAATTCCTTCTCGCGACAACGGCAGAAAACCTCAAGCACGGCGAGGCCATGAAGAAGAATCCTGACATGGAGCATGACGATCCGAACGGCAAACGGCTTGCCCCAAAGAAGACGGACGAGATCGTCTGGAAGTTCACCAAGACCGGCGAGTTCGAATATTCGTGCCTGATTCCCGGACATCGCGAAGCCGGAATGGTCGGCACGGTTACTGTCAAGTGACGTGATTCAGAATCGATCGAAGCAAGGGAGTTGAACATGAAGACTAGTAAAGTTGCAGCCGCTGCCCTCGTGCTGTCGCTCGCTTTGTCGTCGGCCAGCGCATTCGCGCAAGCGGCGATGGCCAACGGCGAGGTCAAGAAAATCGACCAGGCAGCAGGAAAAATCACGCTGAAACACGGCCCCATCAAAAGTCTCGATATGGAAGACGAAAGCATGACGATGGTGTTTCGGGTGCAGGATCCCGCGATGCTCAAGCAGGTGAAGGTCGGAGACAAGGTCCAGTTCGAAGTTGAAAGAGCCCCGGCAGGCATCACCATCACCAAGATGCAGAAGGGCAAGTAAGCGGCAGCGATTGGCGCCGCCCTCCTGCGTGACGTGCAGGCGGCGCCGATCTCGACACTGGACGAAGGACAATTGGATGGAGATGTCGTTGCACCAGGCTGACGGAGTTGCGGCCGAACGACGGCTCGCTTTCGATCGCGAAAGCGGAATGCTGACCGGGGCAAGCGTGATGGACCGCGTCGCGGTGCTGGCCTTGCAGGCGGGATCCGTCCTCACGCGGCCTTACGGACATCGCGGCTACAGGCTGGGTTGCAAGCTGGTTGCGGCCGCCGTTGCGGAACGCGACATTATCGTCAGATTGAACGAAGATGCCGCTTTCGCGTTTCCCTTCTGCGACGGCTATTGGAGCAGAATGCTCAACCCGCGATACGACTATGAAGAAGAGATCGAAGCCTTCTTGAGGAACGCAGCAGACCTCAGATATTCGTTCATCGATTGCGGGGCAAATTTCGGGTACTGGTCGGTCCTCGCTTCGAGCAGGCCGTTCGGTGGGCAGTCGACCCTTGCAATCGAAGCGTCCTCGGAAAATGCGAAGCGGCTCAAGACCAACGCTCTTTTGAACGGGGATCGTTTCCGATGGCTCAATGCGGCTGTCGGCGCCAAAGTGACTGGATTTGCCCGCATCACCGGAGCACGGCACGAAGCTTTCGGAACCCTCGCTCTGGCGAAGAACGAACCGGGCGCCGTGACGATGGTTTCGCTAGACAGCCTAATGGCCGATGGTCTCATCGATGGAGCGTTACCGGCTGTAATCAAGCTGGATGTGGAGGGCGTGGAAATCGAGGCTTTGAGCGGAGCCGAAGGTCTGATGCAGCGCGACTGTGTCGTGATTTGCGAAGAGCACGGATCGGACAGAACCCATGGCATAACGCGTCACCTGATCAACAAGCTGTCTCTCAGCGTGTTCGTGTTTGATCCGGACCGGGGCCGGTTTTCCCGGCTCGAAAGCATGGAGACACTGGACCGGATCAAGAAACATACGTGGGTTGGGTACAACGTTTTCGCGACCTCTAGCCCGCTTTGGGAAGAACGACTTCTTTCCGCGACCTGGGGGTAGCGATGAATGATGAGAAAGTGTCGCCTGCCGTTCTCTCGCCGCGAAGTGAAACGCGCGAAAGCGGTGCCAATTCGCTTATTGAAAGTCTCTCTATTCGAAGAGCAGAAGCGACGGATTTAGACGAGCTTGCATACCTTGCGAACCTTGCGGATGGAGAAACGCTATTGTTCGTCGCAAAAGGACTCACCCCTATGGCAGATCCGTTGGCGATTTATCGCGATATGATCGCCGATCCCACGGGCATGTATGCTTGTCGAAATTGTTTGGTCGCAGAGCTGGATGGTAAAATCGTTGGATTTGCAAATGCGTTCTCCGCGCAGTTGATCGAAAACGAGCTGATCGGGGTCAATTTGACCGCGCACGAGAAACACTTGTTGGCGCGGACGGATCTAAACGATCCCCACAGTTATCTTCTCAACAATATAGCTGTAATGCCGGCCTATCAGAGATGGAGAATCGGTACTCAATTGTTGGAGGCCGTAGTCGCTGAGGCGCGGGCACAGAGCTTTTCCTCGATAACGCTTCATGTTTGGGCAGACAACACCCAAGCCATCGCGTTTTATCAAAAGTTTGGTTTCAGAAAGGATCGACATGCGGCTATCCCTTGGCATCCTGAGCTTCCACATGTCGGCGGAAGCTTTCTATTAAGGTTGTCGATCAATCCGATGTATCGGGAGCAGGTGTCAGCGCAGAGCCCAAAAGTAAGGCCAGCTTGTTAGCAAAAGTGGCATTTTATGAACTCGCACGGCAAGGGCGACCCCTGCTGCGCTCGAGGCCTTCAATCTGATGATTGTCCGTGCACTTCTTCCTGCCGAAGGACGTGATTTACGCCTGGACCTTTTCCGTGGCGTTGCGAATTGGGCTATCTTTATCAACCACATTCCGAACAATGCCGTGACGTGGATCACGACCAGAAACTATGGGTTCAGCGACGGCGCAGACCTCTTCGTTTACATTGCAGGTTATGCGGCTTCGGTCGTCTATGCCAAGAGCATGCTGAAGCAGGGGTTCGCTGCAGGGACTACGCGCTTGTTCGAGCGGGCCTGGCAATTATACGTCGCGCATGTGCTGCTGCTGGTTATCCATCTAGCAGCAATCGGGTGGGTCGCACAAACCTACCACGATTCTCATCTTCTGCATGAGTTCAACGTGGCCGGGCTTATCGATCGCCCGGTTCCGACGCTGATGCAGGGATTGCTCCTGCGATACAAGCCACTCAATCTCGACGTTCTTCCGCTCTATATCGTGCTGATGGCGGCCTGTCCGCCGGTCTTGTGGCTGATGCTGCGGCGGCCTGACGCTACAATCGCGGGATCACTCGTACTCTATTTCGCAGCCCGGCAGTTCGGATGGAATCTTCCCGCCTATTCATCGGGGGTTTGGTATTTCAATCCTTTCACCTGGCAATTCCTGTTCATGTTTGGCGCCTGGTGCGCGCTCGGCGGGGCGTTGCGGGTCCGGAAGATCATTCAATCGCGGGCGGCCCTCTTCGTTGGATCAGCATATCTGATTTTCGCGCTGCTGATGACAATGGCGGGTCATTTCGATGCCTTCGGGAAGCTTTTCCCAGAATGGCTTGTGAGTGCCTTCAATCCAAACGACAAGACGAATCTTGCTCCGTACCGCGTCCTGCATTTCATCGTCCTGGCGATGTTTGTAGCTCGTTTTGTGCCAATCGATTGGCCCGGCTTGAAATCGCGCATCCTTCGACCGTTAGTAGTCTGTGGTCAGCGCTCCCTCGAAGTATTCTGTGTCGGCTTGTTTCTTTCATTCGTTGGCCATTTCCTTCTCGAACTCATCTCTGATTCCCTGCTCGCCCAAATTATCATTAGCATGTCGGGAATAGCACTCATGACGGCAGTCGCCTACTACAGGTCCTGGTCGAAGGAGTTGGACAAACGGCCGAAAGCGCCGATCCCCAGGACGGCGCTTCCGAAGCGGTAGCAGCAGCTGTTTCGGAGGCCGGTTCGAAAGTCACTCGCGTAACGGTTGAGTGGCCGGAGGTCGGATCCCATGCACCCGTCATCCAGATCCCACGTCGGCGTGAGGCGGTATGATTTTTAACCAAGGGGCGGGCGGCCCTGTAACCGAAACCGCTCCAGCAGCGAATAACTGGGGATGACGCCGGGTGACGACTAGCGAAACGGAACTCAAGGCACTGATGCTGGCTAGTCTCAATGGCAGCGCGGTGTCATATCGGTCACTGCTCGAACGGGTAGGCAGCCGGCTGCGAGCCTATTACAAAGGCAAACTCGGACGCCTTGGACGCGGCGCGACGGAAGCTGAAGATCTGGTGCAGGAAGTGCTGTTGGCCATCCATCTCAAACGCCATACCTACGACGCAGGGGAGCCATTTACGCCCTGGGTGTATACCATCGCGCGATACAAGCTCATCGACTATCTGCGCAGGACCCGAACGGCTGCGAGCGTGCCGATCGATGAGGGTACCGAGGTCCTTGCGCATGACGACCATGCACATACCGAGAGTTCTCACGACATCAGGATACTTCTGGGACGCCTGCCGGAAACAGTGCGCTGCCCGATTGAGTGCGTGAAGCTCGAGGGGCGAAGTGTAGCGGAGGCGGCAGTGCGATGCGGAATCTCGGAATCCGGCGTCAAGATCAACATTCATCGCGGGTTACGGACACTGGCGACTTTTATCGCGCGGGAGACCAACGATGAAAACAGATGATCTGGTTGCCATGCTCAGCACGAACGTCGAACCGACGGGGCGCGGACTGGTCGTACGGACGATTGCCATCGCCGTTGCTGCCGGAGCTGCACTCGCGGTGGGCTTCGTGCTCGTTGGACTAGGTGTCCGTGCAGACCTCACCGCAACCCGCGCCACTGCCTTTCTGTTGCTGAAAGTAGCATTCGCGCTTGCGGTAATTGGCATGGCGATGCGCTATCTCACAAAGCTCGCTCGTCCTGGCGCGGAGCGCGGAATGTCGCCGTTCGCGATTGCGATGCCGTTTGCCGCAATCGCGCTACTCAGCGTAATCAGCCTGGGTATAGCGCCCAGCTCGCACTGGAACAGGATGGTCCTTGGCGATGAATGGCTTGAATGCCTGCTATCGATTCCAATCATCGCAATCGTGCCCTTCGCGGTTACCATTGTTGCAGTGCGAAGAGCGGCGCCAACGGACCTTGTTCGAACAGGTGCCGTTGCCGGTCTCGCTGCAGGTGGCGTCAGCGCGATGGCCTATACACTGCACTGCACCGACGATTCGTTGCCATTCGTTGCGGTCTGGTACGGCGGCACGATTGTGCTGTGTACCTTGGCGGGAGCAGCATTGGGGCCGCGGCTGTTGCGTTGGTAGACCCCTGGAACCCCGGCTTCACGTCAGCGTGAGCTTGTAACCGCAAGACGAGCTGCTCCGAACTCATCATCAGAGGCGCATCACGCGCTTCCCACAATGATGGAGCCGGATCATGTTAACGAAACTCCTTCCTGCGATTGCGCTCCTGTTGCCGCTGGTGGCGGTGTCCGCAACGGCCTACGCGGGCTCGACCATCTCGGACAAGAACTATTGGCCGAGTGAGGCCAGGCAGGGCGCAGCCCCCGATAATCGATATTGCATCCAGGGCGATGACTTCGCCGGTGGCGCGGGCGATTGTAGCTTCGCCAGCTACCAGCAATGCCAAGCCACCGCGTCAGGCCGCAAGGCCCACTGCGGAGCGAATCCTTGGTTCCCGAACGTTAGGGCTGTCGGAAATCAAAATCGCACATACAGATGGTGAAGTGCGCCGAGGAATGGCGTCTGCACAATGCGGCCAACGGCATGAATAGTGCGGGGTGACGGCGCATCCTTGTTGACCGACGCATGCGGCGCTCCCCGCAATGATGGAGCCGGACAATGTTGAAGAAACACCTTCTCACGATTCCCCTTTTGCTGCCGCTGGTGGCGATCTCTGCAACGGCCCTCGCGGGCTCGACCATCTCGGACAAGAGGTATTGGCCGAGTGAGGTCAGGCAGAGCACTCAAATCACAACCGTTGATTCGCAACGCGATTTGAATTCCGCGTTCGCCTATGACCGGTCAGCGCCACGTTTGCAGCCCGCGACTAGACTAGCCCGAATGAGGAAGCATCCGCATGGCGGCGTTATCAGGGTGGCCCGAAATCCCGCTGATATAAGCAGCCCTGCTGTATGTGACTGTACGGACGTGAGGAAGACAGCATGAGACGGTATCTGATCTTCGCTACAGTCGGCCCGCTCTTCGGCGGGCTGCTGCTGCTGTTTGCGAGGACGTTTGCTTCGGGATACTGGATAGAGACCAACTGGCCGGAGGTCGGAAATTTCTTCGTAATCTTCGCCAAGACACTGCACTACAGCTATTTGTTCCTCGTCGCGCAGGCGCTGATGGTCGGGGCGATCGATGACATTCTGTTCCACGTCAGGAAGATACGCCCGCTTGTGCGGATGCTGATCGTGGGCGCGGCGGGGTTCGCCGCGGGCGAATTGCTGCATGGCTTGCGCGGCCCAGACAGCGGCGTGGTGCAGTTCATCCTGCACGGTCTCGCCGGCTTCATGCCAGCGATGATCTCGTCGTGGCTTGCGCACAAATATGCGGAGCAGCCGCAGGCCATCACCTACCCATGAGGGGATGCCGGGAGGCGTGGGCCTAGGGATTCGGATGTCTGCGGGATGTAGCGTTGATCAGCCGATGAAGCTGTTTCCCATCGCGTTGACGCAATCAGCCTCGGTGCGGCGCCCGGCTCGCACTAGAACAGGTTGGTGCTTGGCGATGAATGGCTTGAATGCCTGCTCTCGATTCCAATCATTGCTGGCATAAGCTGGCATATCGAATCGGAGGCGTCTTTCGCGGCCTCACGAAAAAAATTCGACGAGACCCAGTTCCAGGCTCTCGATTCACGCATGATCAGCTACTTCTTCGACCTGCAGTTCGGCATGTGTCGGGGGTTTGGCGCCGCCAGCTTTTCAAGCCGCGGGCCGAGACGTGCCGCATGCGCCGAAATTAAAAACCTCCGGCAGGGCATTGCCGGAGGTTTCGGAGGTAACTTAAAAATGGTTCTGGTCGTCTCCCTAGCTCGACAGGGCCGCCCAACGATCTGGTCGGCTACGCGTCAGCATTATATTATTATAATAGTTTAGTGCAACACCTAATTTGATTATGTAATGGCTGCGGCGGCGTGCCAAGCCCTGTCCGTCCAAGCCCTGTCCGTCTAAGGCGCAGAAAATGAGAAACACCCCCAGCAATTTCCCTGCCGGGGGCGAGATTGTCAGACGGTCAGGGGTCAGAAGTTGCGCTGAACGTGAAGGTTCAAGCTGACAGTGTCCTTGTACTGGCAGACAGTCGTTGGCTTGGGGAGCCGTCGCGGCCAGAACCGAAGTTCCAGTAGTCGAGGTGGAACCAGTGAACTACGGCTGAGAGCGACAGGTTCTTGACCGTAGTCCAACGGGTGACGATACCGAGCTGCGCTGTGTTGAAGTCCAGGTTTGCGGGAGAAATCCGCAGACTGCGCACCAGCATTGCTGGCAGCGTAGGCAGCCAACCACGCTTTGCAGATCGCCGTCCGCAATCGTGTAGCGAGCGGCAGCATAGCTGCCGGACAGGCTACTCGACCAGCACGGATCCCAGGTGGGATCGAACACGCCCCGGAACCTAAAGCGTCGGTAAGCTTGAGCCCGCCGGTCGAAGCATTCAATTCATACGCTGCGGCCGAAATCCGGAACAGTGTCCAGGCCTGATCGACTTGTCGCCCGGCGGCATTTTAACCGCGAGTTGCAGTTCTAGAGCATCTAGGAAGCTCAGAACGGTGCTAAATCTGGGTATGCGAGGCGCCGTAAAGGATCGATACAGGGTCTCACGCGCCCTAATCGTTTTTCTCGCAACCTGAGCAATGTTTTCTTGGGCGTACAAGGTCTCTGCCAACGCTTTTACAACGAGATCCAATTCGCGGCCCTTGAAGGCGACCGTCAGCAAACGCGCAGTCGCTTTCGCATCAGCACTACGCTTGTAAAGAGCGCGGACGTCCCGTGGTCGACGGGTTGTTGGGTTGATAGCGCGTTGACGCTTCGTTTGTACGATCAGGTGAAATCCGAGAACGCGCGACACTTTGATCATTGTGATTAATCCAGGTCCTTTCCCGCAGCGAAAGGCTCGATAAAGCGTGGTCCAGTTGATCCTCGCGTCCTGCGCTACCTTAATAATACTGGGGAACTCAAGCACAGCAGCATCGATCGCGCCGCAGATCCGATGCAAATCGTTCGTTGCAAAGGCTGCGTTGAGCGACTTTTCCAATCGTTGAGTGATATCGATTCTAGGCACTTGCAAGCACAAGAAACGTTAGAGGGCGGCTACTACCTGTCGTTTCATTTTTCTTGAAGCTGTAAGCCAACTCTTCGAAAAAAACCCCCAGCGTGACTCGCCGGGGGTTCTCTTAGAGAGATGTCAGACGATCGGGATCAGAAGTTGCGCTGAGCGCGGAGGAGCATGCTCACAGTGTTCTGGTCCTTCAGCTCGTACACCGCTGCCGGCTTGGCAGCTGCCGCAACCCCCGGGGACGCGATCGCTCCCGAATGTTTCTGGTCGAGGCGGTGGTAAGTGACGTCGGCCGAAAAGGTGAAGTCCTTGACCGGGGTCCAGCGAGTGACCAAACCGAGCTGTGCAATGTTGAAGTCGGGGTTGCAAGAAGACCCCGCCACCAGCAACGGCGTGATATTGGCGCACACGAGAGCCGAACCCGCGCCGGAGTACTTCGCTTGGGCATAGGCGCCGTAGAGAGAAGAGCTCCAGTAAGGATCCCAGTTGTGGTTGAAACCGCCACGCAAGCCCCATGTCTTAACCGTCTCAAGTTGGGTGCCGACGCCGAACACGCCATCAGCCACGCCGGCAATGCCAAGGCTCTGGTACGCGCCCGCCAGGCCGGTGTTGCCGTACATCGCGAACGAGGTCGTAGCCAAGCTGTGGAAGTTGTACCGGGTCGCACCGTCCGTATACACGGCCTGCACGTTGAGCGAGTCGCCCGGACCAGTCGGGATGTTCTTGATCGACAAGGCCGCCCCTACAGCAAAGCCCCACTTGTCGTCCGGATGACCCGTGACCTCGGTCGCGCCGTAATAGCCGGGTTGGATGTTGTGTGCCGCCGCCATAACCTGGAACAGGCCCCAAGCCTGATCGACGCTGACCTTGCCGACGATGTCAGGGGCCCGCGTGCCGCCGATGTCCTGTGCACCGTAGTTGCCAGTGACGATGCCCGCTGCCGTAGCGCCCGACGTATTCCAGATGTTGGTCGTCATGTAGGCGGTCTGGTCCTGCGCCGAAATCGTGGCGGACACGCCGTTGCCGAACTGGGCGGTGTAGGTGAACTGGTTGACACCGGTGATGGTGCCACCGCCGCCAACGAGACCGTCGAAGTTGTTGCCCGGGTAGGCGCTCCAAGGCGCGTCGAACTGCGAGATGGCTTTACCCATCGTGAAGCCGGCGAACTGAATGAACGCCAAGTACATACCGAACGAACCGCCGGCGATGCCGTCACCAGTATACGTCGTTGGAGTACTACCGGTCGTCGAACCCGAGGTCCAGGCGAAGTTCTGTTGGAAGAAGGTGCGGAGCACGCCGTACTCGGTCGCGGTGCGCGTATCGATGTTCAGGACTAGGCGGGAACGAGCGGTGTAGTAGTTGCTCAGTTGGTTGTGAGCACCCGCGGGCCCGTTGTAAGCGCCGGCGGTGTAGATGCTGTTGGTGCCGAGCCCCGTTTCGACGCGCACAAAACCACCCAGCTTGATGCAGGTATCACTGCCGGGAATGTAGTAGAAACCGGCACCATACAGGGAGCAGATCCTCACGTACTCGACCGCTTTGGCCTTTACGGGAAGATCAGCTGCCTGTGCTCCGCTCATGGCGACCAGACCCGCCGCTGAGCCGAGGATAAGGCCCTTAATCATCTTCATGTTAACCTCCAAATTGCTGTGTAGGGAAGGTCACAAACCCGCCGGGCACAAACGCCCTGAGACCGATTCCCTTGCCCCTAAATCGCTTCATGGCTTCTGCGCACCCGACTAGGCGCCGGGGATTTGCACGAACCGCCATTAACGAAACGGCTGGAATATCCAGCGTCGTATGCACAATGCCTGCGTGCGTCACATTCGTAAATTACTTTATCTGCTAACCTATCTTAATCATACGCTGCTGTGCTTTTCCAGCAACAGGGCAATTCACCCCCTTGTTGAAGGCAATCAATTGAACTAGTTAGTAAAATTCAAATTCTTATGGGGGCCGGGCATGGCCAAGCGAAGAACGGCGGCCAAGCCGACAGGATTGGTCCGGCACGACGAGAAGACTCATCCGGCCCTTGGTAGCAGTCCGAAGGACATCGTCCGGAAGTTTCTCTGGGACATTGCTTCGATCAACGTCCACCTCGATGAAATACGCCAGTTCTGGGCCCAAACTCTCGGAGTAAGCGGGCCGCAATGGATGATCCTGATGGCGGTAGCGGAGCTAGATCGAGGTCAAGGAGTTCCGGTGAAGGACGTGTCGACGATGCTACATGTCGATCCGTCGTTTGTAACAACTCAATCGAAGATGCTTGAAAAGTACGGTTTCGTGCGCCGAATAACTTCTTCCTATGATGCGCGTGTTGTACTGATGTCCTTGTCCGATAAGGCCTGCAAACAGGTCGCAAATCTCTCTTCGCGGCAAGAACTCCTCGATAAGTTCATTTTCGCCGACTTCGACGATCGCACTCTCAAAGATATTGCCGACCAAATCGCTTCGCTCAAAGACCGCTTGGAAAAGGCAACTTTGAAATTGGCCGCGGATATCTGACGACAGTGATACTAGATCTCATTCATAACTCACGCCGATTAACGATTGATCTGTACCGTCTTAAGCGCACCGAATTGCTGGAGTTACGATTCGCCGCATATCATTTTGATCGTGCCGCTCAAGGAGCAACTGTCCACTGCCTACTTCAGCAAATTCCGGACAAGATCTAGCTGTTCTAACCCATTTTGAGCTGCTTGCGGATCCATTCGAATACGAACTCTTTTGCCAGTGTCGGATTGTCCATCTGACCAGGAGAGGCCCCAGTTTCTTCCGTTGAAAAAACCTTTAGGCTCGGACGCATTCCCATCCGCTTATTCAACTCATAAGTTTCCTTAGCGGTTTCAACGGCAATATAATCGTGTTGTCCGATCATAATCAGATGAGGACATTTTATCGCTCGTGTACCTAAGACCATGTCTCCAATCATCCAAGCGCTTTCGTCGATGGTCCCCTCGTCGCGGCTGTCAGCCATCCGACTCATCACGAACAAGCGCTCCTTTCGCGCCCAAAGCCCTCCATCGCAAATCGCCGCGGCAAAACGACGGTCATGAGTCGCGGCCCTCGTCGCGTAGGATGCGCCCAAGCCATCGCCATAGATCGCGATTCTGGATGGATCAATGTCGCCGCGCGCGAGCAGATAATCCACCCACCGGCTGATGGGAACCTCAACGTCGATAACAGTTGATGCGTTTTCCCCGTCCGCCACGGCTTCGAAATCGGGTAGATCAACCATAAGTAGTGACAAGCCGTTTCCTGTTGCATTCCTTGGCATGGTGTAAAGCAGGTCATCCTTACCCACATCCATCCCACCAAGGCAGATCACGACGGGCAACAAGGACTGCGTACTCGGAGCCCTGATGAAATATCCTTCTAGTTCGTGTTTGCCCTCGAATGGGATTTGCAACACCTCACCTTTGGGACGAATATGCTCAAGATAGCGTCGCGAACAAGCTCTGATAGTTTGAATGAGCAGTTTACGCCTTGGATCTCTAGATTGCAGAAACGCCCCCGCAGTGCGATAATAATTCGATGCGCGCAGCCAGTTGCTGGTCGCCGCGTTCAGCCCACCTTGTTCAAACGCTTCGTCGCCGCGGGCATTATTGGTTTTCGCTACCTTCTTCCATGCATCATACCAGCTTTCGTCATCGCCGGGCGTAATCAGCCTTGCGGTGAAAAAGCATTCTGAAATGGTGCTTGCACCTTCTTGCGCGGAGGCTAGTACCCGCATGAATTCAAGTGAGTACTCTTCATTCTCCGGCCACTGAAACCATCCCGCGTCCTGGAAACAGGGCGGCGCTGAGTTTCCCGTGCGAGCAGTTGGCGATCTAGTAGTAGCGCGGGCGCCTCTGGATTTTTTTTGCAGTGCTTGCTTTTTTGCTTTCATCTAAACCTCCCCAAGGTATCTAGGTGAGCCGTGTAATCCGGCTGTCGATTTGGCGTCAGTCATCAGTTCCACCAGTTCGTTGGCGACGACGGCGCGAAAGTACGTCCTCTTTGCTGCGAGCCGCAGCGTCTCCTCCGCGGCGCAGTTGTGTTTGTCGGAAGTATTTGCCGCGATCGCGGACCGAAATGACGGATTCGATGGGGGCTAGCTAGAATATTGCCCACTACCTGACGCTCGGCTTCAAGCCCTCCATCTCCAACGAGGCCGGCGATAGAGAACGTCGGATTCGGCTGCAGGCTTTCCTGACCTAGGACGGACTCGGCCAAAGCCAGGTCATTGTGCAAGCCCCGATTGTTAAGGAGCGCTATCTGCACCGCCGCGTCGATGGTCAAAGACCGGCGAAGACCTGCAACATTGACGACGACCGTCATTTCGCCGTCGGGCGAGAATATTGCACATCCGGACAATGCAAACGTCGAAAGCAGCCTGGCCAAGTACGCAGGCTCTGCTCGAAGCCGGCCCGTCGGGATTAGAGGGATCTGACAATTTCTGTTAATCGCCTGCGCTTCGGTGCCGGAGCGTCGCGTTCGTTTAGGCCTTTCCAGAAAAGGCCGGAGCGGTTGGGCACAGGCTTGTCGACGGACAGGCGACCAAAAAAGCCCACGCAGGGCCAGCGATTGTGCAACAAACGGCTTGGATCGACCGACTGACCATCGGAGATCGCTTATCCATGCTCCATTGTCCTCCCGGAAAGGAAACAGCCCTCCATTTGCGCAGCGAGCACTCTGGGACCGCGAAAGCCTGTCAGGCATCGAATCAATAACGGCGATGGAATCCGCCACAAACTCCGCGAGCATGATTTTTCCCTGCACTGCAGATGAACCGCGGGTACACGTGCCCTAAGCAGGGCGCGGCACCATGTCATTGCGTCAGGTCAGGCGATGGGGGGGCGATAAAGCCGCGGCGGCACGTTGTCGACGACGTTCTGATAGTTTTCGGAGGCGCAGATGGAGGTCGGCGCGGTAGGCTTGACGATGCCAATAGCAGTGCTGGGCAATGCACTCAAGGACACCATCCCGCAGCATTGGGTTCCCGAGGCCTTATCCGATCCTCTTGCGGGAGCCGGCGTTTCGTCCTCGACATAACGTATATCTTTATCTTTGCTGTCGGGTTCTCCGAAATGAGCATGAATAACGGAATGTTCGTACTTATGACCGTCTTTCTGGGCGTGTTGCGCCGGATTTTTGCTAAGCTCATGAACACGAACGACGCCCAGACCATGCTTTTCATCAGCAGGATATGGTGCCGCCCGCGATCTGTCCGAAAACGCGAAGGAGATGCTCGGCGCAAGCACGCAAACGAGATAAACTAGGACGAGCAGCCGCCCTGCCTTCGATCGATTCGCTCTCGTTAAGCGCACGAACATTCGGTTCTTTTCTCGCAAATCGGAACGCGCAGCTAAGGGAGTGTATGCGGGAACGCTTTCACCGCCAAGTGCGATCATTCGCCATTTTTGGGAAAGTTCCGTCCCCCCGCGGTCTGCCTAGCAGGCGCGAACTGCGGCGCGACAATCAAGATGGGAATCCCGCGACAATCAGGATGAGAATGCGCCCGCTGCCGGGGTGACGAAGGGAGGACGTAGCCCGGCCGGAGTTACCCCAGCAGCGGCGTCGACGCCCGAAAGGGCCTCATTTGGCGGTAACGGCGGCTGGTAGGGGATCGGCTTCTCCTTCGAGAGGACCAATTCTTTGGCCGGCCGGCATGTCACCGATCAACAAATGAGGCTTTTCATGAGCTTGCGTCGTAGCCATTCGCCAGCCGTCGCCGCTGCAAAGGCCGGTTTCAGCTCACTTCGGCTGCCTACCGATTTGAGAAGGATCCTCGCCTTCCCACCCAAAAGCAGGCACCCCGCGAACGTCGCCGCGCCGATCCATTCGCCGATGTCTGGGCGAACGACGTCCTCCCGATGCTGAAGGCCGCCCCTGGCCTGCGGCCGGTCGCCGTGTTCAAGGAACTATGCCATCGGCACCCGGAACTGGGATCCGGGGCGCGGCGGACGCTTGAGCGCCGGATCAGGGCGTGGCGAGCGGTGAAGGGGCCGGATCGGGAGGTGATCTTCCGCCAGGAGCATCCGCCCGGCCGCATGGGATTGTTGGACTTCACCGAGGTCGCCGATCTCGGCGTCACCGTCGCCGGCCAGTTGCTGGACTGCCGGCTCTATCACTTCCGTCTGCCCTTTTCCGGCTTTGAACATGCCCACGTCGTGCTCGGCGGCGAAAGTTTCGTCGCGCTGGCGGAAGGGCTGCAGAACGCCGCCCTGTGGTCGCTGGGCGGGGGGTTCCCGAGCAGCACCGAAGCGACAGCCTCTCGGCCGCGTTCCGCAATCTCGGCGCCGACGCCAAAGAAGATTTGACGACGCGTTACGAGGCGTTCTGCGGCCACTACGGCATGACGCCGACCCGCAACAATCCCGGCGTGTCGCAGAGAACGGCTCGATCGAAAGCGCGCATGGCCATCTCAAGAGAACGCTGGCAGATGTCCTGCTGCTACGCGGCTCGCGCGACTTCGACGATCTTCCGGCCTGGCGGGGCTTTGTCGATGAGATCATTGGCCGCGGCAATGCGCGCAATGCCAGGCGCATCGATCAGGAGCGGATGGCGCTGAAGAAACTGCCGGTCCGCAAGACTGCCGACTATTAGGAGGTCAACGTCGACGTCACGACATCCAGCGCCTTCACGTTGCGCAAGGTGTTTTACTCGGTTCCCTCCCGACTGATCGGTCACCGGCTGCGCGGGCGTCTGTATGACGACCGGCTCGAATGCTTCCAGGCGCCACCCACATCGTCACCTTGCGGCGCGGGCGAGCGCAGCCAAACGGCAAGCATGGCCATGTCATCGACTATCGCCATGTCATCCACTCCCTGCGCCGCAAGCCGATGGCGCTGCTCAATCTGGTCTATCGCGCCCAGCTCTTTCCCCGCCGCGCCTACGCTCTTGCGTTCGACGCCTTGCTCGCCGGAATCGGCGAAAGACCCGCCTGCCGCGCCATGGTCGGTATTCTGGCGCTCGCACACGAACGGGCCTGCGAGGCAGAACTCGGTGCTGTGCTGCAAGCCGCTCTCGACGACGGCGTTCTGCCTGACCTCAAGGCGCTGATCGAACGCATCCGCCCGAAGGGCATGGCACTGCCGGTCGTCATCGTCACGCTGCCCTCGCTGGCCATCTACGACCAGATCGCCGCGGTCGTGGGAGAAGCTGCATGAATGCGACCGACAAGATCGACGCAGCCCGTGTCGAACTGCTGCTCAGCGAACTGCGCCTGCCCGGCATCAAGCTGATCTGGGCCGCCCTGGCGGAGACCGCCGACAAGGAAGGCTGGCCCGCCGCCCGCTTCCTGGCCGCGCTGGCCGCGCTGGCCGAACAGGAAGATGGTGGAGCGCAGCCGGCGCCGCTTCGAACGTCACCTGGAAGAAGCCCGCCTGCCGCCGGGAAAGACCCTCGATGCGTTCGACTTCGATGCCGTACCGATGATCTCAAAGGCGCAGGTGCAGGCGCTCGCCGCCGGTGACGCCTGGCTCGAAAAGGGCGCCAATCTGTTGTGTTTTGGTCCCCCTGGCGGCGGAAAATCGCATCTGGCGGCGGCGCTCGGCATGGCCCTGATCGAAAAGGGCTGGCGCGTGTTGTTCATCAGAACCACCGACCTCGTGCAAAAATTCCAGATCGCGCGCCGCAATCTCGTGCTCGAAGCGGCGATCGCCAAACTCGATAAATATCACCTGCTGATTCTCGACGATCTCGCCTACGGGACCAAGGATCAAGCCGAGACCAGCGTTCTGTTCGAGCTGATCGGCGCCCGCTACGAACGCCGATCGGTTCGGCGACGCCATCCTGGATCGTCTCATTCACAATGCCCGCCGCCTTCAGCTCGCCGGAGAAAGCATGCGAAAGAAGAACGCTCACAATCAAACTCTTGACGCCGCCTCAAACCCCTGAACCAATCACCAGGTCGGTCAAAGCGGCCGCTCACGATCGCGCGAAATCGCCGCTCACCATCAGCGAAAAGCGCAGCAGCGCGCCGCCGAAGATCTGAACGCTGGAAGAGGCCAGTAGAGCGGCGATCTCGTGCCAGCCATTCGACAGAAGAACCAGATCGAGCTGAACTTGGGCACCGGGGCGGAGGGTGAAGTCCGCGGCGGGCATTGACGGCATGAGCGTCGATGACTTGCTGGCCTACCTGAAAGAGCACTGGCCTGCGATCCAGGCTCAGTTACTTGATGGCACCTACAAGCCGCAGCCGGTACGGCGCGTCGAGATACCGAAGGCGTCGGACAGCGTGCGGCTGCTTGGCATTCCGACGGTGCTCGACCGCCTGATCCAGCAAGCGGTGATGCAGGTGCTGTAAGCCGACTGGGACCCGACGTTCTCCGAGACGAGCATCGGCTTCCGGCCGAAGCGCTCGGCGCATCAGGCGGTGGAACGGGGGCAGGCGTATATTGCGTCCGGATACGCCGTCGTCGTGGATATCGACCTGGAGAAGTTCTTCGACCGGGTCAACCACGACGTCCTGATGGGGCTCATTGCCAAGAGGGTTGCTGACAAGCGCGTCCTGAAGCTCATCCGCGGCTTTCCGGCTTTCTCACCGCGGGCGTGATGAAGGGAGGACTGGTCAGCCCAACGGAGGAAGGCACGCCGCAGGGTGGCCCGCTCTCACCTGATGCTGGATGTGCTGGACAAGGAACTGGAGAAGCGCGGTCACCGCTTCGTGCGCTACGCCGACGACTGCAACATCTATGTGCGCAATCGACGTGCGGGAGAACGGGTGATGGCCGGCATCGAAAAAGCCGGGGGGGTGCGCTTTGTTAAACCTTCGCTGCCATCAGGCTGGGTTTTCTCATTTTCGGTGCCGCAGAAATGGACAGTCCCTCTGACTGTTGGGCACATGCTGCAACATTATATTACTACCTTACGAGCAGGTCATGTACGTTCAATGACGGAACCTACCCTGATTGCTCAGGGGTAACGTGTGATTGCTCTCATCGCATCGCATTCAGCTGAGCTATCGTCAAATCTTGGTGACGGCTTGGCCGGTCAGGCGGTGGGTATCGCAGCTCTGGCGCTGATTACTGCCTCTTTGGCCATCCCGAGTGAGGCCTTCGCTGGCGGTCACGGTGGGCACGGTTGGGGTCACGGACATCACCGTTATGGCCATCACTTCGGCTATGCTCATAACAGTTGCTGGAAGTGGACCCCCCACGGCCCGATTAACATCTGCTTCCGCTATTGATTGAATACGACGAAAAGAACTCGCTCGGGCCAAGGGGTTGGGCGAGTCTCTCTGTTTGAAAAGGAACTTGCCGAGCTGTTGATCGAAAGGTGGTGCGCCATCTATGGCGTACTGCCTTGTTTTGGATTCGAAGGACAAGGCAGCCGCATCTCCCCAAGCTCCGGGATTATTGCTTCTCGCCCATGTGATGCGACTCAGTCTTGGGGCCGCCGGAATAGTGGTGACCGCCGGAAGTGGTCCGGGCTTTGGCTTTCGACGGCTCGGTTTGCTTCGTCGAATGAGGCACGACGGTTTTGGGGCCGCCTTGGTAGTGATGCGCATTCGATTCCTTGTCAGAGGTTCCCTGCGCCATCACGGGCGCTGCTAGGAATTGGAGTGCGACTGCCACCGCAAGCGTTGTTCGAATTCTCATTGTCGGTCTCCATCAGTTATGATGGCTTTACCTAAGCGGAGAACTCGGTCAGGCGCTTGACATGAATCAACACGGTGACCGGGAGCAATAGAAAGTGTATTCCATACTGTTTGCGCAAGCTCCTGTAGGAGAATCTTTCATTCGGAAGAGCAGCGGTAGGCTGAAATACCAGATGCTGCGATTGTCTTGCCGAAACAAATGGATCGAATCCAGACCATGAGTGACAATGTAACCCTTCCACCATCACCGCGCGACTTGCGTCTCGATCTGTTTCGGGGCCTGGCAAATTGGGCCATCTTCCTCGGCCACATTCCCAACACGGCGCTCACGTGGCTGACGACGAGGAACTATGGCTTCAGCGATGGAGCCGATCTGTTCGTATTCATTTCGGGCTACACCGCGACTTTGGTGTTTGGGCGAATGATGCTCAAGCGCGGGTTCCTGATAGGAGCCACGCGGCTTTTTAAGCGGGCCTGGCAACTCTATGTTGCTCAGGTGCTGCTCTTTATTTTCTATTTGACCTCGGTTCACTACCTGACCCACAACTTCGACATTTCTCACCTGATGGATCAGTTCAATGTCGCGCCTCTGATGGATTACCCGGTCGAAACGTTGACCCAGGGATTGATCCTGAAGTTCAAGCCGCTGAACCTCGACATTCTTCCGCTCTATATCGTGCTGATGGGGATGTTTCCGCCCATTCTGTGGCTAATGCTGCGACATAGGAGCTGGGTCATGCTGGGATCCGCCTTGCTCTACCTTGCGGCCCGCCACTACGGGTGGAATTTTCCTTCGTATCCGGCCGGCGTTTGGTACTTCAATCCCTTCACATGGCAGTTGCTCTTTGTGCTCGGCGCATGGCTCGCGTTAGGTGGCGTGCGTACGCTGCATTTCCTGCTTCAGTCTCGCCTCGTTCTTATTTCGGGTGTGATTTATCTACTTTTTGCCCTTGCGATGACACTGGCAAGCCGACTCCCGATGCTTCAGGATATTATTCCACTCGGATTGTTCGAGGCGTTTAGTCCGAATGACAAGACCAATCTGGCTCCTTATCGCGTCGTCCATCTTGGGATGTTGGTATTGTTAGTGGTACGATTTATACCTATCAATTGGCCTGGGCTCGAAATGCCAATGTTCCGACCGCTAGTCAAATGCGGTCAGCAGTCTCTCGAGGTGTTCTGCGTCGGAGTCTTTCTCGCTTTCATTGCCCATTTTGTTTTAGAAGCGACCTCAAACGCGTTCTCATCCCAACTCCTCGTCGGTGCTGCTGGTCTGTCCCTTATGACGGCGGTCGCTTACTATAGATCGTGGTCAAAGCAAATCGACAAGCCGGTCGCCAAATCAAATCTCTCAACTCAAGGAGAAGACCGCGAAGCGATCCGCCACTCGAGAGAGCGAATGAGTGCAACCGACTTTCCCTTGTAATCCTCGTAAGCGGAACGCCGCTTCGCATTGTCCACCCGAAGCCTCCTGGATGATCGGAAAACGAAATGGAATGCGGCGGCCGCATGAACAACCAGTGCAAGACTGAATCGGTGAAGGTGAGTTGGTCCGCCCCATCCCATCACGAAAGTGTTTGACCTCAATCGGCCAGTTAGTGAAGTCTCTATCACGATGGCCCAAACCATCCGTCAGGTCTGACGAATTTCCAGCAAGCTCTCTTCTAATTGTAGGATATCCCGATGTGCTTTTCCCCAGAGGCCAGTTTCATCACGGCTTCGGTTCTTGTGCCGGCCGGAGTGCTGAGCATGGCGCGTGCCTACAAGACCGACCAAAGGTACGTTCCGATTGCAGCTCTTCCTCTCTTATTCGGTTTGCAGCAGGGGTTTGAAGGCGCGGTCTGGATGGCAAATGGGGACGCAACTTTGGTGGAGCGGTATTCGCTGGCCTACATGTTTTTTTCCTGGCTGGCATGGCCGATCTGGGTCCCATTCCCGGCGTACTTTCTCGTGTCTCAACGGCGCAACCCCCTGTATCTCGTGCTTGTCATCGTGGGCGGCATGCTCGGCGCCATGCAATACTTCCCTTATTTTGCACATGACGGCTGGCTGACGACGAGGTTCCTACCGCACGTCATCATCTACCAAGGCAAGGAGCTGTTCGACTATATCATCGGTCGCCACACGACCTATGCGATCTATGGGGCCATCGTGATCGGGTCCCTTCTGTTGTCGTCCGAAGCCAACGTCAGGATATTCGGGCTGCTGGTCACTTTGGTGTTGGCCGTCACCTATCTGTTCTTCGCCTACGCGTATATTTCCGTGTTCTGTTTCGGCGGCGCAATCATGTCGCTCTATCTGGTCTGGACGATATTCGGGGGTGGTTGGCGATGGGCGAGTGCTGGGCACGCGGCCCGCTGACCGGAAAACCTGCGAGAGAAGTCACCCCAACCAAATCCGCGGACCAGCTTGGACGGTCCAACGGTACGCGCGTCCGCATGATGTCGGTGCGATTGTCCCGGCCGGGAGGGGGGCCGCAGGCCCATTGCGCGCCGATGGCGATGGGGGCAGGAAGAACGGTTGCTCCGAAGGCGACCTAATTCAAGGCGCGAAGGCGACGAATAGAGATCGTTCGTACCCGATTGAAGATCAACGCATAATTGATTTAAGTTAAGGCGCACTGAAGAGTGAAATCATCATGCGCCAACAATCGGCCAGAGATATGCTCATTCTGCTTCGACGACCTGCCAACGAACGGATGAGACGCCGAGACCCTGCCGGGTGCAGGCAACGCCGGAGCAAGCCATAATCGAACATCTGAGTCGTTTAGCCGTCTGTGAGCCAACATGAAGCGCCCCGTTGTTCCCTTTTTCCGTGCCGAGAAAGATCGATCCGGATCTCGACCGCGTTCGCGCTTATTGGGAGAGTTTGGAGCGCGGAGAGAACACGATGCCCTTTTGGGACGACTTTAAAATCCCATCGCTTCCGGACCTTGCGGACAAGCTGATGTTGATCGACGTTTTCGAAAAGCCAGAACGCTTCCGGCTCAATTCTGTCGGACAGCAGCTGACCGATCGATATGGCGAGACGATCACCGGCAAGTTTGCCGATGAAATCGAGTCAAAGTATCCATTGGAATACTTGACTTCTCAATGCAGTGTGACCCTTGAAAGTCGGGCGCCGACCTATTACCAGCACGGCTCGGGCGCGGTTCAAGGATCGCGCGGACCGGTTTCATATTCGCGCCTTCTTCTTCCGATGTGGGGCAACGGCCACATTGGCATGCTGCTTGCGGCACTACAGTCGCGCTAGGTTTCGTATCTGAGCGCGACTCTTTCAAGCCACTTAGGCCGTTGTCTTGCGCTATCCCGCGATTGCGCTTATGCCTTGCGCTAGGAGCCCCGTGATATCGATCGCATTCGTGGCGTGAGGAACCGTATTTGTCGTAACCACCCGGCCTGCTCCGGCAGCAACAAGGTCGCCAAATGCGGAGCCCGCAAAGATGCCATGAACTGCGACACACACCGGCGGCTGCATGCCCTCCCGTTTCAGGTGGCCGATCGTTTCAATCATCGTGTGTGCGGTAGAGACGATATCATCGACGAGAACTGGCGTGTGGTCGCGCCAGCGCGCCACGTCGGGGACGGAAACGTCGACATCGCGGTCTCCGTGCCGCAGTTTTTGCAACACCACGTACGGGGCGCCCGCATCGCGCGCCGCGGCGGCGACCCACTGTTCGCTCTCGCTATCCGGACCGATCAAGAGCGGCATCTTCACCTCGCCGCGGATCCACTCCGAAATCAGCGGCGCAGCATGCAGGACCTTGGTTGGAATGCTATAGATCTCCGCAAGCGAGCTGCGACGGTGCAAATGTGGGTCCACCGTGACCAGCGAGTCGATCTGGCCAGACAAGAGTTTTGCGAAATGGGTCGAGGTGACTGCTTCTCCCTCCTGGAACCGACGATCCTGTCGCATGTAGGCGAGGTAGGGGGCAACGAGGTCGACTCGTGTAGCACCTAGATCGCGAGCGGCGGCCGCCGCGAACGCCAGCGGCAAGAATTTGTCGTCTGGACGATCAAGGGCGCAAAGGAATACAAGTGATCGTCCCGCAATCGGTGTTTCGTAGCGCAGATACGTCTCGCCGTCCGGGAAGCGGCGAATCGCGACGCGACCGACGTCGGCGCCAATCACGCTCGCCAAGCCGTCAACCAAGGGAGCGTTGCCGGGCAATGGAATAAGCAGTGGCCGCGTCACGGTTCGATCACCTGGTAGATGCTTGGGTTTGCCGCAGCGTAGTCCAGGGCATAGGCCAATTCGCCTGGCGCCTCCGCATGGATCGTGTAGAGAGGCTGCCCAGGCTCGATCATATCGTTCAGGCGGACATGAACCTCGATGCCTGCCGCCTTTGCATCGGGCGCTCCCGCAAGCTTCGCGACCCTTGCGACCCGGCGATTGTCGACGCCGCCGACACGCCCGGCCCGGTCGGCAATCACCGGATGCTGATGTGAGGACCGAGGCGGCCGTCGCATGCCACCTTGCGCCTCACAGATTCGCTGGAACTTGGCCCAGGCACGACCGCTGTTGAGCGTAGCGACCGCCATCGCCTCGCCGTTGCCCGGTGTGGCCACGCCGCCAAGCTCAAGCAAGGCCCCGGCCAGCGTCAAGCTCCTTTGCCGCAAGTCGGTCGGCGCAGCGGATTCGTTCTGCAGCACCGAGAGCACGTCCCGTGCCTCGAGCGCAGGTCCGATCCCCCGCCCGACCGGCTGCGAGCCGTCGGTAATGACAGCCAGCGCCTTGAGACCGAAAGCCTGCGCCACATCGATCAAATCCTGCGTCAGAGACCGCGCGGTCTCTGCGGTGCGGATCTTTGCAGTCGGCCCAACCGGCAGATCGAGAACGACGTGGCTCGACCCGGCAGCAATCTTCTTGGAGAGGACCGACGCGACGAGCTGACCTTCGCGGTCGAGGTCGAGCGCGCGCTCGACTCGGATCACGATGTCGTCGGCCGGGCTGAGCCGGACCGCCCCGCCCCCAATAAAGCCCCCCCCCTCCCGG
>JBDRNF010000240.1:0-14546 GCA_043811435.1 Pseudomonadota bacterium
CGGGAGGGCTGCCGGGCTGCGCCGCCTGCTTGGCCTGCTCCATCTGGGCCTGCTGCGCGCGCTGCTTTTCCATCTGCGGCATGTTGAAGAAGTATTGCCAGCCGATCAGCACGAGGCCGGACAGAATGACGGCGAGGATGGTGTTGCGATTATCGGTCATCGTTCAGGTCTCGTCATTCAATTCGGTTTGCGGCTGGCGCGAGAGTCTTTATTTGACGCGGTATCCTTTGAAGCGGTGTCCTGGCGCGAGCCGGTACCCACGTCGCTGGCACGCGCCGTCGCAATTCCCTTGGCAATTCCCTTGGGCGATTCCTTGGGCAATCTCGTCACCTGGTCTTTGGGCTGCCGCTCGAGGCGAGCCAGCGCCGAGCGGAGATCGTCGAGCATGGTCGTAAAGTCGCGGTTCAGTGCGGTACGCCGGCCGACTAGCACATAATCACTGTGCGGTCGCATGGATATGACGTCCAGCCGCTTCACCAGCTCGCGCAGCCGGCGCCGGATCCGATTGCGCTCGGTGGCGGTGCCGTTTTTCTTGGTAACGGTAAAGCCGACCCGGATCGGGCCGTCATCGTCGCGCAGTCGGCCTTGCAGCACGAAGCCAGCGCTGTTGGCCCGCGCGCCATTGGCAACGGCGAGGAAGTCCGCCCGCTGCCTTAGCCGATCCATGATGAAATCCCCGGGAAGCCCGGCTCAGGCGCTCAGGCGCTTACGGCCGCGCGCGCGGCGCGCGGCGAGAACTTTGCGGCCGCCGACCGTGGCAAGGCGGGCGCGGAAGCCGTGGCGGCGCTTGCGCACCAGTTTGCTGGGTTGATAAGTCCGCTTCACGGGTAGTTCTCCGCTGACAATTGGCAGGCTAAGCTGCGATTTGCCTGATGAATGAGGTTAGTCCGGTGATGTTGACCGGCCCGAAACGGGCCGTTTCCGGCCCAATTGAGCCGCCCCGGTCGAACCGGGCCATCGCGGACAGTTGGCGCGGCTTATACGGGAGCGACCTGTTTTCGTCAATGTTGCGCGACGCCGCATTCCAGGTTCCTCGAAACGACGCAATTGGCGCGAATATATCTGTTTTCGCGGGGTTTTTGTCAGTGGCGGGCGTGGCGTCGCCGGATCCGGATCCGGTCGACATTAGCGATCCGTAATTTGACCTGCTGCAGTGCAGAACGCATCCTCGAAACAATGGCATCGGGGCCTATATCGTGTCCGTGAGCGACCAGCAGCCAGCCATCGAAACATCGCAGCCGACGGCGTCGCCAGGACCGTCGTCAAGGCTGCCGCGACGGCTTGGCCTGTCCGGCAAGCTGCTGCTGCTGACCATTCCCCTGATCATGATAGCGGGAATGCTGATTTATGTGCCCTCGATCGCCAATTTCCACATGAACCGGCTGAACGACCGGCTGGCGGCGGCCAACACCGCCGCCCTGGTGCTGGATGCCGCGCCGCTCGGCATGGTTCCGGATTCGCTGTCACGGCAAATCCTCAGGAGCATCGGCGCGCGCGCGGTGGCCATCAAGATGGGGCAGCAGCGCCGGCTGCTGGCCAGCGCCGATCTGCCGCCGGCGATCGATCGCGATATCGACGTGCGCACCATGACGGTGTGGTCGGGAATCCGGGATTCCTTCGAAATCATGCTGGCACGCGGCAATCAGGCGATTCGGGTGGTCGGACCGGCGTCCGGCGGCGGGCAGTTCATCGAGGTCGTGATCGACGAGGCGCCGCTGCGGCAGGCGATGTACCGGTTTTCACGCAACCTGCTGCTGGTCTCGCTGGGTATCGCGATGTTGACCGCCGGGCTGGTCTATCTGGCGCTGCATTTCCTGTTCGTGCGGCCGATGCGGCGGCTGACCGCGAGCCTGGTCGGGTTCCACGAGAACCCCGAGAGTTCGGCCTATATCATCGTCCCCAGCCAGCGCGGCGACGAGATCGGCGTCGCCGAGCGCGAATTGAGTGACATGCAGCGCGACCTGGTGTCGATGCTGCATCAGAAGAGCCGGCTCGCCGCGCTCGGCCTCGCGGTATCGAAGATCAACCATGATCTGCGCAACCTCCTGGCCTCCTCGCAGCTGCTGTCGGACCAGCTCGCCAGCGTGCCCGATCCCAGGGTGCAGCGCTTCGCCCCCAAGCTGATGCGCTCGCTGGAGCGCGCCATCGCATTCTGCCAGTCGACGCTGTCCTATGGCCGCGCCCAGGAGGCCGCCCCCGACCGCCGCATGATCCTGATCGAGCCTGTGGTCGCCGAGGTGCGCGAATCCGCAGGGCTCGCCACCGACGCCACGATCGGCTGGATCAGCGCGATCGAGCGCGGGCTCACCATCGACGCCGATCCCGACCAGCTGTTTCGGGTGCTGCTCAACCTCGTGCGCAATGCGGCGCAGGCGCTGGAAAGCCGCCCCAAGGGCGACGCCGCGACCTTCCAGATCCGCATTACCGGTCGCCGCGAGGGCTCGGTCGCCATCATCGAGGTTTCCGACACCGGCCCCGGCGTGCCCCAAAGGGCCCGCGAACATTTGTTCGAGGCGTTCCAGACCTCCGGCCGCCCCGGCGGCAGCGGGCTCGGCCTTGCCATCGCCGCCGAACTGGTCCGCGCCCATGGCGGCGACATCCACCTGGTCGAAGGCACCATCGGCGCCACCTTCCGGATCGCGATCCCGGACCGTCCGGTGGAACTGCTCAGCGTCCGCAATGAGCGGGCAAGGGCGTAAACCCAGCCTCATCCGTCATTCCGGGGCATCTTCACCCGTCATTCCGGACCCGTTGGCGCGCTCCGGAATGACGGCGTTAAAATGCCGTCGACTAGCCCCGCAGATACCCGTCCGCCGGACCTTGCCAATCCCCCCCGGAGCGGGTAGCTAAAGCGCTCTTTCGCGACCTTCCGACCAATCCTCGGATTGCATCCGGGCCTTAAGCCCAAAATGCCCAGCGAAAAACGCGCCCGTAGCTCAGCTGGATAGAGCACTAGACTACGAATCTAGGGGTCAGGAGTTCGAATCTCTTCGGGCGCGCCAGCTGCGATTGTCTGCCAACCGGCGACGATCCGTGGGAACTGCTATGCTGCCCCGCCATCGCCAGATAACCACGTCAATATCGCGATCCTGTACTCATCGGATTTTTCGGACAGCCAAAGCTGCCTGCTCACAGAGTTGACGTTCAGGAAGAACTCGCCGTAAGGCCGGCCATCATTCTCTGGAAGCACGACCTTCATTCGTGCCGTGAAGCGGCCTTCGTCCGGTTTGACGATTCCCCGCAACATAAGGAGCTCGCAGAGCACCGCTGTCTTGTCAGGCAAAGCGGGGTGCGCAAGCGGTTCATAGCCAAAGCATCGCTCGAGCGTGCGGAGTACCTGCGTCGTTCGTTCGCCGTGGGAAACAAGCACCAACTCTTGCGTCGGTAAGCCACGAGGAATGGTCCACTCCTGGGTTTCCTTGAAGATCTGACCCCCACTTCCGTCATTCTGCCAGAGCTCAGCGCCGCCCGTTGCGCTGCCATCGGACAATCCTACGATGAGACCGAATCCGGCTGCACCCGCCGTGGCTTCAATCCAAAGTTGCTCCTCCCATTTCCACTCGGAGATATCGAAGACGTAGTCTCCAGGACGGGGGATGAAGTTGCTGGGATCGCCTGCGGGATCGGGGCCGCCCGTCCAACGCGCTCCTCTCGGCAACTTTCCGTATAGTCCTTCTGACGTCGGCCCGAGTGATCGTGGCTTCGCCTTCAACCAGTCGAACCATCCCATCCAAAGTCCCCCCAAAAAAAAACCGCGTCCCGGGCGGATTTCTACAATTGCCTGTGCGCCGACTATGGCTAGAAAAGAACAAAAAAAGAGATCAGCGCGTCAAGCCTCGGTTTGAGGATTTTCGGTGCAAGCTTCGATTTTCGGCCAGGCGATCGACGTTACGGATGACCGCCCGTGGCGCCTGCGCCGCCGACTTTCGTCCGCGCTTATGCGGCGACGCGCTCAGCGCTAAGCGCCCGTAGCTCAGCTGGATAGAGCACCAGACTACGAATCCAGGGGTCAGGAGTTCGAATCTCTTCGGGCGCGCCATTTCGGTATAAACTGTTCACTCCAAACCCCTCCGATTTGAACAAGGCTCGGGCTGCGGAAAAGAAGCGCCGGGGAGAGGCCGCGCCGAACCGGGTTGGATCGACCCGGGATTGCGATGCCTGATGCGGCGCTGTTCATTCAAGGAACTGGAGAAAGCGTATGGCGGCCGAAGGTTGGGCGCAAACAATAGGTCCGGCAGTTGTGCTGATGACGGCATCTGTGGTCGCAGTTCCGCTATTTCGCCGACTGGGCCTCGGTTCGGTTCTCGGTTATTTCACCGCAGGCGCGCTGGTGGGTCCCTCGATACTCGGACTGTTCGAAAATCCCGCGACGATCCTGCACTTTTCCGAGCTTGGCGTGGTGATGTTCCTGTTCGTCATCGGATTGGAATTGCGCCCCCAGAAGCTCTGGACAATGCGCGGTCAGATCTTCGGACTCGGCCTGGCGCAGGTCCTGATCTGTATGACGCTGCTTACCCTGACCGGGATATTCCTGTTCAATCTTTCCCGGGTGCCGGCTTTTGTCGCCGGCGCGGGCTTCGTCCTGTCTTCCACCGCCGTCATCATGTCGATCCTGCAGGAGCGCGGGGAACTGGCCGAGCCGGAGGGGCAGAAATCGGTTTCTATCCTCCTGTTCGAGGATCTGATGATCGTTCCCCTGCTGGCGCTTGTCGCCTTTCTGTCACCTGTCGCCGGCAGCGAAGGCGGGTTGGACGGTTTCGCCATTGCGGTCGGGGCCGTCGCCCTGCTGATCCTTGCGGGCAGATATCTGCTCAATCCCTTCTTTGCGCTGTTGGCCCGCGCGCGGGCGCGCGAAGTTCTCACAGCGGGGGCCCTGCTGATCGTTCTGGGGGCCGCGCTGCTGATGGATGCATCGGGCCTGTCGATGGCCATGGGGGCGTTCCTCGCCGGCGTGATGCTGTCCGGGTCCAGCTATCGTCATCAGATCGAAAGCGACATCGAACCCTTTCGAGGTCTGCTCATGGGCCTGTTTTTTCTCGCCGTCGGCATGTCGCTCGACCTTCGAATCGTCATCGCGCAATGGCCGCTGCTGATCGCCCTGCTGGCTGCCTATGTGGCGGTCAAGGCGATCGGTATCTATACCGTGGCACGCGCGTTCGGCGCCACCAATCATGCCTCCCTGCGTCGCACCTCGATGTTCGCGCAGGGCGGTGAGTTTGCCTTCGTGCTTTACCTTGCGGCATCGCAGGCCGGCGTGATCTCGGAGAGGGAGAGCGCGGTCTTTTCGACCGTCGTCATCCTGTCGATGGCGTTGACGCCGCTGATTCTTATCGTGGCCGACCGGCTGTTGAAGAAGGATGTTTCGCTGGCCGGGGTCGAAGCAGCGCGGGACCTCAAAGGTCAGGTGCTCATGATCGGTTTCGGACGCTTCGGCCAGATTGCCTCGCAGGTCCTGCTCTCCAGGGGTGTCGACGTCTCCATCATCGAGAACGATCCCGACCGCATCCGGGAAGCCGAGCGCTTCGGTTTCAAGATCTTCTACGGCGACGGAACGCGGCTGGATATTCTTCATCATTCCGGCGCGCAGAGCGCTGAAGTCATCATGGTCTGCGTGAATGATCGCAAGGCCGCGGGCCACATCGTCGAACTGGTCAAGGCCGAGTTCCCGATCGCCAAGCTGCTGGTGCGGAGTTGGGATCGAGGCCATTCGATCGAACTGATCCTCGCCGGCGTGGACTATGAGATCCGCGAGACGGTCGAATCGGCCTTCCTCATGGGCGCCGAAGGGCTGAACGCCCTTGGTTGTTCGTCCGAGGACGTCGGGCAAGCGGTAGAGGATGTGCGGCGCCGGGATATGGAGCGTCTGACCGCACAGGTGCAAGGCAATATCCTTTCAGGAAAGGACCGGCTGCATCTTGCGCCCACGCCGGAACCGTTGACGGTTCCATCCGGCAGGCGCAAGCCATGAAACCGCTGTCGCTGCCGCAAAGCCTGAGTTCACGCCGCCGCGGTATCGATCGAGCGGCGGATCACCTGCCGGACCTCCGCATTCGACAGAAACAGATCGTGGTTGATGATGCCCCAGCCCGAGTCGGAAGCATCGATCACGCGCACCCCGAGCCGCTCGATGGCGGCCTTCTCGGCCGCGCCGACCCGTGTCATCCCGCCGGCGAGCTTGCCTGAAAGCGCCAGCGCGCGGTCGTTGGTCGCGGTAATGACGGTGATCTTGCGGGCGAGCGGACCGATGCGGCCGATGGCGGACGAGAACACGTCCATGTCGATGTCAGGCGCGGCGAACACCACGGCCCCGATCCTGTCCGCGACGGTGTCGCCATATCGCGCATGGAGCTGGCGCAGGCTTTCGAGCGTGAGCATGGTTCCCATGCTGTGCGCGACGATGTGGATGCGGCCGGCGCTCGGGCTTGCCACGATGGAACGGAGCACGCGTTCGAAGCCGTCGCGGGACCACATCGCGCTGTCGCGATCATAGGCGTAGTCGAACAGCCCCGCCTTGGACGGCCAGGAGAAGACCATGGTCTGGCCGCGGAACTTGATGCCATCGGAGAGGTGTGCGGCATCGAGCGCCGCCGTCTCGAACGTCTGCTTGAAGCCATGCACGTAGATCAGGACATCCGGTCCGCCGGCTTGTGCGAGAAGATCGCTTGCCTCTCCTGAAACCGGCTCGATCCGGTCCAGGCGCCAGCCGGCAAGGCCGGCCGCGGCGAGAGAGAAACGGCTGTCGTCAGGCGGCACCAGCTTTGCCCGTGCGACGGTCATCGTAGATGCCCGTCCCGACCCGAACCACGGCTTCGCGCGCCCGCCGTTCACCGGCTTGCGCGTGGTCGTGACGAGTAAGGTAGGGTCCACTGAGAGCGATGAAGCATCGAAGCTCGCGCCCGTCGCACCCAGCCCGGCGCATCCGCCGAGCGCGAGCGCGCTGGCCACGGATCCAAGCCCGCCCAGCAGCGCGCGGCGGGAAACGGTAGCCTCATGTTGCAGCAAATGTCGGACGATCACACAGGACCCTTTGGGAATACTGCCCCCGTAGGCCCCCCTGCAGCGTTCCTGAAGGATGATGGCGGCGAGAAAAGGGCGGCCCCGGGAGGAAATCACCGACACCGTCTTTTCAAGCCAGCCAGTTCTCCACGTTGAGGCCGCGGATGCGTTTGAACTCGCCGGTATTGGCGGTGACAATCGTGGCGCCGATCGTATGGGCGTGCGCGGCGATCAGCAGGTCGTTGCCGCCGATCGGCTTGCCCGCGGCTTCCAGCTCCGAGCGGATGCCGCCGTATTCAGCGTCGGCGGGCACATCGAACGGCAGTACGCTGATCTCGCCAAGCAGGTCCTCGACGGCCTTCAACAGCCGTTTCGAGCCGCTTTTTGCGCATCCGTAGCGCAGCTCGGCCGCGACGATGGTGCTGGTGCAGATGTTGTCCTCCCCGATCTTGGCGATCCGCTTCGCGGCCTTGCCCTGCGGGTTCCTGATCAGGTCGGAGATAATGTTGGTGTCCAGCATGTAGGTGGTCAAAACACCTTCTCCCGCGCCGGCACCGGATCGTCGATATCAGGAAGCGCCTCATCGAGTGGTTTCATCGACTTCAGCAAGGCGACCAGTCCACGCTTGCGCACCGGTTCGATTACCAGGCGATCGCCGTCACGATGCATGATCGCCTCATCGCCCGGCAGTTCGAATTCCACGGGAATGCGGACCGCCTGGTTGCGGCCATTGCGGAAGAGTCTGACGTGTCGCTGCTCGGACATGGCACTTCTCCATGGCATATGCCAAAGACATATGCCATCTCGCGCTGGATCGCAAGATATCTTTGTTGGGCCATGTACCCCGTCGGTGTAGGCGGCAACGAACCGGAACTCACCGCCCATAAACTGATACGCCTCGCACCTTATCGAAAAACCGCTCTACCATATCGGTGTCGTCGATGCGTTCTTTCCGCACAGCGCGCGGCATGCTGGCGCTGTTGGCATTCGGGAAAGCCCACTCCAGCTTTGGATTGTTCCTGAGATTTTTAACTGCCATCAATATGCCAAACGGACCACAAATTCCGGAATTGTCGAGGATGAGCTGAATGTCGCCGAGGTGCTTAGAGAGCTCGCCGCGAAACTCCTGCAGCGTTAGTCTATCTTCCCCTTCCTTCACCACGAAAGGATGCGAGACATAGGAATGAATAAGCCAGTCGTCGCCGATGAAAAATCGAAAAATTGCTCGCCCTTCATTGAAGGTCGAATCGCGGACCTCCACCCCGTTCTCACAGCCCTTGAAGATGCCTGAGCCGTTGCCATGGTAGTGGGGGATCGTCCTGAGTACAGACCGACCTGGATCAAACGGGGCACGGTCACGCTGATAATGTTCGAGCGGCACAATCGCAATGTGCAGCGTTGCACCATTCTTCTGCATGATATCGCGGGCATCGACGGCAGCATTCTCGCGCTCCAGGAGTTTTAACGTATCCGCCTCGATCCGTTCTATTGGGGTGAACAAGGTATGAAGTTGGTCGCGAGGGATCGGTGTATTTTGCGCACCCGTACGAAGGTAGAAACCGCCCGTAATCTTGTTTTGATAAGGTCTGAGCCGGTGCTCTGGCAGACCGATATCGATCAGAAATTTGCTGTCGTCGAGGTCAATAAATCGGAGAATAACGCCAAGAGGCTTGGGATCGATATTATCTTGAATGATTGACGTGATCCGACGTTGAAGCGTGTCTCTGTCGCCATTCATCGGCTCGAACCGATCGAATCTGCCTTTCTTTTCATGGACCCCGAGGATGAGATGTCCCGAGCCAGCATTAAGAAAGGCAGTAACATCGTCAATAAAATTCGACTTCCCGCGAAGATCATCAAAATTAATGCGAGCCTTGAACTCGTAGCTCTGATCCTCGGCAATTTCGCCGTTCTGAATGGAATCCAATGTTGGCAGGTTAGGTTTTGGCTCCATAGAACGGTTCTCTACATGATGCTCTCAAACAAATCGGATGCCTATCAAAGCCAACGTCGGGTCGATTAAGCCGAAAGAAATTCCGCTACACCGCCGTGATGCGAACAGGTCCCACAGCGATGCTCACTGAACGACATCGAGCCATCGCGACAGCGCGCGGTTGGTCGGCTAGTCAGGACCCTCAGGATGCCGGTGCGCCACAAAAGATATCCGATCGCCACAATTAACAGGAGGGAAAACGCCAGTTTCAGTTCACCGGTCATGGGAGCTCCCTTTAGTATCGCAAAGGGAGACTTTCGACCGATTCGGGCATTTTTCAAACACCCAGGATGCTGAGCCGGATGAACCGAGCGTCACGCGCGGCCTCTCACCCCTCCGGCAACCCCGCCGCCGCCATCGACCGCATGATCCGTTCGGCCGCCTCGAGATAGACCGGGCTGGCATTCTTCGTGGGCGTCGGAACATTGAGAACGGTCGAGCCCGGCCGCAATTCGCGGCCCGTTTCCATCGCGGCCCGCGCCTCGTCGAATTTGCCCAGTTGCTGGTAGGCCGCCGCCAGCAGCATGTGCGTGCGCCCGCTGGCGGATGTGATCGCGATCGACTTCTGCAGCCACGGCACCGCGTCTTCGGCGCGCCCCATCAACATGTTGGCCCAGCCGGCGCCGATCATCCAGGTCCAGCGCGAGACCTGCGGGGTGTCGAAGCGGTCAGCCTGCTGGAACGTCGCCAGCGCATCCTCGAAGCGTCCGGTTTGAATCTGCGCAAGGCCGACATGGTACAGCGCGATTCCGTTCCACGGATCGAAGCTCAGGGCCCTGGCGCAGGCCACGAGACTGGCGCGGAACTGGTTGGTGGCATTGAGGAAGCGGCAATAGGCCTCATGCGCCGGGATGTGATTGGGCCTTGCGCGCAGCGTCTGCTGCAACATCGCCCCGGCCCTGGTCTCCGCCGCATCGCGCTCGGCCGGGCTCAGCCACACCATCTGCACGCCGCGCATCAGAAGGGCTGCCAGCGCGATCTGAACGTCGGAATTGTCAGGGTCTTCGGCGAGCGCCTTCTCCAGCATGGCCTGCGCCGCCTGAAAACGTTCCGGCGAGGTCTGCTTGATATGGGCGGTGGCCTGTTCGATCACGACCTTGCTCATCGCAGCCGATCGCGCATCGGGGTTCAGCAGTTCGTTGAGGCGCAGCGCCAGCGCGTGACCGACGCCCGCCGCCAGCCGGGACTGCTGCAGCTGCGGGTCGGTGTCCGCCAGGTTGACCGAATAGGAAGCGGTCCACTTGACCTCGCTTGTCGCGGTTGATGTCATGCGCGCCCGCACGGTCCAGGCCTGCTCGTTCCTCTGCAGTTCGCCCGTCACCACGAAGTCGGCCTGCGGTGCGGCGGCGTTCGCCGTCAGGACGCGGATGCTCTCGATCTTCGCCAGTCCGTCGGCGAGACGACCGCTGACGTTCGCGGCCATCCGGGCGACGAGCGGATCGCCGCTTGCGTCCGCGAGCGGTATCACGGCGAGGGTCGTGGGTGCGCGCGCGACGATCAGATCAGGGCGCAACATCCATGCGGCGATGGCGCTGCCGAGAACGGCGAGGACGACGGCGGCGACGAGCGCCCTGCGGCCCCGCGGGCTGAAATCGAACCGGCGTTTTGCAGGTTCGACGTTGGTTTCGGCGGCGTCTGTGCCGGATTCGATGGGTGCCGGCTGGCCGGGTGCTGTGTCTGCCGGCGCGGCCGGGACCGCCGTATCAGTCACCTCGGCCGCGAACAAATAGCCGCGGCCGGAGATCACCCGGATCATCTCGCGCTTGTCGTCGCCGAGCGCGGCGCGGATTTCGCGGATGCATTGAAACAGGCTGTCCTCGCCGACATGGACGTTCGGCCAGACCGCTTCCATCAACTGCTGCTTGCTGAGAACGCGCCCCGAACTGGCGGCGAACAGCCTCAGCATCTCCAGCGCCTTCGGCCGGAGCTTGGTCGTCCCGCCGTCGGGGCGGCGCAACTCGGCGCGCTCCGGATCGAGTTCGAAACCAGAAAACCGCAGCACCGTCGCCTCCAACCGGCAGGTATCATCATTTACGGCCGGGCCGGCCCGGAGCTGCGCTGAATATCAGGAAAATTTCGGAATGTCCCGGCCGCCGCTTCACGGTGGGCGGCCGGACCCCCAAATGCCGGCATCACTATCGAGCTTCCGCCTGCGTCCGGTGCGCGCGAGCGAATGCGCCCGGCGAGCAACCTGTGCGCCGGCGAAACGCGGTGCTGAAGGCGCTGGCGGAGTCATAGCCGATCTCGTCGGCGAGGCGGTCCAGCGACTTGCCGCCGCGGCTCAGCGCGTCCTGCGCCAGCGCCATGCGCCATCGCGACAGGTATTCGATCGGCGCACAGCCGAGGGTCTCGCCGAACCGCGCGGCGAAGGCCGAGCGCGACATGCCCGCAAGCCCGGCGAGTTCGGCCACCGTCCATCCGGCACGAACGTTGCCATGCACCGCCCGCAGCGCCCGCGCCAGTGCGGGATCGCGCATGCCGCGGAGCAACCCGGCCGGCAGCGCGTCCCCGCCGTTGCTGCGCCAACGCAGGGATTCCACCAGCATGACTTCCAGAAGACGTTGCAGGATCATTTCCTTGCCCGGATGATCGGACCCGCATTCTTCCATGATCAGGTCGATGATGCGGCGCAGCCGTCCGGCACCGCCTTCGGACGCACGAATGTGAACCATGCCGGGCAGCAGCGCGACCAGCAGCGGCGCGTTGACCATCTCGATGGCGAAGGCGCCGCCGAGCATCTGAAAGTCGGGTTCGCCCTCCTGTTCGCCGTGCCGAACCGCCGTGTCCATGGGATCGCGATGCACGCAATCGGCGCCCGGCTGGCTCGACAGCGCGAACGCCGGCGTGGCCGGCAGCAGCACGAAGTCTCCGCGATCCAGCCGCACCGGTTCGTTGCCCTCGATCGCCAGCCAGCATTGCCCTGACAGCACGATCGCGAACCCCGGCAGTCCGTAGGCCGAATAGCGCACGCCCCACCTCCCGCGCCCGGTGATCGGCTTCGACACCGCGGCGTGCGGGCGCAGCAAGGCGACGAGTTCGCTGAGGGGGTCCATTTTGGACGATCCGTAATGAATATTCGACGTTTAATTATATATCGTCTTGCGAAGGGTGTCTATCAGAGGGGCGGAAACAGCAAAGGAAGACCCTATGACCAGGACGATCCTCATCACCGGCACCTCATCGGGCTATGGCAAGGCGATGGCCGAACTCTTTCTCGCGCGAGGCTGGAACGTGCTTGCGACCATGCGCCGGCCCGATCCCGCGGTGTTCGCGACGACATCGGAGCGGCTGAAACTGCTGCCGCTCGACGTCACCGATGCCGGCAGCATCGGCGAGGCCATCGCCGCCGGCGTTGCCGCGTTCGGCGCCATCGACGTGCTGGTGAACAATGCGGGCATCGGCATGGCCTCGGTCATCGAAGCCACGCCGGACAGCACAGTGCGCGAGATATTCGAGACCAACACTTTCGGCGTGTTCGCGACCTGCCGTGCGATCATTCCGCACATGCGCAAGCAGGGGCAGGGCGTCATCATCAACGTCACGTCGAGCGCCGGCATTGCGCCGATGCCGCTGGTGGCGGTTTACGCGGCCAGCAAATGCGCGGTAGAGGGTTTTACCGAGTCGCTGTCCCACGAGCTGGAGCCGTTCGCCATCAAGGCCAGGCTGGTGGAGCCCGGCTATGCGCCGACCACCAGCTTCACCGCCAATGGCGGCGCGCGCATGCAGGGATTGATCCCGGCGGAGTATGGGTCCTTTGCCCAGGCCTGTTTCGCGAAGATGGCCAACTATCCGACGCCCTATTGCACGGAGGCCGAGGTCGCCGGGGCCGTGTTCGCGGCCGCGACCGAGCAGGGCTGCAGGATCCGCTATCCCGCCGGACCTGACACCAGGCTCGTCGCCGGTTTGCGCTGGACCACCTCGGAAGATCACTACCTGGAGAACATGAGGAAGATGTTCAGCCCGCGGGTCGCTGCCTGACGCCGGCCGCCAGGTGCAGTCCGGCCGCGGCTGATCCCTACGGCTTCTGCCTGGTCAGCTCCGTGCATGACGCGATGCGTTTGGCCGATGACGAATGCAGGTAGCAGAGCTCCATGCGATCCGGCGCGAGCATGGTGCCGACATTGTAGCCGTCGTCGTCGGCCATGAAGATCGTGCCGCCGCGCGAGACGACGGCGATCACCGTCTCGCTGTGCTGGCTCGACGAGAATTTTCCGAAGAACCGGCGGCCGTCCTGCTTGTCGATCACCAGCGTGAACGGAACGGCGGTGAACCGCGGTTCGGCCGTCCTGGCATCGGGATGATGAGGCCCGGCGCCCATGACGATGGAGTGACTCTCGCCCTTCCAGGTTCCGCGCAGTTCCGGCATCGCGGTGTCAGCCGCCGCCGGCGCCGCGGCAAGTGCTGTGAGTGTCACGATCCAGGCAAGCTTGCGCATATTGGTGTTCCTTCCAGCGGCGATCCCAGCGAATCGCTGTGGCCTGCAGGTATAGGCTTCCATATCGCGGCCGGGGCTTAATTCGTTCGTCGGCGATGGTTTTCATGTTGCCCCGGGGCCACCACCGCGATGGCGCATGCGTCCGGCGATCACAGGCGGCACACCATTGACGTATCGCGACGTTACTAGCTCTCACTTACCCTCCCCTGGAGGGGGAGGGTCGCTCGCGCCCGGCGATGCGGAGCATCGTCCGTAGCGAGCGGGGTGGGGTGAAAGTCTCTCGTCTCGAACAGTGCGCAAGTTGACGGACCGTCACCCCACCCCGTCTCGCATTTCGCTTCGCTCAAAGCGAGCCGACCCTCCCCCTCCAGGGCAGGGCAATCGCATGTCTCCCTAAAATGAAGCTGGCGATGGAATCGGATCGCGAACAAACTGGAATCAAAGCTAGAACGAAATCACCATTTTCATTCGGATTTACCGAATTTTTGGCCATCTGCGATTGCCCTGCCCTCCAGGGGAGGGTGCGACTACCCGACGGGCAAATCACTTCTGATTATCGGAAATCAAAGTCAATCCCTCGAAACAAAAATATTTCGCTTAACACGTCGGGCAAATCACCTTTAGCAATTCGCCCGTCTCACCCGAACGAGGGGCGTTGCGCACGTCACGAACGCGCGGTGTGATGCGATGGACGCGACAGCGTCGGGCGCGCAGTTGCAGTCGCAGGGCGAGATGAACCTCGTGAGCGGCATGCGGCGCGCAGACGGACGGCGCTTGAAAACTGTCTTCGACGAAACTGGCCGGATGTGCGCGAGGTCCGGCGAGAGCTTCGGCAAGACGGGCGCGGACGGCGAAATCGTGTGGTCCCGACGCCCCAAGGCTGGCGTCAAGTCGTGCGGAGATGCATCCGGCTCAACCGGGCCTGACTGCATCGTCAATTCGCAAGGCGACGGTGGCAACAGTGCATGGCTCACCGGGGAGATCACGTATAAGCCGTAAACCATCGTGCGGGGAAAGCCGGATGATCCGGTTGCCCTGTGGTCTACTCGTGCGCCTGTTGTGCGTACGACCGCGGGTGCGATCGGCACCCGGCTTTCCCCGCGCCCTCTTTTCTCATGGAGG
>JBDRNF010000241.1:0-2041 GCA_043811435.1 Pseudomonadota bacterium
CGTCTGCACGAACAGCGGGACCAGATAGGTCGATCCGAACAGACCGGCACCCATGATGAAGCCGACCAGGCAAGCCGAAGCGAACGGTAGCTGCTTGAAAAGCCGCATGTCGAGCATGGGCTTGGCCGTCCTGATCTCCCACCAGACAAAGCTTGAGGCCGCGATCGTAGCGATCGCGAATTGCGCGAGGATCGGAGCGGACGTCCAGCCTTCGCGCTGCGCGTTCGTCAGCGCATTCAGGAGAACACCAAGGAACACGCTCAGAAGCAGCACGCCGAACCAGTCGAATCCCGGACGAGGACCCTTGTCGGCGCGGGTCGGCAGAAACAGATTTGACAAGAAAATGCCGAGGGCGGCAAACGGAATCCCGAGATAAAAGACGTAGCGCCAGTTGAAAGCGTCAATCAGGATACCGCCGATCCATGGGCCGAGCGCCGGCGCGAGCACAACGCCGATGCCGAATATGCCCATGGCGGCGCCGCGCTGATCTGCCGGAAAGACCTGGAACAGCAGGACCATGGCGAGCGGCTGAACGATGCCGGCGGCGGCGCCCTGGATCACCCTTGCAATGGTCAGGACGGTTTCGTTCGGCGCGATACCGCCAAGAACGGACCCCGCAGCAAACAAGGCTAGGGCCGCTATCATGCTGGCTCGCTGGCCGAATGCCTTATTGGCCCAGTCGGCCAGCAGCATGGTCGCCGTCATTGCTGCAAGGAAGCCGGTCGAGATCCATTGCGCCTCGACCTGGCTGATGCCGAACGCGCCCATGACGCCGGGGATCGCGACGTTGACGATGGTCGTCGACAGAACGACGGCGATGGCCGAGATCATCACAGTGCCGGTCGCGAGCCAGCGATAGGCCGGACCGTAGCGATCGAACAGGTCCTCAATCGACATCAATGCTGACTTCCACCATCATGCCGGGGCGCAGGAGACCATCCTGCTGTTCGATGGATATCCGCACCGGCAGGCGCTGAGTGACCTTGGTGAAGTTGCCGCTCGGATTGGGGCTCGGCAGCAGCGCGAACTGACTGGTGGCGGCTTCGCCGATCCGGACGACTTCGCCGCGGAATTCCCGGTCCGGATACGCGTCGATCGCAATCTGCGCCTGCGCGCCGGCCGTCAGCCGCCTGAAGTCCGTCTCCTTGACGTTGGCGTCGACCCAGACTGTGCTCGGGTCGTGGTAGATCAGGAGCCGCGTGCCGGGCGATACGTACTCCCCCGCATCGATAAAGGTACTATCGATAACGCCGTCAAACTCTGCCCTGATGTCGCGGCGGCCGAGGTCGATGCGTTTCTGTTCGATCTGCGCGGAAAGTACCTCGACCTGCGCATCAAGGGTCGCGATCTGCTGGTCGAGCACGCCAATTTGCGCCTCTTCAGCCGTCACGACTTCGAGATTGGCGCGGGCTGTCAGCATCCCGGCCGCAGTCAGCCGTTCCTGCTGGGTGGCGGCAGCCAGCCGGGCATCCGAGTCTTCGAGCTGCTGGGCCGATAGCACGTTTCGACCTGCGAGCGCCTTTACACGGTCGAATTGAGATTGCGCATTCTGAAGCGCGGCCTCGGCGGCGGCATGGGAGGCTTGAGCCGCGGCAATCTGGGCTTCTGCCGCTTGAAGCTTTGCCGCGACCTGACCTCGAACGAAACCCTGCTGGGAACGCAGCTGGTCCTGCTGGGATTTGACGCCTGTGACCTGTGCTTCCAGGCCCTTGAGTTCCTGTGAGGCGGATGCCGCATCGATGGTAGCCAGAACCTGTCCACGAACGACCTTGTCGCCCGCGATGACGGGAAGCGATATGATCCTGCCGGACACTTCGCTGCTGAGGGCGATCATATTTGCCGCGATCCGGGCGTCATCGAGAAAGACATGCGTCCACCGCGCGGCCAGCCAGGGATAGGTGAAATAGGCGACGAAGCCGAGCACCGCGAAAAGCGCCGTCGCGCGAGCAAACCTGCGCGCTCGCCCGCTCTTCTTCGTAGCGGGTGGTGTCTCGGTAGCGGGTGGTGTCTCGGCAGTGCCAGCATCTGCGTTCGCAGCCCC
>JBDRNF010000242.1:0-22822 GCA_043811435.1 Pseudomonadota bacterium
CGCGCGGCGTCTCGAAGGATGGCGGCAGGCGATGTGACAGATGGTTCGAGACGCCGCGCGAAGCGCGCGCGGCTCCTCACCATGAGGGAGTTGCGCGCTACCCTTCGAACGCTTCGGCAGATCCGCGGGCCGCGCGCGACACCAGCGCCTCGTCAGGCGCGGGCAGCGACTTCCCGGTGTCGCGGAATTTGTTGGTGATGGGATAGCGGCGGTCGCGGCCGAAATTCTTCTGCGTCACCTTCACGCCCGGGGCTGCCTGCCGGCGCTTGTATTCAGCGATGTTGAGCAGCCGGTCGATCCGCGTCACCACGGCGGCATCGAACCCGGCGGCGATGATGTCGGCCAGCGGCTGCTCGCGCTCGACCAGCCGCTCCAGGATGCCGTCGAGCATGTCGTAGGGCGGCAGCGAATCCTGGTCGGTCTGGTTTTCGCGCAGCTCCGCGGTCGGCGGCCGCGTGATGATGTTGACCGGGATCACTTCGCCGGACGGGCCGAGCGCGCCGTCGGGCTTCCATGAATTGCGCAGGGACGAGAGCCGGAACACCTCGGTCTTGTAGATGTCCTTGATCGGGTTGAAGCCGCCGTTCATGTCGCCATACAGCGTGGCGTAGCCGACCGACATTTCCGACTTGTTGCCGGTGGTGACCACCATGGCGCCGGTCTTGTTGGAGATCGCCATCAGCAGCGTGCCGCGGGTGCGCGCCTGCAAATTCTCTTCGGTGATGTCGCGCGGCAACCCCGCAAAGGTGCCCGACAGGATTTTCTCAAAGCCGTTGACGGCATCGGCGATCGGCAGCACCTCGTAGCGGAAGCCGAGGGCTTTCGCGAGCATCTGCGCGTCGTCGAGCGAGACCTGCGCGGTGAAGCGGAACGGCAGCATCACGCCGCGCACGCGCTCGGCGCCGAGTGCATCGACCGCGATCGCGGCGCACAGCGCCGAATCGATGCCACCGGAGACGCCGAGCAACACACCGGGAAACCCGTTCTTGCCGACATAGTCGCGCAGGCCGAGCACGCAGGCGGCGTAGTCGCCCTTGTCGCCATCGACGATCGGCGCCACCGGCCCCGAACAGCGCCAGCCGGAATCGGTCTTGCGCCAGAGCAAGGTTGTGATGTCCTCGGTAAACGCCGGCAATTGCGCCGCCACCGAGAGGTCGGCATTCAGCGCGAAGGATGCGCCGTCGAACACCAGTTCGTCCTGGCCGCCGACCTGGTTGAGATAGACCAGCGGCAGCCCGCTTTCGGTGACGCGGGCGACCGCGATCGACAGCCGCAGATCGTTCTTGTCGCGGGCATAGGGCGAGCCGTTCGGCACCACCAGGATTTCCGCGCCGGTCTCGGCGAGGCATTCGACGACGTTTTCGTAGTCCTCGGACTCCTCGAGCCAGATGTCCTCGCAAATGGGGACGCCGACCCGGATGCCGCGGATCGTCACCGGGCCCGCGGCAGGGCCGCGCGCGAACAGGCGCTTTTCATCGAACACGCCGTAGTTGGGCAGATTGGCCTTGAACCGGAGGGCGGCGATGCGCCCGCCATCCAGCAGCGCGCAGGCATTGTAGAGCTTGCCGCCCTCGACCCAGGGCGTGCCGATCAGCACCGCCGGACCGCCATCGGCGGTCTCGCGCGCCAGTTCCTCCACCGCCGCGCGGCAGGCCGCCTGGAACGCCGGCTTCAGCACCAGATCCTCCGGCGGATAGCCGGTGATGAACAATTCCGGCAGCACCAGCAGGTCGCCGCCGTCGGCCCTGGCCTGCGCGCGCGCGGCGCGCGCTTTGGCGGCGTTGCCGGCGACGTCGCCGACGGTCGGATTCAACTGCGCCAGGGTGATCTTGAACTGAGGTTCGGTCATTCCGCGATGGTGCCCTGCACAAGCGCAAACTGCAATTGCATGCTTTAGATCACGCCTATGCGCTCAGCGATGGCGAACAGCCAGAACAGTCCGGCCATGACCAGCGCGACGCCGACCGCGGCCGAGCCCATGTCCTTGACCCGCCCGATCTGCGGGTCGTGGTCGGTGGTCAGCCGGTCCGCGAGTTTCTCGATCGCGGTGTTGAGCAGTTCCACCACCAGCACCAGCGCGACCACGGCGACCAGTTCGACACTGCGCATCGTGGTGACGCCGATCAGCCATGCCAGCGGCAGCGCCAGCGCCAGCGCCACCAGTTCCTCGCGGATCGCCGCTTCCGAGCGGATGGCGAAGGCGAGGCCGTTGCGCGTATTGATGGTGGCCCGCCAGAACCGCAGCAAGTCTACAGCCCCGCCGCGACCGGCATCGGCTGCGCCTTGACGGCGCGCTCCTGCTTGAGCAATTCGGCAATCAGGAACGCCATGTCGATCGACTGCTCGGCGTTGAGCCTTGGATCGCACACCGTGTGATAGCGGTCGCTGAGATTCTCATGGCTGATGGCGCGTGCGCCGCCGACGCATTCGGTGACGTCCTGCCCGGTCATTTCCAGATGCACGCCGCCGGCATGGGTGCCCTCCGCCGCATGGATGGTGAAGAACGATTTCACTTCGGACAGGATGCGGTCGAACGGACGCGTTTTGTAACCGGAATTGGACGCGATGGTGTTGCCGTGCATCGGATCGCACGACCATACCACCACCCGGCCTTCGCGCTGCACCGCGCGGATCAGCTGCGGCAGGTGATCGGCGATCTTGTCCGAGCCGAAACGGTTGATCAGCGTCAGCCTTCCGGGCTCGTTGTCCGGATTGAGGATGTCGATCAGCTTCAAGAGTTCGTCCGGCTTCAGCGACGGACCGCATTTCAGGCCGATCGGATTCTTGATGCCGCGGAAATATTCGACATGGCCGTGATCGAGCTGGCGGGTGCGGTCGCCGATCCAGATCATGTGGCCCGAAGTGGCGTACCAGTCGCCGGTCATGGAATCGACCCGGGTGAAGGCCTGCTCGTAGCCGAGCAATAGCGCCTCGTGGCTGGTGTAGAAATCGGTGGCGCGCAACTCCGGATGGCTTTCCAGATCGAGCCCGCAGGCGCGCATGAAATTCAGCGCGTCGGAGATCCGGTCGGCCAGCTCCTTGTAACGGCGCGACTGCGGCGAATCCTTCAGAAAGCCGAGCATCCACTGATGCACGCTGCCGAGATTGGCAAAGCCGCCGGTGGCGAAGGCGCGCAGCAGGTTCAGGGTCGCCGCCGACTGGCGATACGCCATCAGCTGGCGCTGCGGATCGGGGGTGCGCGACTGCGCGGTGAAGGCGATGTCGTTGACGATGTCGCCGCGATAGCTCGGCAGCGAGACGTCGCCGATCTTCTCCATCGGCGAGGAGCGCGGTTTGGCGAACTGTCCGGCGATGCGGCCGACCTTCACCACCGGCACCGCGCCGGCATAGGTCAGCACCACCGCCATCTGCAGCAGCACGCGGAAGAAATCGCGGATGTTGTTGGCGCCGTGTTCGGCAAAACTCTCGGCGCAGTCGCCGCCCTGCAGCAGGAACGCCTCGCCCTTGGCGACGCGCGCCAGTTGCTTTTTCAGGTTGCGGGCCTCGCCGGCAAACACCAGCGGCGGAAACGTCGCGAGCTGCGCCTCGACATCGGCCAATGCCTTGGCATCGGGGTATTCGGGGATCTGCAGGCTCGGCTTGGCGCGCCAGCTATCGGGTGTCCACCGCTCGGACATGGGCGTTAACTCCTGAACAAAAACCGCTACTTATGGCAGGCAGCGAAGGGCCGGGTTATACACAGGCCGTTGAAGAACCGCTAGTTGGAATTCAGCCCGCCCAGACAACCCCTTGCGGCAAAAGCTGAATTCGCATTTGGTATCGGAACCCACGAAAGCGGAAGAGGAAGTACGGGTTGGCTGAGGCTGCGCTGGACGACGTCTTCATCGACGACATCACCTTCCCCGCGACCGACGGGTACCTGCTGGGTGCCACGCTGTTCCTGCCGCGAGGGGCGAAGCGCCATGCCGTCCTGATCAATTCGGCCACGGCGACCCCGCGCCGGATCTACAAGGGGTTCGCCGGCTATCTGGCACGCCGCGGCTGTGCCGTACTGACCTATGACTATCGGGGCACCGGAGATTCCAGGCAGAAGGCGATGGTCGGCTACAACCAGATGAAATCGCTCGCTGGATTCAAGGCCTCGATGTCGGACTGGGCAGCCCTCGACGCCGCCGCCGCGGTGGCCTGGATGCGCGAGCGCTACAAGGCCCTGCCGCTGAACTATATCGGGCATTCCTTTGGCGGCCAGGCGCTGGGGCTGTTGCCCAACAACACCGAGATATCCCGCGCGCTCTTCGTCGCGGCGCAGGCCGGCTACTGGAAACTGATGGCCTCGCCGGAGCGGTATCGCGTCTATGCCATGCTGAATTTCGTCGGCCTGCCCCTGACGAAACTGCTCGGCTACGCCCCGGGCTGGAGCGGCCTCGGCGAAGACCTGCCCAAGGGCGTGTTCGAGCAATGGGTCGGCTGGGTGATGAGCGAGCGCTATCTGTTCACCGATCCCAAGCTGTCGGGTCTATCGAATTTCGCCAACTACAAGGGAGCGCTGCGCGCGCTGTGCCTTGCCGACGACCCCTGGGCGACGCGGCCGGCGGTCGGACTGCTGTGTTCGGGGTTTTCCGCGATCGAGCCGGAAATCCTGACCATCGCGCCCGCCGACGCCGGCGTCGGCAAAATCGGCCATTTCGGTTTCTTCCGGCCGGAGCATCGCGACACGCTGTGGCGCGGTGCGGCAGAATGGATCCAGGCGGCGGAGTAAGCGGCACGCCACCCGTCATTGCTTGCGACAACCGTGAAGCGCCTTCACAAGCGAGCGACGCGACGATTATTTCTCCTTCAGCAGGGCATCGAGATTCGCATGTCGCTTGTCCATACGTGCGGCGGCGATAGCCTGAATCTTTTCGTCGGACAGTTCGGCCGTCGCAAAGCTGCGGCGACGTTTCTCTGGAGCCGAAATGGTGTCTGCCATGAGCAGATCGTCCTTCAGATGTATTGGGCTCGAATCATGTCTCGCCATGACGGGCATTGGGAAAAGGCGAGCTGACCCAAGGGATGCCTAGCCCATATCAGAATGAATTCGCCAGCTCGATCTCGGCCTTCAGCGCCAGGATCCGCCGCTCGGCTTCCTGCGCGGTCAGGTTCTTCTCGAACAGTTTCGGCTGGTAGGCCTCGGCGCTGAGGGTGCGCAGGGTCGCCAACTGCCTCGTGGTCATCGGGGCGTCGATCTGGCCGGGTAGTCGGGTCATCGGGAACTCCAAAGATGCTCAAAAGATTTTTGGGCCGGGTGCAAATCTTAACTTGAAGTTTGTTCTTATTTTGTTCTCTATGGAGGTCAACCCGCGAGGCATCCCCATGAACAACAAGCTTAACGAAATCCGCAGGAAAATCAGGTTCTTGCGACAGGAAATGCTGAGCGCCGAGGCCACCATCCGCCAACAGGTCAACCGCGACGAGGACTGCTCCGAGGCCTCGATGCAGCTGATGGCGATGCGCGTGGTCATGCTCGGCCTGATCGCCGAGCGGAACCGGCTGGGCGGCGAGGAACGGCTGCTGGATGTTGATGAGCGGCTGAAGCTGGATACCCGCGCCGTCAGCCGAAAGCCCCTGAAAGGCGCGCTCGGCCGTCGTGCGCGATGATTGCGATGGTCCTTTGGACTGGAAAATCCAGACCCTGCGCGGGCAGCTCGTCGAGCTCGGCTCGGCGATCCGCCAGCTCAACCAGTCGGGCCTCGACAGCGCGACCGCGCAGCTCCTGCTCTCGCGCAAGCGGGCGGAGCTGGAAGACCTGATCAGGAGAGGCCGCGCCGATGCCCGAACCGCTGAAGTGGTACGATCACAACGCGGATAACCCGCCCTGGATCAAGGCCCTCGCCGATGTCCGGCACCGCGCCTGCCGGGAGGGTTGGTGCTACCACCATGTCCAAGCCATCATCGTCTCGATCGACCAGTACGCGGAAGCGGCACTGGGCAACCGCGACTATTTTCTGAACAAGCCGCACGGCATTGGCGGCGGGAGGAAGGGTGATGCGGCTTAGTGCGTGGGCGTAACCTTCCTCTTCATGCAGGTGAACGACGGATTACGTTGCGCTGATCCATCCTTCGCGCCCGCATGCCCTATCGGCCGCGAGGAATTCAAGCTCAAGCACCTGCTTTGAAACCATGGCAAAGACACAAGCAAAACAACTGGTCGTCTGCGTAGAAAACGAAGGTTATGCGGTCTCGCTCGAGAAACGCAAAATCTACGTTGCGCTGCGCGATGCCGCAGCCGCGAAACACGACATGTTGCGGATTGTCGATGAATCCGGCGAGGATTACCTCTATCCTAAGGCTTTCTTCCGCGCGATCGCGCTGCCGCAAGCAGTCAAGAGGGCTGTATTGGCGGCGTAGCACGTAGGATAGGTTGAGCCGCGCGAAACCCACCCTCGGCGTAAAATGCATTATGGGTATCGCGAGCCAAGAGCGGTGACGTGCCTTAGTCAATAGAAGAGAGTGCCTGCGCCCCCTACTCTGCCGCTTCCCGCACATACCGTGCCGTCACCGTCCGCATCGTCACCAGTTCTTCCGCCGCGGTGGGATGCACCGCCATCGTGGCGTCGAAGTCGGCCTTGGTGGCTTTCATCTTCACGGCGATGCCGATCAGCTGGATCATTTCAGCGGCGCCGTCGCCGACGATGTGGCAGCCGACGACGCGGTCGGTGGTGCCGTCGACCACCAGCTTCATCAGCACGCGGGTGTGGCTGCCGGACATCGTCGCCTTGATCGGCCGGAAGTCGGCCTTGTAGATATCGACAACGGCGAACTGGGCGCGGGCCTCGGCTTCGGTGAGGCCGACGGTGCCGACCTCGGGCTGCGAAAACACCGCGGTCGGAATATTGCTGTGATCGACCTCGACGGTGCGCTTGCCGAATACGGTGTCGGCGAAGGCGTGACCCTCGCGGATCGCGACCGGCGTGAGGTTGGTGCGATGGGTGACGTCGCCGATGGCGTAGATCGACGGCACCGAGGTTCTGGAAAAACTGTCGACGGCGATGCCGCCGTTTTTCGGATTGATGGCGACGCCCGTGGTTTCCAGCCCGAGATTGGCGACGGCGGGATGCCGGCCGATCGCGAACATCACCTGGTCGGAGGCGATGCTGGAGCCGTTCGACAGATGCGTGGTGAATTCGTGACCATGCTTGTCGATCTTGTTGACGGTGCAGCCGGTGAGGATGGTGATGCCGTTCTTCTCCATCTCCGAGCGGACGTGGGCGCGGACGTCCTCGTCGAAACCGCGCAAAATGTTGTCGCCGCGATAGATCAGCGTCACATCGGAACCGAAGCCGGCGAAGATGCAGGCGAATTCCAGCGCGATGTAGCCGCCGCCCTGGATCACGATGCGCTTCGGCAATTGCGGCAGATCGAACACCTCGTTGGAGGAGATCACGTGCTCGATGCCGGGAATCTCGGCGCCGTGGTTGGGCGCGCCGCCGGTGGCGATCAGGACGTATCGGGCGGTGACGGTCTCGCCGGTCGCGAGCCGCAGCGTATGAGGCCCTTCGAACACCGCGCGGGTCTTGACCACGCTGGCTCCGGATTTTTCCACATTGGTGGTGTAGGCCGCTTCCAGCCGGGCAATCTCCCGGTCCTTGTTGGCGATCAAGGTCGGCCAGTCGAAGGTGGCCTCAGGAATGGTCCAGCCGAAACCGGCGGCGTCGGCGATCTCGTGCTGGACGTGCGAGGCGTAGACCAGCAGTTTCTTCGGCACGCAGCCGCGGATCACGCAGGTGCCGCCCATGCGGTATTCTTCGGCGATCATCACCTTGGCGCCATGGCCGGCGGCGATCCGGGCGGCGCGAACGCCGCCGGACCCTCCTCCGATCACGAACAGATCGACGTCGAACTCAGCCATGTCAGCCCTCGATACAATTCCCGCTCTTCTCCTTCTCCCCGCTTGCGGGGAGAAGGTCGGGATGAGGGGGACTCTCCGCGCATTCGGACTCGCGGAGAGTCCCCCTCACCTGGATCACATCTGCGATGTAATCCGACCTCTCCCCGCAAGCGGGGCGAGGTGAGTAACTAGATCTGCTTGCCGCGCTTGCGCATCTCGGTGCGGAATTCACCGTTGACGATTTCCGAGAAATTCTGCGCCCAGCCATTCATGTAGGACATGCTGAACTGAATGGCGCGGGGCTCGGCGGCCAACAGCTTCTGGCCGAGCGGCGACTTGTAGAAGGTGACGAGGTCCTTCAATTCCTGCTCGGAAAACTCGTTGGTGTAGATCTTGGCCATGCCTTCGCCGATTTCCTTCTCGCGGCCGGCGAGCTTCTTGGCGACGATCACAGCGACCTCGTTGAGGTCTTTCTGGTAGTTCAGGTTGTTCTGCAGCAGCACGTTCTTGGTCTGCTCGACGAGATTGGGAACGGCGCTGGCGTACATCGCGCTGGCGTTTTTCATCGCCAGGATTTCCTTGGCGGCGGCCAGTGCCGCCGGCGAGCCCTGCTTGAGCGGTACGGCCGACGCAGCCGGCGCCGGCTGCTTCTGCTGCGCTACGGCCGGAACGCCTGACAACGCCAGTCCAAAGGCAAGTCCAAGTGCAAGGCTCAGGGCAAGGCTTGCGGCCGACAAGATCTTCGAAACAAATTTCATTCCAGCTCTCCTGAGATCGCGGCGTCAGCGCCGCTCAATTACGCGAATTCCCTGGGCGCCCGCCAGAACGGCAAGGTCGGCAAGACCGATGAACAGCCCGTGCTCGACAACGCCGGGTATGGCGGTCAACAACCCCGCCAGAAGCGGCGCATCGGTGATTTGCCCGAGATGGGCATCGACAATGCAGTGGCCGCCATCGGTGACAAAAACGTGGCCGTCCTTGCCCTTTCGCAGCCCCATGTGCCCGGAATTGCCGGTTTGCGCAAATGCCCCGGCCATGGCGCGCTGCGTCGCGGCCAGGCCGAACGGAATGACCTCGACGGGCAGCGGAAACCGGCCGAGGACATCGACCCATTTGGTGTCGTCGGCGATCACGATCATGCGATCCGACGCGGTGGCCACGATCTTTTCGCGCAGCAGCGCGCCGCCGCCGCCCTTGATCAGGTTCAGCGCGGGATCAATCTCGTCGGCGCCGTCGACGGTGAGGTCGAGCCGGTTGACGTCATCGAGCGTGGTCAGCGGAATACCGCATTGCTCGGCCTGGATGCGGGTCGCTTCCGACGTCGGCACGCCCACCACCTTCAATCCGGCGCGTACCTTTTCGCCGAGCAGGTCCACAAAATGCTTCGCGGTCGAGCCGGTGCCGAGACCGAGTTTCATGCCGTCCCGGACGTGCTCGAGCGCACGCGCCGCCGCCTGCCGTTTCAAATCGTCCATATTCACGCGCAAATGCCCTCGGGAGCCGCCGCCGAGGAAGCGGTCAGCGTTTGCGGGGCATATCTAGCGTCGTTTTGGCGGGAGGAACAGCGGTATAACAGGTATTCAGGCGGCCTTTATCCTGATCGCGAGCTTGCACTCCCGCGCGGAGACCGATAGCGATTTTCGCATGACCTCTCCCCGCATTGTTGTATTCGATCTCGACGGCACGCTGGTGGACACCGCGCCCGACCTGATCAACGCGCTCAACTTCGTACTCGACCGCGAGGGCATGCCGCCGGTGCCGCTCCATGCCGCGCGCAACATGATCGGCCAAGGCGCCCGCAAGCTGATTGAACGCGGCCTGGAGGTGGACGGCCGCGCCGTCGGCGTCGCCGATATCACCCGGCTGCTCTCCGATTTCATCGATTATTACGCAGCGAATATCGCCGTCGCCTCGCGGCCGTTCGAGGGCCTCGAGAGCGCACTCGACGAGTTGTCCGCGCGCGGATTCCGTTTCGCGGTCTGCACCAACAAGCTGGAATGGCTGTCGAAGCTGCTGCTCGACCAGCTCGGCCTGAGTTCACGGTTTGCCGCGATCTGCGGCGCCGACACGTTCGGGGTTTCAAAGCCCGATCCCGTCATCCTGCGCGAGACGGTGGCGCGCGCCGGCGGGCTCATCGCCGGGGCGATCATGGTGGGGGATGCCGGACCGGATATCGGCGTCGCCCGCCGCGCCGGGATTCCCGTGATCGGCGTTGAATTCGGCTATACTGAGGTGCCGATCGCGGATCTCAAACCGGACCTGCTGATCAGCCATATGCGCGATCTGCCGGCTGCCGTCGAACGCCTGACGGCGCTCCGGGAAGCAAATTAAGCTATTGATTCTATTATCAATTATAAGAATTAACCATTTCTTAACAATTCCACTCCGCGTGATTGCGCCTCTGCCCTGACGCTCTTATCGTCGACACGGGATTGTGGCGGTTAGCCGCAATAGAGTGGCCGGTATGCGTCGTATCGTCGTGATTGCGGTGGCCGGAGCCAGCCTGGCCGGGTGCTCCTCGTTTTCGCTGGACTCCTTCAAGCCGGCGCCACCCACCGTCCAGGTCCAGCTCGACTCGATTCCGTCGGGCGCCGACGCCAAAACCTCGGTCGGACCGGGCTGCAAGACGCCCTGCTCCGTCGCGGTTCCCGCGGTCGATGGCGGCTTCACCGTCACCTACACCATGGACAAGTTCCTGCCCGCCAGCGTCCCGGTGCAGGTCATCAATATCCCCGGCGACTTCTCGACGCCGGCCTCGACCACGATCGATCCCAATCCGGTGGTCGCGGAACTGCAACCTGCGGGGCCGCCGCCAAAGCCGGCACGCAAGCGGCGGCCCAAGCCGAAACAGCCCAAACCCGTGGCAGCGGCCGCGCCCGCGGCATCGCCGTTTCCGCCACCGACCACGGCATCCCCATTCCCGCCTCCGCCAGCCGCTCGCTGAACGCGCGTGCACTGCACCTGAACAGGTTGCGGATTGTACTGCTATCGCAACGTGCCTAGATTGCGAGGGTAGCGCCCTCTCGCGGCGGCTACCGAAAAGGCGCATCTGAATGACCGGAACCAGTTCCCTGGCGTCGCTGTCGCGTCCCATGACCGACCCCTTCGGCCGGACCATCAGCTATTTGCGGGTATCGGTCACCGATCGCTGCGACCTGCGCTGCTTCTATTGCATGTCGGAAGACATGACGTTCCTGCCCAAGGCCGACCTGCTCTCGCTTGAAGAACTCGACCGGCTGTGCACGGCCTTCATTGCCAAGGGCGTGAAAAAGCTGCGGCTGACCGGCGGCGAGCCGCTGGTCCGGCGCAACGTGATGTCGCTGGTGCGCTCGCTGTCGCGCCACCTCGACTCCGGTGCGCTCAATGAGCTGACGCTGACCACCAACGGCTCCCAGCTGGCGCGCTTTGCCTCCGAATTGCGCGACTGCGGGGTACGCCGGATCAACGTTTCACTGGACACGCTGGATCCCGCGAAATTCAAGGCCATCACCCGCTGGGGCGACCTCGACAAGGTGCTGGCCGGCATCGAGGCCGCGCGCGCGGCGGGCATTGCCGTCAAGATCAACGCGGTGGCGCTGAAGAACCTCAATGAGGAGGAAGTCCCCTCGCTGATGCAATGGGCGCACGGCAAGGGCATGGCGCTGACGCTGATCGAGGTGATGCCGATGGGCGACATCGGCGAAGGCCGCATCGATCAGTATGTACCGCTGTCGCTGTTGCGCGCGCGTCTGGCCCAGCAATTCACGCTGAGCGATCTGCCTGATGACACCGGCGGCCCTGCCCGCTATGTCAGCGTCGCCGAAACCGGCGGCAAGCTCGGCTTCATCACGCCGATGACCCACAACTTCTGCGAAGCATGCAACCGCGTGCGCATCACCTGTACCGGCACGCTGCATACCTGCCTCGGCCACGAAGATGCCTCCGATTTGCGCAAGCCGCTGCGCGCCTCCGCCGACAACGACCTGCTCGCCGCCGCGATCGACCGCGCCATCGGCCTGAAACCCAAGGGCCATGACTTCATTATCGATCGCCGGCACAACCGCCCGAGCGTCAGCCGGCATATGAGCGTCACCGGCGGATGAATTACCGGGGTGCCGCACCGTGGGCTCGTCTGCCCCTCCAGGATGCCATTTTTCCAATTGACGCTGCCGCGCCGCGCTGAAATGGTGCGGCCAGCTTCATGCCTGCACGGCCGGATAGGCCACTGCGCTCACGTTCCGCGCGGTCAAGACGGCAAAGGCGCATAAGGGAAACGACCGCTGCGATCGCAGCAAACAACAAAACCGTGCTGGATAAGCCGCCGCGCCTGACCGGTGCGATCAAGTCGGCAGAGGCGCAAACGGGAGGGGCTTTCGTTGCAATCGCTCTTGAAATTGAGCCGGGGAATCGACGCGTTCACCAAATGGGTGGGCAAGCGCCTGGCATGGCTGATCATGGTGGCGGTGGTCGTCGCCACGGTCAACGCGATCATCCGAAAATCCTTCGACATGTCTTCGAATTCCTGGCTCGAACTGCAATGGCTGCTGTTCAGCATCGTGTTCCTGTTCTGCGCGCCGTGGACCCTGCTCGATAACGAGCACATCCGGATCGACATCATCAGCAACATGATGAAGAAGAAGGTGCGGAACTGGATCGACGTCGTCGGTCACGCATTCTTCCTGATTCCGCTGTGCATCGTCATGATCATCACCGGCGGCCCCTTCTTCATGCGCTCGGTGGAGGTCAACGAACAATCGAGCAACGCGGGCGGCCTGCCGCAATGGCCCGCCAAGTCGCTGATCATCATCGGATTCATCCTGCTGCTGACGCAGGGCATCTCCGAGCTGATCAAGCGAATTGCCGTGATGCGCGGTTTGATTCCGGATCCACATGCAACCCAGGCGCACGCTCTCGAGGCCGAGGTCGAGCATCTCATCGAAGCGATCGAAAAACGCTGACCGCAGGACGGGGTAGCAGGGGAATCCAGATGTCAGCTTTTATTATCGAGAACATGGCACCGATCATGTTCGTGTCTTTGGTCGTGTTCCTGCTGCTGGGTTATCCGGCGGCTTTCTCCCTCGGCGCAGTGGGCCTGCTCTTCGCTTTCGTCGGCATCGAACTCGGCGAGTTCCGGCCTGACTTCCTGCAGGCGCTTCCCGAACGCGTCTACGGCGTGATGAGCAACGACACGCTGCTGGCGATTCCCTTCTTCACGTTCATGGGACTGATCCTCGAACGATCCGGCATGGCGGAGGACCTGCTCGACACCATCGGGCAGTTGTTCGGCACCGTCCGCGGCGGGCTCGCTTATGCGGTGATCTTCGTCGGCGCCCTGCTCGCGGCCACCACGGGCGTCGTCGCGGCTTCCGTGATTTCGATGGGCCTGATCTCGCTGCCGATCATGCTGCGCTATGGCTATGACCGGCGCGTGGCATCGGGCGTGATTGCCGCTTCGGGCACGCTGGCGCAAATCATTCCGCCCTCTTTGGTACTGATCGTGATGGCCGACCAGCTCGGCAAGTCGGTCGGCGACATGTACGAAGGCGCGTTCATTCCGGGACTGGTGCTCGGCGCGCTCTATGCGAGTTACGCATTCCTCGTCTCGATGATCTTTCCCAAGGCGACACCCGGACTGCCGCCCGAAGCGATCGGCTTTCGCGAGAAGAACGGCAGCCGCGGCCTGACTTCGCTGGGGATACTCACCGTCGCCAGCGTAGTCTTCGCGTGGCTGGCGATGCGGGGCTCGACCACGACCGGCGCGGACTTCGTCGTGCTGAGCATGTTCTTCGGCATCCTGTTCGCGTTCTTCGTGGCGGTGCTGAACTGGATCCTCGACAAGCTCACCGGATACCGTTTCCTGTCGGCCATGGCCCAGCAGACCACGTTCGTGATGGTGCCGCCGCTGTTCCTGATCTTCCTGGTGCTCGGCACCATTTTCATCGGCATCGCGACGCCGACCGAGGGCGGCGCCATGGGCGCCACCGGAGCACTGCTGCTCGGCGCCGCCAAGCGCCGGCTGAGCTGGGACCTGATCCGGCAGGCGACCGAATCGACCGCCAAGCTGTCGGCTTTCGTCATCTTCATCCTGATCGGCGCCCGCGTGTTCTCGCTGACCTTCTATGGCGTGAGCGGCCATGTCTGGGTGGAACACCTGCTGACCTCGCTGCCCGGCGGACAGGTCGGCTTCCTCATCTTCGTCAACGCGCTGGTGTTCGTTCTGGCGTTCTTCCTGGATTTCTTCGAACTGGCGTTCATCATCATCCCGCTGCTGGGGCCGGCCGCCGAAAAACTGGGAATCGACCTGATCTGGTTCGGCGTGATCCTCGGCGTCAACATGCAGACCTCGTTCATGCATCCGCCGTTCGGGTTTGCGCTGTTCTACCTGCGCTCGGTTGCGCCGAGAGAATCCTATATCGATCGGATCACCGGCAAGCGCATGGATCCCGTCACCACGGGCCAGATCTACTGGGGCGCGGTGCCGTTCGTGGTGATCCAGTGCATCATGGTCGGGCTGGTAATTCTGTTCCCCCAGATGGTGATGCACTACAAGGGCGTCGCATCGACGATCGATCCGAACACGATCCAGATCGAGGTTCCGCTGATGGAATTGCCGCCGCTGGACTTCGGCCCGCCGACCAAGCAGTAACCACTGCCGACACCAAAAACCCCCGGAGCGTTCGCTCCGGGGGTTTTCATTCGTCTGGTGGTCAGCGGCCGATCAGCTCGCCGATCAACCCCTGGAGTGACGTGCCATGAAGTTGTCGTAACCGATTTCCGCGACCTGGAACCACTGATAGCCGTTGTTCGAAAAGGCGGTCAGCGATTCCAGCACCTTCTTGAAGTTGGGATTGGCCGCGGCCGTTTCAGCATGCAATTCCCGCGCGGCCTTGAGGCAGGCTTCCATGACGGCCGGCGGGAAGGCATGCAGCTTGGTGCCGCCCGCGAGCAAGCGGCGCAGCGCCGCCGGATTGCCCTGATCGTATTTCGCCATCATCCAGCTGTTGGCATATTGGCCGGCCTGCTCGAGAACGCTCTGATAATGCTTCGGCAGCGCATTCCACTTGTCGAGGTTGACGTAGGCCAGCAGCATCGGACCGCCTTCCCACCAGCCGGGAAAGTAGTAGTTCGGCGCGACCTTGTAGAAGCCCAGCTTCTCGTCGTCATAGGGCCCTACCCATTCGGCGCCGTCGATGGTGCCTTTTTCCAGCGCGGGATAGATGTCGCCGCCGGCGATCTGCTGCGGCACGGCGCCCAGTTTCTGCAGCACTCGGCCGGCAAAACCGCCGATCCGGAATTTGAGGCCCTTGAGATCATCGACCGTCTTGATCTCCTTGCGAAACCAGCCCCCCATCTGGCAGCCGGTATTGCCGGCGAGCAGCGAGTGGACGTTGAAGCCCTTGTAGAAATCGTTCAACAGCTCCTTGCCGCCGCCCAGCATGTACCAGGCCTGGTTGATGCGCTGGTTGGGGCCGAAAGGCACCGCCGAGCCGAAGGTGAAGGTCGGATCCTTGCCGAAGTAATAATACGACGCCGTATGCCCGCATTCGACGGTACCGTTCTGTACGGCGTCGAGCACTTGCAGGCCGGGAACGATTTCGCCCGCGGCAAACAGCTGAATCTGGAATTTGTTGTCGGTGGCCTCGGCCACCATCTTGCACATCATCTCGGCGCCGCCGAACAGCGTATCGAGCGATTTCGGCCAGCTCGCCGCCATGCGCCATTTGATTTCCGGCGTCGACTGCGCGATCGCCGGCGCGGCCATGGCCGCGGCACCCACGACGCCTGCCCCGGTAACCTTGATAAAGTCTCGTCGCTTCATTGATTGACTCCTCCCTGTCTGTGCTTGTGTCCGTGGCCTTCTTGTCGAGGCCTGGAATCAGCATGGAACATCCGGCTCCGGATATCCATGCCGAACTTGGCTGGCGTCACGAAAATAGCCCGGCCTCCTCACGGAGACCGGGCTACTGGCTACGACTTAAGACGTAACTGCTAGAATCGAAGGTGGTGCGATCAACCGCGCGTACGCGAGCGGATCATGAAGCTGTCGTAGGTGTATTCGGCAACCTGCCACCACAGATACTGATCGGACCGGTAGGCCTGCATCGCATCGATCGACTTCTTGAAGTCGGCGTTCTTGGCGGAGAGTTCGGCCCACAATTCGTTGGTTGCCTTCAGACAGGCTTCCAGCACCTCGTTGGTGAACGGACGAAGCTGGGTGCCGCCGGCAACCAGCCGCTTCAACGCTGCCGGGTTCTGCATGTCGTAGCGCGCCGCCATCCAGCTGTTGGCATTCGCGGTCGCATTGGTGATCACCGCCTGGTAGTTCTTCGGCAGCGAATTCCACTTCTCCAGATTGCAGAAGGCGTGAACGGTCGGACCGCCTTCCCAGAAGCCGGGATAGTAGTAATACTTGGCGACCTTCTGGAATCCGAGCTTCTCGTCGTCATACGGCCCGACCCATTCGGCGGCGTCGATGGTGCCCTTTTCGAGCGTGGGATAGATATCGCCACCGGCGATCTGCTGCGGCACGACGCCGACCTTCTGCAGCACCTGACCGGCAATGCCGCCGATCCGCATCTTCAGGCCGGAGAGATCCGCAACGGTCTTGATTTCCTTGCGGAACCAGCCGCCCATCTGGGTGCCGGTATTGCCGCACGGAAAACCGATCACATTATGCTTCTTGTAAAGCTCGTTGGCGAGCTCGTTGCCGCCGCCCTGGGAGAGCCAGGAGTTCTGCTGGCGCGCATTGAGGCCGAACGGCACGGAGGCGAAGATCGCGAAGGTCGGATCCTTGCCGACGTAATAATACGAGACCGTATGGCTCATCTCGACAGTGGCGTTGGAGGTCGCGTCCAGCGCCTGCAGGCCCGGGACGATCTCGCCTGCCGCGAACAGCTGAATTTGAAACTTGTTGTCGGTCATTTCCGCAACCTGTTTCACGAAATAATCAGCGCCGCCGTAGATGGTATCGAGCGACTTCGGGAAGCTCGAAGTCATGCGCCACTTGATCTCGGGCGAGGATTGCGCGATCGCCGGCGAGGCTATGGCGGTGGCGGCGGCACCGGCCGCGGAAACTTTCAAAAAATCACGACGCTTCATTCAGGCATCTCCTTGTTGGGGCTTTTCTTCCCGGATTTCCTGGAGCGGCAAATTCGGCGAAGCGGTATCTGCGTCCGCCGAAGGCGCTCTGGCGGGGGCGCTTTAACACGGAAATTTGCGTTCGGAAAACACGACAACGGCATGTCAGCACTGAATAAACGAAAGTCGCATATTCCAGCGAAAATCGGGCTCAGGCGGCGGCGATAACGCCCTGGAGCTGGTCGCGGACCTTGGCGCCGATAGCGCGATAGATCGCCGCATGGGGGCCGTCCGGCTCGCTGTCGACCACGGGAGTTCCCGAATCCGACGTGGCGCGAATCGACATGTGCAGCGGGATTTCGCCCAGGAACGGTACGCCGAGCCGTTCCGCCTCCAGCCGCGCGCCGCCGTGCCCGAAGATATCGGATCGGGTGCCGCATTCGGGACACTGGAAATAGCTCATGTTCTCGACAATGCCGAGCACCGGCACATTGACCTTCTTGAACATCGCCAGACCCCGCCGCGCATCGATCAGCGAAAGATCCTGCGGCGTCGAGATAATCACCGCGCCCCGCAGCGGCACATTCTGCGCCAGCGTGAGCTGCGCGTCGCCGGTGCCGGGCGGCATGTCGACGACGAGAATATCGAGGGTACCCCAGGCGACGTCGCGCAGCATCTGGGTGATGGCCGACATCACCATCGGCCCGCGCCAGATCATCGCGGTCTCCTCCTCGACCAGAAAGCCGATCGACATGATGGCAAGGCCGAAACGCTGGATCGGAATCATCTTCCTGTTGTCGTCCAGCTGCGGTTTCTCGTGAATGCCGGTCAGCCGCGGCACCGAAGGACCATAGATATCGGCATCGAGCAGGCCGACCCGCAAACCGAGATCGCGCAGACCCAGGGCCAGATTGAGCGCCGTGGTCGATTTACCGACACCGCCCTTGCCGGAGGCCACGGCGATCACAGCGGCAATGCCGGGTATCTCCGACTGCTTCGACATCGGAGAGGCCGGACTTTGCGGCGGCCGATGCGCCGAGACCGGCTGCACGCCGTGCGAATGGCGATGCGGAGCCGCCGGCGGCGCGGCCGCCGGGGAACCCGGTTTGCGTTCGGCGGTCAGCGCGATCATGGCGGTGGTGACGCCGGGAATGGCGCGAACCGCGGCCTCGGTCGCGGCCCGGACGCTTTCCCAGGCGCGCGCTTCCGCGGCGTCGACATTGATCGAGAAGAACACCTTGCCGTCGTTCACGGTGACCGCCGACAGCACATTGGCGTGGGTCAGGGCGACGCCGTCAGGCGACTTCACCTTGCCCAGCACATCGAGAACCTGTTGCTGCGTGACACTCACGGCGCATCTCCTGGAGCCTTATCGATTCTGATTGCCTCAGAGCCGAGCTCGATTCTTTGTTCTGACGCAACCACCCGGCGCGAACGACAGTCTGCTTCGTCCGAACGCTACGTCATGTTCAGGATGCGACCCATAGAGCGGTCCGGCTCAAAAGGCTACCTCGCCCCGATATCTTCCCGGGTCTCGGCGGGGGCCGCTGCGACGCCCTCTTCCTTGGCGGCCTCATAATTCAGTTCGATCATGACGCCATTGGGGTCGTCGACGAAGATCTGCCAGAGATCGCCGCCGGGAACCTGCCGCGAGTCGTATTTGAACCCCCTGGACTCCAGCCGCTGCTGCATGTCGGCAAAGCCCCGGCTGGCGAAGGCGACGTGATGAACCACGCCGGAATCGGGCTTTTGGGCCTCGTCGGTGCTGGAAATATCGACCAGATGAACCACCGCCTTGCCCTCGCTGTACATCCAGGCTCCGGGGAAGGCAAAGTTCGGCCGGGCGCCCTTTTCGAGACCCAGAATGTCCTCGTAGAACCGGACCGTGTCGGCGAGCTTCCGGGTCCGGATGTTGAAATGATCAAGCACGCCCACGCTCATGCCCATGCGATACACTCCCTTTTTTTCTGGCCCTGGCTGGAGCCCATTGTTTGGAATGGAAATCCTAGCACAAAACCCGGCCCGCGCGCCAAACGGAGGCGGTTGCCCTCCATGCTGCAGGGGTTATTGTGCGCCTTCCTCATCCCATGGCGGCCAGTTCCGGAACGAACCGGCCTCCACTCGCTCTCCAGAACACCGTCCGGCGCATCCAATGCCGGCAAAAACCCAGGGTCGCTCACATGGCTAAAGTCGCTTTTCTCGGTCTCGGCGTCATGGGTTACCCCATGGCAGGACATCTGGTCGCCAAGGGCGGCCACGAGGTGACGGTCTTCAACCGGACGCCGGCCAAGGCCAAGGCATGGGCCGAGAAATTCGGCGGCAAGACGGCGTCAACGCCAAAAGCCGCCGCCGAAGGCCAGGATTTCGTCATGTGCTGCGTCGGCAACGACAACGACCTGCGTGCCGTCACGATCGGTGCCGATGGCGCCTTTGCCGGCATGAAGAAAGGGGCGACCTTCGTCGACCACACCACGGCCTCAGCCGAAGTCGCGCGTGAGCTCGACGCCGCCGCCACCAAGGCGGGCTTCAAGTTCATCGACGCTCCGGTGTCCGGCGGCCAGGCCGGCGCGGAGAACGGCGTGCTGACGGTGATGTGCGGCGGTACCGCCGACGCCTATGCCGGCGCCGAGCCCGTGATCGCGGCCTATGCGCGGATGTGCAAGCTGCTCGGACCCGCGGGCTCGGGACAACTGACCAAAATGGTCAACCAGATCTGCATCGCTGGACTGGTCGAGGGTCTTTCGGAAGGCATTCATTTTGCCAAGAAAGCCGGGCTCGACGTGACGGCCGTGATCGAGACAATCTCGAAGGGGGCCGCCCAATCCTGGCAGATGGAGAACCGCTACAAGACCATGAACGACGGCAAGTTCGATTTCGGTTTTGCGGTGGAATGGATGCGCAAGGATCTCATGATCTGTCTCGCGGAATCGCGACGCAACGGCGCCAGCCTTCCGGTCACCGCGCTGGTCAACGAGTTCTATGCGGAAGTCGAGAAGATGGGCGGCAAACGCTGGGATACGTCGAGCCTGCTGGCACGGTTGCAGCGCTGAATCTTGTTTGGAAAGTCCACGGCACGCCGCGCATCGTCATGCGGCGTGCCGCCGGAGTTCGGCTTGCTCGGTACGGAAGGCGGAGATGACGCCTCCCATGTTTTCGTAGCCGGTGAGCGAGGGACCCCAGGCCGAGCCGTTCCACCATTTGTGGTACAGCGCGCTGTCGATGCCGGTCACGAACACGTCGAGCCGGTTCGGGCCCCACGCCGTGACGCGGGGCCTCGACGTGCAGATGCCGCCCATGTTCTCGTAGCCGGTGAGCGACGGTCCCCAGGCCGAGCCGTTCCACCATTTGTGGTACAGCGCGCTGTCGGTGCCGATCACGAACACGTCGAGCCGGTTCGGCCCCCACGCAACCGCCTCGGGTTCTCCCACGCACACGCCGCCCATGCGTTCAAAGCCGGTGAGCGAGGGACCCCACGCCGAGCCGTACCACCATTTGTGATACCGCGCTCGGTCGGTGCCGGTCACGAACACGTCGAGCCGGTCCGGCCCCCAGGACACCACCCGCGGCGCGGACATGCACACGCCGCCCAGGCGTTCATAACCGGTGAGCGAGGGACCCCACGCCGAACCGTTCCACCATTTGTGGTACAGCGCCCGGTCGGTGCCGATCACGAACACGTCGAGCCGGTTCGGACCCCAGGCAACCACTTCCGGCTGTCCCAGGCAGATGCCGCCCATGCGTTCGTAGCCGGTGAGCGACGGGCCCCAGGCCGAGCCGTTCCACCATTTGTGATACAGCGCCCGGTCGGTGCCGATCACGAACACATCGAGCCGGTCCGGACCCCATGACACCACCCGCGGATCACCCAGGCACACCCCGCCCATGCGTTCATAGCCGGTGAGCGACGGACCCCAGGCCGAGCCGTTCCACCATTTGTGATACAGCGCGCTGTCGGTGCCGGTCACGAATACGTCGAGCCGGTTCGGACCCCAGGCCACCGCCTGCGGCACGCTCGTGCAAACCCCGCCCATGTTCTCGTAACCGGTGAGCGACGGACCCCAGGCCGAGCCGTTCCACCACTTGTGATAGAGCGCGCGGTCGCTCCCCAGCACGAACGCGTCGATCCGGTTCGCACCCCATGACACGACCGGAGACGAACTCGAACGCGCTCCGCCGGCGGTCCTTATACCAAGCTGGCGCGCCACCACGGCGACGTTCATCTTGAGGATTTCGGCTGCCAGCCCGTAGTGAATCTTGTCGAGCGTGTCGTTCGCGGTGTGGACGTTGTGGTTGGCGGTATCGGCGCCCTCAATGGTCAGCAGCGCCGGCAGCGAGGCCTGGATGAAAGGCACATGGTCGCTCGCGAACGGATTGAGCGAGGTCTGCACGGTCAACGACGTGTAATCCGCCGCCGCCGCGATCAGATCGTTCATCAGACCCTGCGAAACGCTCGCCCCCTCGAGCAGCACGGTCAGTGCCGGCGTATTGAGGGTACCGATCATGTCCATGTTAATAACGCTGTCGATGCGGCCACGATCGGCCTGCGACAGGGACGTCACATATTGCTGGCTTCCGTGCAGGCCCTGCTCTTCGCCGCCGAACAGGATGAGGCGAATATCGTGCTCGGCCGCCTGCGCCGTCAGGATGCGGGCGATCTCCAGCACACCGGCCGCGCCACTGCCGTTGTCGTCGGCGCCCGGTGCCGCAGCCGTAATGCCGCCGGCAGAATTCACCGAATCGAGGTGCGCGGTGACGAGCACGAGCCGCCGGTTGACGCCGAAGCCCGGCTTGTCGGCGACGATATTGAAGCTGGTACCGCTGCCGACGGCGATCGGGCGCTTCGATACCGTGCAACCGAGCGCTTCCAGCATGTCCTTGCAGAGATCGGCGGCCGCGGAAAATTCGGCCGTCAGGGAGTGACGGGTGCGAAACGCGGTCAGTCTTGACAGCGTATCGGCGAAGCGGGACTGGGACACCATGGCGGCGAGCGCCGCGATACCTTCATCGGGCTGGCGCTCGCCGTGCGCCGGCACGAGGGTCTCCAGCACGGTCGTGTTGGCGGGCAGCGGGCAGAGCCCGAAGCACGCTCCACCATGCGAAAGCACGTGGTCGAGTTCGCTCGCCGTCATGTCGACCGCAAGGTAACGTCCCTTGTTGATGGCGACACGCGCGCCCGGGAATTCGTGCAGGAAGGCATTGCCGGCCTGCACGACCAGATAGAGGTCGCCTTGCGCCACCTGCGGCGGCCCGCCGAGCAGGCGCAATTCCCTGAACTCCCGGGACGGTGAATCCACGCCCGGCTCCCAGAGCAGGGTTTCGTTGTCGAACTGGCACCACATGACGCCGGGGCTGCGCGCAACGGCTTGCTTCGCCTGTGACGCCGCAGTGGAAACGACGGTGAAGCTGGTCATGACGCTGAGCCTCCGCAGGTTGATGGGCCTCAGTGCTTGCGAATCCTGAGAACGTCCGATTTGACCTCGACGATTTCGATGGCGCGCTCGGGTGCCTCCGCGGTGCCACCGAGGGTGAAGCGATTCATACCGCGGGCAATCCAGCGGCCGGGCATGGCGCGCGGGCGGTCGTCCGGTCCCGGCGCGTGCTCGGTCAGTGCCCCGCCCTCGCCGAACACGATGGTGTCGCGTCCGGCGCGGGTGGGCGGGAAAGCGAAAGAGTCAGTCGGGCGATAGACCAGGACGCCGCCGGGCTCGTCCTCTTCGAACGAGTGGGTCCAGCTGCCGCTTGGCGGTGCAGCGTCCTGATCCATCGCAGTCATGACAGCCTCCCTAGGCTACGCGCTGAATTCGCGGAGGTTCGGCTTGTTCGGTACGGAAGGCGGAGATGACGCCTCCCATGTTTTCGTAGCCGGTGAGCGACGGCCCCCAGGCCGAGCCGTTCCACCATTTGTGGTACAGCGCGCTGTCAGTGCCGGTCACGAAC
>JBDRNF010000243.1:0-43553 GCA_043811435.1 Pseudomonadota bacterium
ACGACGTCGGGGCCTGTGGCCGGGCGCGCAGCGGGCGCGTGATCAGGCCGCGCCCGAGGCGCCTGCCGTCGCGGTCGCGCACCAGCTGCGGCGCGTCGCACCGCCGCATGAAGCCGTCGTCGAGCCGGATGAAATGCGACAGCGGCGTTCCCGCGTCGATCATCGCGTCCGACAGGCCGAAGGCCTGGCGCGCGGCGCGGCTGGCGCCGAGCAACCGCTGGTCGTCGTCGAAGGCGACCATGACGTTGCCGCCGGCATCGTCGCCGGGCAGTCTGGCGATCCAGCCGCGGTGATAGTGCGATCGGAACATCGCTTCCTCGATCCGCCGCACCGCCTGCGCGGTGACGGCAAGCGCAATCTGGTGCGCGGCGCGATCGAGATCGCCGCGGCACGAGGTGATGTTGACGGCGCCGGCGAGCTGCCCGGCATGGTCGAACACCGGCGCCACCGCACAGGTGAACATCGACCATTGCTCGCGAAAATGCTCGTCGCGGTGCACCAGGATCGGACGCTGCTCGGCGAGTGCGGTGCCGAGGCCGTTGGTGCCTTCGATGGCCTCGGAAAAGATCGAGCCGGTGTAGACCTTCCACTGCCGCAGGATGGTGGCGGCCTCACCGTCGGGCAGGCGGCTGAACAGGATCGCCGCATTGGTATCGGCGAGGTTGACGCAATAGCCGGTGCCGCGCAGCGCGCGATAGAGGTCGTCCAGTTCTGATGTGGCGAGGTGGATCAGCCTGTCGACCGGTTCGGCGTGGCGCCGCAATTCGGATTGCGTCAGCGTGCGCGGCGGTCCGCGGCGCGCCGGATCCAGCTTGTGGTCGACAAGACAGCGCCGCCAGGAATTGGCAATCCCCGGCTCGCCAACGACCGCCGTCTCATTATGGGCAACCGACAACACGCGCTCGACGTGATTCCGGGCCTCGAGGTTGGCCATCGGGATTTCGCTCCCTGGACTTTGCCGAAGTCTGTCATAGCGTTGTCGGAAGTCAATTGTGCCTGCGCTCGGATCCGGGCCGGGCCCAAGGTGAGGCAAGATGGCGGCGTTCCCGACCGGCTCTCCGATTGGCCGCTTGCTGGCCGGCCCGATGCGACCGGGCCGGCTGGAATGGATCGGGTTGCGTCCGGCGCGCAGGGCGGCAATCCTGACCCGGAACTCGGCGACGCTTATCGCCGGCCACGGGGTGGCGGGCGATCACTACGACACCCAACGCAACGGACCGCGCCAGATCACACTTGTTGCGGCAGAGGATCTCGCGGCGATCGCCGGGTTTCTCGGCCTGCGTGAGATCGTGCCCGAACTGCTTCGTCGCAACCTCGTGATCCGCGGAATCAATCTGCTGGCCTTGAAGGACCGAAGGTTTCGCGTCGGCACAGCACTGCTCGAAGGCTCCGGCGAATGTGCGCCGTGCAGCCGTATGGAGGAGGCGCTGGGGCCGGGCGGTTACAACGCGGTGCGCGGCCATGGCGGCATCACCGCGCGCGTCATCGAGGGCGGCGACATCGCTGTCGGAGACGTGGTCGCGCGGGTCGATGCGACGGCGGCGTAGCGCCCTTCGTCGCCGCGCATGCTGGCTAGTCCCGGGACAACGCCCTGCCGCGTTCCGCCAGCTTCACCATCACCTGCAGGGCCTGATTGGTCGGCGTCGGAATGCCGAGCTCGGCGCCCTTGCGCACCACATAGCCGTTGAGGAAGTCGATCTCGCTGGGTTTTCCGCGCGACAGATCCTGCGCGGTGGACGAGGTCTGGTTCGGCATCGCGGCGGGGATTTTGAAAATCTGCGCCGCGAGGTCCGGCGGAAGTTTCACGCCGCAGGCGCGGGCAACATCGGCGGCTTCGCTGACCGCAGCGGCGATCACATCCCGGGCGCCTTCGACCTGCATCATCGGTCCGTAGGCGATGCCGGCCACGGCGGACAGCGCGTTGAAGGCGCAATTGGTGATCAGTTTGGTCCATTGCACGGCCTCGATGTCGTCCGATATCGTGGTCCGGATGCCGGCGGCCTCGAGCGTTTGCGCCAGTGTCGCGCTTGCCGGGGAAGCGCCGATCACGAGGTCGCCGCCGCCGTGATGCCTGACATGGCCGGGTCCGGCCATTTCGCTGCCGACATAAACCACCGCTGGTATGACGGGGTGGCCGGTGACGGCGCGCAGCCGCTGCGCATTGTCGACGCCGTTCTGCAGGCTGAGCAGCGATGTTTCGGGCCGCAGGCGTCCGGCCAGCGACCGGCCGGCAGCTTCGGTATCGGCCGACTTCACGCAAAGCAGCACCAGGTCCGGCGCGGCGAGGGCGGTTGCGTCGACCGCAGCCTTCGCGGGCAGGTATCCCCTGAAACCCTCCAGCTCCAGCAGCAGGCCATTTGCGTTGATGGCATCGACATGCGGCTGTCGACCGATGAAGGTAACATCATGGCCGGCGCGCAGCAGCAGGCCGCCGTAGTAGCACCCGACGGCTCCGGCGCCGATGACCGCGACTTGCATGTTTGTTTCCCGTGTTCGAAGGATGGCGTTCGGGGTAGCTGATGTCTGGAGATGTCGCAATCAGGTGCCTGGCTTTCCGAATTGCGGACGGGATTTGAACCAAGCGCCGCCGAATTCATTGGCAACGGCGGTGCGGAAAATGACGACACAGGAGACGGCGACGTTGCGCAGGATCGAAAATCAAAGCTTTCTGCTGTTGCTGGCCGCGGTAACGCTGGCGTTTGCCTGGATCCTGGCGCCGTTCTATGGCGCCATCCTCTGGGCCATCGTGGTCGCCCTGATTTTCGCGCCGCTGAGCCGGAGCTTGCAGGGCAGGATGGGCGGGCGGCCGAACCTGGCCGCCGCGACTACCGTCCTGATCGTCATTGCGATCGTCATCCTGCCGCTGGTCCTGATCACGGCTTCGCTGGTGCAGGAAGTCTCCGCGCTGTTCGCCCGGGTGCAGTCCGGAGAGTACAACTTCGCCGGCACCGTTCAGCAGATGTTCGATGCGCTGCCGGCCTGGGCCACCGGCCTCCTCAATCGCTTCGGCCTGACCGACCTGTCCGCGGTTCGCGACCGGTTGGCGGCCGGGCTCGTGAAGGGCGCGCAGACGGTTGCGCCGCAGGCGCTCAGCATCGGCATGAACACCTTCGACTTCGTGGTCGGCGGCGGCATCATGCTCTATCTGCTGTTTTTCCTGTTGCGCGACGGCAACGCGCTGGCGCAGCGAGTCGAGCATGTGGTTCCCTTGCGCGCCGGCCAGAAGACCGCTCTGTTCGGCAGGTTCGCCGATGTCGTCCGCGCCACGGTGAAGGGCGGCATCCTGGTGGCGATCGCGCAGGGCGCGCTGGGCGGACTGGCGTTCTGGTTCCTGGGCGTGCACGCCGCCTTGCTGTGGGCCGTGTTGATGGCCTTCCTGTCGCTGCTGCCGGCGATCGGGGCCGGCCTCGTCTGGGGGCCGGTGGCGATCTACCTTCTGGCCACCGGGTCGGTGTGGGAGGGGATCGGCCTGATGCTCTACGGCGTGCTGGTGATCGGCCTCGTGGACAACCTGCTGCGGCCGTTCCTGATCGGCAAGGATACCAAGCTGCCGGACTATATCGTGCTGATCTCCACGCTGGGCGGCATCCAGGTGTTCGGCCTCAACGGCTTTGTCATCGGGCCCCTGATTGCTGCCATGTTCATGGTGACGTGGGAGATCTTTTCCGCGTCGCGGCAGGCATCGCCGGAGCCGGAAGCCCAGGGCCGCCCACCGGAGCCGCCGCGATGAGTGGCAGCCGGCGAGGGGGTGAGCGGGCCCCAAAACAAAAATATCGAAAACAACCCCATGTACAGTAGGCGGCCGGGCAAATAAAGGTATTATGATAGGGTGACCGGGAGGGTTGAGCCCTTCGCGAAAATCCATCAGCGTCATTGCGAGCTCCGCGAAGCAATCCATTTCGCAACGGTACCGGTCGATGGATGGATTGCTTCGTCGCGAAGTGCTCCTCGCAATGACGCTGTAGGCTGTGAACTCGCACATCGACATGAGGGGGACCATGACCAACCCAGCCACGGTGCTCACTGATACACAAACCGCGGACGCGGCGTTGCGAGCGCGGGCGGCCCGCGTCGTGCCTGGCGGGATGTGGGGGCATCTCAACGCGGCGCGGCTGCCGGAAGGCTATCCGCAGTTTTTCGCGAGCGCAGAGGGATGCCGGATCCGCGACGTCGACGGGCGCGAATATATCGACTTCATGTGCAGCTGGGGGCCGGTGCTGCTCGGCCACCGCCATCCCGAAATCGAGGCGGCGGCGCAGGCGCAGGCAGCGCTCGGCGATTGTTTCAATGGCCCCGGCGAGGTGATGGTGGATCTCGCGGAGGATCTTGTAGCGTTAGTGCCGCATGCCGACTGGGCCACGTTCCAGAAGAACGGCGGCGATGCCACCACGGCGTGCGTCACCATCGCGCGCGCCGGCACCATCAGGCGCAAGGTGCTGGTGGCGCGCGGGTCCTATCACGGCGCGCTGCCATGGTGTTCGCCCAGCCTCATCGGCGTCACCAGCGAGGACCGCGCCCATCTCGTGCATTTCGACTACAACGATGTGGCGAGCCTGCAGGCGGCCGTCACGGAGGCGGGCAACGATCTCGCCGCCATCCTGGTGACCGCCTTCCGCCACGACATGGGCCGGGATCTCGAACTGCCGACGGCGGAATTTGCACAGGCCGCGCGCGCGGCCTGCGACGCGGCCGGCGCAGCGCTCATCATCGACGAGGTCCGTGCCGGCCTGCGGCTCGATCTCAGGGGCAGCTGGGAGGCGCTCGGCGTGCGCCCGGACCTTGCCGCCTGGAGCAAGGCCATCGCCAACGGCCATGCGCTGGCCGCCGTCACCGGCAACGACCGGTTTCGCGACGCCGCGACAAAAGTCTTCGTCACGGGATCGTTCTGGTGCGGCACCGTGGCGATGGCGGCGGCCCGCGCCACGCTTCGGATCGCGCGCGAGACCGATGTGCCCGCGCACATCCACGCGATGGGCCTGCGGCTGCGCGACGGCCTGGCTGTGCTGGCTGACCAGCACGGCGTCGCCATCCGCCAGAGCGGCCCGCCGCAAATGCCGCTTGTCCTGTTCGAGGATGACAAGGAGGTCCGCAAGGGCCGCGCGTTCTGCTCGGCGGCGCTGCGCCACGGCGCGTTCTTTCATCCGCAGCACAATATGTTTTTGTCGGCGGCGCACGGGCCCGCGGATATCGACGAAGCGCTGGAGGCGGCGAAGCAGGGGTTCAGGGCGGTGCGCGAGCTGGAGGCATAGTTCGTAGGATGGGTTGAGCCCTTGCGAAACCCATCAATTACCTTCGATGGCATCGATGGGTTTCGCGAAGGGCTCAACCCATCCTACAGGCCGAGCTGCGTTCGCAGGGACGACGAAAGTTCGACGCGGTCATTTCCCGCCGACGAATTTCAGCCAGCGCTGCTGCTGCGATTGCAGCCAGTTTTTTTGCTCTTCCTGCAATTCAACGACGCGCTGGGTGGCCGCCGTCATGGCACGGGCCACGACATTGTAGCGGTCCACGGTGCGTTGCAGGGTGAACAGGAACTGACCGTCGACGACCCGGTAGCCACCGGATTCGGCAACCAGAAACGCGACATAGTCGCCATAGGCGCGATAAAGTTCTGATCGCGCCGACAGCAGCCTGGACATCAGGGCCGCGAATTCCGCGTGCCGCTGGTCGATTTCATCCAGAAACCTGTTTGTGGTCTCGTTGCCGGCGGGCAGGGCGCGCGCGAATTTTTCCACACTGTCGCGCTCGACTTTCATCAGCGCGATGTAGCGCGGCAGGTATGTCGTGGCATTGGCTTCCGCGGTTTTCAGATCGCGGCGAAGCGCCTCGAGCTCGTCCCGGCTCGCCGCGCCCAGGTTGCCGATCCCCCGTATCGCCGGCGGCTCGATTTCACCGGACAGCTTTTCAGCGGCGGCGCTGGTTTCGTTGGCTGTCCTGGTGGCCATGGCGGTCAGCCGCAGGAACCTGTTTTGCGGATGTTGCGCGAGCGCCGCGTCGATCTGCGCGGGACTGTCGATGCCCTGCAATGCCGCCCGGCCTTCACGCGCGCCGCTGCCGTCCTGAAATTTACCCAGGTCGGATACGAACCAGGCCCCGGCCGCAAAGACGATGATCAGCAGCAGGAAGGCTATTCGCACGCGCGTTTTCGCACTCGAATCCGAAGCCATCTCGCAAGGCCTCCCATCGCTTCCGGCCGGGTCCGTTGCGGCACTGTGCCGGCACGTCCCCTTGACAGGTTAGCGCTTCGCCGATTACCGGGCGGATTAGCGGAAGTGCATCATCCGCCTTCGACCCGGCGGCATCAAGGCGCCCGCACCTTGATGCCGCCGAGGGCGTTGGCGGCCTTGGCGAAATCCTGGTCGAAGCTGATGAAGGCCTCGCAGCCTTGCGCCCCGGCCAGATGCAGGCCATCCGCAAAGTCCACACCCTGCCGCATCCAGGCCAGCGCCTTCGCCGCGGCGGCGGCATCTTCCAGGCTGACGCGCGGCAGCCCGGCAAAATCGGAAAGCGCGCTGGCGCACTGGGCCACGGTAAATCCATAGACGCTGCGCAGCACCCACTCGGTCTCAAGCAGGACCGTGGTGCAGACGAAGGCGTCATGATTATCGATCAGCTTGCGCGCCCGGGCAGCCTGTGCGGGATCGTCCGCCACGAGATAGCGGACGATGAGATTAGTATCGATTGCGAGCATGCCGCCGCTTCGCCTCGGCGGCGATCCCTGCCTTCATATCCGCGACCGACTTTGCCGGCCCCTTGCGGGGAAGGGAGCCGAACACGTCCTTCGGCCGGGTGGCCGCAAAGGCGGGCTTCGCCTTCAGCAGCACGCCCTCGCTGGTGTCCTCCACCGTCAGTTCCGTTCCGGCGGGCCAGCGCAACCGCTCCCGGATCGCCTTGGGCAGTATTACCTGGCCCTTGGTCGAGACAATGGTGGTCAGCTTCTGTCTGGGAGACATGGCGGCTTCATCCGGTAAGACGAAAGTAAGATAGTTGACCCCGACCCGGACGGCAAGGTGCTGAAGTCGTTCGGGCTGCAGAAGTGAGGGAATTAGGAATGGGGCGGATTGGCAAAGCGCAATCCGTCCCTGCGCTCTTTGCTCCCGTCCTGCCAGGAGCATTCTTACTGCTTCGCCAACCCGGACCAGCTGTGATTGTTCGTCCTGAAGCTACCTGTTTTCATGCAGCCGCCGCGCCGGCTGGTACACGTCGACTGGCACTTTGCGTCACAGATGCCACCCCCCCGTGGCCGCAGGCATTTCGAGTATGCCTCCGAGCAAGAACTCTGCGCCGAAGCCTCTACCGATCCCAGCATCAATGCCAAGGCGACAAATACCCATTTCATAAAAATTTCTCCCGCTGAAGTTGAAGGGAGCTTACAGGCGCGCGAGCGTCTGTCCAGCAGGTCAAAAGGAATATTTGTCGAGAACGTTTCCTTGGACACCGAAGCGGCAAAGCCTCGTAGGCGGTCCAGAATTTCGGTGAAGCGGAATACCTCACAATTCGCGCGACAACCCGGCGCGGTGCGCGGCAACGGCTTCTTCCGCCACGGCATCGACCCTTCGCATGCGCGTGTCGTCACGTCCCGCCAGCAGGCCCGCGATGGAGATGTCTTCATCGAGGGTGTCCCAATGCAAGCCGACACGCCCCAATTCGACCTGTTCGCGTTCGGCAGGCGTTGCACGCAACAGCCGCGGAAACCACGCGAGCGGTACGCCCAGCGTACGTCCATCGGTCAGTTCGACCCACATCGTGTGTTCGTCAAAGCGGACGCTGGTGGCAGAGATGGTCATCGAGTGGATTGTAGCATGATCAAGCAAGTGATGGGTATCGCTTCGCTCCAGCCATCCTACGCGCTGATCGTTCATGCCGCGGGCTCTCCTTGATCGCTAGCTAGGTAGTCGGTTGGGAAGGCTCAGGCTCTGGCGCGGAAGCGTCAGCCGTCATAAGGCGGATTGCGTCATGAACTGCCTGTGAAACATTAGTTCGTCCGTCGTGGACCGCTTTTTGAAAAAGTTCGAACGTTTTAACGATCTCACTTACATTAAAGGAACTCTTTACTCCGTTCGTTTTGATGTCATCTACAGCGTACTGCAGATAGGAACCAAAGGCGTTTTCAAGGTCGGCGCCGGTTATATCGAAGCTAACCACTCTCGCCTCGCGGAGATCGGTATCTTCGATTTTCGTAAAACTAAAGTCAGTGCTGTCAATTTCAGCCAGCTTCATGTTGCAGCGCTTGAAATTAGATAGTCGAAAGCAAGTGCGCCTCATCTGTGCCGAGCAAAGAACGGCGTTCTCGAATAAACTGTTCACGAAGCTAGCTTCTGATAATTTTGTTGAATTCAAGAATGAGCCCGTAAAATCCGACCTATCAAAGTTCAACTTCGTGAAGTCGTACCCTACTAAATTGGAGTCGCGAAAATCTAAGCGCCAGTCTTGGCCATCGGGCCGGGACTGAACTTGTCCGGGGCGTCGCCCAATGATGGTGATTGCGGCCTGTACGTCGCTGCGCTTAGTTGGTGTCGGAGTAAGGCTGCCTTGAAAGAATTTGGTTCGCTGCTCGTCGTCATCAGGAATTAACAGAGGAGAATTCTCGCGAATATACGCGCATAAAGTCTCCAAAATTGCTCTCTGGTCCTTCGGGCTTTCACTGAGCAATCGCTCTAGCGAATAAAGCGCGCCTAAGCGGGATTCGATATTTGGGACGGAACGGGCTATAGAAGCGCCGTCGACGCTTATGGTTTTCATCTCTCGGAGTAGGCCGAGTAGTTCAATTGATTTTGAAAAAATTCCAGTGAAGTGGTTTTCTAGTGCAACGCGAGCCTGTTCAGTGGCCGCCCGAGCTTGTTGATGAGCCACCCAAGCCCGCCAAATCAGAAAAGGGGCGCCAAATACAGCTGCGAACGCTATGAAAAAATTCCGAGAGGCTTCTTGGTAATGCGGATTGGGTAGCCAGTAAGCGTGCCAGCCCAAGCGTCCGAGCAAAGCTAAACTCAGCGGTACCCATACGACTAGCGATACTAGCGCAAGAGTTACGGCAATCGTTGTCCACGCCCTCATTATCTCGGGCGCCCCTGCAAACAAGCTGGGTTGAATATGAAAGATTTCCCAAAGTTCAATTTTAGCGTTTCTGTCGTCGCTTGGCGGCATCTGCGCACCTCACGTCCTCAAGCCGCTTAGGGATCTCTGAAAACAAGGGGCGGTTTCTAACCGCCCCTTGTTGGCTTTTGCTTTCTACTAGGAGCAGATCAGCAGGTCCTCACGAGCACCCCGTCGTGCTCCCGCACGTATCGCACTTCATGCAGGTGCCGTTCCGCACCAGCGTGAAATTCCCGCATTCGCCGCACATTTCGCCTTCGTAGCCTTTGGCCCTGGCTTCCTGGCGGCGTTCGGCCTTGGACGGTGCAGCTTGCGCCGCGGCGGCGCCCGCCTTGCTCCATTGCAGGGCTTCCAGCTTTTCCGTCGGCGACAGATCGTGCTGGGCTTCCTGCTTCAGCGCGACTGCGCCTTCCAGCGCGTCGCTGACGCGGGCGGTGGGAGCGTGGCCGGCCATGGTGGTGACGTTGCCCTGGCCACGGGCTTCGGTCGCGGGTTCGGCGGCGCTGCTTCGCATCACCACGAGGTTGTCGGTGCGCGAGCGGGTCAGGCCCTTCGAGAGGTACTTGTTGTTGGGCTGCTCTGGCGCCTTGCCTTCGTCGACACCGCGGCCCATCGCGTCGAAATTGGTCTCGCTGGGGTCGACATGGGCGAGGTCGAAACGGCCCATGTAGCTGACCGCGAGTTCGCGGAACACGTAGTCGAGGATCGAGGTCGCGAACTTGATGCTGTCGTTGCCCTGCACCGGGCCGTTCGGCTCGAACCGGGTGAAGGTGAAGGCGTCGACATATTCCTCCAGCGGCACGCCGTATTGCAGGCCGAGCGAGATCGCGATCGCGAAATTGTTGATGATGGAGCGGAGTGCCGCGCCTTCCTTGTGCATGTCGATGAAGATCTCGCCGATCCGGCCGTCGTCATATTCGCCGGTGCGCAGATAGACCTTGTGGCCGCCGACCACGGCCTTCTGGGTGTAGCCCTTGCGGCGGTCCGGCATCTTCTCGCGTTCGCGCATGACAACGATGCGCTCGACCAGCCGCTCCACGACCTTTTCCGAGAGCTGCGCGGTGCGCGCGGCCATCGGCTTTTCCATGAAGCTCTCGACCGCATCGTCTTCCTCGTCGTCGTCGCTGATCAGCTGCGAGTTCAGCGGCTGCGACAGTTTCGAGCCGTCGCGGTAGAGCGCGTTGGCCTTCAAAGCGAGCTTCCAGGAGAGCAGGTAGGCGGACTTGCAATCCTCCACCGTGGCGTCGTTCGGCATGTTGATGGTTTTGCTGATCGCGCCCGAGATGAACGGCTGCGACGCCGCCATCATGCGGATGTGGCTTTCCACCGACAGGTACCGCTTGCCGATCTTGCCGCAGGGGTTGGCGCAGTCGAACACGCTGTAGTGTTCGGCCTTCAGGTGCGGGGCGCCTTCCACCGTCATCGCGCCGCAGATGTGCACATTGGCGGCCTCGATCTCGCGCTTGGAGAAACCGACGGCGGCGAGCAGGTCAAAGCCAGGCGCGGCAATGACTTCCGGGGCGATGTTCAGGGTGTTTCGCAAAAACTCCTCACCGAAGGTCCACTTGTTGAAGGCGAACTTGATGTCGAAGGCGGTGGGGAGGGCGGCTTCCACCTTCGCCAGAGCTTCATCGGTGAACCCCTTGGCTTTCAAGGTAGAAACGTTGATGGCGGGGGCGTTGGAGAGAGAGCCGTGGCCGACGGCATAGGCCTCGATCTCCGCGATGTCGCTTTCGCGATAGCCGAGCGCGCGCAGCGCCTCGGGCACGGCGCGGTTGATGATCTTCCAGTAGCCGCCGCCGGCGAGCTTCTTGAATTTCACGAGCGCAAAGTCGGGCTCGATTCCGGTGGTGTCGCAATCCATCACGAGGCCGATGGTGCCGGTCGGCGCCACCACGGTGGTCTGCGCGTTGCGGAAGCCATGGATTTCGCCGAGTTCGAGCGCCTGGTCCCAGGCGTACTTGGCGCGCTCGACGATCTCGGTCTGCGGCACGCTGGCGTAGTCCAGCGGCACCGGGTTGACCGCGAGGCCCTCATAGCCACGCGATTCACCGTGGGCGGCGCGGCGGTGGTTGCGGATCACCCGCAGCATGTGGCCGGCGTTCTTCTTGTAGCCGGGGAAGGGGCCGAGCTCTTTCGCCATCTCCGCCGAGGTGGCGTAGCTGGTGCCGGTCATGATCGCAGAGAGCGCGCCGCACAGCGCGCGGCCTTCCTTTGAGTCGTAGGACAGGCCCATGGTCATCAAGAGGCCGCCGATGTTCGCAAAACCGAGGCCGAGCGTGCGGAATTCGTAGGACAATTCCGCGATCGCCTTCGACGGGAACTGGGCCATCATCACGGAGATTTCGAGCACCACGGTCCAGAGCCGGCACAGATGCTCGTAACCCGCGACGTCGAACTGCTTCGTCGAGGTGTCGTAGAAGGTGATCAGGTTGGCCGAGGCCAGGTTGCAGGCGGTGTCGTCCAGGAACATGTATTCCGAGCACGGATTGGAGGCGCGGATATCGCCCGACGCCTTGCAGGTGTGCCAGTCGTTCATGGTGGTGTTGAAGTGCAGGCCGGGATCGGCCGATGCCCAGGCGGCGTGGCCGATTTTCTCCCAGAGGTCGCGTGCCTTCAGGGTCTTCGTCACCTTCTTGCTGGTGCGGCCGATCAGATTCCAGTCGCCGTCGGTTTCCACGGCGCGGAGGAAATCGTCCTTCAGCGAGACCGAATTGTTGGAGTTCTGGCCGGATACGGTGAGGTAGGCCTCGGAATCCCAGTCGGTGTCGTAGATCGGGAAATCGATCTCCTTGTAGCCCTGCTTTGCGAACTGGATGACGCGCTTGATCATGGCGTCGGCCATCATCGCGCGGCGCGCCAGCTTGATCTCGCGGCGCAGCGCCGGGTTCTTCTCGGGATCGAAGCAGTCGTCGCCGGAGCCTTCGCAATTGACGCAGGCCTTCAGCACGGCCTTCAGATGCCGCTGGTTGAGTTTCGAGCCGGTGACGAGAGCGGCGACCTTCTGCTCCTCCTTCACCTTCCAGTCGATATAGGCCTCGATATCGGGGTGATCGGCGTCGACCACCACCATCTTGGCGGCGCGCCGCGTGGTGCCGCCGGATTTGATCGCGCCCGCGGCACGGTCGCCGATCTTGAGGAAGCTCATCAGGCCGCTCGAGCGGCCGCCGCCGGACAGGCGCTCGCCTTCGCCGCGCAGCCGCGAGAAGTTGGAGCCGGTGCCGGAGCCGTATTTGAACAGGCGCGCCTCGCGCACCCACAGGTCCATGATGCCGCCCTCGTTGACGAGGTCGTCATTGACGCCCTGGATGAAGCAGGCATGCGGCTGCGGATGTTCGTAGGACGATTTCGATTTCGTCAGTTTGCCGGTGAAGGGGTCGACGTAATAATGGCCCTGGCCGGGGCCGTCGACGCCATAGGCCCAGTGCAGGCCGGTGTTGAACCACTGCGGCGAATTCGGCGCGACCATCTGTTTGGCCAGCATGTAGCGCAGCTCGTCGTGGAAGGTGCGGGCGTCTTCTTCGCTCGTGAAGTAGCCGCCCTTCCAGCCCCAATAGGTCCAGCAGCCGGAGAGCCGGTCGAACACCTGCTTGGCGGAGAGTTCGCTGACATAGCGCTCGGATTCGGGGAGGGTGGCCAGCGCCTCGGTGTCGGGCACCGAGCGCCACAGCCAGGACGGCACGGTCTCTTCCTCGACCTTCTTCAGGCGGGCGGCGACGCCGGCCTTGCGAAAGTATTTCTGGGCGAGCACGTCGGAGGCGACCTGCGACCAGGACTCCGGCACCTCGACGTTTTCGAGGCGGAACACCACCGAGCCGTCGGGGTTGCGGATCTCGGATGTCGTCAATCTGAAATCAATGCCGGTGTACGGTGATTGGCCCTGGGTGGTGTTGCGTCGTTCGATTCGCATGGTCGTGCCCCGTCTTCTTGTCTGTAGCCGGACCCGCTTGCACCGCGGCCGGGCGTCATTTCCGTGAGCGAACCCCTGAGCCCACGGTTGCCCCGTGTCCAAACGTTCGCAGCTCAGCCGGTGGACCGGCCCTGTTCTCTTTTCAACGCCCCAACTCGAACCAGAGGGCCATTGTTGGCCCGTTTTTGTCGTCCCGAAAGCCCCGGAATTCAGGGCAAGCAAGCCCGTCACCCGTGCCTCAACCGGCGCTCGGAATGGTCGATTTGGAACCCTGTCAGGGAGCGTCCAGCGGGACTAAAAACCACCCGGCACCGAACGATCCAAAACTAGGCCGACTCCATCGCGCCCGTCAAGGATTAGTGCGAGTTCCTGAATCAAACACTAAATATGGTGCAAATTGGGGAAAACCAGGGGCCGCCAGGCCGTGCTGATGGGGCCAAGTATCGGTGAGTCCTCAGAGATTCCCAAGCAAAAATATTTCTCCGGAGCGTGCGGATTTCGAGTTCGCCCCGCTGTTCACAGGGCAACTATATTTTGTGCCCCCCGGGGCGTTTGGGGGTTGCTCCGGGGAGACTCACGTAGCGCTACGGAAGTGAGGGCAGGCATGCCCGCCGGCGGATGGCTTGATGCCGGGATAAACGGCAAGGTGCCTGCGAATCGACCGGTTGCTCATCCCATGAATCTGCCAAATCCGAAGGCCGTGCGTGCGCCGATCACGCCGGCGGGCCTGATGTTCCTCGCCATCACCTCGGTGGGCTGGGGATTCAACTGGCCGGTGACGAAATACCTGCTGGGCGAACTGCCGCCGCTGACCATGCGCGGCACGACCGGCGTGATCGGGGCGGGGCTGCTCGCGGCGCTGGCGCTGTTCAGCGGCCAGAGCCTGCGCGTGCCGCGCGCGCTGTGGCCGCGGCTGGTGCTGGCGGCGATGCTCAACGTCGCGCTGTGGATGGCGCTGATGGGGCTGGCGCTGTTGTGGCTGCCGGCCAGCGAGGCCGCGCTGATCGCCTACACCATGCCGATCTGGGCCGCGATGCTGGCCTGGCCGGTGCTGGGCGAGTGGCCCAATCTGCTGCGGGTGATTTCGCTTGTCATGGCGTTCGCGGGCCTCGCCTCGATCATGGGCGGCAACGGGCTTGCGGCCAGCATGGAAAAGCTGCCGGGAATCATCATGGCGCTCGGCGGCGCGCTGGGTTTTGCGGTCGGTACCGTGATGGCGAAGAAGCTGCCGCTCAATCTGCCGCCGCTGTCGGCCGCCGCCTGGCAGATCGGGATCGGCTGTTTTCCGGTCGCCATCGTCGGCCTGCTGGTCGAGACCACCGACATCACGAGGCTCTCCAATCTCGGCTGGATCCTGCTGTTCTATTCCACCGTGATCCAGTTCTGCGTGGCCTATGTGGCCTGGTTCGCGGCATTGGCGCGGCTGCCGGCCTCGGTGGCGGCGATCGGCACCATGGCGGTGCCGGTGATCGGCGTCGCGGCCTCGGCGGTGGCGCTGGGCGAACCGCTCGGCCTCGGCCAGATCGCCGCGCTGGTGTTCACGCTGGCCGGCGTGGTACTGGCGACGCGATCATGAACGATCTGCAAATTCCGCGCCCGGCGAAAAGCATATCGCCGCTCGGCCTGGTGTTCCTCGCGGTCACCTCGGTGGGGTGGGGCCTCAATTTCCCGATCATGAAGAACTTGCTCAGCGAATGGCCGCCGCTGTCGTCGCGCGGGCTGTGCGGCATCGTCGGCGCCGCGGCGCTGGCGCTGTTCGCGGTGGCGCGGCGGCAGAGCCTGGCCGTGCCGCGGCCGATGTGGTCGCGGCTGGTGCTGGTGTCGCTGCTGACGATCGGCGGCTGGGTCGCCTTCATGGGGATGGCCCTGGTCTGGCTCCCCGCCAGCGAGGCCGCGGTGCTCGCCATTTCGATTCCGGTGTGGGTGGCGCTATTGGCCTGGCCGATCCTCGGCGAGCGGCTGTCGCTGCTGCGCGCGATCTCGCTGGCGGTGGCGCTGGCCGGCATCGCGGTTCTGATCGGCGGCAACGAAATCGAGGCCAGTTTTGTCAAGCTGCCGGGGTACCTGTGCGTGCTGGCGGGCGCGATCTGCGTCGCGCTCGGCACCGTGCTGACCAAGCATTTTCCGCTGGCGATGCCGCCACTGTCGCTGGCGGCCTGGCAGATCGGCATCGGCTGCCTGCCGATCGCGATCGTCGGGCTCGCGGTCGAGCAGCCGCAGCTTTCGGCGCTGTCGGCGATCGGCTGGGCGTCGATGCTCTACATGACGCTGATCCAGTTTTGCCTGTGCTACGTCTGCTGGTTTGCAGCGCTGGAGCGCCTGCCGGCGGCGACCGCCTCGATCGGCACGCTGCTGGTGCCCGTGATCGGCGTGCTCTCGGCCGGCGCGATGCTGCACGAGCCGCTGGGCCTGCGCGAAATCACCGCGCTGGTGGTGACGCTCGGCGGCGTCACCATGGCGCTGCGCTCCTGAACGCAAAAGGACGGCGCACAAGGATGCGCCGTCCGCTGGCCGAGACTTAACTTGTCGCTGCGCGTTACCGATGCCCGCGCCGCATGAACGGGCGGTGCATGGGCTGCGGGCGCGGCCCGGGAGCGGTTTGGGTGCGAACCCATGGCCGCCTCGGCATTGAGGCTTCAGAAGCCTGCCATGCGGGGCGCCGGTCCGGCAGTCGCGCGACCTTGACGCATTGGAACGAGGCGCTCGCCCTTCGAACCGGGATCAGCTGGCCAGGGCAGGCGCAGGCGCCGGCCGTGACCTTGCCTCCGACACAGACAAGGCGCGGCGGCGTCACACGCGGCGGTGTCACGCGCGGCGGCGGCGTCACGATGGTCGTGACCCGCGCCTCGTTCTGCGGCTTGCCGGCAGGCGGATTGCGGTTGTCGGGATTGGCGTTGCTCTGCGGCGGAGCGAAATCGCCATTGCAATGGATAGTGATGCTCTTCCACTTGGTCGACGGACCAAACGTGCCGCCCAGCACTTCGGCCTTGTACTGCACCGTCGTGGTCTGGCTGAAGTGCTCGACCTGGGTCCAGTCATCGCCGAACTTGCCGCCGCCGAGCGCTTCTGCCTGCATCTGCTTCTGTTCGCCTGATATCGCGCCGCCATTGACCTGGCGCCACAGCTTGACGCTGACCGGGCCGGCCTTGTCGGTCGCAACCCGGGTCGTGACCTTCAGCGGCTTGCACTGGGTGCCGCTCGGGCCGCGCTGCGAGGAGGCGGGGATCGCGAAGGTCGTGAGAAACAGGTCGATGCCGGTCGCCGTGATCTTGGTGCGATGCGGATCGGGATTGGGATTGCGGTCCGCCGTCTGCCGTGGCGGCCCCAGGCAGTCCACGTTGATGTCGAACGTATCGTGACGGGTGACATCGCCGCCATTGAACGCCCCGCCGACCTCCAAGGGATAGCGATTATCGTTGTCCGTGCCCTTTCTTGTATTGGCGGAAAACGTCGCGTCGATCGTCAACTTGAAGCTGTGCGCTTCGGTCGCCGGCCTGGCGTTGCAGCCATTCATGATCAGGTCGCGATAGCCGGTGGCGCCGGAACGGGTTTCGAGCAGCTTTTCGACCGGGAACGAAAGGCTGCGGTTCACATCGTAGTCCCGTTGCTTCGGCTCTTCGTACAGAATTCTCGGATTGGATCCGCACCCGGTGCCGTTGCAGTCGCCGAGCCAGACGCCGACCCGCTCGACGTAGCCGCGCCCTTTTGTCTCGACCTTCAGACGGGCATCGAAGCCGACGCTTCCCGGCAGGACATGCGTCCACTTTGCGCCGTCGTTCTTCACTTGGACGATCGCGGCGAAGAAAGTGGATTGGGCGTCGAACACGGCCTCGTCGATGCGGGCGTCCTCGGCGTGCGCGAGCGCGCCGAGCGAACAGGCGGCAAGCAAGGCGGTCATGGTGCCCGCGAGTAACGCGCGGGCGCGGTGACGACGGGTTGAATGTACGATCTGGGTCATGAGCGTCCCTCCTGGGGAGTTGGCACGCAATAGCGCGGTGCTGACGCTCGGTTGGCGCAGCGGGCCGGCGGGTTCAGGAAAATGCCCTAATGTCAATAAATTAGGCTCTGAGCGCACAACGTTGTTCGCTGCCGGCCCATCGCACGGATGCGCCGTGTTGTCGCAACGTTGAACGAAGCGGGCGGCTGGCCTGACCTAACGACCATCTGCCGATGCCGGCAGCCTTCTGCGGCAATGACGCCCCATCGGTTTGCACAAGAGGTGCCGCCCATGAGCGCCACGCCAGATTCGTCCATCCGCGTATCAAGCGGTCCGCTGCCGGCGGGGACCGTCGTGCGTGGCCGGCAGGGTTTCATGAAGCTGAACATGGAGCTCGACGTCGTCAACCGTTCGACCGACGGACGGCCGGTGTCGGTGGTTGCCAGGAGCTTCGGCGCGGTTGGCGCCGGCTTCATCGACGGCACGCCATCGACCTTTTCGCGAAAGCCCGCGCACATGGCGGACGGGCGCGATCTGATCTCGATCAACATCAGCTGCGGCGGCCGCTTCCGGGTGGAAGGCGTGCGCGGCCTCGACCGCTACGAGCGGCATGGCGCGGTCATTCTCGAAAGCCGTCGTCCCAGTTCTCTGCATTCGCTCGACGACAGCCACGCCTGGACCATCTGCATGGAGCGCGCGCCGATCGAGCCGCTGCTTTCCGGCGTCGGGGAGCCGGTACAGCGCTGCGTCGGCGGCGACAATGTCGGCATCCGTCTGCTGGAAGGCTATCTCGCCACGCTGTTCTCGCTCGAGCAGGACTGCGACCTCACGCTCGCGACGATGCACATCCGCGATCTCGCGCTCCATGCGCTCGGCGTTCGCGGCGACGCGCAGGCGCTGGTGCGCGAGCGGGGCGTACAGGCGGCGCGGCAGAGCGTGGTGCTGGCGGCAATCGCATCCCGCGCCGGTGAGCCCGGTCTCGGCCCGACGCGGGTCGCGGGGCAACTCGGCATTTCGGAGCGCTATTTGCACCGGCTGCTGGAATCGACCGGGCGCAGCTTCGCCCAACATTTGCTTGATCATCGGCTCGAACGCGCCGCCACGATGCTGCGCGCGCCGGACTGCACCCGCCTCAGGATCGCCGAGATTGCATCCCGGGCGGGATTTTCAGACATCTCCCATTTCAACCGCAGCTTCCGGCGCCGGTTTGGCGATACGCCTCATGGCGTACGCGTACGTGCCGTCCGACGCCAGGCGGATTCCTGAGCTGGCCTGCTGGTACCGCAAACGAAAGGACGGCGCACCCGGGGGTGCGCCGTCCTCAACTTCAGCCGATTCGCGCTGCCTTACGGACAGGCGTGCCGCAGTCCATCATAACCGAGATAGGTGCCGCTTCGCACGTCGTAGGATTTGAAGCGACGCTTGCAGTACTCGATGGCGTCGCCGTCGGGCGCAACGGCGACGAGCGGCTCCTCGTAATACCCGTCATCGTAATAGCCGTAGCCATAGGGGGCGCCGTAATAGCCGTAGCTGGATCCCAGCGCGCCGCCGATGATGAGGCCGGTACCGAAGCCGCCGTAGGGGCGACGATGGCGATGACCATGGCGGCCCTGCCAGTTTCCGCCGCCGCTATAGCGTGGTCCGCCGCCGCCGATAACTCCGCTATAGCGCGGTCCGCCGCCGCCGCCGCGGAATCCACCGCCGCCGATGGCTGCGCCGCCGGCCCGCATACCTCCGCCGCCACCGATGGCCATTCCTCCGCCACCGCCGCGACCGCCGCCGCCAACCGCGGCTCCACCGCCGCCACCGCCACCGGCGCGCGCGCCGATGCTCTGGGCGGAGCTCTCGGTGGGCGCCGCAAGGGGCAACATCAGGGCCATCACGGCGACCGCACTCAAAACTTTAAGACTGATCATTTTCGGCTCCATTCACGGGATGCGTCTAAAACCCTCTGACGGGATGGACGTTCCCGAGCCCCGCACCAATTGTGCGTGGCCAAGCCTGTCAGGCCGGAACTGTACGCCGAATGAACAAATTGCAGCGATTTCGCGGCCACCAAGAGCCTTGGATCACCAATAATTGTCGGCCGTGTGATCCCTGCCCATCACACCTGCCACGGGCGGACTCAACTGGACAATCCGGCCCGCCGATGGCATCAGGAACGCAGGCGTTCTCGAACCGGCCTCGCGCATGAAACTGTTTTTTCTGAAGCTCTTCACCTGGTGGAACGGCCAGACCTTTGGCACGCAATTGTGGACCTGGCGGTTCGGCGAGCTGGTCGGCAAGGACGAGCAGGGCAATCTCTATTACCGTACCAAGGGCGGCGCGATCGATCCCTCGCTCGGCTTCCAGCGGCGCTGGGTGATCTATAACGGCTATGCCGAGGCCACCCGGGTGCCGCCGTCCTGGCATGGCTGGCTGCATCACACCGTCGATGTGGCGCCGACCGAAGAGAGCTACAGCCCACGCGAATGGGAAAAGCCGCACGTCCCCAACATGACGGGCACCCCGGCGGCCTATCGTCCCTCCGGCTCTACCCTGGCCAGCGGCCGCCGTCCCAAGGCGACTGGCGATTACCAGCCCTGGACGCCGGGCAACTGAAATCAGATTTGGTCATTTCCGGGATGCGCCACTTGGCGCAGGTCCGTATGCGCATCGCGGAATGATGCGCCGGCCTGTGAATAACGGGAACAGCGGGGACATCTCTCGCCGAATTATTGTCCTCACGGCGTGATCGCGTTTCAATGGCTCATCTTGCGGAGATGGGAGACCATCGCGTCGGTTCGGGCAACAGTTCGCGACTGCCCCGATATGCAGCGGCTGCCGATCAGGACGTGGCTGGGAGATAGGCCCCCGGCGCTGAGATCCTGAAATCGCCCGTCAATGTGGAGCTGCCGCAAGAAAGGAAAGGCCGTCCGGGAAACCGGGCGGCCTTTTTCTTTTTCGCGGGTCCCCTGACGGAACCGGAACCCGGTGCGATCCCGACACGTTAGCAGCCGGACGGTCAAATAGCGGAAAGGCGAACACCTATGACAAGCAACAGCCTTGCGCGGGTGCGGGTTGCCGCGCTGATTTTCCTGATGGTCAATGCCGTGATCTTCGGTGTCGGCATCGTTGCTGTCCTGAGCATCCCGGCGCTGGCCGCGCAGGCATCCTTCTGGATTCCGGCCGTGGTGCTGGCGAGCTTTCTGCTCGCGCCGCCACTATCCTGGATTCTGGCGCCGATGATGATGCTGCGCTTCATGCGCGCGCGACACTTCGTTCACGCCCATCCCCATCGGTAGGCCCGGTCGAGGGATAGAGGCGTCAGGTTGCCGTCGCCTCTTGCGCCGCGAGCCGTGCGCCGGCGCGGCCGATCATTTCGGCGCGGCGCGCTTGCGACGCCGCGATCTTGTCTTTCATGAAGGCGAGGATTTCCGGCGGGGCGGTGTCGGGCGAGCCGGAGTTGAACGGCGGTGCCGGGTTGTATTCGAGCCGCAACTGGATCGCCTCCGCGGTGCGCCGGTCGACCAGCAGCGACACCAGCGTCAGCGCGAAATCGATGCCCGCGGTGACGCCGCCGCCGGTGACGCGGTTGCGGTCGACACAGACCCGCGTCCTCGTTGGGATCGCGCCAAACGCCGGCAGGAAATCCATCGCGGTCCAGTGCGTCGCCGCGCGGTAACCCTGCAGCAGGCCGGCGGCGCCCAGCACCAGCGATCCCGTGCACACCGAGGTGATGTACTTTGCCGCCTTGGCCTGCCGGCGCAGGAAGGCCAGCATCTCCTCGTCATTGATCATGTCGTCGGTGCCGAGCCCGCCGGGCACGCAGATCACGTCGAGCTGCGGGCAATCCGCGAAACTGACGGTCGGCGTGATCGTCAGCACGGAATCGCTGGCGACCGGCTCGAGCCGCTTCCAGATCAGGTGCACCTGCGCACCGGGCACGCTGGAGAACACCTGCAGCGGACCGGTGAAGTCGAGCTGGGTCACACGTGGAAACAGGACGATCCCGATCTGAAGCGGCGCGGACATGAGAAGTCTCCGAAGATGGTTTGAACCGCCTTGAGAGTGCCACTCGCGTCCGTTGTCCGAAATGACGTATTTCCCTCACTTCCTGCCATTCCTGAAGCTGCGCAAAAATCGCGGCGCAAGCCCGGGATGTGTCGCGACGGTTTTCGAGGCGACCGTGACGGGCTCAGTACCTCGCCGCGACCGGCGCATTGAAGCTGTAATTCAGCCCGGCGCGGATGACGTGGAAACGATTGGAAAAGTCGGCATTGATAGCTGTGGTCCCGAAGACCGGGCTGTTGACGATGGATGCTCTCCTGGACTTGCCGGCGTCGATATAGAGATATTCGAGCCGCGCCGACCAGCGTGCGTCGAGGGCGACTTCGGTTCCGCCGCCTATCGTCCAGCCGGACTTGGTCTCGCTGCGGAGTTCGCCCGTGACCGACGCCCCCGGCGCGACCGCCTGGATCTGCGCCGGGGTAAGCGTGGTATCGTGCCCGTTCTCGACACGCACGAACGCAGCACCACCGGTGACATAGAGCAGGGCAGGCCCCGTTGTCGTGCCGAACCGGGCTCGCGCGGTGCCGTACCAGGTGGTTTTCTGACTCATCCGAAAGGGGTCGTTCCAGTCGACGTGCGACGCCTTGATGCCGAGATACCCGAAGTCGCCCTCGAGGCCGGCAAACCAGTTCGGCCGGCCGAACAGGTTCATGACATTGTAGCCGGCCTGCGCGCCGCCGGCGAAACCGTTGCCGCGCATGTCGTTTTCGCCGATGGGCAGTGTCCCGACCGGGGTGCCGGGAGCCGGCGAGGTGGTGAGCCCGCCGCCGGCATTTACACCGGCATAGAAGCCGGCCCAGTCATGGTCGGTCGGCAGCATCGCGCCGCCGAAGAAAGGCAGGGCTTCGGCGGGACCGCCGAAGCGATAGTTGAGGCCGGTCTTGATGACGTGAAATTCGTTCCTGGCCGACGTGGGGTGTGGCGTGTTGAAGGGAACGGCGAGGAAATTCGTGGTCCCGGCGTCGATGTAGAGATATTCGGTTTTCTGGGTCCAGTTGCGGCTCAGCCGGGTCTCGATGCCGCCGCCCGCGGTCCAGCCGCTCCTGGTTGAAGTCACCGAGTTCGGAGGCGTGACAATCCCGCTGCAGCCGAAAAGCCCGCAACCACCGAAGGTATTCTCCACCCGCACGAAGGCGGCGCCGCCGGTCGCATAGAGCAGCGAAGGTCCCGTCACATAGCCGACGCGCGCCCGCGCGGTCGCGTACGCCCCGGCTTTCACACCCGCCGTGACGCGCTCGTCGTTCCATTGCGGGAATGTCCTGTCGTTGGCGAGATATCCGAGATCGCCTTCGATGCCGATCAACCAGTTCGGATGAAGTTGCCAGTTGGCGCCAAGTGTGGCGCCGGCGGTCCAGCTGGCCTTGGAGATATCGACCTGCCCGATAACGTCGAACGGTCCGGTCGGCGTGCGGAGGCTGGATTGTCCGATCGAAGTGCCCCAGTAGCCGCCGAGATAAAAGCCGGTCCAGTCATACGCGATCGCTGCCGGCGCCTTATGAGGGGGCGCCTTGACAGACAAGTCGGCGGCGTTCGCCAGTTGCGCTGTCAAGGCCAGCGCGACGCCAGCGATTGTTGCGGTCTTCATGACGAGGTGTCTCCAATGGAACGGCAGGTTCCATCCAAGATACCGAATAATTTCCGGATTAAAACGTAAGATTATTGGATTTAGATATAGAATAGCAATTTTATTACGGATTGTTGCCTCCAGGGTACAGGGTTCCACCGGTCCGGTCCTCACGCATCCGCGCAAGCGGCACCGCGGCACTTGACCGGTCCGGATTGTCCGTAAAGGATGCTTCCCTCATTTACGGACAGCGAGGCCCCGATATGATCGGCGTACTGATATTTCCGGATTTCCAGTTGCTGGACGCCGCCGGGCCGATATCGGCGTTCGAGATCGCCGCGCGTTACGCCGGCCAGCCGCCGTCGATCAAGGTTTTGGCGGTGACGCCCGGTGCGGTCCGCAGTTCGTCCGGCGTCGAGATGCTGGCGCGCGGCCTCAAACCATCGGCGGCGATCACCACGCTGGTCGTGGCCGGCGGCGAGGGCGTGCGGCAGGCGGCGACCTGCGCGAAGACGCTGGCTTTCGTGCGCGGACTTGCAAAGCGCGGCATCCGTGTCGCCAGCGTCTGCTCCGGAGCCTACATCCTGGCGGAAGCCGGCGTGCTCGACGGCCGCCGCGCCACCACGCACTGGCAGCGCACCCCGCATTTTGTGAAGGCCTATCCCAAGGTGAAGCTGGAGCCGGACCAGATCTTCGTCCGCGACGGCAATATCTGGAGCTCGGCCGGGATCAGCGCCGGCATTGACCTCGCGCTGGCGATGGCAGCGGAGGATTTTGGCGACGAGATCGCGCAGCAGGCCGCGCGCCAGCTCGTGCTCTATCATCGCCGCAGCGGCGGCCAGTCGCAATTCTCCTCGCTGCTGGAATTGAAGGCGCCGACGGGCCGTTTCGCACCCTTGCTGGCGTGGGCGCGCGAGCATCTCGACGCGCCGCTGACGGTGGAGGACATGGCCGAGCAGGCCGGCATGAGTTCGCGGCATTTCGCCCGCGCCTTCATCGCGGAGACCGGCACCACGCCGTCGAAAGCGGTGGAGCGCCTGCGCATCGAGGTGGCGCGCCAGCGCGTGCAATCCTCCTCGGAAGCGATCGAGCGCGTCGCCGAGACCACCGGCTTCCGCGACCCCGAGCGGATGCGCCGCGCCTTCATCCGCGCCTTCGGCCAGCCCCCGCAATCGCTGCGCCGCGCGGCGCGGGCGGGGTAGGACGAGGGCGCGAAAACCTGTCTGCGAAGCCATGGCGCCCGACAGGGCCGAAGCTGGCCGGCATTATTCACCACGCAACCGCGCGCGAACATCCGATGGCGTCTCGCCGTAGCGCTTTCGAAAGCTTCGATTGAAATGCGACAGATCGCCAAAGCCGGCATCGAGCGCGATGTCGGTGATGCGGCGGTTTCGGTGCAACGGATTGAGCAGCAAGTGGTGCGCGAATTCAAGACGCCGATCGAGCAGGTAGCCGGAGAAGCTTGTGCCGATATCCTCGAACAGGCGCTGGACATGGCGTTCCGAGAGCCCATTCGACCTGGCGATGTCGGTCAGTGTCAGCCCGGAATCGTGTAGTCGCTGGATCACGCTTTGGCGGAGCGACAGGCCGCGGGCAGCCTTCAAGCCTCGTGCACCTGCATCTTGAGCGGTATCGCCGGTCGCGCCGAGAGCAAGCACCACCAAATCAAGCATGTGGTTGCCGGCCATCTGCAGCATCGTCGGACTGGGGTCGGGTACGGTGAGCACCGCATTGATGTAGGCACTCAGGAGTTTCATCTCGATGCTGTCGCAGACGATACCCTCCCGCGCTTTATCTTCAGCGCCTGGAACGAGTTGCATCATGGTCTGTCGCGGCATCCAGAACATCTGCGCCTTGCCGCCCGTCGTATTCGTCAAACATCCGGAAGTTGAAAGATCGATTAAAATGCCTTGCCCGACTCCGACATTGAGGTCGAGTCTGGAAGACGTGAACGGGAGCTCCACGCTCACGGGGATCATGAAGTCGTCATTGCCATCCAGGGTCAGGCCCGGTGTGCGGCCATAGCTGGCGGCGGAGTATTCCACTTCCATGCAGCGGTTGGGTCCGAGCTGCGCCATGCGCATGCGCGAATAGAAGGGGGAGGCGCCATGGCGCCTGACGTCGATCCGGTACAGCTTTCGCGCGTGTTCCTCGACGAACGCCGCGTAGCGATCCTTTTCCGGCAACGCGTCTGTCGAGAAGGTAGAGACGTGGCTTGGGATATCAGTCATGCCCGGGCAGCCGACCCATGGATACGCATCGCAGATCGCCGAGACAAGCAGCCCACTCGAAACAGCGGACAGCGATAATTATGGCCGATGCCGGCAATGGTACCTGGGGTCATATTGTCCTTGCTGATGTTTCCACGCGGTCGCCGCAGTGGTCGCGCCATGCGCGGGGCTCGGCGCGTCGAGCGTTAGACGTCGTCCCGAAGCATCCGGTTCATGGCGACCGGTGAAAGCCGGGTGTGGCATCCCCGCATCATCAGGCATCCTAGCGCCTGACGCCCAGCCGATTGTCGTCCGAGCCCAAGTCTCGATCGCGACCTTGCGATATCTCCGGAAAATGGACGCTCGTTTGCGTAGGGCCGGCGTCGTTCGTGCTTCGTGGAGAGGATTGTCGAGATGGCTACACTGAACGGAGCAATGGGCAGAGACAGGACGCTGCTTCGACTTGCCGCTTCGGCAGCAGGGGGGATGCTTTGCTTCGGATCGGCTCTGGCTGCCGACATGCCGGTCAAGGCGCTTGCGCCGGCGCCGGCCTTTGTCGACTGGAGCGGCGTCTATATCGGCGTGCACGCCGGTTATGGCGGCGGCATGAAAGATTACGATCTGTTCGCCACAGATTTCGTCGCGCGCGGATTCCTGGCCGGCGGACAGATCGGCATCAACAAGCAGATCGCGAGCTTCGTCTTTGGCCTGGAGCTGGATGGGTCATGGGCTGACATCAAGGGTTCGCAGAATCGCACCAGCGGCGGCGCGGCCATCGGGTTTCAGCAGAACCTGGCGGCGAGCTCCAGGATCGATGGCCTGGTCACTCTCACCGGAAGGGCCGGTCTCGCGGCCGACCGCTGGTTCGTGTTTGCCAAGGCAGGCATCGCCATCGCGCACGAGGACCATGCCTTCGCGATCAGCCTATCCCAGCTCCCCGGCAACACCGTGGGGATAACGGCAAGCGGGAGCGAGACCCGCGTAATGCCGATGCTGGGCTTCGGCGCGGAATATGCGTTGGGCGGAAACTGGTCACTCAAGAGCGAATACGATTACTTTCATGCGGGCAGCCGGAACGTAAGATTGACCGGTACGCAGAGCAACACTCCGTTTGTCACCGACATGGCGATCGAACAGGCGCTGCATGTCGTCAAGATCGGCGCCAATTATCGCTTTGGCGGAATCGCGGTCGATCCGGCCTATGCGCCGGTGCGCGCGGCGCCCGGGCATAACTGGACCGGCGCCTATATCGGCGCGCAAGGCGGCTACGGCCTTGGCCACAAGGAATGGCCGGATTTCGACAACGGAAAGTACGATGTGGACGGCTGGCTCGCGGGTGGCGCCGGTGGCGTCAACGTGCAGTCGGGCGTGTTCGTGTTCGGCGTCGAGGGCGAATGGCTGTGGACCGGTATCAAGGGCGGTCAGACCGCTAGTGTCGCGGCAGCTGGTTTCAGCCAGACAACCACGCTCGATACCAGGATCGACTGGCTTGCGATGGCCAGCGCGCGTGCCGGCTTCGTCGTCGGCGACAAGCTGCTGCTCTATGGCAAGGGCGGTCTGGCGATCGCGCGGGAGCAACATTCATACAGCACGATCCAGAACGTCGGTGCAGACAGCGCGACCTTTGCCGCGAATGCGAAGGCGGTGCATACCGGCTTCGTGGTGGGCGCCGGTGCCGAATATGCGCTGGGTGGAAACTGGTCGGCCAGGATCGAATACGATTATATCCGGATGGCCGGACAGGGCTTCACGACAACCGGCACTGCGACGCTCAACGCGCCGCCACAGGTAGGGACCATCGACTTTGCGCAATCGTTCGACAAGATGCAGCAGGACCTGCAGCTGATCAAGTTCGGCGTGAACTACCACTTCAATTCGATGCCGGTGGTGGCGAAATACTGATCGCAACGCGTGCGGCATCCCGCCCAATCGGCCGGGCCGTGACCCGCGACTCCAGGTCAGCGGCACGTCGCGGCCGCGGAGCCTAGTCCAGCGCCTTCAGCCACGCGCCGATCTCGCTGGCGGCGACATTGGCCTGTTGCAGCAATTTGCCCATGGTGAAGAAGCCGTGGAACTGGCCGGGGAAGTGCCGGTAGGTCACAGGCACGCCGGCTTGCTTCAGGCGATCAGCGTATTCATCGCCTTCGTCGCGCAGCGGGTCGGCGCCGGCGGTCAGCACATAGGCCGGCGGCAAGCCCACCAGCGTCGTGGCGCGCGCCGGCGAGGCGCGCCAGTCGTGCACGTCGGCGGCGCCGTTCAGATAGTGATCGCGAAACCATTTGATCACGGAATGCGTCAGCAGCAGGCTGGTCTCCGGCTCGCTGTGCGAGGGATGCGTCATCGCGAAATCGGTGGCGGGGTAGATCAGCACCTGGCCCGCGATCGCGGGACCGTTGCCGTCGCGCGCCGATATCGCGACGACAGCGGCGAGGTTGCCGCCGGCGCTGTCGCCGCCGACGTTCAGCCGTGAGGCGTCGATGCCGAGCTGTCTGGCGTTTTCGGCGATCCATTTGGTCGCGGCGATGGAATCATCGACCGCCGCTGGGAACTTGTGTTCGGGCGCGAGGCGGTAATCGACTGAAATCACGATCAGCCGGCCTTCGTCGGCCAGCTTGCGGCACACCACGTCGTGGGAATCCAGATCGCCGATCACCCAGCCGCCGCCGTGAAAGAACACCAGCGCCGGAGCGAGGCCATCCGTCAGCCTTGGATTTTTCGGCGTGTAGATGCGCGCGGGAATCGATCCGTGCGGGGCGGGGATCGACAGCGGTTTCACCGATTCGAGTTCGGGCGGTTCCGGGTTGGAGACGACGCGGCCGGCCAGATAGAGCTCGCGTGCGACGGTGTGCCCGACCGTCTCGTAAGGCGGCCGTCCGGCCTCCTGGAAGGCCTTGAAGACGGCGGCGGCATCGGGATCGAGAATAGCGGGCATGGAGGAGGACCTTCTGATGTTTTTGATATTGTCAGGCGGCGGTTCGTCCGCCATCGACGGTGTAGGACGAGCCCGAAACGTAGCTCGCCTCGTCGGATGCGAGGAACGCGACGATGGAGGCGACTTCGGAGGCCTGTCCGAGCCGCCGCGCCGGAATCCGGTCGACGATCTTGTCCTCGGGGGGCGGCGTGTTGCCGGGATTTCGGCCCTGCAGGATGGTGGAGAGCATGCGGCTGTCGATCAGGCCCGGGCAGACGCAATTGACGCGCACGCCGGTGCCGGTGCATTCCCATGCCGCGCTCTTGGTGAGCCCGATCACGGCATGCTTGCTGGCGCTGTAGACCGCGATGTGCGGCGATCCCATCAGGCCTGCGATCGACGCGGTGTTGATGATGCTGCCCTTGTTCTGCTTCAGCATCACGGGAAGCACGTGCTTCATCCCGAGAAACACCCCGACCACGTTGACGTCGAGCACGCGGCGGAACATCTCCAACGAATAGTCCGTGATCGGCTTGATGTCGCCCTCGATGCCGGCGTTGTTGTAGAAGGCGTCGATGGTGCCGAACCTGTCGACCGCGGCGCGGACGTAACCGGCGACTTCGTCCTCATCGGTGACGTCGGCGGCCACCGCCAGCGCCTGCGCCGAAGCCGGCAGGCCCCTGATCGCTTCCTTGAGGTCCTGTTCCCGGCGGTCCACCGCGACGAGGCGGGCGCCGCGGTCGGCCAGAAGCCGCATGGTCGCGGTGCCGATGACGCCGGCAGCCCCGGTGACCACGGCGACCCGGCCGTCGAGGCGAATTCGATCGGTCATGTCTGGTGTTTCCCCTGTTGCTCCGGTTGTCCCGGATGTCCTGTGGTTCGGCGCGGTGTGCCCGTGCGAGCCTTGATCGGGCAGGACTATTTCATTTGTGGCGGGGGCTGACCAGTAGGTGGGGCAGGGGCAAGCCGCCCTTTCCCCGCCGTATTCGCCGTGTTAACCGGTGATCCTGCAAGCGGCGGATAAGTCTGTACAATGTCGCAAGCCCGAATCGCCTTTTAAAGCCGCGAGATGTTTCGAACCATTGTCCTGACAGGTATCGCGGCCCTCGTGGCCGCCACGACGATCTCGCTTGCGCCGCCGGCGCACGCGCAGATCGGCAATATCTTTTCCGATCCGCCGCCGCGCCCGCCGGGGGCGGTTCCGCGCGGCAGGGAGCAGCCGCTGTTCGACGACGACGAGGAGGAGGTGCCGGAACTGCCGAGGGGCCGCCTGCTGCCGACGCCGAACCGTCCGCCGCCGGGGCAGGGCGTGCCGCCGCCGGGGGCAGTGCAGTCGCAGCCGCTGGCGCCGCCGCCCGGCACCACCATCATTCCGCAAAACACCCAGCCCGGCATCGCCGTCGCGCCGCCGCAACCCGGCTCGCGCCAGCCCCCCAGGGGTGGCGCCGGGGGTGGTGGCGCTGCCGTGCCGCAGACGCCGGCCAGCCTGCAGCCCGGCGACGAGGTGGTCTCCGAACCGCCGGCGACGAAGATCGTCAACAAGAAGGCGACCTTTTCCGGATTGGACAAGATCACCGGGCGCATCATCAATTTCGACGAGGATATCGGCGAAACCGTCCAGTTCGGCGCGCTCCGGGTCAAGACCAGTGCCTGTTACACCCGCCCGGCGACCGAGGCCGCCAACACCGACGCCTTTGTCGAGGTCGATGAGATCACGCTGCAGGGCGAGGTGAAGCGGATCTTTTCCGGCTGGATGTTTGCGGCGAGCCCGGGCCTGCACGGCGTCGAGCATCCGATCTACGACATCTGGCTGACCGACTGCAAAGGCCCGGAAACCACCATCGTCACCGCGGCGCCCGAGCCGCCGAAACCGCCGCCGCCGCCCGCCCAGAAGCGCGCGCCGCCGAAGCAGCAGGTTCAGCGCTCGGCGCCGCCGCCGCGGCCGCAATTCCGGGAGCCGCCGCCTCCGCCGCAACAGCAGCAGCAGCCCGGCGGCCTGTTCGGGATTTTCAGGTAGCGACGCCGTTCCCCGGACGCAACGCAGCGCCGCTCTGGCGGTGCGTTGCTGATCCGGGGTCCATCTCATGACTCGTGCAAATCCGGGTCCCGGCTCTGCGGAGCAGCGTACGGGACGGCTTCGCATCGCCAGGAACGCGGCTGCGCCGCGTCCGGGGCACGAAACCTCACCCCCGCGCCGCAATGATTTGCAGCGCCCGTGCGCCGCTGACGGGAGCATCGACCGGCAATCTCGCGAAATCGGCAGCCGCGCCCTTGATGGCCTTGTCGAGCAGCGCGGTGTAGCGCCGCCGCGGTATCTCGACCGCGCCGAAACTGCGCAGATGCTCGGTGACATACTGGGTGTCGAGCAGTTCGAAGCCGCCTGCGATCAGCCGCGCCACCAGATGCACCAGCGCCACCTTGGAGGCGTCGCGGGCGCGGTGGAACATGCTCTCGCCGAAAAACGCGCGGCCGAGGCTGACGCCGTACAGGCCGCCGACGAGGTCGTCATTCTGCCAGACCTCGACGCTGTGGCAGTGGCCTAGCCGGTGCAAACCCAGATAGAGATCGCGGATCCGCTTGTTGATCCACGTGTCGTCGCGGCCGGGCTGCGGCGCGGCGCAGCCTGCGATCACCGCCTTGAAAGCGGTGTCGACCGTGACGGTGAACGCGTCCGAGCGGACGGTGCGCGCCAGCCGCGAGGCGATGCGAAAACCGTCGAGCGGAATCACGCCGCGCATTTCCGGCTCGACCCAGAACAGGGTCGGGTCGTCGGCGCTTTCGGCCATCGGAAAGATGCCGCAGGCATAGGCGCGCAGCAGCACTTCGGGCGTGATGTCGGAGGAGGCGGAATCGCGCGAGGCCATGGCCGGCAGGATAGCAGTTTCGGGGCAGCTGCGGCTAGCTCGCCGCCGCGCAGCGGCACGTCGTGAATCGAGCGCATGGTGTGCCCAAGGGCGACGTCGGTCTGTATAGAATTGACCACTCGTGCCGCCGCGTGGGCCTCGGGGAACTTACTTGCAGACAGGAACGTTCTCTGATGGAGCGCCGCGCTTTCATGCTGAAATCGCGCATGCCTTAACTGGAGTGCACCATGAACATTTTCTACATCATCGGCGTAATCGTCGTGGTTCTCTTTATCGCCGGCTTTCTCGGACTCCGTTGAGCAACTCTTCGGATTGATTGGTGGGCGGACCGTTCAGTTGATGTCGCAGGCAGAGACCGGCAAAATAGCTCTGCGTCCATCGTCCCCGTTATGGCCGGTTGTCACCCGGCGCGTGCGACCGACAACGTTGAACGATCCAAAAGGTTCAGGAACCTTGTGAGAGACGGGCCGTTGGCCTCTCACAGGAGAGTCCAGTGCATAAAGATGGAAAACAAATAGTCGAGACGGCGGTCGAGGCGAGAGGCGGTCGTTTGGGACGGCCGGTTCTCCTGGTGCTGCTCGTCAGCTGCGTTCTGGCAGTGGCCGCACTTATTTTTACATATTCAGGCACGTGAAATTCTCGGCGCATCTCCTCAGGGAGTCTTTCTATGGATTTGATCCTTATCGTACTGGTCGTGGTGCTGCTGTTTGGCGGCGGCGGATATTGGGGTCGCCGTAGAGGTCATTGGTAAGATCCGCGACATGGCGACGACCACTGAGAAACGCCCCTCGGGCGGCGCAGGTGTCGGGCATTTGCGATGAGCGGCTAGCTCGCCGCCGCGCAGCCGGGTTTGGTCGCGGGCTTGCTGATGCGGCGGAACCGGAGCACGATCCTTGTGCCGGCGTGAGCGGGATCGCGTTCGACGCTGGCTTCGAGTTTCGAGGCCATCGCGGAGACGATGCGCTGGCCCATGCCGGTGGAGCGCGGGTCGGTCTTGACGTTGAGGCCGACGCCGTCGTCGGCAATCGCCAGTTCGAGATCGTCGCCTGACGCGTCGAGGGTGACGTGGATCGGCCCGGCGCCGTCGGGGTAGGCGTATTTCACCGCGTTCATGACCAGCTCGTTGACGATGATGCCGATCGCCACCGCGCGGTCGGGGTCGATCTCGACCGGTTCGGCCTTCAAGGTCAGCCGCGACATCTTGTTGCCTTCGGCCGAGCGCCGGAGGTCCTCGAGCAGGGCCTCGAGATACTGGTTCAGCAGCACGCTTTTCAGGTCGTGCGAGGTGTAGAGCCGGCGGTGCACCTGCGCCACCGCGGCGACCCGCCCCATCGCATTGGTCAGCGCCGCCTTGACGTCGTCCTGGGTGGCCGAATTGGCCTGCAGGTGCAACAGCGAGGCGATGATCTGCAAGCTGTTGCCGACGCGATGGTTGACCTCGCGCAGCAGCACCTCGCGCTCGGCGGCGAGCGCGGCATAGCGATCGCGCGAGGCGTGGACCTCGGCCTCGGCCTCGTCGCGGGCCTTGCGAACCATCGCCTGCTGGATGGCGCTGTCGACGGCGACATGGAGCAGGGGGATGAAATCGCCCTGGACATCCTTGACCAGGTAATCGACGGCGCCGGCCTTCAGCGCGGTCACGGCGATCGCGGAATCCTGCGACGCGGTGACGAACACCACCGGCGGAGCATTCGGAATCGCCAAAATCCGCTCCAGTGTCTCGATGCCGTCGAGGCCGGGCATGTATTGATCGAGCGCGATGACGTCGATGCCGCCCTGTTGCAGCCGCTCCAGCCCCTCGGCGCCGCCAACCGCATGCACCACCTTGACGCCGAGCCGCGTCAGGCCGCGGTCGACCAGCCGGGCCAGCGCTGGATCGTCGTCGATGTAAAGCAGCGTGGGCATGGGCGCATTCATGTGGCGGCGGGGGGGACCTGAATGACGGAGAAGAACAGTCCGAGCTGGCGAATGGCGTTGGCGAAGCTTTCGTAGTTCACCGGCTTGGTGATGTAGACGTTGGCGCCGAGTTCGTAGCAGCGCTTGATTTCGTGGGAGTCGTCAGTGGTGGTGAGCACCACGACCGGCGCGCATTTGAGATAGGCGTTTTCCTTGACCCGCCGCAGGATATCGATACCGGTCATGTCGGGCAAATTCAGATCGAGCAGGATCAGGAGCGCGTTGCCCTTGTGCGCGAGGCCGCTGCCGTCGCTGCCGAACAGGTACTTCACCGCATCTGTACCGTTGGTGAACGGCACGATGTCGTTGTTGACCCCGGAGCGGCGGATATTGCGCTCGATCAGGCGGGCGTGTCCCTCGTCGTCCTCGATCATGATGATGGTGACTGGATTGCTCATGAATCTCTGTTCCGATTCGTGGTTGCCCAGCGAATGGGCAGCGTGATGGTGAAGGTACTGCCGTGGTTGAGTTCCGACGATACCGACATGGTTCCGCCAAGCCGTCGCACCAGGGCCCGGACGTGGGCGAGCCCGATGCCCTGGCCGGGCTTGTCCTGGGTGCCGGCGCGGCGAAACAGGTCGAAAATCCGCTGGTGGTCCTTGGGATCGATGCCGCGGCCATTGTCGGAGACCTCGAAAATCGCAAAACCGAGCTTGGTCCGGCCCCGGACATGGATCTCGCCGGGCACTCCCGGCTTGAGATACTTTAGCGCGTTGTCGATCAGATTGGAGAAAATCTGTTCGATCGCGAGGCGGTCGCTGACGATGTCGGGCAGCGGTTCGACGTGGATGGCGGCCTCGGCCTCCGCGGCCTGATGCGCCACGGTGCTCACGATGGCTTCGATCAGTTCGCGGGTGTCGATCCGAACCGGCTCGAACTCGCGTCGCCCCTCGCGGGTCAGGTTGAGGATCGCCGTGATCAGGCGGTCCATCTTGGCGATCGATGATTTGATGAAGGCGAGCGCCTCGGAAAAATCCTGCGAGAGCTGCTGGTCGGCGCCTTCGAGGACAGGCTCTGCGCTGTCGGTCGCATTGTCCGGCGCCGCCGCCGACGATTGCGCGCGGGCAAGGGATGCGATCCGCCGGAAGATGTCGCCGCGCAATTCCTCCAGTTCGCTGGTGAAGCCCATGATGTTGACCAGCGGCGAGCGCAGGTCGTGGCTGACGATGTAGGCGAAGCGCTGGATCTCGTCGTTGGCCTCGCGCAGATCGGCGGTGCGTTCGTCGACGGTGGTTTCCAGATTGAGGTTGTTGTCGCGCAACAGCGCCTCGGCGTCGTCGCGCGCGCTGGCGGAGCGCCGCACCAGGAAAATGGAAATGCCGGCCAGCGCGATCACGAGTCCGGAACCGGCGATGGTCACGATGGCCGCAAGCTGCTGGCTATGGTCGGCGTTGGCCGTGCGCAGGCCGAGCAGACGCTCTTCCTCGGATCGCATCGCGGTGGCGACGTCGCGGATCGTCTCGCCGACATTGCCGGCGGCGGCCTCGCGCACCAGGGCGACGGCGTCGCCGGGCTGGCGTTGCCTGACCAGGCTCATTTCCCGCGCGAACTGGTCGAGCCGCATTTCCACCGCGGGACGCAATCTCTTCATGTTCTCGGCCTGCGCCGGATTGTCCGAGACCAGCCGCGCCAGCTTGTCGACATTACCGGGGATGGTGGAGACCGCGGCCTCATGATCCGCCAGGAATGCCTGTCCCTGGGTCAGGAGATAGCCGCGCGCGGCGCTTTCGGCGCGGCGGATTTCCAGCAGCAAGGTGCTGATCTGGTTTTGCGCCTCGACGGTATGGACCACCAGGCCGCTGTCCTTGCGGGCCTTGTTGACCAGCAGGACGGAGGCGGTGCTGATCGCGACCAGCACTAAAAAGCCCGCCGCAAGCAGCAGGATCTGGCCGATCGCACGGCGGCGCGTGGCGTCTGGCGTCACGGCAGTCTCAAGTCATGTAGCGGTGGAATTGCAGCAGTCCCCCGGATGGCAGGATTTCCCACCGGTCAGAACGCCGTTCCGGGCAGTTGGTTCCATTCGTCCGGCTTCGAATCGCCGTTCAACCGGGGTTCTGGCCGGCCAGATACTGTTCGAGCCAGTGGATATGATAGTCGCCGTCGATAATGGAGGGCTCCCGCACCAGCGCCCTGAACAGCGGCAGCGTGGTCTCGATGCCCTCGACCACCATTTCGTCGAGCGCGCGGCGCAGCCGCATCAGGCATTCGCCCCGGGTCTTGCCGTGGACGATCAGCTTGCCGACCAGCGAGTCGTAATAAGGCGGGATGACGTAGCCCTGATAGACGGCGGAATCGATCCGCACGCCGAGGCCGCCTGGCGGATGATATTGCGTGATCTTGCCCGGCGACGGGCGAAAGGTCTGGGGATTTTCCGCGTTGACGCGGCATTCGATGGCGTGGCCGATGATCTGGATCTCGTCCTGCGTCGCCGGCAGGTCGCCGCCGGCGGCGATTCGGATCTGTTCCAGCACGAGATCGATATCGGTGATCGACTCGGTGACGGGATGCTCGACCTGGATCCGGGTGTTCATTTCGATGAAATAGAACTCGCCGTCCTCGTACAGGAATTCGATGGTGCCGACGCCGAGATATTTCATGTCCTGCATCGCCTTGGCGCAGGTGGCGCCGATCTTGGCGCGCGCCGCCGCCGCCAGCACCGGCGAGGGGCCTTCCTCCCAGATCTTCTGGTGGCGCCGCTGCAGGGAGCAGTCGCGCTCGCCGAGATGGATGGCGCCGCCGCGCCCGTCGCCGAGAATCTGGATCTCGATGTGACGCGGCTTCTGCAGGTATTTTTCCAGATAGACCGAGGCGTCGCCGAACGCCGATTTGGCCTCGTTGGACGCGGTCGACAGCGCCAGCATCAGGTCTTCGGCTGATTGCGCGACCTTCATGCCGCGGCCGCCGCCGCCGGAAGCGGCTTTCACCAGCACCGGAAAGCCGATGGCCTCGGCGATCGCCATCGCGTCGTCCTCGGCGCCGACCGCGCCGTCGGAGCCGGGCACCACGGGGATGCCGAGCCGCTTGGCGGTCTTCTTGGCCTCGATCTTGTCGCCCATCAGGCGGATGTGCTCGGCCTTCGGCCCGATGAAATGCAGGTTGTGCTCGCCGAGGATTTCGGCAAACCGGGCGTTTTCCGAAAGAAAGCCGTAGCCCGGATGCACCGCGTCGGCGCCGGTGATCTCGCAAGCCGCCAGCAGCGCCGGCACGTTGAGATAGCTGTCCTTCGACGGCGGCGGGCCGATGCAGACGCTCTCGTCGGCCAGCCGCACATGCATGGCGTCGGCGTCGGCGGTGGAATGCACCGCGACGGTGGCGATACCGAGTTCCTTGCACGCGCGCAGGATGCGCAGTGCGATCTCGCCGCGATTGGCTATGAGGATCTTGTCGAACATGGTGTTCCTAAGCGGCGAATGGCGAATAGCGAGTGGCGAATGGTGGAGCGAAAAACCATTCGCTATTCGCCACTCGCCATTCGCCTCTACTCAATAATCACCAGCGGTTCGCCGAATTCGACCGGCTGGCCGTCCTCGACGAGAATCTGCGTCACGGTGCCGGCGCGCGTCGACGGGATCTGGTTCATCGTCTTCATCGCTTCGATGATCAGCAGCGTCTGCCCGACCGTTACCTTGGAGCCGACCTCGATGAACGGCTTGGCACCGGGCTCGGACGCCCAATAGGCGGTGCCGACCATGGGCGAGGGCACCACGCCCGGGTGTTTTGCCAGATCGGCGATGGCGGCCGGTGTCACGCTGGCCGCGGATGCAAGGGACCCCGAGGGCATCTGCTGGAAATTCGCCGGCATCGATGCGGCGATGCTGATGTTGCGGGCGACCCTGACCCGCAGGCCGGAGCGTTCGATCTCGATTTCGGTGAGACTGGTCTCGTCGAGCAGCAATGCGAGCTCGCGAATAAGCTGACTGTCGTCGCTCTTGAACTTCGCGGCTTTGGTGTCGTCAGGCTGGCGCGCCATGATCTTGATCCGGGGCTTTCTGTGTGAAACGGGCGAAGGCGTCAGGCGGTCGCCTTGACGCCGATTTTGGCGGCAAGGCCGTTGATCGCCAGTCGGTAACCGTCGATGCCGAAGCCGCAAAGCGATGCGAACGCGGCCCGGGCGGTGAAGGAATGATGGCGGAACTCCTCGCGGGCGTGGATATTGCTGATGTGCACTTCGACGGTGGGGATTTTTACCGCCACCAGGGCGTCATGCAGCGCGATCGAGGTATGCGAATAGCCGCCGGCATTGATGACGATCCCGGCGGCATTTTTGGCGTGCGCCTCGTGGATGAAATCGATCAGTTCGCCTTCGCGGTTGGACTGCCGGCAATCGGCCTTGAGGCCGAACAGGGCGGCGGTCTGCGCGCAGAGCTGCTCGACGTCGGCGAGCCTGGCATGACCATAGGTCTGGGGCTCGCGGGTCCCCAACAGATTGAGGTTCGGGCCGTTGAGCACATAAATCGTCTCGGCAGGTCTCTCGGCCATCCAGATCCCGGTCATGCTGCTGCGGTGGCGGCGGTTATAGGTAACATCAGGCCCAAGGGGAAGCCTTTTAGGACGCCCTGGACCCGGCCCAAATGCCTCATTCGGTTCGTGAAAAGCCCTGTGGAACCTTCGAAAATCGCTGGTTAACCATGGTTTCAAAGCCGTCGGCGGGGCGGCTATCCCTCATGCGCCATTCGTTTGGGCCGCGTATTGCCGGCCGGCTGGTTCCGGGGCGCCCTGAGGTTGACCGCGGCTGACACTTGTCGATGCAGGTTGCTGTGCTGTTGGGAGCAGATTGTTCTTGCTTCAGCCGGGATTCCGGGCTCGAGCGCGCGCCGGCTTCAGGTTTCACGCGAAGTCATCCGTTTTCGGGAAGAGCTTGTTCAGCAAAATGCAAAAGGCCTCCGCGCGGGACTGCGAAAGCGACCAGAGGATGTGTGTCCCGACTTCCGCAAAATCATTCTCGTCGCGGTCCCACACGATCCAGTTGTCGGCAGGGTCCGGAAAAATTTCGAATCTATCATTTGAGAATTGCAACGCCGGCCTCGTCCTGACGCGCATGCTGTTGCGCAGACGAAAATTGTGACCGGCTGTTCCGACACGGATGAGTCAATTTTATGGAAGGTTGCCGTGACGGTGGAGATCATCGGAAGTCCAGCGAACTTGCGCACGCGCCGCGCATCTTACTGCAACGCCGAGGCGAGACCCGGCGGCAATGCAGCTGCGACTTTCAAAGCTTCGCAAGTATGGAGACGTGAAAGGGCGGGCATTGCTGCCCGCCCCAAAACTCCTGAGGTCGCTGACCAATTCCGGCCGTCAGCTCTCGATGATGTAGACGATCTCACGCGTCTGCGGGCGAACGATGACGTACTTGCCCCGCACCAGGATGACTTCGTAGCCGCGCCACTGCGGATAGATCTCGACGATCCGGGGCGGAAGCGGGTAAGCGCGGACCGACGCAGGTACGGCCACGCCGACCGAAAGGTTGAAGTTCACATTGGTGACTTCCTTGATGTTCTTCTCCGACTTGATGGCGGAAACGATCTGGGTGCGCTTTTCGGCCGGCGGCGCCGCGGTCGCCGACGTGGCGGCGTTACCGGTGGTGGTCGTGGACTTGCTGTCCTTGGCCGCCGTGCTGCCGTCCTTGCTCATGCCGTCCCTGGACTGCGCGTTCTTCGCACCGTCCTTGCTCATGCTATCCTTGGATTGAGCGCTGTCCTTCATGCCGTCTTTGGACATGCTGTCCCTGGACTGAGCGTTCTTCGCACCGTCCTTGGACATGCCGTCCCTGGACTGAGCACTTTTTGCGCCGTCCTTGCTCATACTGTCCCTGGACTGGGTGGTGTTCATACCCGGCGTGCTGCCGGAATCGCGGTTCATTGCACCGCCCGATGGCGCCGGGTTCTGCTGGGTCGCAGGAGGACTTCCACCTCCCGCAGCGCCGCTACCCGCGGCACCCGCGGCACCTGCGCTGCCGGCACCTTGCGCAAAAGCGAACCCGCTGCCCGCTATCAACGCCGCGGCCGCTACAGACATCATGAAACGGTTAGTCATGGAGTATCTCCTCACCTGATTGCATTGCCCGCGCCGACAACGAAGCCAGAGAGACGATGTTCCGTGCAATCGCCGGTTCCACCGATTTTGTTTGGTGAACGGGCGATGAACCGTCCGGACCTGAAAAGGCGCAAACAAAAGGCCGGCTCGAGAGCCGGCCTTTCGGTTCGCCATCGCTGCAACATCAGGTTGCCGATGACGCGATCAACAAGTCGCCTTGCCGCAACGTGCGACGCCGATTTTTTCCCGCAGGGTGTCGACGCCGACCGCGCCGATCACCACCTGCTTGCCGATCACGTAGCTCGGCGTGCCGTTCATGCCCATCGCCTCGGCGAGCTTGAAGTTCTCCTCCAGCGTGGCGCGCACTTCCGGACTGGCGATATCCTTCTCAAGCCTGGCCATGTCGGCGCCGGCTTCCTTGGCGGCCGCCATCGAGCGCGCCTTGTCGGCCTGGCCCTTGCCGTTCAGCAGCTTCTGGTGAAAGTCGAGATACTTCTTGCCGCTTGGGTCCTGCATGCGCAGGGCGACCCCGACCTGGGCGGCTTCGACAGATCCGGGGCCGAGCACCGGAAATTCCTTCAGCACCACCTTCAGCTTCGGGTCGGATTTCATCAGCGCCATCATGTCGTTCATGGCGCGTTTGCAGTAGCCGCAATTGTAGTCGAAGAATTCAACCATGGTGACATCGCCGTCCTTGGCGCCGACGGTGACGCCGCGCGGCGATTTGAAGATCGCTTCCGCGTTCTTGCTGACTCCCTCGGCATGCTTCTCGGCCTCGGCAGCGCTCTGGCGCTTGCTGAGTTCGGCCATTGCTTCTTCCAGCACCTCGGGATGCTTGAGCAGGTATTCGCGGACGATGACCTCGATATCGCCGCGCTGCTTGTCGGAGAAACCCTGCGCGGAGGCCGCCGATGGCGCCCCGCACAGTGCGAGCGCGAACAGGGCGGGGGCGAGCAGGCGGAACGAGCGCATGGGCAAATCCTCTTGGACGAATTGATTGGCTAAGTCGTTGCGGGAGCCGGTTGGTTGAATCCCGGATCCAGCGCGGGTTATTTCTAGTTGCGCTTCTGGCCGGGCAGCGGCCTGGCAGAGACGATGTCGTCGGCCTTGACCCAGCCCGGCGTGCCGATCGCGAACCGGGTCTTTGCCCGCGAGGCCAGATCGCGCGCGGTCTTGTTGTCGCCGCGCAGATAGGCCGCCTGGGCAGAAGCGAGGTCGGCCTGTGCAAGATCTCCTTTTCGGCCGTAGGCCATCGCCAGTTGCATATAGCCGATCGGCGCCTCGGTCTCGCGCGCCACCGCCGCGCGCAGAATCGCAATCGCTTCTTCCGTATGGGCGTTATTATTAGTCCCCACCAGCGCCTGCCCAAGTAACATCTCGATGAGCGGCGCGTGATTCGACAGCTGCACGGCCTTGCGAAGCGGCGCGATGGCCTCTGCCGGCTTGCCGCCTTCGAGCAGCGCCTGGCCGCGCAATTCGTGAAAATACGGGTTGGCCGGCTGCAGCTGGATCAGCCCGTCGATCTGGGCGATCGCGCTGCGCAGGTCGCCATGCCGATAGGTGGCAATGGCGCGGGCATAGCGCGCGGGCAGGCTCTCGTTCGACAGCGGGTAGCGCCGGTAGACGGTGTCCTGCCGTTCCATGAAGGCCGAGATCTTGGCGCGCACCATGTCGTGGCGCAATTGCAGGGCCGGGTCATCCTTCTTGTCCCAATAGGGGCTCGAACGCGCCAGGCCCTGGAGCGCCTCTACTCGCTGGGCCGGCATCGGATGCGACATCGTGTAGGGATCGGAACCGCGCGCGGCAAACAGGCTCTCGTTGGTGAAGCGCTTGAAGGTCTCGTACATGCCCTTGGCGGATTGGCCGGTGGCGTTCAGGAACTTGACCCCGGCGCGGTCGGCGTTTTCCTCCTGCTGGCGTACATAAGAGAGCAGGGTGCGGCGGATCACTTCCTGCGGCGCGGACATCGCCGCAGCACCCACATTGGCGAGGCCGCTATTGGCCCCGCTCCGCGAGCCCGCGACCAGCGCGCCGGCGCCGAGCAGCATGGCGATGATCATCTGGGTCTGCGCATTCGCCAGCTGTTCGCGCATCTTGGAAAGGTGGCCGCCGGCGAGGTGGCCGGTCTCGTGCGCCAGCACCCCGATGATCTGGTTCGGGGTTTCGGACTTCATCATGGCGCCGTAATTCACGAAGATGCGCCGGCCGTCCGCGACGAAGGCGTTGAACGCGCCGTCGTTGATGATGACCATCTGGATGTTCTGCTTCTCCATTTTCGCCGCGCGCAGAATCGGGCGGGTATAGTCGCGCAGCAGCTGCTCGGACTCGGTATCGCGCAGGACACGCAGGCCGGATCCTTGCGCAAGCGCCGGCATCGGTGCCATGACGAGCGCGACCGCCGCGGTGAGGGCGGTCAGTCTCGACAATTTCTGGCGCAGGACGATGCGGAGCAACATGGCCTTCTCTGGGGATTGGCGGCGGGTCGGATACGATATATGCCCTAACAAACCGCCGAATGCGGCTTGTCTGGGGCCAAGGACCGGTTTTTGGTCCCCGTTTTGGTCCAGTTTTTCTTTGGTTCGAATAGCAGATATCGATGCTTGATGCGACACTGAGTGACCGAGCCAGAGGCCTGCTGACGGCGTCGGCGCGAAGCAATGTTCCGCCGTTCATGGTGATGGACGTGATGGCGGCGGCGGCCCGTATCGAAGCGGCCGGCGGCCATGTGATTCACATGGAAGTGGGCCAGCCCTCGGCGTCGGCGCCGAGGCCTGCCATCGCGGCCGCTCATGCCGCCCTCGAACTGGGACGGATCGACTATACCTCGGCGCTGGGCATCCCCTCGCTTCGCGCGCGGATCGCCCGGCATTACCGCGAGACTTACGGCTGCACCGTGGATGCCGGGCGGGTTGTGATCACGACAGGGTCGTCCGGCGCGTTCATTCTGGGCTTTCTCGCTATGTTCGAGCCGGGCGACCGCGTCGCCGTGACGGTTCCCGGCTATCCGCCATACCGCCACATCCTGACCGCGCTTGGCTGCGAGCCGGTGCTGATCGAGACCTCGAGCGAGACCCGTCACGCGCTGACCGGCGAAGCCTTGCTGGAGGCCCATCACAGGACGCCGCTGAAGGGCGTGCTGGTCGGAAGCCCGGCCAATCCGACGGGGACGATGATGTCCCGCGAGGCGCTCACCGGCCTGATGGCCGCGGCGGAGGGCGCGGGCATCCGCTTCATCTCCGACGAAATCTATCACGGCCTCGATTACGCGTTTCCCGCCGCCACGGCGGCGGAACTTTCGCCAAACGCGCTGGTGATCAATTCGTTCTCGAAATATTTCTGCATGACCGGCTGGCGGGTCGGCTGGATGGTGGTGCCGGAATCGCTGGTGCGGCCGATCGAGCGGCTGCAGCAGAATCTTTCGATCTCGGTGCCGACTTTGTCGCAAATTGCCGCCGAAGCGGCCTTCGATGGCCGTGCCGAGATGGAAGCGATCAAGCGCGGCTACCAGGAGAACCGCCGCATTCTGATCGACGGTCTGCCGCAAGCCGGGCTCGACAGCTTCCTGCCCGCCGACGGCGCGTTCTATCTCTACGCCGACGTCTCCAAATTCACGTCCGACAGTTTTGCCTTTGCCGGCCTGATGCTGGAAAAGGCAGGCGTCGCCGCCACCCCCGGGGTCGACTTCGACCCGGTTCATGGCCGTCAGTTCGTTCGTTTTTCCTACGCAGGTTCCGCCGACGAGATGCGCGAAGCCGTCGCGCGGATCTCGAAATGGCTCCGATAGCGGCGCGATTCGCTCTGGTTCGTCGCCCTTCACGCAACACCCGTACACATCAAGGAGATATTCTTTGTCAGTCAGATCAACGCCCACGCTCGTCGTCGCCAGGCATTCTCCGCTTGCCGCCGTGGCGTGGCCGAAACCCGCTGCCGGCTTTTCGCTCGTGTTGCGCAGTCTGATCCTGGTCGCGCTCGGAACGGCGCTGCTGACGCTCTCGGCCAAGATCAACCTGCCGCTTCCTTTCGTGCCCATGACCTTGCAGACGCTGGTCGTGCTGGTGATCGGGGCCGTCTACGGCTGGCGCCTCGGCTGCACCACCGTGATCGCCTATCTGGCGGAAGGGGCGCTCGGATTGCCGGTATTCGCGGGTCCCGTTGGCGGTCTTGCGCCGCTGATGGGGCCGACAGCCGGATACCTCGCGGGCTTCGTGGCCGCCGCCTTCGTCACGGGATGGCTGAGCGAGCGCGGCTGGGATCGCTCGGTGCCGCTGCTGTTCGTCGCGATGGCGCTCGGGCACATCGTCATTCTCGCGGCAGGCTTCGGCTGGCTCGCATTCGGCATGAAACTCGGTGCCGAGAAGGCATGGCTGGTCGGGATCGTGCCGTTCCTGGCGGGCTCGCTGGTCAAGAACGCGCTCGGCGCAGCGCTGGTGCCGGCGACCAGGCGCCTGTTCGATCGTCGCGGATAACGCCTGTCGTCACGACCGCGCAAAGCGATCGTCGCGCGTCAATAAAAAACCGCCCGGTTTTGCCGGGCGGTTTTCTGTCTCGCAAGTCTCTTGGTCGCAAGTCTCTTGGTCTACTCGCCGTTGCCGAAGCGCCGCGACCACCAGCCGGCCTTGCGCGGCTGGGTGTCGGTCGTCGTCTCGGCGGCGGACTGCTCCGGGGCTGACGCCGGCGGCTCGGCAGGCGGGCTGTGCGTAACGGGGGCGGGCGCCTCGGGCTGGGCGGTCGCCAGGAAGCTCACCTTTTCGCGCACGGTCGAACGGCGGCGCGCGGCGGCTTTTTCGGCCTCGTGGGCGGTCTCCGTGTCGGATGCGCGCGCCGGCTCAGGCTCCGCAGGAACAGGCTGAACAGGAGCGATCGTTTGCTCCGGCGGCGCAACCGGTTCGGGCTGAACCTCGGGTGCAGCCCGCTCGGCTGAATAACCGTCGAAATCGGCCACCGCGCTGGTGACTTCCGGCGCCGATGTCGGCCCGAGTTCATCTGCGATCGATCCCATCAGGCCATCCTCCGGCCCGCCGCGCC
>JBDRNF010000244.1:0-47545 GCA_043811435.1 Pseudomonadota bacterium
ATGATCGCCTGCCGGACCTTCTTGTTCGCGGTGGGACCGGCGCGGTTGTTGAGCCACAGCCAGGCCAGCGGGCTGAAGAATTCCCAGCCTGCGCCGGTAACGCAACTATCCTTGAGCTTGCTCAGGCGGGGAACGTCGAAGTTCTCGACCGAGCCCCCGGGCAGCACATCGACCTTGCCGGTTTCGAATGCGACCGAGCGGGCCGCGGCGTCCGGAATGATCTGCCAGTAGATTTCGTCGAGATAGGGCTTGCCCTTGATGTGATAGTTCGGGTTCTTGACGAGTCGAATGAACGAACCCTTCTGCCACTGCTTGAACATGAACGGACCGGTGCCGATCGGCGCGTTGTTGTTGGGGTTGGTCTTGAAGTCGGTGCCTTCATAGAGGTGCTTCGGGACCATCGGCAGCGAGCCGACCTCGAAGATGCCGAGGAACGGGCCGAACGGCTGTTTCAGCGTAAACACCACGGTGAGGGCATCGGGTGCTTCGACCTTCTCGAGCTGCGCCAGGTTGCCGCGCGCACGCGCATGGGTCTGCTTGAGCATCTCGATCGAGAACAGCACGTCAGCGGAGGTGAACGGCTTGCCGTCGTGCCAGGTCACGCCTGGCTTGAGCTTGAAGGTGTAGACCTTGGCGTCCGCGCTGACGCTCCAGCTTTCGGCAAGGCCGGGCAGCGGTTCCAGTTTCGGGCTGTAGCGCAGCAGGCCCTCGTAGATGTTGCCCGATACCATCTGGGTGGGGCCGTTCTGGATCAAGGCGAGCATCAGGCCGGGCGGCTCGGGCTGGATCACCGCATTGATGACGCCGCCCGTCTTCGGCGATTGCGCCAGCACAACGCTTGCACTGCAGGTCAACAAAAATCCAAGCACGATTCTCTTCAGCATGGTTTACTTTCTGGCCCGGTCCGCGAGCTGCGGAAATCAGGCGCTGTTGGTGTCGCGAAACGTAAGGCAACGGCTGGCCAAGCGTTGCCTGCGGCGAAAGGCTCACATGGTCTCAAGCGCTGCGGCAAGACGAAACTGGCGACAGTTGGCGACTAAAAAATAGACAAGTTCGGCTGTGTTGTTTTTTCGATAGAAGCGCCTGTGCGGCAGTCGAAACCGGCAATTTGGCGTCGGATCTGCCGGGCGTTTGCGCGGGTCGTTTCCATTCGTCTGATGTGTCTTGCGGCAGATCGTTCTGCGGCCCACGCGCAGATCGGGCACTTGCGGCAGCACCGCGCCGCCCAACTGCGGGCCGTCGGTATCGAAGTTCACGAAACCTTTCCGTCGTCACACGCGACGTCTCACGTTGCGCGCGCCGGCTGCGAATGGTGTGAACGCAAACCTTAGATCGGCTCGTAACTCTCGGATGCGCAGGTGTCGTCGGGCTCGGCGCGCCGCCGGTCGGCGATCGCGTCGCCGCTGATGATGACGCGATAGGTCTCGGCGCCCAGCGGCTGGCCCATGACCGAGGTCAGTTCGGCCCTGATGCAGGCGGTCCAGCCCGTGCCCCTGACCTCGCGGAGCGGCGGCGATACCCTGATGTTGCGCGGGTTCGAGGCGGCGGTGAACATCGAATCCAGGTTTTCACGCACCAGTCGCTTGACGTCGGGCGGCGTTTCCGGCGGTGGCGGATCGGGGGCCTTGCCGCGCATGAACTCGGGCACCGGCGAGCGGCTGTCGGCGAGGCCGCAGCCCGCCAGGACCAGCGCCGCGCTGACCATCAACGCCCAGTGAACTATGACCCGCCGCATCCGCCGTTTTTATCCCGAGCCGATAAAAATTGCCCGCAATAGGGGGAATTCGCGCCGCTGCATCATCAACATTGTTGGGACCGGGTCCCTTGGGACACACCATCCCCGGGGTTTGCCAGGATCGCCCCGCAGGGTAGGTTGGCAGCCGATATGGCAGGGAAACCGGGCGATGAAGACCTTCACGGTGGCGATGGCGGTAGCGATGATGACCCTGCAGGCCACGCCCGCCCACGCAATACGCCCCCTGGAACGTCGCGCGGCTGGTGGAACCCGCCAAAAAATCAAAATAAGCGGAACTGCCGGGTATTCGCGATCCGGGTTTGAACCTCGGCGCCAATGCGATTGACCAATTGACAGCCTGGAGGTTCGCCATGATCAGTTCCGTTTTTCGCCATATGTTTCTCGCTGCGGGAATCCTGCTGGGCTCGCACGCAGCGCTTGCCGAAAACCGTGTCGCGCTCGTGATCGGCCAGTCGAACTATCGCGCCGTGGTTCCACTGCCCAATCCGGCCAACGACGCCAAAGCCGTTTCGCAAATGCTGACCGAGTCCGGTTTCGAGGTGCTGACCGCCGCAGATCTGTCGCAGAACGAACTGCGCGCCAAGGTCGGCGAGTTCGCGGCCACGGTGGCTGCGAAAGGCCCCGATACCGTCGCGCTGGTGTTCTATGCGGGCCACGGCCTGCAGATCGACGGCGAAAATTATCTGGTGCCGGTCGACGTCGATCCGAAACGTGAAACCGACATTCCGTTGCAGGCGGTGCGCCTCAACGACATCCTGAACACGCTGGCCTCGGTGCCCAGCAAGACCCGCATCCTGCTGCTCGATTCCTGCCGCAACAATCCGTTCCCGGATATCAACAAGACCGCCGCGCGCGGGCTCGCCATCGTCGATGCCAAGACCGGCGCGCCCGGCACGTTCATGTCGTTCTCGACCTCGCCGGGCGCCGAAGCCGAGGATGGCAGCGGCGCCAACAGCCCCTACACCACGGCGCTGCTCGCCGTGGCCAAGGAGCCCGGACTTTCGATCGAGGATACCTTCAAGCGCGTGCGCGTTGCGGTCAACAAGGCGACCGAAGGACGTCAGACGCCGTGGGACAGTTCCTCGCTGACCGATGACTTCCGGTTCGTTGGTCCCGCCGCTGCCGGTCCCAAACTCGCGTCCGTCAAGAAGACCGTCGACGAATGGAAGCGCGACCTGAAAGGCAAGCCGGTCGAGGCCGCCAATGAATTGATCGTCGCCGACGGCACCGACGAGGCCTATGACGCCTTCGCGACGCTCTATGCGCAAACGCCACTGGGCTTGCAGGCGCGCGACTGGCTGGTTCGTCACCGCCGCATGAAGGCCTGGAATGACGCGGTGATCATCAATACCGCGGCCGGCTACCGCGCCTTCATCGCGCAATTTCCGGACAGCGACCTCACCCCGACCGCACGCAAACTGGAAGAGCGGCTGCGCAATCGTCCGAACTTCGTCGCCGTCGCGACGGGCGGCGGCGCCGCGAATGCTTCGGGAGCGGCGGCGTCAGGCCCGGCCGGCGGCCCGAATCAGCCGACCAACGCCTCGCTCGGCCCGACCTGCCCCTGCACGACGCCGATCGTGCCGCTGAAGAAAGTCGAGAAGCCGCCGAAGAAGCGCACCGAGCCCAAGCCACCGAAGCGCGTCGATCGCAAGCCGCCGAGACGCTATGTCGACGACGATTACGACGACGTGATCGTTCGCCGTCCGCCGCGCTATTACGAGCCGGCGCCGGGACCATCGATCGGAATCGGAATCGGCATCGGCAGTTTCGGCCGCGGCGGTGGTTACGGTGACAGAGGCCGCCATCAGGGCCGATCGAGGGGCAGATACTGAGCCCTGGCCCTTGCAACGGATGTTCGCCGGCGTCATTGACCCCTGAACGATCATCGTGATGCAGTGGGGGCCATGCGACGATTTCTGACGCTGTTTGTTTTCGTCATCCTCGCCGCCGCGCCGGCGCCGGCCTGGGAGCATTGGGGCGCTGATCGCGGCGGCATGCGGTTTTCGCCACTCGCCCAGATTACGCCGGCCAATGTCGGAAATCTGGTGCGGGCGTGGGAATTCCGCACCGGGGACCTCGAGCGCCGCGCGCCCGCCGTGATGGCGCGGACGAAGTTTCAGGCAACGCCGCTATTGGTCGAGGACAGCCTGATCTTCTGTTCGCCGTTCAACGAAGTGATCGCGCTCGATCCCGGCAGCGGTGCGCCAAAATGGCGTTACGACCCCGAAATCAGCACCGGGCAACGGCCGGCCAACCGCTACAATTGCCGCGGCGTTGCCTTCTGGGTCGACGACCAGGTTGCGGCGAATGCGGCCTGCCGTGCGCGGATATTCATGGGCACCAACGACGCCCGCGTCATCGCGCTGGATGCGCGCACCGGCATTCCCTGCGCCGGTTTCGGCACCGGAGGCGCGATCAAGCTCGAGACCGGATCGCTGGATTGGCCGGGCGAATTCCAGATCACCTCCGCGCCGGTGGTGAGCCGCGGCGTCGTCATTGTCGGCTCCGCGATCTCGGACAATCGCCGCGCCGAGGCGCCGCCCGGCACCGTGCGCGCCTTCGATGCGAGGACCGGGCAGCCGCGCTGGAGTTTCGATCCGCTGGTCCATGGCGGCATCGTCGCAGGCCACGCCAATGTCTGGGCGCCGATGTCGGTGGACGAGGACCGCGGGCTGGTGTTCCTGCCGACGTCGTCGCCGAGCCCGGATTTCTGGGGCGGCAAGCGGCCCGGCAACAACGAGCATGCCAATTCCGTGGTGGCGCTACGCGCCGAGACCGGCGAACTGGTGTGGTCATTTCAAACCGTCCATCACGACGTCTGGGATTTCGACCTGCCGGCGCAGCCCACGCTGGCTCGGATCGATACCGGGCAGGGCATGCGCGACGTCGTGATCCAGCCGACCAAGCAGGGTCTTGTCTTCGTGCTCGACCGTGACAACGGCAAGCCGGTCTGGCCGGTCGAGGAACGCGCCGTACCGCAAGGCGGCGCGGACGGCGAGCAGCTGTCGCCGACGCAGCCATTTCCGACCCACGTGCCGGCGCTTGTGCCGCCCCGAATTTCACCGGACGATATGTTCGGCCTCATTCTGTTCAGGGATCGCGCGTTGTGCCGCCAGCGGCTCGCGGCGGCGCGCAACGAGGGCCTCTACACGCCGCCCTCGACGCAGGGGACGGTGTTTTTTCCGATGACCGGCGGCGGCGTGAACTGGGGCGGTGTGGCGTTCGATCCCGTCAATCAGCTCCTCTATGTCAACACCAGCCGTGCCGCGCATATCGTCAAGCTGATTCCGCGCAGCGATGCGGTAGGATTCAGGGCGCCGGCGGACCATGATTTTGGACCGCAGCGCGGCGCGCCGTTTGCGATGACGCGCGCGCTGCTGGCCTCGCCATTGGGCCTGCCCTGCAACAAGCCGCCCTGGGGCGTAACGATGGCCGTCGACCTGAAGGCGGGAAATATTCTGTGGCAGTCGTCGGTCGGCACCACGGAAGACCGCGCGCCGCTCGGGATCGCGTTCAATTTCGGAACCCCGCTGGTCAACGGCGTCGCGATCACCGCCGGCGGTCTGGTCTTCACCGGTGCGATGGACGCCTATCTGCGCGCGTTGGATGCCAAATCGGGCGCTGAACTCTGGCAGGGCAGGCTGCCGGTCCCCGGCGTCGCCAATCCCATGACCTATCTGTGGAAGGGCGAGCAATATGTCGCGATCGGCGCCGGCGGCCATTCCGAATCCGGCACCTCGATCGGCGACAGCATGGTGGCGTTCCGGCTGGCGCGGCCGGGCGAGGCGCCGTCGCTGTGGTCGCGCACCATCGACCGGCCCGGCGGACGATTTTGGGCCAAGGCGCTGGCGGCTGCACTCGTGGTGCTGTTGATTGCGGCAGCGATCTGGCGCCGGCGGCGCGGTGCCAGAGTGCATTGAACGTGCATCGGCGATCGCGTCGGCGGTCAGGGGCGGAACAGCGGAACCTGGAATTTTATGCGTCCACCTGACGGTCCGTCCTCGATGGTCAGGCTGCCGCCATGTGCCTCGGTCAGGCTGCGGGCAACGGCCAGACCCAATCCCGCGCCGCCGGTCGCGCGGCTGCGGGAGGTCTCCAGCCGGCTGAAGGGCTCCAGCATCGCGGCGCGTGCTTCCGCGGGAATGCCCGGCCCGTCGTCATCGACAACGAGCACGAAATCCGCATCCTCGATCCTGCTCGATAGGTGCGCGCTGATGCCATATTTGATGGCGTTGTCGGTGAGATTCGCCACGACGCGCCTGAGCGCGAGGCGGTCGCCGATAACGATCGGGGCCCGATCCCAACTGCCTTCGCGATAGTCGACCGGCGCGCCGGCGGATTTCCGATCCAAAACTTCCGCCCGGATGATGTCGTCGATCTCGACCATCTCACGGGCCAGCTCGCCGGCGCCGGCGCGGCTCGCCAGCAGCGCGTCGTCGAGCAGGCGAACCATGTCGTTGATGTCGGCCACCGCGCGCTCGCGCTCGCTCTCGTCCGCGATCTTGTCGACGCGAAGCCGCAACCTTGTCGCGAAGGTCCTGACGTCGTGGGAAATGCCGCCGAGCATCGCCATCCGCGCCCGCAGCAGTTCGGCAAGGCGGCCCTGAAGACGGTTGAAAGCTACGATCACGGCGCGGATTTCCGGCGCGCTCCGTTTTGCTTCCGGCAACAGGATTGGCTCGATCGACAGATCGACGCGGTCGACCGCCTCTGCCAGCCGCGCCAGCGGCTTGGTCTCGCGCTGCATGACCAACAGCGCGAGCAGGGCGATCAGGGTACCGAGAATGCCGGCGCCGAATCCGATCGGAAGGCCGAATCTGCTGAGCAGCAGCGCACTGCGTTCATCGACCACCAGCACGTCTCCGGTCTTCATTCCGACCCGGATCTCGAGCGTGCCTGGCAACCGCGAGAACAGACGCCTTTCACCTTCCGGGTTCGCAAAATTGACGCTGACGGGCCGGCCGCCCAATGCGGCCAGATAGGATTCGAGCATGGTCCGGCTGAGCCGAGGCAGCGGCAAAGGCTGGGTCGTTCCGATCGTTGCGTGTTTCTCGACTCGCGCCGAAAAATTTTCCGAACCCACCGCACGCAGCACGAGTGGACGCTCCGGTGTCGGCGTTCGCTCCATCAATTCGACCAGGGCTGCGACCTGCGCGGCGACGGGCAGCCGGGAGCCTTCGCCGGACGGGGCCCTCGACGTATAGAACGACGCGATGACGACGAGCCACACCATGGCGACCGCCGTCAGGACAATGAGGGCGATGCGGGCCGCGAAAGTCAGGCGCAGCATCATGTGAGGGGCGTCACATGGGTTGTCAGGAGATATCCGCCGTTGCGAACGGTGCTGATGAGGTTGGAGCCGGGCCGCGCCGCGTCGAGCTTCTTGCGTAACCTCGAGATCAGCATGTCGACGGTGCGGTCGAACGGCTCGGCCGAACGTCCGCGCGTATAATCGAGGATCTGATCGCGGGTCAGCACCCGGCGCGGGCGCTGGATGAAGCAAACCAGAAGCTCGAATTCCGCGCCCGTCAATACGATCTGGCCGCCACTTTCCAGCGCCACCTGGCGCGCGTCGACGTCGATGATGAACTCGTCAAATCGGTAGCGGCGATTCTCGTTTCTGGCGACCGCCGGCTGCGTCCGGCGCATGATCGCTCGCGCCCGCGCCAGCAATTCGCGCGAACTGAACGGCTTGGCCAGATAGTCGTCCGCTCCCATTTCGAGCCCGACCACGCGGTCGATCTCGTCACTCTTGGCGGTCAACATCAGGATCGGAACGCTGTCGCTGGCGCGCAGCCGCCGGCAGATCGCCAGACCATCCTCGCCGGGCAGCATGAGATCGAGAACGATCAGGTCAGGCCGCAGACGCTGCATCACATGGTCCATCGCCTTCGCGTCGCCCGCCATCTCGATTTCATATCCTTCCTGAACCAGGAAGTCGCCGAGCAGGCGGCGTATTTCGGGATCGTCCTCGACGATCAGGATGGTCGCTTTTGGTGCGTTCATGGGCGGCAATGTCGGACACAAGCCGGCAATCGGCAAGTGCGGGCGAGGCATTGTTACAAACTGTTACGTGGCCACGACAAATTGCCAACAAACGTTTCGTGCCGGAAAAACCAGGCTGACATGGCCGGGCGATGCTCTCCTCACGGCGGGTCTCACGACGAGTGCCGCCAACAACAGGAGTGCAATCATGAAGAAGATTCTCACCATGTCGGCGCTGGCAGCGGTCCTCTCGGTTGCCGCCGTGGCCGCCGCGGAAGCCGGTTCGCGCAGCGGCTCGTTCACCGGTCCGCGCGGCACCACCACCTTCAGCGGCTCCCGCGGCTGCGCCGGCGGCTCCTGTTCGTCGCAGGGCAGCGTGACCGGCCCCTATGGCGGCACCGTCAGCCGGCAACGAACGGGCAGCTGCGCGGGTGGCGTCTGCACCGGCAGCAGTTCAGTCACCGGCCCGCAAGGCGGCACGATTTCCCGCAGTCGCACCGTGACGCGCTGATCGTTTTAAAATCTGGATGGCGCGGCATTGCTGCCAAAGTGATGCCTGCGCCGGCCAGTTTCAATCCAACGGCTTAGATCTCTCGGGGAGCCCGGCCATGAACGATTCGATATCGCCCTTCGATCCCAGCCTTCGCCTGATGGTGCTGGCAACCGCCTTCGGTTTCATGGGCCTTGAATATCTGGTGGGAAGGTTGACCGGCCATGACACGCATGATTGGCGCGAAAGCGCAGCGTCCCTCGGCGTCGCCGTGGTGCAGAATCTGGTTCGCGTTGTCGAAGGCGTGCTGGTTGCCGTTCCCTTTGCATTCGCCTACCGGCATCGACTGCTGGATTTCGATCAGACCGCGCCGGCGGCGCTCATCGCGCTATTTCTGGCCACGGAGTTCCTTTACTACTGGCAGCATCGCGCCTCGCATCGCATCCGCTGGATGTGGGCCACGCATTCGGTGCATCACTCGGCCACCAGAGTCAATCTGACGGCGGCGGTCAGGCTTGGATGGACCGGCAACATCTCCGGCAACTTCCTGTTCTTCCTGCCGTTGTCGCTGATTGGATTCCATCCTCTCGCGGTGGTCGGGATGATTGGCGCCAATCTGATCTACCAACTCTTCATTCACACCGAACTGGTGACGACGTTGGGCCCGCTTGAATGGGTGCTGAATACGCCGGCCCATCACCGTGTCCATCACGCCTCCAACGCATCCTGCCTCGACAAGAATTACGGCGGCGTGCTGATCGTGCTCGACCGGTTGTTCGGCACCTTCGCGCGCGCGCCCGACAAGGAGCCGCTTCGTTACGGCCTGGTAGGCGGCGTCCCCAGTTACAATCCGGTGCAGATCGCGCTTGGCGAATGGCGCCGAATGTTTCGCGACTTCGCCGCCGCGTCATCCCTGAGCCGGCGCATCCGGACATTGTTCGGACCCCCGGTCTGAACATCCGCGGCACATTCCTGCCCAACGCAACCCGACACCCATCAACAGGAGAGCAACCATGAGCATCGTCACTTCGCATCGCCATCATCCGAAATTCGTACCGCTTGGCTGTCTGCTCGGCGGCGCAATCGCCGCGTTCGCCGCCGGCCTGGCACCCGTTATGGCCCAGACCAAAATCCCCGAAGCGATGCGCAACCAGGCCATGAGCCTCGCCCAGACCTGCGGGGCGGATCGCAATCGGCTCTGCCCGAACGTTCAGCCCGGCGGCGGACGGATCCTCGCCTGCCTCAATGCCAATGCCGCGAGCCTGTCGGAGCCTTGCCGCGCGGCGCTGCCGGATGCGGCGAGCCTTGCCTCACGTGCGGCAGGAGCCGGCGCGATGCCGAAGTAACGAAGGAAGTAACGAAGCCGGGAGCGTCCGGAATTTGACAGAGGAGAAGTCCATGAAACTCAAATCCGCACTTGTTGGATTAGCCGCGATCGGCGGCATCGTGCTCACATCCGGCACGGCCCTGGCCATGCCCAACGGGCTTGCCGCCACGGCCAGCCAGGTCTCGAAGCATGGCCCTGATATCGACCAGGTGCGATACGTCTGCGATGCCTGGGGACGGTGCTGGTGGAGGCCGAACTACTACGGTGCCTACGGCTACTACTATGCTGGCCCACGCTATTACGGCCGTCCATGGCGATATGGCGGCTGGCACGTGGGCTGGCATCGCGGCTGGCACCGCTGGTAGCGATCCTGCCAACGATCGGGCTTCTGGCGCTGGCGCCGTGGGCGACAGCGCCGAGCCATTTGCCGGTTGAGGGATCGGGATTGGCGAGACGAAGGAGCGATCAGGCCTGGGTGTCGCCCCACCACAATACGCCCGCGAAAAGCGCGAACATGGCGACGACAGCGACGGAAATCAGAATGGAATCGAGAGGCATTGCAGCATCCTTCAGAAAATGAATGCGCAAGACTGGCCGAGCGCGGCCGTCGCTTTCATTGATCTGGATCAATGCCGACGCTCCCCGGGGCTGAATGGCTGGACGTCATCCCACAACCGGAATTTCGGCAACCGCTCCCGCCGGCGATTCGAGTGCGCCGTCCCGCAACGAATGGATGTGGTCGAACCGGTCGAAAATCTTCTCGTCATGGGTGACGACGATGACGGCGCTTCGGTGTTCCTCCGCAACTTTCCGCAGCATGTCCATGACGGTGCCGGCTCGCTGCGAATCGAGCGCGGCGGTTGGCTCATCGGCCAGGATGATGCGCGGGTCGTTGGCGAGCGCGCGGGCAATTGCCACCCGCTGCGCCTCTCCACCTGAAAGCTCCGCGGGCATGGCGTCCTTGCGGCGCTCGATACCGAGATATGTCAGAAGCTCGATCGCCCGGATCCTGGCCTGCGCCGGATTCGCGCCGGCGAGGATGCGGGCGACCGCGACATTCTCCCAGGCGTTGAGAAACGGCAGGAGATTGTGGGACTGGAAGATGAAGCCGATCTTCTCGAGCCGCAGCCCGCGCAGGTCGGCGCGCAGCCACTTGCCGTCATAGACCAGTTCGCTATTGAGCCGCATGCTTCCGGAATTCGGTTCGAGGATGCATCCGATCACGTTGAGCAGCGTGCTCTTGCCCGATCCGCTGGGACCTTTCAGGCCGATCACGGTTCCCGGATAGACATCGAGCGAAACGCCGCGAAGCGCATCGACGCGGGTCGGCCCCTCGCCAAAATGCTTGCTGATCCCTCTGACTTCAACGACGGGCTGTTCGGCCATGGCTACCCCGCGAGTGCCGAAGCAGGGTCGATCTTGAGCGCGGTGCGAACGCCAAGCGCGCTCGCAAGCAGGCACGCGACAATCACCACCCCGAACAGAGCCCCGGCGTCCGCCGGCTCGAGAACCACCCGGCGCGGAAAATAGCCGTGACCCGCGCTGATCAGGGCTGCGCCGGCAAGGAAGCTGATGACTCCCATGGCAACCGCCTGCTGGACGATCAGCCCGACGATGCGGCGATCGGGCGCCCCGATCAGCTTCAGGGTCGCAATCGCCTTCTTCTTGTCGATCGTCATGGTGTAGATGATGAGGCCGACGATCACCGTAGACACCGTGAGTAGCAGGGTCGTGAACAAACCGATCTGACGGCGCGCGCGATCAATGACGGAACGAGCAAGAACGGCTTCCTGGTCGTCCTGGGTGAGCGCCGCAAGGTGCTTCCATCGCACGATGTCCTGCGCGAAGCGATTTGCATCCACGCCGGGCAGCAGCCTGACCAGAATGGCGTTCACCGTGTCGGTGGTTCCGGTCGTGCCGGCGGAGCGTACGGATTCTCGTCGCGCGGCCGCCGGCGTCAGTTCGAATTGCAGCTTCTGGGCGTCTCTCAGGGTGATGAACATAACGGGATCTCCGCCCGAGGCCACGAGACCGCTGGTCAGGCCGACCACCGTGAACATATTGCGTCCGAGCCTGATCTGCTCACCGAGAGCGAGTCCTGCACCGCGGTCCGCGACCGCTTCGTAACGGCTGCGCAGGATCGGCCTTCCTTCGACCACCAACGGCGCCTCGCCGGGTCTCGCGATCTGCGCGCCGACCACCATCAGGCGTTTGGTCTGGCCGCGGTGCTGCGCATCGATATTCTGATAGGAGACGCTACCGGCCGCGGCGACGCCCCATTGCGCCGCTATGGCCTCCCGGGTGTCGCCCGGCAGCCGTGAGGCCTCGGCGAAGGGACCGCGCGTACCCCCTTCCACGACCCAGACCTGCGCACCCGCGGCGCGGACGAGGCCGAGCGATTCCACGATCAGGCCGCGATAGATGCCGACCATCGCAAGCACGATGCCGAGCAGCAGACTGAGCCCGAGGCACGTCAGCAAAAAGCGGCCGAGGTTGTGGCTGATGTCTTTGAGCGCGAGGTTCACGTCACGATCCGCCGCTCGGACGCGCGGCGCGGCCCTCGCGCAGATCGGTCCGGTCGTCGGCCACGGCCTGGCCCTGTAAGTCGGACGTGATCTGGATGAGCCCGTCGAGCAGACGCTCGCCCAGGGTCACCCGCTGCCTCGCGAGCCGGCCGTTCTGCAGCGTCCAGATCGTGCCGGACCGGCCGTCGAAGCCTTCCACGAATTTGAGCGGAACGAAAACACCGGCCGGAATGACCTTCTTGACGATCTCCACTTCCGCCTGCTCGCCGAGGTATCGAATCTGGTGCGCGGGGTTGCAGACCCGGCATCGTACATAGACGCGGCGTTCTTCGGTGAGACGGTCATTCTCCTGATCGATACGGACAACTTCCGTCTCGAATGTGCGGTTCGGTTCGGATCTCAGGCGCACAAAGGCGCGCTGGCCGATGTCCAATCCTCCGGCCAACGCTTCGTCCACGTGGGCTCTGACCCAGATCGAGTCGGGCGCGATCAGTGTGAAAACGGCCTCGCCCGCATTCGCGATTCCGCCGAGTTCCTTGCTGCGAGCGATGATCCTCGCGTCGAAAGGCGCCCGCAGCTCATGCTGGGCAAGCACCACCGCGTCGATCTGACGCTGGGACGCGGCATCGTCCTGCATCACGGCGGCGACCTTGGTGTCCGCTTCTATGATCCGGGCATCGGCGAGTGCGATTTCCTCGGCGGCTTGCGCGTCTTCGGCAGCCTCTTGCGACACACTTCCGCGGCCGGCAAGCGTCTGCCGCCGCAGATTGATACTCTTTTTCTGTTGGTAGGTGACTTCGGCACGGGCGCGTTGCGCCTCAGTCTTGGCGAAGTTCGCTGCCGCCTGTTGCTGGGCAGCTTCGCTCTTCCTGAGCTTGGCGCGCTGCGCGGCATCATCGAGCTTTGCCAGCAGGGCGCCGGCCTTCACGATATCCCCCTGATCAGCATCAACCGCGATCAGCTTTCCGGCGATCTGAAAGCCCACCTTCGAGACCAGCTGCGCCTCGATCGTCCCGATTCCGAAGACGCGAACTTCGACATTTTGTTGCGGTGCAGCTGTCCGCACCGGAATTTCACGCACAAAGCGCCAGTAATAGCCGCCGCCGGCCAGAACCAGAGCGGCCATCAGCCCCGCCGCCAGCTTGACTGCCCGCGGACTCATCTCGCCCGCTTCATGGGGAAGGTCGATACGCCGAAATTCATGCCGTTTTCCTCTGACCGAAGATTCATATTCGTCAGGAGCGCTTGATCGGCGTTGCGATAGATCAAGTTGGCTGTTTTGCGGGTGGGCTCTTGCCGAGGCTACGGACGACCGTTCTTGCGCGATGAAAGCGCCAATAGTCCTGCGCTGGCAAATGCCAGCAGGGCCGCAAGCTGAAAGGTCTGGTGGAAGGCGTCGAAGAAGCCGTGCTGCAGATGCAGGATTTCAAACACCATCAGGACGATCGACGCCGCGGCGACGGTGCCCAGCGTCCGCGTCAGTAGCGCGAGGCTGCCTGCGACCCCGCGATCCCCGAGTGGAAGCGCCGCCGCCACGATATCGGTATAGGCGAGCTGGAACAGGCCGAGGCCGATGCCCTGGATGACCAGCCCCGCGACACGCAAGGCGGTCGGCGTCTGTTCGGTCCACGCGCTCAGCAGGAGGAGACCGGCGCCGATTGCCGTGGCGCCGGCAAGCGCCAGCCGTTCGGCGGACATTCGCGGCCCGACGAGGCGACCGCCGATCGGCGCCGCCAGTACTGCACCGGCCGCCCCGCAGGCCAGGATGGCGCCGCTTTCGGCGAGTGAATAGCCGGTCACGCGGGTCAGATAATAAGGCACCAGCAGCCAGACCGAAAAGGCCGCGAGATTGGCGAGCACGCTGACGAGGTTCAGGATCGCAAATCCCGGCAGGCGAAACACCGCGAAGTCGATGATCGGCCGCGCCGCGCGGGACTGCCGGAACACGAAGCCTGCAAAGGCCAGGGCGGACAGCAATCCGAGCCAGATCGCGGAGACCTCGCGTATCCGATTGAACGCCATCAGCATCGTCGCCAGGCCCAGTGCCAATGCGATGCTGGCTGGAATGTCGAACGGCTCGCGCGCCGCGCGCGGCTGGGACGCCGGCAGTCCGCGCAACAGCAGCAGCGCCGCGATCGCGATCGGGATGCGGAACCAGAACACCGCCGGCCAATCCCAGGTCGCCACCAGCACACCGCCGAGCAGCGGACCGAGCATCAGGCCGAGCGCCATCATCATGGTAAAGATGCCGAGCGCCCGGCTGCGCCGTTCCTCGCCGTAGAGGCCTGTCACCAGCGCCGCGCCGCAACTCAGCACCAGCGCCGCGCCGATGCCCTGCATGCAGCGAAACACCAGCATCGCGCCGTAGCTCGGCGCATAGCCGACGAGAAGGAAGGCCACCGCGCTGCAGACCAGCCCGGTCCGATAGACGATGGCGTGGCCGATGGTGTCGCCGATCCGCCCCAGCGCCAGCAGCAGGCAGGCGTAGGCCAGCACGTAGCAGATCACCACCCACTGGATGTCGCCGATCCCTAGGTCAAATCCCCTTGTGATGGCGGGGAAGGCGATGTTGACGGCGGTGTCGAGCTGCGTCGCGGCCGTGCCCAGCCCGATCATCGCGATCTGCCAGGACTTGGAATAGAGTATCCTGGAATGAAGGATGCCGGGTGACGCGCGGCGAGGATCGGCCAACAACCGGTCCGATCAATTCCGGTATGAGGGATCGGCCCGATCGAGCTTGCGCAGCAGCGCCGGCCACGCCAGTTCGCCGTTGCGGTTTGGCAGATCCACCCGAGGCTTCATCTTGTCGAAGGTCGCTTCCAGGATGTCCTGCGGCGGGCGGATCAGCTTGGTATTGCAGGACAGCGCCATGACCTGCACCTCGCAGGCGCGCTCCATCCGATACAGCAGGTTGAACGTCGAGGGGACATTCCGGCCGACCACCAGCAGTCCGTGGTTGCGCAACACCATCGCTTCATGATCGCCGAGGTCGGCCACCAGCCGCTCGCGCTCGCCGATGTCGTCGGCGATGCCTTCGAAGTCGTGATAGGCGACGTGGAGAAAGCGCATCGAGGTCTGCGCCAGCGGCAGCAGCCCGCATTCCATCGCCGAGACCGCCATGCCGGCCGGGGTGTGGGTATGCGCCACGCAGTCCATTTCGGGCCGCGCCATATGAATCGCGCTGTGAATGACGAAGCCGGCGGCGTTGACGCCATAGTCCGACGCGTTGAAGAGGGTGTTGCCTTCGAGATCGACCTTGATCAGGCACGACGCATCGATTTCCTCGTAGAGCATCCCGTAGGGATTGATCAGGAACTGGTCGTGCGATCCCGGCACGCGGCAGGAGATGTGGTTGGCGATCATTTCCGTCATGCCGTACATCGCGGTGAGGCGGTAGCAGGCGGCGAGATCGACGCGGGTTTGCCATTCCTCCGGGCTGACCTGCTCGCGGACCGATTTGACGACTTTGATGGCAGGCGAATTCAATGGGCGGTTCATGGAGCCTCTCCGCTGCAACGGTCTGTAGCAAAATCTCTGTGGAATCTTGGGGCTGGTCTGGCTTGCGAGCGTACTTGCATCATGGGCGCCGCCGCAAGCGCGGACGGCACAGTCCTGCAATGCGGTCAGCGCTAATGCGCTGCAACATAATCAATCCCGGCAACAAGGCTTCTCGCAAGACCCTCTTCGGGAATTTTCCGTGGCCTGAAATGATGGGTCGGACTTGCCCGGACGAGCGGCGCGGCAATGTGGCCGTATTGGCATCGCCCGCAATCGCGCATACACTTTCACGACAAGAGCCGTAACGGCCGAAAAAAGATCATCAAGGGGAGGGATTCGTATGCAGAGGACGAGTGCTCGCGCCTGCTTGGCGCGCAAGATATCGACGGCGGCGCTGTTCGCAGCTTTGCCGTTCGCGGCGGTCGCCCAGACCGCGCCGGCAGCCGAGCCGGTGAAACTCGGGATCGTCAGCTTCCTGACCGGCCCGGCCGCCGGCCCGTTCGGCATTCCCGGGCGCAACTCCGCCGAAATCATGATCGAAATGCTCAACGCCGGCAAAGTGCCCGCACCCTATGCGACCGTTGGTCTCGGCGGTGCGAAGATCGTGCCGAAATACGTCGATGAGGCCGGCTCGACCGCCAATCAGGTCACCGAATTCCGCAACCTGGTTCAACGCGACGGCGTCAACGCCACCGTCGGATATGTCTCGTCCGGCAACTGCCTGGCAGTGGCTCCGGTTGCCGAGGTACTGAAGGCGCTGACCGTGTTCTTCGACTGCGGGACGCCGCGGATCTTCGAAGAAAGGCCGCTCAAATATGTGTTCCGCGCCACGCCGCACGCCACCATGGATAGCGTGGGGGCCGCCCGCTACGTCCTGAAGAAATTCCCGGATCTCGCTTCATTTTCGGGCATCAACCAGAACTACGCATGGGGGCAGGACAGCTGGCGCGATTTCGTCGCGGCCATGAAGTCGCTAGCGCCCAAGGCGACAGTGGACAAGGAGCTGTTGCCGAAATTGTTCGCGGGCGAATTCGGCGCGGAAATCTCGGCGCTCCTGACCGCCAATTCGAAGGTGGTGCATTCCAGCTTCTGGGACGGCGATCTCGAGAGCTTCATCGTCCAGAACGGCGCCCGCGGTCTGCCGGCGCGCTCCACCATGGTCTATACGGCAGGCGAGACGGCCATGTTCCGGCTCGGCGCCAAAATCCCGGACGGCACGATCATCGGAGCGCGCGGCCCGCACGGCGTGATGGCGCCCGACACGCCCCTGAACAAGTGGTTCCGCGGAGTCTACGAGGACCGCTTCGCCACCGCGCCGACCTATCCCGCCTATCACATGGCGCAATCGATCCTCGGGCTCAAATCCGCCTGGGACAAGGCCGCGGCGGCCAAGGGCGGCCAGCAGCCCACAATCGACGAGGTGGTAAAGGCGTTCGAAGGTATCGAGTTCGAGGGACCGAGCGCCAGGATCCGTATGGCGATCGGCAACGGCCACCAGGGTATCGCCGATATCGCCTATGGCAGCTTCCGCTTCAACAAGGCGGAAAACAAAGCCGAAATCGTCGACGTGGTCCGCTATCCCGCCGAGTGCGTGAATCCTCCGGCCAACATGACCTCGACGGCCTGGCTCGAGGCCGGCATGCCCGGAGCCAAATGCAACTAGGCGCCGCACGATTGCCTGCAGCCGGCGCCGCCGGCTGCAGCTCAGCCGCATTTCACGAGGTAAGGGACGGCATCCGGTGATCACAGTTATCGCCATCGTCACCGATGGTCTGGTTTATGCCGCCTGGCTGTTTGTCGTCGCCATTGGCCTGACGTTGATTTTCGGCGTCATGAAGATTTTGAATGTGGCGCACGGCGCGTTCTACGCCTTCGGCGCCTATGCGGCGGCGACCGCGATCGGCCTGTATTTCGACCGCGGCTGGCCCGTGGCCGGAGGCTATCTGGCGATCGCCACGGCGGCGGTCGCGATCGGCCTGGTGATGGGCTACATCCTGGAGCGGGTGTTTCTCCGCCGCGTCTACGGCCGGGATGAAGTCGTCGTCGTTCTCATCACCTACGCGCTGTTCCTGATCCTGGAAGACGTGCTGATCCTGATCTGGGGCACCGACGGCCGGTCGGCGTACCAGCCCTATACCGAGGCCGGCAGCTTCACGGTGGGTGGATTGCCGCTCTCCGTCTACGACATCGGCCTGGTCGGGTTCGCGGGTCTGCTGGCCATTGCGTCCGCCTTGACCATCAAGAGGACGACCTTCGGACGGCTGTTGACGGCCGTGATCTACGATCGCGAAACCGCCGCCGCGTTCGGCGTCAATGTGACCCGGGTCTATACCGTGACGTTTTTGATCGGCGCGGTGCTCGGCGCGCTCGGCGGCGCATTGACCGCTCCCAAGATATCGGTGACGCCGGGAATCGGAGTTGAAGTCATCGTGCTGGCCTTCGCGGTGGTGGCGATCGGCGGAATGGGCTCGATGGAGGGCGCGCTGGTCGGCGCGCTGATCGTCGGATTGTTCCGCGCCGGCGCCGTGCATCTGATACCGCAGCTCGAATTGTTCTCGATCTACGCGGTGATGGCGCTGGTTCTGGTGTTCCGCCCGCAGGGTCTGTTCAGCCGCGTTCAACCGAGAAAAATCTGATGACCGGACTTCGCATTCTCATGGGCGCGGCGATCCTCGGCGGATTGGGGGCGGCCGCGCCGTTCACGCCGCTCTGGCTGATCTCGCTGGTGACGCTTGCGATGTCCACCGGACTGGTGGTCTGCGGTCTCATCATCCTGTGGCGTGGCGGCCTGGTGCCGTTCGGTCAGGCCCTGTTCTTTGCGACCGGGGCCTACACGGTGGCCCTTTCGGGGCGCTGGTTCGGGGTGACGGACGCGTTCCTGCTGATTGCGCTGGCCGTCATCATGGCAGCGCTGGTGGCTTTCGTCGTCGGCTTCCTGCTCGCGCAGTACCGCGAGATCTTTTTCGCCATGCTCAGCCTCGCGCTGTCCATGATCCTCTACGGCGTGCTGGTGAAATCCGAGACGCTGGGGTCGACCGACGGCATCAATGTCGCCCAGGCCAGTTTCTTCGGCATGAGGCCGCGCGGTCCCGACTACACCTTCGCGCTGTTCTGGCTGGCGCTCGGCATGGTGTTTGCGGCCTGGGTCGGCGTCTCGGCCTATCTCGGGTCGGTGGCCGGCCAACTCGCCGGCGCGATCCGCGACAATGAAATTCGCGTCGAGTATCTCGGGATTTCCGTGACGCGGCTGGTGCATTTGAAATTGACCATTTCGGCGGCGCTGGCGGGCGCCGGCGGCGCGCTGGCGGCGCTGTCGATCAGCCATGTCGATCCGCAGATGGCCTATTGGACCACGTCCGGCGGATTCGTGTTCGTGACCATCCTCGCCGGTGCGGCATCGGTTCCGGCGGCGTTTCTCGGCGCGCTGCTGTTCGAGATCGTCCGCACCATCGCGGTCGCCTTGCTGCCCGGCGGCTGGCAATTGATCCTCGGGTCGGTGCTGCTGCTGACCATCCTGTTCGTGCCCGAGGGGCTAGGCTCCCTGATGATCCGCAAACGTGTCACCGTTTCCGGAAAGGAGGCGGCATGAGCGCGCTGCTTTCCGTCAAGGGTCTCGAAAAGACCTTCGGTCAGGTCGTCGCCGCCCGCGACATCGATGTTGACGTGCCGCAGGGGCAAACCGTCGGGATCATCGGCGCCAACGGCGCCGGCAAGACCACATTCGTCAACATGATCACCGGCCATCTGACGCCATCGGGCGGCACCATCGAGTTCGAGGGCAGGGACATCACCGGGTTGCCGTCGCGCAAGATCATGCGGCTGGGCATTGCGCGTTCGTTTCAGGTGGCGCAGGTCTTTCCGACCTTCAGCGTGCTGGAAAACCTGTGCGCGGCAACCGCGATCGCCCGTTCCGGCAGCTCCGTGGTCGGTGCGGCGCTATCGCGTTTTGTCTCGGCCGAGACGTCGGCCGATGCCGAAGCCGCGCTGGACCAATTTCAGATCGCCCGGTTTCGCGACGCGCTGGCGTCGACGCTGCCGCAGGGCGTGCGCAAGCTGCTCGACATTGCGATGGCGACGGCGGGCAATCCGCGCGTCCTGCTGCTCGACGAGCCGACCAGCGGGATCAGCCTGGAGGAGAAGTTCGGGCTGATGGACGTCATCATGGGCGCGTTGAAGGCGCGCGGCACCACCATCCTGTTCGTCGAGCACGATATGGAGATCGTGCAGCGGTTCGCCGACCGCGTGCTGGCGTTTTACGACGGCACCGTGATCGCGGACGGTCCGCCCGCCGAGGCGCTCGGCGACGAGCGCGTGCGCGAGTTCATCACGGGAACGCTGATCCGGTCGAAGGACGGCAAACTTGGCGCCGGCAGGGCATCCCATGCTTGAGGTATCCGCGCTGCACGTCTCCATCGGCGCCATCGAGATCATCCGCGATGCGCAACTGTCGCTCGGCGAGCGGCAGTTTTCCGGCCTGATCGGGCGCAATGGCGCCGGCAAGACGACGTTGATGCGGGCCTTGATGGGAGCGCTGCCGGCACGCGGCATCATGACCCTGGATGGCCTCGATCTGCTGGCCGAGCCGGCGCACCGCCGCGCGGCGCTCGGGCTCGGTTACATGCCGGAAGATCGCCGGCTGGTGCCGGAATTCGTGGTTGAGGAAAACATTCTGCTGCCGGCGCTGGCGACCGGGTCGGCGGATGCGCGGGAACGTCTCGAGCGCATCTACACGCTGATGCCGGAGGTTGCGAATTTCCGCCGCCGCCGCGCCCTCGAACTCTCCGGCGGCCAGCAGAAAATGGTGGCTCTCGCCCGCGCCTTGATGGCGGGGCGCCGTCTGCTCGTGCTGGACGAGCCGTTCGAGGGCCTGGCGCCGGCGCTGGCACGCCGGCTCGGTGAAGTTCTCTCGAACCTCAAGGATGAGGGCGTATCGGTGCTGATGTCGGAATCCAACGAGACTCACGTCATCGACCTGCTGGATCGCACCTTCCGCATCGAACGCGGCGCGGTCGTCGCGGGCTGACGGGGCGGGGAGGGGCCGGCCCCAAACCGGACAGCTTGTCGTCATTCCAGCCTGATGGCCGCGGCGGCGGACGAATTGATCTTTCCCGGTCGACACCCGGAAATGGTGCTGGCGCCGCGTTCCGAAGTCGGCTTTGGTCCCGATCAGATATTGCAAGGGAGATGATGATGAAAACGATAGCTGCGCTTTGGCTTGCCGCCGGCCTTGTCCTGTCGTCGGCGCCGGCTCATGCCGTGGTGCTCGATCTGTCGACCATGACCTGCAAGCAGTTCCTGGAAGGCGGCGATGACACGATCAAGATGGTGCTGACCTGGATGGACGGCTGGTACAAGGGCGATTCCGACGAGGCCATCATCGACACCGATGTGTTCGTTGAAAACGCCAAGGAATTCGGCAGCTTCTGCGGCAAGAATCCGAACATCAGCATCGTCAATGCCGCCGAAAAGATTCTCGGGAAGTAACCCCGCTAGCCCAACATCGCGAATGCGCTGGAGACCATCGCCACCGGCTTGTTGTCGCCGGCGCTCGACAGGATGACGCGGCCGAAGCTCATGGTGCGGCCCATCCGGACTACCCGCGCATCCGCCAGCACGTCCGATGCGGTCGCGGCACGCATGAAATGCGTGGTTTGATCGACCGTCGTCATCGGCCGGTAGCCGCGGTTGGCCGCGAGATTCGCGATCACCATGGCGGTATCGGCGAATGCCATCAGCGCCTGGCCGCAAACGATGCCGCCGTTGCGGCACAGCCGCTCGGAGAAGGGCCTGCGGAGGATGGCGCCCGGCTGCCAGTCGGCAGCGTTCGGTGGCGGGTTAAAGTCGATGCCCTCGATCGATAGTTCGAGGTCCTGCACCCACGGCGCAAACACATCGCGGAGCACGCGTCTGGCTTCCTCGATATCGAATTCCCTGGCGGGCGGCTGGTCTTGTGTCAACGTAGGTTCCCTCGCTCAGTTGGTTTCCCGCATTCTTAAGTGCCTCGACCGCAAATGAACACTCCCGGCGCGGCTTGAAAATGCCTGACTTCCGGCCGTATGATCCTGACGTGGGAAGTGCGTACCATGTTCGGGCGGTTGGTACGGATTTTCAGCCTGGTCGCCATGGGTCTCGCCCTTGATGGCTGCACCAATTGCGGTCCATCTGGGATGATTGGGTGCAATCGCCGAAATCCTGCAAGTCGGACCGCTCTTGACCCCGAATGGGCTGGCGCGCAAAGGGGCCGGCGCTTGGCGTTGCGGCTGACGCGGTGATATACTGCCCATAATATGCAGGAGCTTGCTCGATGAGAATTTTTGGCGCCGCGGCTGTCATCGTGTTGCTGGCAGGGCCGGCTTACGCGCAAACCCCCAACATCAACCTGATCCCGGAACTGCAATCCAAGTCGCCGGAGGAGAAGGAAGCCGAGGCGGCAAGGAACAGGGCCTACAAGGAATCGCTGAGGAAGATTCCGGACGCGAAGGGCTCTTCCGATCCGTGGGGCAGTGTGCGCAGCACCGATGCGCCGAAGACGGCGGCTCCCGCCAGGCCGCGCACCAAAACCGGCAGCACCACGAACTAAAGCTAGATGGCTCTTGGTTGATCGGTCGCTGCGATCGGTTTACCTCTCCCCAGCGGGGAGAGGTCGAGTTGCGCAGCAAATCGGGTGAGGGGGTGCCGCTCCAACGTGAGACCGTAACCCCTCACCCGGCGCTACGCGCCGACCACTCCCGAAGGGAGAGGTGAATTCCGGCGCTGCACCAACCCGCCCTAATCTCATCGCGTTCTAGGGGCCTGTCGGCTCTGATAGGATCCGAACGGGGCTCGGCTCTTCGGGTTTGATGCGTCGTCCTTCGGCAAACCGGTAGCCATTTGCTCGAAAGCGCTACGGAGGCGACGATGACCTGCAGCCGAGGCTCCGCACCGACGCGGTCAGCCGGGCCATGAAGCTTCTCATCCAGAGTTCTTCAGACGCGGATATGCCGTCATGCACGCCTGGATCGAAGCGCGGTGCGTCCCTGGTTTCGTCGTCGAGAATTTGAAGTCGGCGTTGGCGTGAAGCGGGCGCGGGTACTGTCATGATGGCTCCTTGACGAAACCAACGGACGACTCTTGATAGAGTTCCAATATTAACACAGTTAACGGTTGAATAAACGCGAGGCCGCGATCAGGCCAGCGTGGCCGATTGATCAAGCAGGGTCTCATAACACTCGCAGGACATCCGCAGCAGCGCTTGCCGGTCCAGTATCCTGATCACGCCGCGCGAATAGGTGATCGCGCCGGCGGCCTGCACCTTGCTCGCGACTTCCGTCACCGAGGTGCGCCTGACCCCCAGCATCTCCGCGAGGAATTCCTGCGTCAGCGCCACGGTGTCGCTTGCCGCGCGGTCGGCGCTTTGCAGCAGCCAGCGGCAGAAGCGCGCCTCGATCGAGTGCAGCGCGTTGCAGGCGGCCGTCACCCGTGCCTGCGACAGCAGCACCTCATTGTAGCGAATGCAGAGATTGCGAACGGGGTCGCTGCTGGCGGCGACCGTCCTGAAATGACTGGCGGCAATCTTGCTGACCGACACCGGCATCTGCACCACCACCCGGACCAACGATTTGTAGAGGCCGAGCCCCGCCATCGCACCAACCACGCCTTCGCGGCCGACGGTCGCGGTCTCGATCGCCTTGCCGTCGCGCAGCACGGCCAGCAGCGACAGCATGCCATAATGCGGGAAGAGGATCTGATCGACCTCGTCGCCCGCTTCGATCACCACAACTCCCTGTTGCAGGGTGACCGTCGACAAATGCGGAAGCAGCCGATCGAAATCATCACGCGGCAGCGATGCGAGCAGCTTGTTGTCCAAGGGAATAACGGCTTTCGAAACGGGCACTGACACTGCGATATCCTGCCCGGTCGGTCGGGCCGATTTACCGCAGGGGTTTAGGGAGAACGCTCCGAGAGGGCGGTCCGCGGGAAGGCCCTGTATACGGACAAGGAGGGGGCCTTGTCGGTCCGGTAACCGTCATAGCGGAGATTCTACGAAGCCTCGGCTGCGCCAACTTCAGGTGGAGAATAGCTTCCCGAATCGTAATCCATTGTCCGAAAGCGGATATGGCCGGGCCACGGCGGGATCGCCCCCGCAGCCTATCCGACTTCGCGGACCGATCGATGTTTTTTGTCAGTCCGGGGGGCGATGGCGGTATCCCCGAGCAGCCGGTCGAATTCCAGTTTCGAAATCTCGTAGCATTCGCAGGCCCGCTGCTGCAGCGCGACGTGATCGATGATCGTGACGTGTCCGCGCCGGTAGCGGATCAGGCCGGCCTTCTGCAGCGATCCCATCACATCGGTGACGGACGTCCTGCGGACACCGAGCATCATTCCGAGGAATTCCTGGGTCAGCAGGAAATCGTCCGATGGCATCCGGTCGCGCGTCATCAAAAGCCAGCGGCAGCAGCGCTGTTCCAGCCGGTGGAGGTGGGCGCAGGCGGCCGATTGCGCGACCTGATTGAAGAAAGCGTGGGCATAGCGAAGCATGACGAGATTGAGCGTCGGGCTGCGATCGAGTTCACCGCGGAACATGCGGGCATCCATTTTGAGTGCGGTGCCCGGCACCTGAACGTAAACCGCCGATGGCGCGTCATGGTCGCCGAGGCAGACCGGCAATCCCACCATTCCTTCGCTGCCGATAGTGCCAACCTCGGCGCTGTGGCCGTCCGACGTCGTGATCACCAGCGATGCTACGCCGTCGATCGGGAAATACACGTGCTCGATCGGGCGCGACGCTTCATAGAGGCTCTTCTTGTAGTCCAGCACGACCAGCGACAGATGCGGTCGCAATCGCTGGTAGTCCTCATCGGACAACAGCGAGAGCAGCCGGTTGGTTCGTGGATTGCGATTCGGCATGCCGTGCGGCTCTCTTGGGTTGGCGCCGTGCCCGGCTGGCTCGCGAAGGGATGAAGACTGCGCCATCTCACTCGCTCTCGAAGAGGCGGGAGTCCTTGCGGGGCTCTCAGTCGCCGGCGCCCGATGGATCGCTGCCGGCAATGCTCGCTTGTAACGCCGTTATGTCAGGCAAGCGACTCAATTCCCTCGGTAGTTCCTTTGTTGTTCCTCTGGCCGATCGGACCGGAAGGCTCGGATTGGGGACTCGGATGGGAGCCGGCGCGCGCTATATTAAAACGGTCGTCAGCAGTTGGAGTTCCGATATGGCCACTCGCCCGCGCGATCTCGCCGACCGGATGGCAGCCCGGCGCAAGCCGGACGACGGTTTTCGGCGCGAAACTTTCACCCTGCCGCGCGCCGAGGCGCGGACTGCCGCGCGGGATTTCTTCACCCGTTTCCCCAAGGCCGCCTATATGAGCGAGGTCGAAAGCTGGCGCGAGCTGCCCGGCGGCGATATCGAATTCACCATGCGCAGGCTGGGCAGCGCCGATTAGCCTGAACGACTGATTTAACGGCAACCATCTATAATCGCTATAGTTTTACGCCATGGGCTTTCAGGGTCTTCGGGGCAGATCGACGGGCTGATCGGCCTCAAGCGCGGTCGGAGGCCACGTGGTCGCAGACGTAGCAGCGGAAAACCTTGATCGCGGCGCGGATCGACAGCGCGGGCAGTTCAGCCAGCTGTTTCATGGCCGCGTCGCATTTTTCGCAGCGGCGCACGGCCGGGTTTTGATCCGCCGGATCGTGCGGAACATTCGCGTCGCCAGACGCCATCGCGGCCGCCCCTGTGTTTTTTTCGAATCGTTGATGTCAGGCTGCCACGACGGCCGCGAGATAGTGAGTCGGCCGGACTCCACGGATCAGCGGGATGGACCGGTGGATCGAATCAATCCTGGTTTTCCGCGCCCAGTAATTTGCCGCTCGACCGGTTAACGAAATGAAACCGGCTGCAGGCCTGGCAGACCACGGTTTCGTAACTGGAATGAGAATCGTCCGCCGGCTCGTCCGCCAGCCAGTGCTGCACGTTCATGCCAGTACGCGGACATTTGAAAATAATGTTGACCATAGACGGGGCAGTCTGGGGCCAGCACGATTGTTCGCCTTGATCCCGATCAACGTTTTCAGGCCAGGCATGTGCCAGTGGGCTTCCGCACCGCGCGAATCGCCTAAGTACGGTCCCGGTCATTCGGCGCGGCTTTCTTGAGTTCGCGGTCAATCCGCAGATGGACCCGGCGGATCGCGAGCAGCCTGATATTGGTCTCGGTCTTGCCGGAGATGACTGCATCGCCGATCCGGAACTGCCATTGCCAGACGCCGGGCGCTGACCGGGTAAGGGTGTATTCGACGCCCCTGTGCATCATCGGAAATTCCCCACGGCTTCTGAATGCCGGTTTTATTTATAAACTATAGGTTGTTAGTTCAAATAGTGCACTTCGTTCGAACGGTTGTCGCGGGTGCTCTGATGCCGCGCTGCCACGGAATATGGAGAAGCGCCGTCGGCACAAAATGGTGTCGGGCGGACGCGGGACGGTCGCTGCGCTTCATGCGTACCGGGAAATTGGCGTGAGGCCTTGCCGCCTTGGTGGTGGATTTCTGCCATGGCGGGGGCATAGGACGGTGCCAGATGGCTTTAAGGTCGTGCAAACAGAGGACGGTCCCGATTTTCATTGCGGGACCTGCAATGGGCGGCGGCTCCCTGATTCAGGCTGGAACGGCCTTACCTCGGCGGCCTCAAGCCCGGGGATGCCAGCCATCGCTCGATGACCTGCGATGCAGCCTTCATTTTGCGGGCCCTCTGCAGCAAACCGTCCCGCTCGTCGCCGCGGGGAAGGGGCTCGGCGGCTTCATGCAACTCGGAGGCCCTGAGTTCGAGACGAGCCTGCACCGTGTGCTGGAAGATGTGAGCCAACTGGCCCTCCCGATCATGCCGCGTTGCGTGATTGGATGATCTTGGCACGTCGCCTATGCGACCCACCGGTCAAAAAGGCTCATCTCCGTAGTACTACGTAGAACATTTAGGGGGGCGTTAACCGTTTCGAGAAACCTCCGAAACCGGAAATATAGCAGTTGTATTTTCTACTTAGGCCACCAGGGATGGAAACAGGCCTTATCAAGAGTCCGAAAAGAACATATTGCGAACTTGGAACAAATAGGGTACATTATTCTCCAAGACGCTGCTTCACGTCACTGCCGTAAGCCCGCTGCCCGTTTGTCCCTCTAGCGAATCCCCGTCATAAGGAGCACCACCAATGGCCGCCGCCCCCACCGCGCTGCGTATCGTCGAAGGATCTTCCATGGACAAGACCAAGGCCCTGTCGGCCGCGCTCTCCCAGATCGAGCGCCAGTTCGGCAAGGGCTCGGTGATGAAGCTGGGCAAGAACGACCGTTCGATGGATGTCGAGACCATTTCCTCGGGCTCGCTCGGGCTGGATATCGCGCTCGGCGTCGGCGGCCTGCCGAAGGGCCGGGTGGTGGAAATTTACGGGCCGGAATCCTCAGGGAAAACCACGCTGGCGTTGCACACGGTGGCCGAAGGCCAGAAGAAGGGCGGCATTTGCGCCTTCATCGATGCCGAACACGCGCTCGATCCGGTCTATGCCAGAAAACTCGGCGTCAACATCGACGAACTCCTGATCTCGCAGCCCGACACCGGCGAGCAGGCGCTGGAAATCTGCGACACCCTGGTGCGGTCAGGCGCGGTCGACGTGCTGGTGATCGACTCGGTGGCGGCGCTGGTGCCGCGTGCCGAACTCGAGGGCGAGATGGGCGACGCGCTGCCCGGATTGCAGGCTCGTTTGATGAGCCAGGCGCTGCGCAAGCTCACCGCCTCGATCAACAAATCCAATACCATGGTAATCTTCATCAACCAGATCCGGATGAAGATCGGCGTGATGTACGGTTCCCCGGAAACCACCACCGGCGGCAACGCGCTGAAATTCTACGCTTCGGTCCGCCTCGACATCCGCCGCATCGGCGCGATCAAGGAGCGCGACGAGGTGGTCGGCAACCAGACCCGCGTCAAGGTGGTGAAGAACAAGCTGGCGCCACCGTTCAAGCAGGTCGAGTTCGACATCATGTACGGCGAGGGCGTCTCCAAGATGGGCGAGATCCTCGATCTCGGCGTCAAGGCCGGCATCGTGGAAAAGTCCGGCGCCTGGTTCTCCTATGACAGCCAGCGGCTCGGCCAGGGCCGTGAAAACTCCAAGGCCTTCCTCAAGGCCAATCCGGACATGACCGCGAAGATCGAGGCCTCGATCCGCCAGAACTCCGGCCTGATCGCCGAACAGATTCTGGCAGGCAGCCCCGAGCGCGACGCCGAAGGCGAGGAGCCCGCGGAGGAGTGAGTTTTATCGGGCCTGGATCGGATGATCCGGGCTTCGACACAGACGGGCGCTGAGGACGTTGAGTTGCCGACGTCACCAGCGCCCGTTTTGTTTTTGACAGCGCTTCGTGCGCACTGCCGATTCGAAATCCTCAGAATCCAAAAGCGCTTAGAGTCGAAAGCGGAGATTTTTGATTCGTTTATGTGAAGTGGCACTTTAAGTGCGTGAGCTGTCGTCCGTGGGTCCTAAGATCCCGGGGAGAGCGGATGCGCGTCGCACATCCGAAGCTCTCCGCACTATCCCGCAATGACATTAACAACGCGTCACTCCGCCGCCTCCGCATAGTCCGCGATCGGCGGACATGAGCACACCAGGTTGCGGTCGCCATAGACGTTGTCGACCCGCCCGACCGGCGACCAGTATTTGTCCGAACGCGAGGTGCCGGCCGGGAAGCAGCCGTCGGCGCGGGAATAAGCCCGCTGCCAGCCATCGTCGGCGATGTCGTGGACGGTGTGCGGGGCATGGCGCAGCGGCGAGGCTTCGACCTTCCAGCGGCCCGACTCGATCTCGGCGATCTCCTGCCGGATCGCGATCATGGCGTCGCAAAAGCGGTCGATCTCGGCCCTGGATTCGGACTCGGTCGGTTCGATCATCAGCGTGCCCGGTACCGGGAAGCTCATGGTCGGGGCATGGAAGCCGTAATCGATCAGCCGCTTGGCGATGTCATCGACGGTGACCCCGCTCGATGTCTTCAGCGGCCGGGGGTCGACAATGCACTCATGGGCGACCCGGCCCTTGGCATTCCGATACAGCACCGGGAAATGCGGATCGAGCCGGTTGGCGATGTAGTTGGCGTTGAGGATCGCGATCTCGGTCGCCCGCGTCAGGCCTTCGCCGCCCATCATCAGGATGTAGATGTAGGAGATGGTCAGGATCGAGGCCGAGCCGAATGCCGCCGCCGATACCGGTCCGATCGCGTCGGGCTTTGCGCCCGGGCCATTCGGATTGCCTGGCAGGAACGGCGCCAGATGCGCCTTGACCCCGATCGGGCCCATGCCGGGGCCGCCGCCGCCATGCGGGATGCAGAAAGTCTTGTGCAGGTTGAGGTGGCTGACATCGGCGCCGTAATCGCCGGGCCGCGACAGCCCGACCTGGGCATTGAGGTTGGCGCCGTCGAGATAGACCTGGCCGCCATGGCCATGCACGATCTCGCAGATATCGCGGATGTGCTCCTCGAACACCCCGTGGGTGGAGGGGTAGGTGATCATGATGGCCGCGAGATTCTTCGAATGCCTTTCCGCCTTGGCGCGAAGATCGTCGACGTCGACGTCGCCCCTGGCATCGCAGGCCACCACCACCACCTCCATCCCGACCATGCTGGCCGAGGCCGGATTGGTGCCGTGGGCGGAGGAGGGGATCAGGCACACCTTGCGGTGCGGCTCGCCGCGCGAAGCGTGGTAGCCGCGGATCGCCAGCAGCCCGGCATACTCGCCCTGGGCGCCGGAATTCGGCTGCAGCGATATCGCGTCATAGCCGGTGATGTCGCACAGCCATTTTTCCAGCCGTTTGAACAGGGCATGGTAACCCGCGGCCTGCTCGCGCGGCGCGAACGGGTGCAGCGCGCCGAACTCCGGCCAGGTCAGCGGGATCATCTCCGTGGTGGCGTTGAGCTTCATGGTGCAGGAGCCCAGCGGGATCATGGCGCGGTCGAGCGCGAGATCGCGGTCCGAGAGTTTCCGCATGTAGCGCAAAAGTTCGGTTTCGGAGCGATGGGTATTGAATACGGGATGGTTGAGGAAGCCGGTGGCGCGCTTCAGCTCGGACGGCAGCGCCTCGCGCGCGCCGGCCTCCATTTCCGCGTAGGCAAATTTGCCGCCAAACGCCCGCCACACCGCCTCGACTTCTCCCGGAGTCGTGGTCTCGTCCAGCGCGATTCCCAGCGTACCCTTGCCGATCCGCAAATTGATCTTCTCGGCCAGGGCGCGGGCGACGATCTCGCTCTGCCGGCTGCCGGCATCGACCGTCACGGTGTCGAAGAATGCCTCGGATTGCGGCGCAAAGCCGAGCTGGCGCAAACCCGCGGCCAGCACCGCGGTACGGCGATGCACCGTGCGGGCGATGTGGGTCAGCCCCTCCGGGCCGTGATAGACCGCGTACATCGAGGCGATCACCGCCAGCAGCACCTGCGCGGTGCAGATGTTCGACGTCGCCTTCTCGCGGCGGATATGCTGCTCCCGGGTCTGCAGCGCCAGCCGGTAGGCCGGCTGTCCCCGTGAATCGATCGACAGCCCGACGATGCGCCCGGGCAACGAGCGTTTGAGCGCGTCGCGCACTGCCATATAGGCCGCATGCGGTCCGCCATATCCCATCGGCACGCCAAAACGCTGCGCCGACCCAATCGCGATATCGGCGCCGAGTTCGCCCGGCGAGGCCAGCAGGGTCAGTGCCAAAAGGTCCGCGGCGACCACGGCCAGCGCGCCCTTGGCACGAAGCGCCGCGATCGCCGGCCTGAGGTCGCGCACCGCGCCCGAACTCGCCGGATATTGCAGCAGCGCGCCGAACACTTCGGCCTTGTCGAGATCGAGCGCGGGATCGCCGACGATCAGGCTCCAGCCAAGCGGCTCGGCGCGGGTGCGCAGCACCGCCAGCGTCTGCGGATGCACCTCGTGGTCGACGAAGAACGCTTTCGCCTTGGCCTGCGCGGCGCGCTCGGCCAGCGCCATCGCTTCCGCCGCGGCGGTGGCTTCGTCGAGCAGGGAGGCGTTGGCGACATCGAGCCCGGTGAGGTCGCAGATCATGGTCTGGAAATTGAACAAGGCTTCCAGCCGGCCCTGGCTGATTTCCGGCTGATACGGCGTGTAGGCCGTGTACCAGGCCGGGTTCTCCAGGATGTTGCGCTGGATCACCGCCGGCAGAATGGTTCCCGAATAACCTTGGCCGATCAGCGAGGTAAACAGCTGGTTCTGCGCCGCCAGCTCGCGCATATGCGCCAGCGCCTCGGTTTCGCTCAAGGCGCGGCCGAGGTCGAGCGGCGCCTTCTGCCGGATCGAGGACGGCAGGGTTTCGGCCATCAGCGCGCCCAGGCTTTTCGCGCCCACGGTCTCCAGCATTGCGCTGACGTCGCGGGGCGAGGGGCCGATGTGGCGCCGCACGAAGGTGGCGGCGGGCTCGTCGGTGGGTTTAAGCGGCGCGTTCATGGTCATTCCTCGTCGAGTGTTCCAACGTCGTCACATCCGCACCATCGTCATACCGCGCGAAAGCGGGGTACCCAGTACGCCGGGAAACCGGCGATTGGACCGAGAGGCCGCGGCGTACTGGGTCGCCCGGTCGAGCCGGGCGATGACAGCGGAGGGTGTGGAGGCGATCCCTGTCATTCGCTCACATGCTCACGCGGTGTGCTTGGCGTAGGCGGCCTCGTCCATCAGGCCGCCGAGTTCGCTCTTGTCGGCTATCTTCAGCTTGAAGAACCACGCCTTGCCGGCGGCGTCGGAATTGACCAGCGCCGGTTCCGCGGCGAGCGCATCGTTGACCTCGAGCACTTCGCCCGTGATCGGGGCATAGACATCGGAGGCGGCCTTGACCGACTCGACCACGGCGGCCGCTTCGGCCTTCTTCAGGCTGCGACCGACCTTCGGCAGTTCGACGAACACGACGTCGCCGAGCTGCGACTGAGCGTAGTCGGTGACGCCGATGGTGGCGACGTCGCCCTCGATGCGGAGCCATTCGTGGTCGGCGGTGTAGAGCGTCGTCATGACGGATCCTTCGGCGTTTTGAGGTTCAGCGTTTGTAGGTGTTGGGAACGAACGGCGTGGCGGCGACCCGCAGCGGCAGCCGCGCGCCGCGCAATTCGGCGAATACCAGGGAGCCTACGGCGGCGAGCGAAACCGGCAGATAGCCCATCGCGACAGGCGCATTGAGGCTGGGCCCGAAGCCGCCCGAAGTGACCTTGCCGATCTGTTCCGACGAAGCCTCGTCCGCGAACAGCGGCGCGCCCTCCCGCACCGGGGCACGGCCCTCGGGCCTGAGCCCCACCCGGCGGCGCGGCGCGCCTTTTTCGAGTTGCGCAAGAATCTGGTCCGCGCCGGGAAAGCCGCCGGCGCGGGCGCCGCCATGGCGGCGGCTCTTCTGGATCGACCATTCCAGCGCGCCCTCGACCGGCGTCGTTGCGGTGTCGCGGTCGGGGCCAGCGAGGCAGAGTCCGGCCTCGAGCCGCAGGCTGTCGCGCGCGCCGAGCCCGATCGGCAGCACGTCGCCATTCGCCAGCAGCGTCCTGGCGAAGGCTTCCGCCTGTCCGGCCGGAACCGAAATCTCGAAGCCGTCCTCGCCGGTGTAGCCCGAGCGCGACACGAAACAGTCGACGCCGTCGATGCGGCGCGGTCCCGCATCCATGAACCGCATCTCCGATATTCCGGGGCAAAGCCCGGCCAGCACCGAACAGGCCTTCGGTCCCTGCAGCGCGAGCAGCGCGCGATCGGGGAGCGGCGCGATGACGCAGCTGTCCTGGAGGTGCGCGCGCAGATGCGCCTCGTCCTCGGCCTTGCAGGCGGCGTTGACCACCAGGAACAGATGGCTGCCGAAATTCGCCACCATCAGGTCGTCGAGAATGCCGCCGGTTTCGTTGGTGAACTGGGCATAGCGCTGCCGGCCCGGTGCAACGCTGAGGATGTCCTGCGGCACCAGCCGTTCCAGCGCCAGGGCGGCATCCTCGATCCGGCCGGATTTCGCCCGCAGTTCGATCTGTCCCATATGCGAGACGTCGAACAGCCCGGCCGAATGGCGGGTATGCAGGTGTTCCCGGAGCACGCCGGTGGCGAACTGCACCGGCATGTCGTAGCCGGCGAACGGCACCATCTTGCCGCCGCTGGCCACATGCAGCGCATGCAAGGGGGTGGTTTTCAATGCGGTTTCGGTTTCGCGCGCAAGCATCATGGGGCCCTCGCGGTTCCCGAGGAGGATTCCTCGAAAAACCCGTCGAAGCCCCATCTGTCGCTGTGCCTGAGAGTATTATCCCGTCGGCGGACGCATCCCGGGACTGGCCCGGCGGCGTCTCTTTCCAGATGCTAGCAAGTCACGCGGTCCGTTTGCCTGAGAGTTTCCGGGGCGGTTGCTCCTTCGGCGCCGGCATTGAAGCCGATCTCTCCCGACGTGACTATCTTGAACAGATGGGAGAAAACCACGCCCACGGCAAGGCTGTCAACGCAGCCGCAGCAATTATCAACGAACCCTTGTGCTGCTGCGGCAAGCCGCTGATTTGCTGCACACTTTATGGACAGCGCCATCCCCCTTGTCTAAAAGCCATGGCTTGGTACTTGGGGCTTGGTACCTGGGCCGGTGAGATGGCGCGTTGGCAGCCAATCCCGGGCTTTTTACGATTGGATGGACATGAGCGGCGTTAACGAGATCAGGTCGGCATTCCTCAACTACTTCGCGGCGGAGGGCCACGAGATCGTGCCGTCGTCGCCGCTGGTGCCGCGCAACGACCCGACCCTGATGTTCACCAATGCGGGCATGGTGCAGTTCAAGAACGTCTTCACCGGCGTCGAGAAGCGGCCCTATCAGCGCGCCACCACCTCGCAGAAATGCGTGCGCGCCGGAGGCAAGCACAACGACCTCGACAATGTCGGCTACACCGCGCGGCATCTCACCTTTTTCGAGATGCTCGGCAATTTCTCGTTCGGCGACTACTTCAAGGAGCGCGCGATCGAGCTCGCCTGGAACCTGATCACGAAGGATTTCGGGCTGAAGAAGGACAAGCTCCTCGTCACCGTCTATCACACCGACGACGATGCCGCCGACCTCTGGAAGAAGATCGCCGGTTTCGGCGACGATCGCATCATCCGCATCCCGACCTCGGACAATTTCTGGGCGATGGGCGACACCGGTCCCTGCGGCCCGTGTTCGGAGATCTTCATCGACCGCGGCGAGCACATCTGGGGCGGACCGCCGGGCAGCCTCGAGGAGGATGGCGATCGCTTCCTCGAATTCTGGAATCTCGTCTTCATGCAGTTCGAGCAGGTGACGAAGGAGGAGCGCCAGCCGCTGCCGCGCCCCTCGATCGACACTGGCCTCGGGCTGGAGCGCATGGCCTGCATCCTGCAGGGCGTCGACAGCGTCTTTGAAACCGATCTTTTCCGTAACCTGATCGATGCCACCGCGTCCGCGCTCGGGCAGGGACCCCAGGAGCAGACCGCAGCGTCGTTCCGCGTCATCGCGGACCATCTGCGCTCCTCCGCCTTCCTGATTTCCGACGGCGTGCTGCCGTCGAATGAGGGCCGCGGCTACGTGCTGCGCCGTATCATGCGCCGCGCGATGCGCCATGCGCAGTTGCTCGGCGCGCGCGATCCGCTGATGCATCGTATCGTTCCGGCGCTGGTGCGCGAGATGGGCCAGGCCTATCCGGATCTGGCGAGGGCGGAAAAGCTGATCGGGGAAACGCTGCGGCTGGAAGAAACCCGTTTCCGCAAGACCTTGGAGCGCGGCCTGTCAATCCTCGACGAGAAGAGCAGTTCGCTGAAGAAGGGCGACATGTTCGACGGCGATACCGCCTTCACGCTGTACGACACCTATGGCTTCCCGCTCGACCTCACCCAGGACGCGCTGAAGTCGCGCGGCATCAGCGTCGATATCGCGTCGTTCACCGATGCGATGGAAAGACAGAAGGAGAAGGCGCGCGCGTCGTGGTCGGGAAGCGGCGATACCGCCAGCGAGAACATCTGGTTTCCGCTGCGCGAGAAACTCGGCGCGACCGAGTTCCTCGGCTATGAGACCGAGACCGCCGAGGGCGTGGTCGCAGCGCTCGTCAAGGACGGCAAGGATGCCGACAGCCTCAAGGCCGGCGATACCGGCTCGATCGTTCTCAACCAAACCCCGTTTTACGCGGAGTCCGGCGGTCAGGTCGGCGATACCGGCGTGATGATCGGCGAGGGCGTCAAATTCCGTGTCACCGACACGCAGAAGCGGGCCGGCGATCTTTTCGTGCATCAGGGCACGGTGGAGCAGGGCACGCTGACGGTCGGAACCGCCTTGCAGCTGGAGGTCGATCACGCCAGGCGCTCCTCGATCCGCGCCCATCACTCCGCCACGCATCTGCTGCACGAAGCGCTGCGCCAGGTGCTCGGCGACCACATCGCCCAGCGCGGCTCGCTGGTCGCGCCGGACCGGCTGCGCTTCGATTTCGTGCATCCGAAGCCGATCACGGCGGACGAAATCGCCCGCATCGAGGACATCGCCAACGAGGTGGTGCTGGAGAATGACGAGGTCACCACGCGCCTGATGGCGGTGGATGACGCCCGCGACGCCGGCGCCCGCGCGCTGTTCGGCGAGAAATACGGCGACGAGGTGCGCGTGGTGACGATGGGCCGGAACGCGCGCGAGCACGGCAGCAACGCGCTGGGCTGGTCGGTGGAACTCTGCGGCGGCACCCATGTCAAACGGACCGGCGATATCGGCCTGATCTCGGTGACCGGCGAGAGCGCGGTAGCATCAGGCGTGCGCCGCATCGAGGCGCTGACCGGAAACCATGCGCGCAAGCACGCCAACGATACCATGGCGCTCGCCAAAACCGCGGCGGGCGAATTGCGCACCACGCTCGACGAGATGCCGGCGCGCATCGCCGCCTTGATGGAGGAGCGCAAGAAGCTCGAACGCGACCTCGCGGAGGCCCGCAAGCGGCTGGCGATGGGCGGCGGCACATCGGCCGCCAATGGCGCGGCGGCGGGTCCCGTCGGTGTGCGCCAGGTCGGCGACATCAGGCTGATGGCGCGCGCGGTCGAAGGCATCGAGATGAAGGACCTCAAGAGCCTCGCCGATGACGGCAAGAAGCAGCTCGGCTCCGGCGTGGTCGCCATCGTCGGCGTCACCGCGGACGGCAAGGCCGGCGTCGTGGTCGGCGTCACGCCCGATCTCACCGCGCGCTTCAGCGCGGTCGATCTGGTCAAGATCGCCTCCGAGGCGCTCGGCGGCAAGGGCGGCGGCGGGCGGCCCGACATGGCGCAGGCCGGCGGCCCCGACGGCGCCAAGGCGGATGCGGCGCTGCAGGCGATAGAGAAGGCGATGGGCGGGGCCTGACCTGGCCGGGCTACGCAGGGGCGATACAAAAGTATCGAAACAACCCCATGTACAGTAAGGAACCCATTGGATTCGTTCTGCTTTTCGTACGAGCGAAATCGCCCGCGGCCCTATCCTGATACCGCTCCGCGCTAGCGTTTTTGCATCAACGGCGCGATGCGGTCCATCCGGTTGGTCCAGATGCCGCCGGCAAAGCCGGCCGGCAGCAAAGCGAGATCCTCGGCTCGGTCGATCCCGCTGGAAAAATCCTGGCCGTCATGGCGTCCGATGATGAACACGGCCGAGCCATGATCGTTCATCCGGTTGAGAAACCGGTTCGGCCAGCCCCACAGCCACGGCGCATAATTGACCGGCACCAGCAGCACGCTGCGTTCGCAATCGGACGGGACGTAACCGGACCATCCCAGCAGAAAATAGCGGATCAGGCAGCGCTTCAGCGTGGCGCCTGACATCGTGGGGATGTCGAGCATGTCCCGCACCATCGCCACCGGAAGGGCGCCGCCATAGATCGACAACCGCTGCAACTGTTGGGGCGGCAGCGATTTGAGGCGTTCGGCCAGCCGGCGGCCCTCATCGGCGTCGTTGCTCTTGATGTGGATCAGGAAGCGCCTGTCGGGAAAGGCGCCGAGCACCTCGTCGAGCGAGGGCAGCAGGCCGATGCCGGTGCCGCGCAGCGGAAAGCTCTTGCCGCCGTCGGCGGTGTAGCCGTAGCCGACGTCGAGTTTTTTCAGATCGGCAAGGCTGTGCTCGCGCGTCACGCCGTGGCCGTCGGTGCGGCAGTCCAGGGTCCAGTCATGGAACACGGCGATCTGGCCGTCGGTGGTCGGGTGAACGTCGAGTTCGACGATGTAGGCGCCGGCGGCGAAGGCGGCGCGCATCGAGGGCAGGGTGTTCTCGATGAAGGCATGCTCGGGCGGAAAGATTCGCGCCGCGGTGCAGGTCGTCGCCGTCAGGCCCGTCGCCGGATAGGTCTGGGCCAGCCCGCGATGCGCGAGCAGGGTGGGCTTGGTCTGCGGCGACACCCAGAACGAGCTGTTGCAGAGCGCGATCACGCCGGCAATGAGAAGGATGAAAGGCAGTCCAAACCGAACGATCCGCCGCATGATGGCCCCAGAGAATTGCCGGCGGACCACGCAAGTTCTTTGGGGCGAAAGCACGGCGCCTGTCGCGCGCGGTAGAGGGGAATTCGATTCCCAAGTTCGTCATTGCGAGGAGCACTTGCGACGAAGCAATCCATCTTTCTTCGTTCTTTAAACGGTAAGATGGATTGCTTCGCTGCGCTCGCAATGACGTTGTTGGAGGCTCGCACAACCACAACTGTCATCGCCCGGCTTGACCGGGCGACCTAGTATTCCAGAGACGTCAGAGATGGAATCGAGAAGCCGCGGCGTACTGGATCGCCCGGTCAAGCCGGGCGACGACAATCTTGCTTGTGGCAAATGCTTCGGGGCGGCGCTTCGCGCCGACCCGCTCGCAGTGACGCTGAGAGAGCTTGCGGCCTGTCTCAGGCCGCAAGCGTGATCGTCAGGCCATTTCCTTCGTCAGGTTCTCCGCGACCTTGTCGAGGAAGCCGGTGGTGGAGAGCCAGCGTTGGTCGGCGCCGACCAGCAGGGCCAGGTCCTTGGTCATGAAGCCGGCCTCGACAGTGTCGACGCAGACCTTTTCCAGCGTCAGCGCGAATTTCGCCAGGGCCTCGTTGTTGTCGAGCTTGGCGCGGTGCGACAGGCCGCGGGTCCAGGCGAAGATCGAGGCGATCGAGTTGGTCGAGGTCTCCTTGCCCTTCTGGTGCTCGCGGTAATGCCGCGTCACCGTGCCGTGGGCGGCTTCGGCTTCGACGGTGTTGCCGTCGGGCGTCATCAGCACCGAGGTCATCAGGCCGAGCGAGCCGTAGCCCTGCGCCACGGTGTCCGACTGCACGTCGCCGTCATAGTTCTTGCAGGCCCAGACGTAGCCGCCCGACCACTTCATCGCGGCGGCGACCATGTCGTCGATCAGGCGATGCTCGTAGGTGATTTTCTTGGCGTCGAACTTCGCCTTGAATTCCTTGTCGAAGATATCCTGGAAGATGTCCTTGAAGCGGCCGTCATAGACCTTGAGGATGGTGTTCTTGGTGGACAGGTAGACCGAATAGCCCTTGGCGAGTCCCTGGTTGAACGAGGCGCGGGCGAAATCGGCGATCGAATCGTCGAGATTGTACATGGCGAGCGCGATGCCGGCGCCGGGCGCCTGGTAGACCTCCCGCTCGATCACCTTGCCGTCCTCGCCGACGAACTTCATCGTCAGCGTGCCCTTGCCCGGGAACATGAAGTCGGTGGCGCGGTACTGGTCGCCGAAGGCGTGGCGGCCGATGATGATCGGCTTGGTCCAGCCGGGCACCAGCCGCGGCACGTTCTTGCAGATGATGGGCTCGCGGAATACGACGCCGCCGAGGATGTTGCGGATGGTGCCGTTCGGCGACTTCCACATCTGCTTGAGGCCGAATTCCTTCACCCGGGCTTCGTCAGGGGTGATGGTGGCGCATTTGACGCCGACGCCGTATTTCTTGATGGCTTCGGCGGCGTCGATGGTGACCTGATCGTTGGTCTCGTCGCGGTATTCCATCCCGAGGTCGTAATATTTCAGGTCGATATCGAGGAACGGGGTGATCAGCTTGTCCTTGATGTATTGCCAGATGATCCGGGTCATCTCGTCGCCATCGAGTTCGACGACGGGGTTGGTCACCTTGATTTTTGCCATGGCAGATCGGGCCTTTTTGGAAATACCGCGTTTCGGGACGGATGGGGTGATGGTGTCGTCGCTATAGCACCCGAAAACGCGGGCTGGAAGGCGATTGGCAGGGCGGAGCGGGCCGGTTTTCAGGCCGGCGCGAACCCTCGGCACGCCAGCTGTAGTCGGGGTGCAGGGCGCGGTTCGCGACGCGGGACCTCGGGTGGCGCGCCCCTCCGGCGAAGGGTGCAATTGAGGTTTTGGTCGAGTATCAGATAGTCGGGCTAACCCTGTTATTTGACTTGAGAAATCCTGCCCGCTGGGCAATCCACTACGGCTGGCCCTTGAGCCGTTGAATCAGGTTCTTCGGAACTTGATTCACATTCTTCAGACGTTGATTCAGAAAGTGAAGCGAATGTCCGGTTCGGGCACCGACAAAACCAAATCGAGCGTCACGCTGGCGGGGCCGGTCGTCATTCTGGTCGAGCCGCAGCTCGGCGAGAACATCGGCATGGCCGCGCGCGCGATGGGCAATTTCGCTCTAACCCGTTTAAGAATCGTCAATCCGCGCGACGGCTGGCCCAATGTCCATGCCCGCCGCGCCGCCTCCGGCGCCGACCACATTCTCGACGCGGTCGAGCTGTTCGACACCGTCGAGCAGGCGGTGGCCGATTGCACGCTGCTGTTCGCCACCACCGCGCGGGCGCACGACCAGGCCAAGCCGGTGGTGGCGCCCGAGGCGGCGGCGCGGGAGATCGTGGCCGGCGTCGCCGATGGCGGCACCGTCGGCATCCTGTTCGGCCGCGAGCGCTACGGCTTGCAGAACGAGGAGGTCGCGCTCGCCAACCGCATCATCACCTTTCCGGTCAATCCCGGTTTCGCCTCGCTCAACCTGGCGCAGGCGGTGCTGCTGATCGGCTATGAATGGTTCAAGCTGTCGACCGCGGGCGCGCTGCCGTTCGCGATGCCCGAGCGCTCCGAGCCGGCCTCGCAGCACCAGATGCAGGCGTTCTTCGACAATCTGGTGCGCGAACTCGACAAGGTCGAGTTCCTGCGCCCGGCGGAGAAGCGCGAGACCATGCTGGTCAACCTGCGCAATATCTTCACCCGGATGGACCCGAGCAAGCAGGACATGCACACGCTGCACGGCGTGGTGATGGCGATCGCCGAGGGCCGGAAAGGTCCCGCCAAGGGCGGCGTGCTCGACGGCGAACAGGCGACACGGTTGCGCGCGCTGCTGGCCGAGCACGGGCAGGGCGCGCTGCCCTCGGAAAGCGGCACCGTGCGCGGGCTGGCGCGGCTGTTGCGGCGCAATCCGACCGATGCCGAGCGGCTGCTGTGGCAGGCCCTCACCACCGACCGCCGCTTCGCCGGACAGTTCAAGCGGCAGACCCCGGTCGGCCGCCACATTCCGGATTTTGTCAGTTTCGTGCACCGGATCGCGATCGAACTGATCAACCCCGATGAGACCGAGGTGATCGCCAGCGACCGCAATGCGCGGCAAGCCTGGCTGGAAGCGCGCGGCTACCGCGTGGTCGCGATGTTGTCCGCCGATGTCGAGGCCGATATCGCGGGGCAACTCAACCGGCTGGAGTCGCGCGTGCTGGAGGCGAGGTAGGAAAAGGCTTCGTCATTGCGAGGAGCACTTGCGACGAAGCAATCCATGTCGCAGCGCCAAGAAAGATGGATTGCTTCGCTACGCTCGCAATGACGGTTATCGGCTACACTGCCATCAACTGCGCCTGAGCTTCGCCCGCGCGTCGCGTTTTCTTCACCTTTGACGGCACCAACAGGCAGCCTGCGGCCAATCCCGCGGTGTCGGCGACATCTGGGTTGCGCGAGACCATCGCCGCGACGATGGCGCCGTCGATCAATAGGCCGAGCTGATGGGCCAGCATCTCAGGCTCCGCCGCGCCCATCTCGGCGGCGAGCTTCTCGATATGCGCCAGCACCACCTTCTTGTGTTTCATCGCGATGGCGCGAAACTGCTTCTGGTCCTTGTCGTGCTCGGCGACCGCATTGATGAAGGGGCAGCCGTAGAAACGTTCCTCGCCGAACCAGTTCTTCAGCGCGGGAAAGATTCGCGCCAGTTTTGCCTGCGCGCTGCCGCCGCCGGTCTCGATCGAATCGATGAACAATTCGCGCCATTGCCTGCCCTCGGTCTCCAGCACCACATGCACCAGGTTGGTTTTCGAACCGAACAGCTTGTACAGCGTGGTCTTGGCGGTGCCGGCCTCGGTGATGATGGCGTCGATGCCGGTGGCGTTGATGCCGTCTTTGCAGAACAGCCGTGTCGCCGCGCCGAGCAGGCGCCCGCGCGCGGACTCGTCATCGCCGGCAGCGTGGGGGATGGCGACGGAACGCTTCTTCGAAGCAGGCTTGCGCATGCACCCACTTAATCCAAATGCGGCGCACGCATCAAGTCGCATCTTGCCGTGCTCAAAATTTCCGCGATGAAGCAGCGATTGCACCTGGTTTGAGCAGAAGGCTACCGATCGGTTTTTGGGCAGCGCAGCTTAAGCGGTTTCAGGCGTTCGGGTTTTCGGCCGGGCGGGCTCTGGCACGGTCCATGCATGAAACAGACCGTTCGGTATCCTACCTCCCAGGGAGAAACAAATGACCGCGGTCGCCCAGAAAACAGTGCTGACAGGCTGCCTTGCGCCAATCGACAAGGACGGGCTGCAACAGCTCATCATCACCAGCAAGGCCAACCCCCAGGTGATCAAGACCTTGAAATGCAAGACGGTGGCTGAAGGCAAGTTCCGCCACGCCAACTACATCCGCAACCTGCCGCCCTACATTGTCGACGAGCCGCCGGGCCTGCTCGGCGACGACACCGCGCCGAATCCGTCGGAAGCATCATTGGCCGCGCTGGGCTCGTGCCTCGCGGTCGGGCTGCACGCCAACGCGGTGCATCGCGGCTGGATCGTCAACAAGCTCGAGCTGCAGCTCGAAGGCGACCTCAACATCACGGCGGTGTGGGGCACCGGCGACGTCAGCGAAAAGCCGGTCGGCTTCACCGACGTGCGGGTCAAGGTCGACATGGTCTGCGAGGGCATCGCCCAGGCCGAGATCGACGCGCTGGTGACGCACGTCAAGAAATGGTCGCCGGTCGCCAACACGTTTACGCGGCCCGTCAATCTCGAGGTCAGCGCGTAAAGGCGGCAAGCGTGCAATCGCTCCCTGAAAAACCGGTACGGAGAATCTGATGGGTCAAGTGGCTTTATCGCGTGTGCCGGTCGACGATGTCGGCGGCCTTTCACTGGCATCCGTCGTCGCCGGGGTGGCGGCGATTGCACGCAAGGATCTCGCGCCGCTCGCGGCCGGCATCGACGATGGCACGGTCTATCCGGCCGAACTGCTCCGAAGTCTCGGCGATGCCGGGGCATGGGGCACGCATCGACCGGCGAATGGCGCGGCCGATCTGTGCTGCGCCATTCAGTCGATCGCAGCACTCGGCGAAGTCTGCGGCGCCACCGCCTTCATGGCGTGGTGCCAGAACACGCTGGCCTGGTACGTCACGAACTCCGGCAATCCGGCACTGGTTGCGCGGTTTGCCGACGGCGTCTCCGCGGGAAGGATTCTCGGCGGCACCGGCCTGTCCAACCCGATGAAGACTTTTTTCGGGATCGAGAAGTTCAAGCTGAGAGGACGCAGGGTCGATGGCGGCTACGTCGTGCGCGGCGCGCTGCCCTGGGTGTCCAATCTCGGTCCCGATCATTTGTTCGGCACGATCTTCGAGATCGAGGGCAAGGCGAACGAGATCGTGATGTTTCTCGCCGACTGTTCCGATCCGGCCATCACGCTGACGCCGTGCCAGCCGTTCCTGGCGATGGACGGCACCGGCACCTACGGCGTCCAGTTCCGCGATGCCTTCATAGCTGACGATCACGTCCTCGCCGCACCCGCCGGGCCGTTCGTCAAGAAGATCCGCGCCGGCTTCATCCTGCTGCAGGCGGGCATGGCGACCGGCCTGATCCGCGATTGCATCGCGGTCATGAACGAGGTCGCCGGGCCGCTCGGGCACGTCAATCGCTATCTGCCGCAGCAGCCGGTCAATTTTCAGGATCTGCTGACCGAGCTCGAGACCGAAACCATGCAGCTGGCGCGCGATCCCTACAATTCGGACGACAGCTACTGGCGCCAGGTCGTCGCACTTCGCCTCCGCGCGGGCGAGGCCAGCGTCGCGGCCGCGCATGCGGCGATGCTCCATTGCGGCGCGCGCGGCTATCTCAAAAGCCATCGCGCCCAGCGCCGGCTGCGCGAGGCCTATTTCGTCGCCATCGTCACGCCCGCCACCAAGCAGCTGCGCAAGATGCTGGCGGAGGCGTGAGCCGGGAAGCTTCAGCCAGCGAATTTCGGATCGACCCCAACTGCAACCACGAAAACAGGAGAGGCCTGCCATGACGGACGTTCTGATTTCTGCCGGAGAACTCGCCGATCTCTTCAACAAGGAGCCGTGTGTCGTCATCGACACCCGCAACCCGGACGCCTATGCCGCCGGACACCTGCCGAACGCGGTGAACGTGCACGAGATCTTCACCTACCTCGCGACCTCGACGCCGGAGGGCATGGCGGAGCTCAAGACGAAATTCGCCGACGCCTTTGGTGGCGCCGGGCTGTCCGGCAAGGAAACCGCAGTCATCTACGAGCAGTCGATGAATTCCGGCTTCGGGCAGTCCTGCCGCGGCTATTACCTGCTCACCATGCTCGGCTATCCCAAAATCAAGGTGCTGCATGGCGGCTACGACGCCTGGGTCGCCGCCGGCCTGCCGGTGACGACGGACGTTCCGACGCCCACGAAGGCATCGTTCTCGATCGTTCCGGAAGCTGGCGACATCCTGATCGACGCCAAGGCCATGCTGGCGGCGCTCGGCAAGCCCGGCGTGGCGCTGCTCGATGTGCGCGATGTCGATGAATGGATCGGCGACAGCTCTTCGCCCTACGGCAAGGATTTCTGCCCGCGCAAGGGGCGGATTCCCGGCGCGGTCTGGCTCGAATGGTACCGCATGATGAAGCCCACCGCGGAGGGACCTCGCTTCAAGTCCAAAGACGAGATCCTGGCCGAATGCGCCACCGTCGGCATTTCGCAGGATACCCCGGTCTACCTCTATTGCTTCAAGGGCGCCCGGGCTTCCAACACCTTCCTCGCGCTGAAGAATGCCGGGGTGAAGGATGTGCGGATGTATTTCGGATCCTGGAACGAATGGTCGCGGGATCCGTCGCTGCCGATCGAGGAAGGCCTGCCGAGCGACGTCAAGCCGATGGTCAGGGCCGCTTAGTCGAGCGGAGCGTCGCCGTCCGGCCGCTCCGGCGCGGCCGGGCAGCGATCGGAGCAGGGCGGATGGGTCGCTCTCGAAGGAGCAAGAGCAGGGCATGCACGCGATCTATCCAGGACACCGCCGGCCGGGGGCGCACATCGCTGTTACCGGCGTCAGTCACCGTTATCGCCGCAATGCGACCGATGCGCTGAGCGCGATCAATTTGGAAGTGCAGCCTTGCGAGGCGGTGGCGCTGGTCGGGCGCTCCGGTTGCGGCAAATCGACATTGCTGCACATTTTGTCGGGATTGACGATGCCGACCGTCGGCGAGGTACGCATCGACGGCGCGTTGGTCGCAGGTCCGTCGCCGCGCTGGATCGTCATGTTCCAGCAGCCGCACCTCTACCCCTGGATGACGGTGGAGGAGAATGTCGGGCTCGGCATGAAATTCGCCGGCCGTCCGCGCCGGGAAGTTCGGGCTCGGGTGCGGGATCTTCTGGGTCTCGTCGAACTGGAAGATTACATCGGCCGCAATGTGCAGGATTTGTCGGGCGGCCAGCAGCAGCGCGTTGCGCTGGCGCGCTCGCTGGCGGTGCAGCCCGAAGTGCTGCTGCTCGATGAGCCGTTCTCCGCGCTCGACGCGGTTACCCGGCGCGCCCTGCAACGCGACGTGCGCCGCATCGCGGTCGAGTACGGCATCACGCTCGTCATCGTGACCCATGACATTCCCGAAGCCGTGGCGATGGCGGATCGTGCGCTGGTGATGGCGTCCGATCCGGGTCGGATCGTCGAGAACGTGCCGATCGAAGTGGATCGCCACGACCGCGACCGCCGGGGCGCCGAAACCCAGGTCGCGCTGGGAAAATTGCAGGCCGCCTTCGAACGGACGGTCGGCCGCATCACAGATCCTCCGCCGGCGCGGGCGGGTCAGGACACGCTCAAGATCGTTGCCGGACATCGGTGACCGTTACCGAAGGAGAATCAAATGTGCTGCAATTGCGGAACCGATGTCGTCCACGAAGACGACGGTCAATCCAGGCCGCTCGTCAACCGGCGGCAGACGCTCGACATGTTCGCCGCGGGCGGTCTCGCCGCGCTAGGGTCCTGGCTCGGCGGCTTCGCGCCGGCGGCCCGCGCCGCGGACGATGACGTGGTGCGCATCGGCTATCTGCCGATCACCGACGCCACCGCGCTGCTGGTCGCGCATGGCATGGGATTCTTCACGGATGAAGGCCTCACCGCCGAACGCCCGACGCTGATCCGCGGCTGGTCGCCGCTGGTCGAAGCGTTCGCCGCCGGCAAGTTCAACGTCGTTCATCTGCTCAAGCCGATCCCGGTCTGGATGCGCTACAACAACAACTTCCCGGTCAAGATCATGGCCTGGGCCCATACCAACGGGTCCGGCGTCGTGGTCGGCAAGGACACCGGCATCAAGTCGTTCGCCGATCTCGGCGGCAAGCAGATCGCCGTGCCGTTCTGGTACTCGATGCACAATATCGTGCTGCAGTATGGTTTGCGGAAATCCGGTATCAAGCCGGTGATCAAGTCGCAGGGCGAAGCGCTCGCCGCCGACGAGTGCAATCTCCAGGTCATGGCGCCGCCGGACATGCCCGCGGGCCTCGCCGCCAAGAAAATCGATGGCTACATCGTTGCCGAACCGTTCAATGCGATGGGTGAAATCAAGGCCGGCGGCCGGATGCTTCGCTTCACCGGTGACATCTGGAAGAACCACCCCTGCTGCGTGCTGTGCATGCACGAGGAAGTGGTGACCAGGAAGCCGGAATGGACCCAGAAAGTGATGAACGCGCTGGTGCGGGCGGAGATTTACGCTTCCGGACACAAGGCGGAGGTGGCCAGGCTCCTGTCCAAGGACGGAGAAGGCTATCTGCCGCTGCCCGCCCCGGTCATCGAGCGGGCGATGACCTATTACGACGACGGCTTCTACGGCGAATCCGGCGCCATCCAGCACCCGCAGTGGAAGCTCGGCCGCATCGACTTCCAGCCCTGGCCCTATCCGTCGGCGACCAAGCTGATCGTCAGCGCGATGAATGAAACGGTGGTCGGCGGCGACACCACGTTCCTGAAGAAGCTCGACCCCGAATTCGTCGCCAAGGATCTGGTGAACTACGATTTCGTCCGCAACGCCATGAACAAGTATCCGCAGTGGAAGCAGGATCCGAGCGTCAATCCGAGCGATCCGTTCAACCGGACCGAGGTGCTGGCGCTGTGAGCATCGATCTGGCCATCGACCTGGAACAGGCCGCCACCCGGCGGCGTCGCCGGAACGAATCGGTGAAGCGGTTTGCCGGCGCAGCACGCAGCCTCGGCTTCGCCGCGGTCGGCATCGGCGTGCTGCTCGTGGCCTGGTGGATCGGCGGCTGGATCGTCGCCCATAATCCGTCGACCGTGAATTTCGCCGACTTTGCGCCGGCACCGACGTTCGAACGGTTGTGGAGGATGCTGGAGAGCGGCGAGGCGGCGCGGATGACGTGGCCGAGCCTGCTTAGAATCGCGGGCGGACTCGGCTGGGCCATCGCGCTGGGCGTGCCGTTCGGCATTCTGGTCGGTCGGTTCCGCGCGGTGCGCGACGCCAGTTCGGTGCCGTTTCAATTCCTGCGCATGATTTCGCCGCTCGCATGGATGCCGATCGCGGTGATGGCGTTCGCGACGTGGGATCGCGCCATCGTCTTCCTGGTCGGGGTTGCCGCGGTGTGGCCGATCTTGTTCTCGACCGCGCACGGCTTCCGGCGGATCGATCCCGCCTGGTTCAAGGTGGCGCGCAATCTCGGCGCCCGTCCATGGCACATGCTGTTCACCATCATCGTGCCCGCGATCACGCAGGATGCGCTCAGCGGAATTCGCCTGGCGGTCGGCGTCGCATGGATCGTGCTGGTGCCGGCCGAATTCCTCGGCGTGACCTCCGGCCTCGGCTACGCCATCAACGACGCCCGCGATACCCTGGAATATGACCGGCTCGCCGCCACCGTGGTGATCATCGGCGTCATCGGCTTCACGCTCGATCTGATCTGCGCTCAGGCGATCCGGCGGGCGAGCTGGATCCGCGAGGACTAGATCGGCGATCTGGCGCTTCCGTCCTGCGCGCCCGTCCGTCCCGATCGCGCGGCTGCAATCCCCAGCGCCTTCATGCGCGAGGCCAGCGTGGTCGGCTTGACGTCCAGCATTGCGGCGGCGCCGCCGGCGCCGAACACCTTGCCGTGGCAGGCCTGGAGCGCGGCCCGGATATTGGCGCGCTCGTGGTCGCGCAGCTCGGCCGCGGTCATCACCGCCGGGCGCGCTTCCGCCTTCGGGCGGCCGTGACCTGACGGCGCGTGGGAGCCCACGGGTTCCGGCAGGTCGATGCGCAACCGCCCGTTTTGCGCCAGGATCGCGGCGCGCTCGATCACGTTCTGCAATTCGCGGACGTTGCCGGGCCAGTCGTAACGCTGCAGCCGCCGCGCGTCGCCTTCAGACAGCCGCAGGTCGGATTTCAGCGCCTTGCTCTCGCTCAGCAGGAAGTGCTGCGCGAGCAGCGGAATATCCTCGCGGCGGTCGCGCAGCGGCACGGATTCCACCGGAAACACGTTGAGCCGGAAATACAGGTCCTCGCGAAACCGGCCGCGCGCCACTTCCTCCTTGAGGTTCCGGTTGGTGGCCGCGATCAGCCGCACGTCCACGGTTCGGG
>JBDRNF010000245.1:0-5870 GCA_043811435.1 Pseudomonadota bacterium
GGGGTGGGGTGACGGTCTCTCAACTCGAACAGTGCACGAGCTGAGGGACCTTCACCCCACCCCGTCTCGCCTTCGCTGCGCTCAAGCGAGCCGACCCTCCCCCTCCAGGGGCGGGTGAAGGATTGCGGCGCCGCTATCCGAATGCTTTACGGCAGTACTTCCTCGCGTTCGGCGGACTGCCTCACACGGCGTCCTTGGCAACCTTCAGCGGCGATGCCTTGACTGACTTGCTGGCCGGCTTGGCGGCGAATTCCATCGGCTCTTTAGTGAAGGGATTGACACCGCTGCGGGCCTCGGTGGCGGGCTTGTTGACGACCGACATCTTGGCGAAGCCGGGAATGACGAACTCACCGGATTCATTCAGCTCCTTGTAGCCGACGACCGCCATCTGCTCGATGACTGCCTTGACGTCTCCCTTTGAAACCTGCGTTCCCTCGGCAATTGCATCGATCAGCTGATTCTTGGTCATCTTGGCCATCGTGGATACCTTTGTGTGGGAGGGCGGAACGGATTTGAAGCGCGCGGACGATGCTGGGTGTTCGGTCCGGAACGCGGTAAAAACCACGCAGCGCGCTTCTCGTTCATGCCTGCGGTGATGAAGTTATCAGGCTTAAAACCCATCGACGCCCAAAACGCAAGGTGCAACTGGGTATAAGTTCCGCACGGGATGTCCAAGCCCACAGCGTCGGCGTGGCACGCCTCGCCGGCATGGAGAGGGCTTACGGCAGCACTTCCTTGCGTTCGGCAAGCTGCGCGTCCATTTCGGCGCGCTTGTCGTCCAGCAGGCCGGCAGCGGCGGCCTCGATCACGGTGTAGAGTTCCTGGGCATCGCTGATGCGGGTCACGGTGACGTAATCCGCGCCGGCGGCGTAGAGATCGGCGACGTCGGCCAGCAAATCGGCGGTGGCGACGATCTTGGCGGTCGGATTGAGCGTGCGCACGTGGCGGACCAGCTTTTCGTTGTCGGCGCCTTTCAGGAGCGAGTCCGGCACGCTCAATATGATCAGCTCGGCCTTGCCGACGCCGGCATGCACCAGGGTGTCGACGTTGCTGATGTCGCCATAGATCACATGCAGACCGCGATCCGCCAGGGCGCGGAATACATTGGGATTGAAATCGATCACGGTGAGCTGATCGAGAAACACCGGATTGCGCCGTTCGATCTCGCTGAGCAGCGCGCTGGCGGCACGGAAGAAACCGAGGATCACCACCCGCCGCGCCTCGCCATGGCCTTCCTCGTGGCCGGCATCCTGCGCCTGGGCGTGATCGAGATCGCGGATCCCGATCCGCTTCAAGGGGCCGATCGCGGCCCGCGTAATCTGGTCGCTGCGCATGATCGCGAACGTGCTCAGCACTGCCAGGATCACGAAGGCGAACGACACCGCGCTGGCGGTCTGGGTCTGGATGTGCCCGGCGACGATGCCGGTCTGGATCACGACCAGCGAGAATTCGCTGATCTGCGCCAGGTTGATCGCCGGCAGCAGGCTGGCGCGCAGGCCCTGCTTCATCAGGTACAGCGGGGTGAATGTCGTCGCCATGCGGCTGATCACCGTGAAGGCCGCGATGACCAGCGCGAGCCCGATCACCGACCAGCCGGGGATCGGAATCGTCATGCCGAGCGCGACGAAGAACAGCGTGATGAAGAAATCGCGCAGCGTCGTGACCTTGGCGGTGACATCCAGCGCATAGGGGAATGTCGACAGCGACACCCCGGCCACCAGCGATCCCATTTCGCGCGACAGATGCAGCCGCTCGGCGATTTCGCCGATCAGGAAGCACCACGCCAGCGCGCCGAGCAGGATCAGTTCGGGGCGGCGCGCGATCTGGTGAAACAATTTGGGCAGGACGTAGCGGCTCAGCACCAAGGCGGTCGCCACCAGCACGCCGACCCGGCCGACCGAGAGCAGGATCACGCTGACCTGGAGGTTGGCGAGGCTCGGCTGCACCGCCAGGAACAGGATGGCGAAGATGTCCTGCAGCACCAGCACGCCGAGCGTGATGCGGCCGGGCAGCGTGTCGAGTTCGCGCTTCTCGTACAAGACCTTGACGATGATGACGGTCGAGGAGAGCGCGCAGGCAATGGTGAGATAGAGCGCATCGAAGCCGCCGAGGCCGATGCCCATGAAAAACAGGATGCCGAGCAGGCAGGCGCCGACCAGCTGGCCGCCGGCGGCAAACAGGATCACCCGGCCGGCCCGCACGATCTTCTTCAGGTCGATTTCCAGCCCGATCATGAAGAGCATGAAGATCAGGCCGAGTTCGGAAATGACGCTGATCGACTCCTGCGAATGGACCCAGCCCATGCCGAATGGACCGATGACGAACCCGGCGATAAGGTAGGCGAGGATCAGCGGCTGGCGGAAGAAATGGGCCAGAAGCCCGATTCCCCAGGCGAACAGGATGCAAAAAGTGATGTCGCGAATGAGCTCGTGCACGAATCCGGCCTTCCCCTCGCCGCAACCTAAAGGTCGGCGCGTCAACGTCAAACGAACAATGTGTCACATCCGGACCGGCCGGTTCTTTCTCGATTCTGGGAGACCTGTCGATCACCTCCCGGCCCCGCGGCGCAGGTCCGGCCGGCCGGGATCGAGCCAGGGTTTGCCGGTTTCCTGACCGCCATGCCTGCGGAAGCCTCGGCACGTCAGGGCCTTTACGGACTAGCCCCGGCCTGTGTAGGTGAGGGGCAAGAACCGGCCCTCCGGCAAGCCGGGACATCCGGCCAATACCCAAGAAAATCAAACGGGGATGACGCCCATGACCTCAGCGCAATTCGACTTCGCACCCTTGCTTCCGGCGGGACTGCCGGCACCGGCCGCGAGGTGGACCGGGCTTGCGAAATACTCATTCGTCGGCGGCAATAACGACCCGGACCAGGTCCCGGTCGATGCGCTGGCCGATGCCGTCGATGCCGTGCTGCGGCGCGAGGGCCGGACGCTCGCCACCTACGGGCTCGCCAGCGGCCCGCAGGGTTATCGCCCGCTGCGCGAATTCCTGACCACCAAGCTGAAGCGCGATGCCGGCATCGACTGCACCGCCGACGACATCCTGATCGTCTCCGGCTCGCTGCAGGCGCTCGATCTCGTCAACGCGACGCTGCTGGCGCGCGGCGACACCATCATCACCGAGCAGGACACCTATCAGGGCGCGCTGAACCGGCTGACCCGGCTCGGCGTCAACATGGTCGGCATCCCGCTCGACGAGAACGGGATGCGGATGGACGCGCTGGCGGCGGCGCTGGCCGATCTCAAGGCCAGGGGCATCACGCCGAAATACATCTACACCGTCCCGACCGTGCAGAATCCGACCGGCACCATCATGCCGGAGGCGCGGCGCGCCGAGCTGCTAAAACTGTCCCAGCAATATGGCGTGCCGGTCTTTGAGGACGATTGTTATGCCGACCTGATCTGGGACGGCAAGCGCCCACCCGCGATCTACGCCATGGACAAGACCGCCAGCGTCATCCACATCGGCTCGTTCTCGAAATCGATCGCGCCGGCGCTGCGGGTCGGATACATCGTGGCCCCCTGGGCCATGCTGTCACGGATGCTGGCGCTGAAGACCGACGCTGGCTCCGGCGCGCTGGAGCAGATGGTGCTGGCGGAATACTGCGCGCCGCATTTCGCCACCCATGTGCCGAAGCTCAACCGCGCCCTGCGCGCCAAGCTCGAGACGCTGATGGAGGCGCTCAACGAACAATTCGGCACCTCGGCGGAATTCGAGGACCCCAAGGGCGGCATCTTCCTGTGGGTGAAACTGCCCGACAATGTCGACACGCTGAAACTCTACCAGGCCGCCTTGGCGGCCGGAGTCGCCATCAATCCGGGGCCGGAGTGGTCCACGAACAAGGCCTATGCCGGCAGCCGGCTGCGGCTGTGTTTCGCCAGCCCTTCGCATGAACAGATTCGCGAGGGCGTCGCGCTGCTGGCCGAGGTGTGCCGCAAGGAGTTCGGCGTGCCGGAGCGGAGCGCGAATGTGGAGAAGCAGGTTCGCGCGTGACCTGCGATCACGCGCCGACGTGAAACTCGACGTTGACCTGGCCGCTGCCGCTGGACGGAAAATACTCGCACAGTTGCTCGGCGGTGCCGTCGTATCCGTCCCAGCCGAGGGCTGCGAACAGCATGATGGTGTCGGCCATGCCGCCCTCGCCATTGCACTTGACCGCGTAGTCCGGGAGCATGTCGGTGAATTCGCGGTAGCGCCGCTGCTGCCACAGTTCGAGCACGCGCAGGTCGACCTGACGGTTGAATTCGCTGGCCACCGACGTCCAGGCCTCCGGTCCGAGCTTCTTGTTGGGCCACAGCCGGTGCGACAGCGATCCGCTGGCGAGCACGGCCACCCGCTCGTCGGACGCCTCGATGGCGCGCCGCGTCGCCTCGCCGAGAATGCGGCTTTCCTCCAGCGAGGTGAACAGCGGCGTGGCGACCGATACCACCCTGGCCCAGCCGTCGGGGTTCATATAGTGCATCGGCACGATGGTGCCGTATTCCAGCCCGAGGCTCGTGACCTTGTGCGCGATCACGCCAAGCCCGGCCTCGCCGGCCTCCTTCGCGATCGCTTCGGCGAGCGCCGTGTCTCCCGGCACGTCATACTCCAAGTCCTGGATCATCTGCGGGGCTTCATGGCTGGTGAATGCGCCGCGATGCCGCGGATTGGCGTTGATATGGTAGCCGAAATTGGAGAGCCAGTGCGTATCGAATACCACGAAGGTCGAGACGCTGCGCTCCCGCGCGCGGCGGCCAAGCTCGCGCAACGCCCGCACCGCGCCTTCGCGCGCCGACTTGAGCGGGCTGCCCTCGGCCTCCGACAGCATCAGCGACGGGACGTGGCTGACCTTGGCGGCAAGAACGAGCTGTCCCATCGGTGTCTTCTCCTGTTGGCGGGTGGAGCTCGCTAGCTCACGCGGATCGCATGGGCGATCCGCAGCAGCAGCACGATCGACACGTTGCCCCTGCCCGCCTCGATCTGGGCCAAATAGCGTTCGGAAATGCGGGAACGGCGGGCAAGCTCCCGACGCGACATGTTGCGGAGCATGCGCGAGTCGCGGACGCGACCGCCGAGCTGGGCGAGAAATTCGCTTTCCGAATAGCCGAACGCTTCGCCCGATGCCGCCTCGGCGGCAAAGCCGGCGGGTGTGTCCGCCCCCATCCGGGTTGCGCCGTTTGCCACGATTACAAGCCCTCGCAGCCGGCATGGTCGCGAGCCGCCACGGGCCTTGCATTGATGCAGATCAAATCGGCCGCGGTAATGGCCGACATCGAACATCACGCCGCGCTGCCTGGCGCTGCCGGCCTCCTCACCCGTTGCGAGCGTCAACTGTACGCAACACATCGCCGGTGAGCCGCTGTGTGCGCAACGCGCGTTAACCCTTGCTGAATGGCTGTTCAGAATTCTCTTCTGGCTCCCGAGGAACGTTCTTCCGCATGGGCTGTTACATCCTCGCAACCGGAGAACAGCATGAAGAAGTTTGCATTAATGATCGCGGCGCTCGCCACGATCTTCATCGCGGCACCCTCGTCGAACGCCGATGCCCAGACCGTCGTGATCAAGCGTGACGGCCATCATCACGGCGCTCGCTACCGGCACGGCGCCCGCGCCCAGATCTATCACCCCCGTCGCGGTTATCATCGCGGCCGAGGCCATGGCAACAAGGTCATCGTGATCAAGAAGAAGCGCTATCGTCACTATTGAGGCGAGACGACAATGGCCCCGCGAGGGGCCATTTTTTCGTTGGTTTCCGCCCGCACCAACCTCATCGCTTCTCGGGCGACGTCCCCGCTCCCTCATGGTGAGGAGTGCTCCCGGCAGCCCAAGCGCCCAGCCCCGAGCGCGGCGCGCACCAACTGGCCCATAGCCAGCTGCCAACCATCGAG
>JBDRNF010000246.1:0-27346 GCA_043811435.1 Pseudomonadota bacterium
ATCGCTCAAGAAGAACTGGAACGAGCTCTATGGCGACCGCCGGCAGGAGATCGTCTTCATCGGCACCGGCATGGATCAGGACGCCATCAAGGCGCGCCTCGACGCTTGCCTTGTTTCCGGGAAACCGGGAATGCAGATCCAGGAATGGGCCGGACTGGCCGATCCGTTTCCGAGATGGCGACGCGCCGATGAGGCCGCGTAGGGACTCCGGCGGCTATCCTATCACCAACGCGCCGCTCAGCGCCCCTCGCGCAACCACGTCGCGGCGAATGCGCCGAGCAGCAGCAGGAGGCCGATCAGGCCGGCGAAGATCGGCAGCACGCCGACGCCCTTGACCACGCTGGCGTCCCGCATCCTGACGCCCATCCAGCCGTCGCCGCGGAAGATGCCGGAGGCGCGCACCGGTACGATGCGCGGAACCTCGAAGCTGGAGTCAGCCACCAGGCGCCGCGCGTCGCCGCCGGTGGCCTGCGCCAGCGGCTTGAGCATCTCGATGGTGGAGGTGACCTCGGAAAATTCCCTGGGGTTGGTCGGGCCGACATTGATCAGCGCCTTCAGCGTGCCGTCGGTGGCCTGCCACAGGCCGAGTTCGCTGGCGGGGATCGCCGAGCGCCAGGTGCCGGGTTCGCTGTTGCTCAGCGTCAGTTCGCGCGCGGCCCCGGAGGGCGACGTCACCGTCACCGGCGGGACGCTGTCGGCCATGGTCTGGCGCAGCACCACGAGATCCTTGCCGCTGATCTGAAGCCGCAATGCTTCCTCGTCCAGGTCCGGCTGCTTCATCAGCCAGTGCGAGGTCCGCCGCAGCAAATCGAGATGCGGCCCGCCGCCCTCATAGCCGCGCGCCCACAGCCAGATGTGGTCCGACAGCAGCAAGGCGACGCGGCCCTCGCCGAAGCGCGACAGCAGCAGCAGCGGCTTGCCGTCGGCGCCGGTCATGACCGGCGGCGTGATGGCGTTGCGGGTCTCGACGCTGCGGAAGAACCGGCTCCAGCGCGGCGGCTCGGTGGCCGAGCCTTCCAGCCCGCGCGTCACCGGATGGCGTTTTCCGGCGTCGCTCAAATGCGCGTAAAACGGCTTCTCGGTGACCCCGACGGGTTCGGCCGGCAGCACCGAATCCAGCGGCGTGCGCCAGATGCTGGTGGTCGACGCATAATCGGGCCCCGCCGACACCAGCACCGCGCCGCCGGTGCGCACGTAACGCGCGATGTTGTCGAAATAGGCGATCGGCAGCACGCCCTGGCGGGCGTAGCGGTCGAAGATGATCAGCTGGAATTCGTTGATCTTCTGCTGAAACAGTTCGCGGGTCGGAAACGCGATCAGGCTGAGTTCGTTGATCGGCGTGCCGTCCTGCTTTTCGGGCGGGCGCAGAATGGTGAAATGCACGAGGTCGACGCTGGCGTCGGATTTCAGCAGGTTGCGCCAGGTGCGCTCGCCGGAATGCGGCTCGCCCGAAACCAGCAGCACCCGCAATTTGTCGCGCACGCCATCGATCGCCACCACCGCGCGGTTGTTGACCAGGGTCAGCTCATTCTCCAGCGGCGAGGCCTCGATCTCGACGATGTTCTGGCCGGCATGCTTGATGTCGACATCGATATTGACGGTCTGGCCGCTCGCCACGGTGCGTTCGTTGATCACGTCGCCGTCGCGGCGCACCACGATCCGGGCGCGCTCGCCGCTGACGCCCTGGTCGTCCAGCCGGTAGGTGATGGTCTGCGCCTGTCCGACGATGCCGAAGCGGGGGGCTGCGGAAATCGCGATGCGGCGGTCGCGTTCGTCCTTGCGCCCGGTGATCAGGGCATGCACCGGGGCCTGGAATCCGATCGCGGCGGCGTTGGCGGGAATATCGTGCACCCGGCCGTCGGTGATCAGGAAGGCGCCGGCGACGCGATCGACCGGAACGTCCGACAGCGCCGACGACAGCGCGCCGAACAGTCTGGTGCCGTCGGTTTCGCCGTCGGCCTGTCCGGCCTCGACGACGCGAACCTCGACGCCCTTGATCTTCTTGAGGCTGTCGACCAGCGCCTCGCGCGCTCTGTCGGTCTCGCGGTTGCGCTCGCCGAAATTCTGGCTCGGGCTCCTGTCGATCACGACGGCGGCGACCGACGAGAGCGGTTCGCGGTCCTCGCGGGTAAATGACGGATTGGCTAGCGCCAGCAGGATCAGCGCCAGCGCGGCGACGCGCACGGCGGCCCCGCGGGCACGGGCGAGCAGCAGCACCACCGCGATCACGGCGATGGCGGCCAGTGCGATCCAGAGCACCAGCGAGGGGACGAGAGGGGTGAAGGCGATACCGTACTGCATTATTTATCCAACAGGATGACGGAGTTCGTGCCCCGGATGCTGCGCAGCACGTCGCTCTTCGCGGCGTGGTGCGCTGCTGATCCGGGGCCCATCGCAAGGCGAGACGATGGGTCCCGGCTCTGCGGTGCATCGTGAAGAACGCTGCACCGCGTCCGGGACACGAGATGCATTGCTCCACGCTCTCTCAGGATGACGGCGATGCTCATTGCCCGAGCCGTTCGATCAGCGCCGGCGCGTGCACTTGGTCGGCCTTGTAGTTGCCGGTCAGCGTGTACATCACGATGTTGACGCCGGCGCGGAAGGCGAATTCGCGCTGCCGCGGTTCGCCCGGCGACATCGGCAGCATCGCCTGGCCGTCCGAACGCAGCGCCCAGGCGCCGGCCAGATCGTTCGAGGTGATGATGAGCGGCGAGACGCCGTCGCCGCCGCGGGCCGGCCTTGAGGCAGCCTCGTCGTCTTCATCGCGCGGCAGGGTCTCGACCCAGGTCTGGCCCGAGGTGAAGCGGCCGGGGAAATCGCGCAGCAAATAGAAGGTCTTGGTCAGCACATGCTCGCGCGGTACCGGCTCGAGTTCGGGAACGTCGAGCGAGGAGAGAATGCTGCGCAATGCCAGCATGCCCGGCGTCTGCGATGCGCCATTGGCGCCCGGCGGCGCCTCGATGGCGTCGCGGGTGTCGAACAGCACGGTGCCGCCCTGCTTCATGTAGGCGTCGATGCGGTTGATGGCGTCCTGCGCCGGCTTGGTAGCCCCCGGCAATACCGGCCAGTAGATCAGCGGGAAGAACGCCAGTTCGTCGCGCGCCGGATCGATGCCGACGGGATCGCCGGCTTCCAGCGCGGTGCGCTGCGCCAGAAACAGGGTCAGCCCGGATAGCCCCGCCTTGACGATGGAGTCGACGTCGGCATTGCCGGTGACGACATAGGCCAGTCGGGTTTGCGAGACCGCCTTGATGGCGAACTCGTCCGACGTCTCCGCGCGCGCCGGCCAGGGTGTGGCGACAATCGTTGCCAGCGCCAGCGCGAAAGCCAGTGCGGCGGGCACCGTGCGCCGTCGCAACAGCGCCGCGAGGCCGGCGCCGAGCAACGCGACGATCACGGCGTCGACCAGGAACAGCGCCAGCGACGAGGCCAGCAGAATTCCCCTGAGATCGTGCGGTTCGGCATTGGTATAGCTGGCGCGTTGCGCGCGCAGCGAAGCGGTGTCGAGCGGCGCGATGCGGTCGGCCGCCGCCAGCGCGTTGACCGCGAGCGGGCCGTCGGCGGGACCATAGAAGCCCGGCGGGTGATCCGGCGTCGCGCGGTCCCGGAAGTCGGCGCGCAGCGGCTTCGCCGTGGAGGGCGGCGGTCCGAACGCGCCGAAGCCATCGAGCGTGCGCAGCGGCGCCACCGTCTCCGCGCCGGTCTCGCCCGCGACGCCGGCGCCCGGCGTGGAGGTGTAGCCGGCCACATCGACGATCCGCCGCAGCATCTCGACGAAGCTGCCGGACATCGGCAGATCGGACCAGCGCATGTCGGCGCTGACGTGAAACAGGCTGACCACGCCCTTGCCGCGATGCTCGCCGGTGACCAGCGGCGTGCCATCCTCCAGCGAGGCCCAGCTTCGGGTCGCCAGCGCCGCGTTGGGCTCGGCGAGCACTTGCCGGGTAACGATGACATCCTTCGGCACCGCCAGCCCCGCGAAGGGCCCGTCGGCCGCGAACGAAGCCAGATGCTGCGGCTTTTCCCAGGTGAGGCTGCCGCCGAGGCTGCGTCCGCCGCGGCGCAGCTTGACCGGCACCAGATCGTCATCGGCCTGCGCCAGCCGCGGGCCGGCGAACCGCACCAGCACGCCGCCTTGCTCGATCCATGCCCCGATGCGCTCGCGAATTTCGGGCGACAGCGTGCCGACATCCGCCAGCACGATCATCGGCAGCTTCTGGTCGAGAAACTGCGTGATCGCCAGCTGCGGCGAGCCGCGATCGCCGAGCCGCACGTCGGCGAACGGCGCCAGCGCGCGGGTCAGATAGAACGTCGAGGCCAGCAGCGGCTGCGCGGTATCGGTGGTCGATCCCGAGACGATGCCGATGGCGCGGCGGCGCCAGCGCTTGTCGAGCAATTGCACGGCGCCGGCGGACCGTTCGCCGGATATATCAAGCCGGGAAATGTCGTTGCGCAGCTCGACCGGAAGATCGAACGACGCTTCGGCCTCGCGATCCCCGGGCGCAAAGCCGTAGCGCGCCTCGCCGATCGGGGACCCCTTCTGGTCGATCGCGCGCACCACGCCCGCAGCGACGCCGCCGCCGGTGCGCAGCACCTTCACCGTCATCTTCGCCGCGGCGTTTTCGGCCGCGACCAGAGCGAGCGCGGGGGCGGTGCCGCCTTCATAAACCGTCAAGCTGCGGTCTCCGATGGTCTTGCCGAGCCCTTCGAGAAATTCCGGTCCGCGCCCGGTATCGACGCCATCCGACAGCCAGACGATCTCTGAGTCGCCGGTGACCTTCAGGAAACGCTCGATCGCCGGCAAGGTTTCCACCCGCTCGATCGAATAGGGTTTGGGCGCTAGCTGGCGCAGCGCCACCCGCGCCGCGCCGGCCGGCATCAGGGTGATGTCGCGCGTGGGCTCCGACAGCGGCACCAGCGTGACGCCGCGTCGGTCGTTTTCGGCGTTGGCGATCAGTTCGTCCGCGGCCTTGATCCTGGTGTCCCAGCTCGCCGCCGCACTCCAGCCGTCGTCGAGCAGGATCACCAGCGGCGCGCTGGAGCCGGCGAGGCCGGTTTGCGGATTCCAGATCGGCCCGGCCGCCGCCAGGATTACCAGCGCCGCGGCGGCGAGCCGCAACAGGGTCAGCCACCATGGCGTGCGCGAGGGGGTTTCCTCCTTCGGCGCGATGTCGAACAACAGCCGCGTCGGCGGAAACTCGAGGCGCCGCGGACGTGGCGGCATCACCCGCAACAGCCACCACAGCACCGGCAGGCTCAGCAGTCCCAGCAACAGGAAGGGTTGGGCGAAAGCGAGGGGGAATCCGGCGATCATGCGCGTTGCCCCACTTTGACGGTGGCGCCGCGCGCGCTGCCCTTGCTCACCATCATGCCCGAATGCAGGAACAGCAGCAGTTCGGCGGCCGAACGGCTGGTGGTGTGGGTCGAGAACAGCCAGTCGAGCTTGTTGGTCTCGGCGCGAATTTCGGCGCGGTGCAGCGCCACGCGCGCCACGTAATCATCGGCCCATTTCTCCGCGCGGCCGGCGGTGATGACGCCGCCGCCTTCCGGTTCGACGAATTCGATCCGTCCGGAATAGGGGAAGGTTTCCTCGGCCGGATCGACAATTTGGATCAGCGTGCCGTGCGCGCCGGAGGCCGACAGGCCGGCCAGCATGGTCCTGATCTCGGCCATCGGCGACCAGAAGTCCGACAGCACCACGATTTCGGCCAGTGCCGCGGGCACGAAGGACGGCGGCAGGCTGAGCCGGGCCGCGCCGTCATGCAGCATCGCCTGCGCCATCTTGTCGATCACGCTGCTGCTCGCGGTCGGGTTCATCAGGCCGGGAATGCCGACGCGTTCGCCGCCGGCGACCAGCAGTTCGGCGAGCGCGAAGGTGACGATCAGCCCGCGCTCCAGCTTGCTGTCGCGCGCCTGCCTCGACGCGAACGTCATCGACGGCGAGCGGTCCGGCCACAGCCACACCGTATGCGAGGCCTCCCATTCCTGCTCGCGGACATAGAGATGATCGTCGCGCGCCGAGCGCCGCCAGTCGACGTTCTGCGACGGCTCGCCCGAAACGAAGCGGCGGTATTGCCAGAAACTTTCTCCGGCGCCGGCGCGACGCCGTCCATGCAGGCCGTGGATCACGTTGGCGGCGATGCGGCGGGCTTCGAGCACGAGCCGGGGCAGCGAGGCGGCGAGCGTCCGGCTTTCGCCGTCGGCGCGTCGGATGGCTGTGATTTCGTTCGGCGCGTGCCCGGTGTCCGCGGCCATCAACCGATCCGCGTCTTCAATTGCCTGATGACGTCGGGGATGGTGCGGCCCTCGGCGCGGGCGGCGAAGGTCAGCGCCATGCGGTGCTTGAGAACGGGTTCCGCCAGATCGAGCACGTCGTCGATCGAGGGCGCGAGGCGGCCGTCGAGCAACGCACGGGCGCGGACCGCGAGCATCAGCGACTGGCTGGCGCGGGGACCCGGGCCCCAGGCGATCAGCTTGCCGGTTTCGCCGCCTTCCTCGCCCGGACGCGCGGAGCGCACCAGCGACAGGATCGCCTCGACGACGGAGTCGCCGACCGGCAGCCGCCGCACCAGCCGCTGCGCCGTGATCAGGATCTCTGCGTTCATGGCGGCCTTGGCCAGCGTTTCGTCGGCGCCGGTGGTTTCGAACAGGATGCGCCGCTCGGCGTCGCGGTCGGGATAATCGACGTCGATCTCCATCAGGAAGCGGTCGAGCTGCGCCTCCGGCAGCGGATAGGTGCCTTCCTGTTCCAGCGGGTTCTGCGTCGCCAGCACGTGGAACGGTTTCGGCAGATCGTGGCGCGCGCCGGCCACGGTGATGTGCTGTTCCTGCATCGCCTGCAGCAGCGCGGACTGGGTGCGCGGGCTGGCGCGGTTGATCTCGTCGGCCATCAGGAGCTGTGCGAACACCGGTCCGGCGATGAAGCGGAACGAGCGCTTGCCCGAAACGCTCTCGTCCAGCACTTCGGCGCCGAGAATGTCCGAGGGCATCAGATCGGGCGTGAACTGGATGCGCTTGGCGTCCAGCCCGAGCGTGATGCCCAAGGTCTCCACCAGTTTGGTCTTGGCGAGGCCCGGTACGCCGATCAGCAGCGCGTGGCCGCCGGACAGGATCGTCACCAGGGTGTTTTCGATCACCCGGTCCTGGCCGAAGATCACGCTGGAGATCGCATCTCGCGCGACACGGATTTGACCGGCGACCTGTTCGGCCGAGCGGACGATCACGTCGTCGAGTTTTTCGACATTGTCTGCGCCAGCCATCTAGTTCTCCTCAGACCCAGATCCCCGGGTCGTGTCTCGGGATCGGCCCGCCCGCGGCGCCGCTTGCGCCATGATGCCGGCAACCCCATGCTAAACTTACGTGAAGGCCATGTATTCGTTGAATTAAACTATCCCCACCTTATGGGCGTTTTCGCGGTATGAACGGCATCACGATGTAGCGACCTGAACGGTAGTCTATCCGGGTATCCGGCCCGGGACGTGTACCGGAAGGTGCATCAATCGTGCCAAATCGAGGGCGTCAAAGTCAGGGTAAACCATGGCGAAGCAAGGGCAGACCAGCACACAGGGCCTCGAAGGGCTGACCGCTGCGGCGACCGACGCTGCGAATAGCAGCCCTGCGGCGAAGGGGTTGCCGCCGGTGCATCTGTGGAACCCGCCGTTTTGCGGCGATCTCGACATGCGAATCGCCTCTGATGGCACCTGGTTCTACCTGGGCACGCCGATCGGACGGCCGGCGCTGGTCCGGCTGTTTTCGACGATCCTGAAGCGCGAGGACGGCAAGCACTTTCTCGTGACCCCGGTGGAGAAGGTCGGCATCCGGGTCGACGATGCGCCGTTTCTGGCCGTCGAGATGACCAAAGAAACCGATGACCGCGGCCGGCTCCTGCGCTTCCGCACCAATGTCGACGACTGGGTGCCGTGCGATGCCGCCCACCGCTTGCGATTCGAGGCCGCCGCCGATGGCGGCCTGACGCCCTATCTGCACGTCCGCGCCGATCTGTGGGCCAAGGTGACGCGGGCGCTTTACTACGATCTGGTTGACATGGGCGAGGAGCGGGTGGTCGATGGTATCCCGATGTTCGGGATCGAATCCGGCGGCGAATTCTTTACGATGGCCGATGCGGAGCAGGTGAGGGGCGCGCTTTGAACGAGCCGATGCTGAAGACGGATCCGGCTGCGATCAGCTCCATGGAGTTTTTCGATCGAAGCCGGACGCGGCTGGACTTCGACGTGCCGCCGGGCCTGATCGATCCCAACATCATCCCGAAGAGCGGCGATCACGGCACCGACCGCATGCTGGAGATCATCGCGCGCGAGCAGCCGGTGCGGCCCGCCGCGGTATTGATCCCGGTGGTCGACCATCCGCAGCCGACCGTGCTGCTGACCCAGCGCGCCGCGCATCTCAACGACCATGCCGGCCAGATCGCCTTTCCCGGCGGCAAGATCGACGTGACCGACGCCTCCCCGCTCGACGCCGCGCTGCGCGAGGCCGAGGAGGAGATCGGGCTCGATCGCCAATTCGTCGAGCCGCTCGGCTATCTCGATCTGTACGCGACCGGTTTCGGATTTCGCATCATGCCGACGGTGGCGCGGGTGAAGCCGGGCTTCCGGCTGCGCATCAACAAGGGCGAAGTGGACGACGCCTTCGAGGTGCCGCTGGCGTTCCTGATGGATCCGGCCAACCACCAGCTGCACAGCAAGGAATTCCGCGGCATGGAGCGCTCGTATTACGCCATGCCGTTCGCCGAACGTTATATCTGGGGCGCCACCGCGGGCATTCTGCGCGTGCTGTACGAACGGATATGTTTGCGATGATCCGTCCGGTTCTGACCGAGGTCGCGATTTTCCTGATTCCCTTCGCGGTCTATGCGGCGTTCCTGATCGCGACGCGCTCCGGACTGCTGGTGCAATCGTCCTGGCCGATGCATGTCATCGCCAAGCTGGCAATCGGCGCGCTGGTGCTGGTCGTGGTGAGCTTCCTGCTGCTGGCGGAGTTCGGCGGCGCGCCACCGGATTCGACCTACGTTCCCGCGCATATCGAGAATGGAAAACTCATTCCCGGAGTTGAAAAATGAGCGGGGCGCGCGTTTTGTCGGACGCGCCCTGGCTCCAATCCGGTCCGACCGCCCGCGTGCTGGAACTGCTCAACGGCAATGGCGAGGAGGCGCGCGTGGTCGGCGGCGCGGTCCGCAACGCGCTGCTGAAGCGCCCCGTAGCCGATATCGATATCGCCACCACCGCGCTGCCATCAGAAGTGATCCGCCGCGCCAAGGCGGCCGGCATCAAGAGCGTGCCGACCGGCATCGACCATGGCACCGTAACGCTGGTGGTCGATTCCCATCCGTTCGAAGTCACCACCCTGCGCGAGGATACCGAGACGTTCGGCCGCAAGGCCGTGGTCGCGTTCGGCCGCGACTGGGTCCGCGACGCCGAGCGGCGCGATTTCACCATCAACGGCCTGTCGGTCGATGCCGCCGGCCTCGTACACGACCATGTCGGCGGATGGGACGATATCGCCGCCCGACGCGTGCGCTTCATCGGCGATCCCCATGCGCGCATCGCCGAGGATTATCTGCGCATCCTCCGGTTCTTCCGCATTCATGCCGCCTACGGCGCCGGCGAGCCCGATCGCGCCGGCACTCTCGCCTGCATCGGCGGCCGCGCCGGCCTCGCCACGCTGTCCGCCGAGCGCGTGCGGATGGAAATGCTCAAGCTGATGGTCGCCGACGGGGCGGCCGTCGCGGTGCAGGCGATGGCGGATGGCGGGTTGTTGCTGCCGATTTTCGGCGGGGTCGCCTATACCGGGCCGTTCGCCGCGATGATCGCGGCGGAGCGGCTGCTGGGACTGCCGCCGGATCCGGTTCGCCGGCTCGGCGCGCTTGGCGTCGCCGTCACCGAGGACGCCAGACGGCTCGCGCAGCGCATGCGTCTCACCAATGCCGAAACCAAAGCGCTGGACTCCATGGGCCACCGCTGGTGGCGGCTCGCCGGCATGGACGAGGCGATCGCGCGGCGCAGGCTCTACCGGCTCGGCGAGGACCGCTACCGCGACCGGCTGATGCTGGCATGGGCGCGGGCCGGACGCGGCGTCGATCCCAGGCCATGGCGCGAGCTCGCGACTTTGCCTTCGCGCTGGCGCGCGCCGAAATTCCCGCTGAAGGCGGCGGATTTCATTGGGCGCGGCATCGCCCAGGGCCCGCTGCTCGGCCAGGTGCTGGCGCTGGCCGAAGACGGCTGGCTGGCGGCGAATTTCCCGCTGGAAGACTCCGCGGTGCAGGCCATCGCCGACCAGGCCGTCGCGCGCTTTACCCGCGACCTCAGGCTGTGAGCATCACTCTTTGAGCGTCCTTCCTTGTCGCGCCATGGGCACCAAAGTCGCCATCGTCGAGGCAGGACGCATCGTCAGGAATGACGGTGCTGAAATCGTCGTGCCGTGGTGGAGTTTCACCAAGACGCTGATCGCGGCGGCCGCGCTGGCGCTGGTTCGCGACGGGGCGTTGCGGCTCGACGATGAATTGCCCGGGCGGCCTTATTCCCTGCGGCTGCTGCTCCAGCATCGCGCCGGATTGGCTGATTACGGTGGCCTCAAGCGCTACCACGAGGCCGTGTCACGCGATGAAGCTGCATGGCCATCGCCAGCCCTGATGCAGGCGGCCGACGCCGAGCGATTGCGGTTCGAGCCGGGCCGGGGCTGGGGCTATTCCAACATCGGCTATCTGATTGCACGCCAGCATCTGGAAGCGTCATGCGGTGAGAATCTCGACGCGTTGCTTCGACGGCTGGTGTTCGATCCGCTCGGGATTGCGGGACCCCGGATTGCAATGACGCGCGGCGATCTCGATGGCGTCACGCTCGGAAGCATCCGCTCCTACGACCCGCAATGGGTCTATCATGGCCTCGTCGTCGGGCCGCTGCACGATGCGGCGCTGCTGCTGCATCGGCTCTTGACGACGGATTTTCTGCCGGCGGATCTTCGTGCGGAAATGACCGGCGGCTGGCCGTTGGGCGGCGCCATCGAAGGGCGTCCGTGGCGGACGACGGCCTATGGTCTCGGCGTCATGACCGGAACGGGGCCCGGGCATTCACGTGTGGTTGGCCACACCGGCGGCGGTCCCGGCAGCGTGATCGCGGTCTATCATCACCCCGATGCAACGACGCCCTTTACAGCCGCGGCGTTTTCGTCGGGCGAGGATGCCGGCCGGGTCGAGTCCGAGGCGATGGCGCTTCGTCCATAACGGTCAGTCGGCCGGCAGGCGTTACCGCCTGGGAGAAAATCCAGGCGTCGCGACGCCGCCTTGTGCCGGAACTCGGCGGCGTCGCATGCGAAGATCTCAGGCGACCTTGCTTTTCTCGAGGTCGTCTTCCTCGACGTCGTCTTCAGCTTCGTCCTCGTCGTTGCCTTCTTCCTCGTCATCGGAATCGTCGATTCTGGCCAGCTCGAGCACGGCCACGGGAAGCGTTTCGCGAAACAGATCGCCTTCCTCGCCCATCCACAGGCACACGATGGCCTGATCGTGCACCTCCGCCACGGTGATCGGATGACCCCCGGATTTCAGAATGACAACATCGCCTGGTTTCAGTTCCATGATCTTTCCCTCCGCGCGGATTGACGCGGTTCGCAGGATAGCGACCTGTCATGACAGGCCGATCACGGCGCGCCGCTGCGGCATGGCTCACGCCTGCCGATACTAAGGTGACCGGACTTGCACGTGGGCCGCTTCTTTGTCGCTTCGATCCGGCCTGAACGGCACGTCACCAGGACTCGCCGCCAAGACCCGGCGGTTGTTGCCGGCGGCATCCTGTGACACCATCCAGATACCGAGTTTCCACGACTTCTGGATGCCCATGCCACGCCGGAAATATCCCTGGGAGGAGCTGTCGGACGAGCAGTTGCTCAAGCAGCGCCTCAGCAGCCTGAGGGTTGTGGTCGAAGACACCTGGCTCGCGGATTGTCTGGGTACCCTTCATGAAGAGCTTCAGGCGCGGAACATCCGGCTGCGGCCGCACGCATGGATATCGAGCGAATGGTTCAGTCCGGCGGGTGTGCCGGGCATCGCTATCCCGTTCTATCTCGCCCATCCCCGGCTCATGAAACTCGAGAAGAAGATGATGCTCGATGTCGAGGGCGGCACCTGGTCCGAGTGCATGGCCATTTTCCGTCACGAGGCAGGCCATGCCATGCAGCACGCCTATCAGCTGCAGCGCCGCCGGCGCTGGCAGCAATTGTTCGGCCCGTCCTCGAAACGCTATCCGCGCTACTACCGGCCCAACCCGGCCAGCCGCCGTTACGTCCAGCATCTTCGGCTCTGGTATGCGCAGAGCCATCCGGACGAGGATTTCGCCGAAACCTTCGCGGTGTGGCTGCGGCCGCGGTCGAACTGGCGGGTACGGTATGCCGGTTGGCCGGCGCTGAAGAAGCTCGAATATGTCGACGAACTGATGGAGGAGATTGCCGGGGAGCGGCCGCCGGTCACGACGCGGGATCGGGTCGATCCCCTGCATCAGCTCAGCCAGACGCTGGGCGAGCACTACCAGAAAAAGCAGGCGTTCTATGCCTTCACGCCGCCGAAGACGTACGACCGCGACCTCTCCCGGCTCTTTTCCAGCGAACCACGGCATCGGCGGGAGCAACCGGCCTCGGTCTTTATCCGGCGGCATCGCGCCCAGATCAGGCAGCTGGTCGCACGGTGGACGGGCGAGAACCAGCTGACGCTGGATGCCGTTCTTGACGACATGATCTCCCGCTGCCGCGAACTCGATCTGCGCGCCGCCGGCTCTGAAAGGAAGCTCGTGATCAATTTCACCATCCTGTTGACCGCCAAGACCACGCAAACGATGTTCGGCCCGTCGCGGCGCAAATGGATCGCGCTATGAGACGGCTGCGCATTCTGGTGTTGATGCATCCGGACTGCGTGCCTCCGGACTCGACCGACGGATACACCGCGCAGCAGATCAACGCATGGAAAACCGAATTCGACGTCGTGAGCACCTTGCGTGCGGCCGGCCACGACGTTCGCCCGCTCGGCGTGCAGGAAGAAATCAAGCCGGTGCGCGACCAGATCGAAGATTTCAAGCCGCATGTGGTGTTCACGTTGCTGGAGGAATTCCACTATCAGTCCATGTATGACCAGCACATCGCGAGCTATCTCGAGCTGATGAAAATCCCGTATACCGGGTGTAACCCGCGCGGCCTGATCCTGGCGCGCGGCAAGGATCTGTCCAAGACGCTGGTGCACCATCGCCGGATCGCGGTGCCGGCCTTTGCCGTGTTTCCGATGCGCCGCAAGGTCAAACGGCCGCCGCGGCTGGCGCTGCCGCTGATCGTCAAGAGCCTGAGCGAGGACGGATCCTTCGGCATCTCGCAGGCGTCCATCGTCGATACCGACGAGAAGCTCGCAGAGCGCGTCGCGTTCGTTCACGAGCGGCTCAAAACCGCCGCCATCGCCGAACAGTACATCGAAGGACGTGAACTCTATGTCGCCGTGCTCGGCAACAACCGGCTGCGCGCTCTGCCGGTCTGGGAACTGAAATTCGGCAGCCTGGGCGGTCAGGGGGCACGGCAGATCGCCACCGAAAAGGCCAAGCACGATCCCGGTTATCAGGAACGCGTCGGGATCGTGGACGGGCCGGCCGAGGACCTTGCGCCGGAGGTATCCGCCCGCATTCAGCGCGCGGCGAAACGCATCTACCGCACGCTGGGGCTCGATGGATACGCGCGGATCGACTTTCGCCTCACGGCCGATGGCACCCCGTATTTCATCGAAGCCAATCCCAATCCCGAAATAGCGAAGAGCCAGGAGTTCGCTACAGCCGCTCTCCATGACGGGCTTGAATACCCCGACCTGCTGCATCGCATTCTGGCGCTCGGAATCAGCCGTGCAAAGGCAGGCGCATCCGTAGGCTGAAAGGCAGCGATGTTTTCGATTTCCAGCCATTGCCGTCCCGTACCGGGTTGGTCCACATGAACGCCTTGCGCCGCCTTTGGAGAGGGGACCTGCCGCTGCCGCAGGCGTTCTGGAATTGGGCGGTGGCCGGCGGAATCGTGGTCAACCTGCTCACGTCGATTTCGTTTCTGGTCCTGATCATGCACGACCTGATCGTCGCGGCCCTTGTCGTCGGTTACGCACTTTCAGTGCCCTACAATATCGTCGCAACGGTCGGCGTCTGGCGATCGGCCGGACGCTACGAGGGTGAGCGCCGCTGGGCCGACCTCGCCCGCATTGTCACGGTTGTCGGGATGTCGCTCTTGAGCGTCACCTGATCGGCTCAACGGCTGGTCGGTCAGGTCGGTCGAGGGGGAGCCGGATCGAGCCGACCGAACATATGTATCAGTTCGGCAAGGCAGACGGCCAAGTGGTGGCAAACCCGGTAGGTCATTAATTGATCGGCGGTCTCCGGCTGGCGCGTGCTTCGATCAGTCCGCAGCCTGAATTAGTGCCGGTGATTTGCCCGACGTGTCAAATAGACCTGCTGGCATCGCGCATGCCAGCAACCGGTCTGCTACTGTACATGGGGTTGTTTTCGATATTTTTGGTTGGCCGCTGGCCCCCGGATCGGCCTTGGCGCGGCAAAAGCTCTACGCCCGCTCGGCCGGCAGCAACTCCGTCATCGAGCGGATGATCCGATCCGGCTTCACCATGGTGTCGGCGGGCAGGCCGTCGCCATGCGCGTCCATCCAGATCGCGTAGATGCCGAGGCGCTGCGGCACCGTGATCTCCCATTCCAGATTGTCGCCGATCATCCAGGTGTCGGGCGCGGTCACGCCGAGCGCTTCCATCGCGTGCAGATAGGCGCGCTCCTCCGGCTTGCCGAAACCGTGCTCGCCCTCGATCTGGACATGGTCGAAGCGGTGCGCCAGCTCGAAGCGCTCGACCTTGGCGCGCTGGGTGTCGGCGGCGCCGTTGGTCACCAGCGCCAGCTTCACCCCGAGCGCCTTCAGGGCGTCGATCGCGTCATGCGCGCCCGGAAACATGAACATCTCTTCGTCGCGATAGGCGGTCAGGCGGTCGGCGAGGCGGACGGCAAGCTCCGCCGGCAAGGCGGGCTGGCCGGCGGCAGCCAGCGTCGCGAATCCGTCCTTGACCACCAGCTGCCTCGCTTCGGCGAGTTTCAGGCGCCAGGCGGCTTCCGCCGTCGCCCAGAACTTGCGGCCCGACTCCAGCACGGCGGCTGCGACCTGTTGCGGCGAGTGCGGCGCCAGTTCATCGGCGAACTCCGCCGCGACCTTGTTCCAGGCGATCTCGGGCCGGCCATAGGCCGACAGGATGGTGTCGTCCATGTCGATCAGCATCGCGCGGGGCAGGGGCGTCATTGTCTTCAGGGCCATTTCACTTCCGGCGGCATCGAGGACAGGATGGAATCGACGTTGCCGCCGGTTTTCAGTCCGAAGATGGTGCCGCGATCATACAGCAGGTTGAATTCGACGTAACGTCCGCGCCGCACCAGCTGCTCCTCGCGGTCCTCGGCGCTCCATGGCGTCGCGAAATTGCGGCGCACCAGTTCGGGATAGACCTTCAGGAAGGCGCGGCCGACATCCTGGGTGAAAGCGAGATCAGCATCCCAGTCGCCGGAGTCGAGCCAGTCGTAGAAGATCCCGCCGATGCCGCGCGCTTCCTTGCGATGCGGCAGGTAGAAATATTCGTCGCACCATTTTTTGAGTTTGCCGTAATCGGCGACGGCCTTGTGCGCGTCGCAGGCGGCCTGCATCGCGGCGTGAAACGCCAATGTGTCGGGATCCGCTTGCGTCCGCCGCCGGTCGAGCACCGGCGTCAGGTCTGCGCCGCCGCCGAACCATGACTTGGTGGTGACCACGAAGCGGGTGTTCATGTGCACCGCCGGGATGTTCGGGTTGCGCATATGCGCGATCAGCGAAACGCCCGAGGCCCAGAACCGGGGGTCATCGGCGGCACCTGGAATCTGCGCGCGGAATTCGGGGGCGAATTCGCCATGCACCGTCGAGCAATGCACACCGACCTTCTCGAACAGCCGCCCGCGCATCACCGACATCACGCCGCCGCCGCCGGGCTGACCGGTGTGGTCGGTGCGGTCCCAGGGCGTGCGCACGAAGCGGCCGGCGTCGCCGGGCGAGAGCGCTGCCGGCGCGTCGTCTTCCAGTTTCTCGAACGCAGCACAGATGTCGTCGCGCAGCCGCTCGAACCAGCTCCGCGCCCGCGCCTTGCGATCCTCGATCACGGATAGGTCCATACGAAAATTCCCAATGCTTCTCCCGTCATTGCGAGCGCAGCGAAGCAATCCATCGTGCCACAAAAAGAAAGAAGAATGGATTGCTTCGTCGCTGCGCTCCTCGCAATGACGGGCTACCCCTGCGGGCCGTAATAGGTGCAGCTCTCGTTGCAGCTGTCGCGGTGCACGCTGACGCGGGCGAGTTGGCCTGCATGCGCGAGGCGCTCCCAGATGAAGCGCGAGAGGTTTTCCAGCGTCGGCTGCCCCAGCGCCTCGACCTTGTTGAGCAGCCGGTGGTCGAGGGTTTTCCGCACCTCCGCCATGCTGCGCTCGAGCAGGCCGAGATCCATCACCATGCCGGTTTCGGGATCGGGCGTGCCGCGTATCGTGACCTCGGCGCGGAACGAGTGGCCGTGAATTTCCATGCTGGCGTCGCCCAGCGTCGTTCCCGACAGCGCATGCGCCGCCTCGAACCGGAACGATTTCGTCAGTTCCCACATTTCAAAAGTCCAACCTTTACCTGATGCCGAGTGTCTTGTGCGTCTGCAGGCTGAGCCGCCATTGCGGATGGCGCAGGCAGTAATCGACCGCGCGCGCGGTGTTTTCGGTCGCGTCCGGGCCATCCATCGGCTGCAGCGAAAATCGTTCGAAGGCGAGACCGGCGAAGGCCGCCGGCATGGCGTCGGCCTGCGGAAAGACCAGCTTGAGTTCGTGGCCTTGCCGCACCCGCAACTCCGCGCCGGCTTTCGGGCTGACGCAGATCCAGTCGAGGCCGTCGGGCGGTTCGATCGTGCCGTTGGTCTCGATGCCGATCTCGAAACCGCGCGCATGCAGCGCGTCGATCAAGTCGGCATCGACCTGCAGCAGCGGCTCGCCGCCGGTCAACACCACATAGCGAAGCCCGTGCTCTCCGGCCCACTGGCCGGCGATGGTATCGGCCAGATCGTCCGCCGAGGCGTAGCGGCCGCCCAGCGTGCCGTCGGTGCCGACGAAATCGGTGTCGCAGAACCGGCAGGTCGCGCTGGCGCGGTCCTGCTCGCGGCCGCTCCAGAGATTGCAGCCGGCGAACCGGCAGAACACCGCCGCGCGGCCGGCATGCGCGCCTTCGCCCTGCAAAGTCAGAAAGATTTCCTTGACCGCGTAACTCAACGCGCCGTCTCCTTCAGTGCCGAACCGGTCTGCCGCAGGGCCTCGCCCAGTGCCATGGCTGCTGCGACCGCAACATTGAGCGAGCGCAGGCCTGGTTTGATCGGGATCACCACCCGCGCGTCGGCCGCGGCGACCACCTCGTCGGGAACCCCGGCGGATTCGCGCCCGAACAGCAGGATGTCATCAGGGTCATAGCGGTAATCAAGGTAGCAGCCGGGGCTTTTGGTCGTGAACAGGATCAGGCGGTAGCCCTGTTCGTTACGCCATTGCTCGAATTTTGACCACGAGTCGTGGCGCATGATGGTTACCTGGTCGAGATAATCCATGCCGGCCCGGCGGAAATGCCGATCGGACACCGGGAAGCCGGCGGGTTCGATAATATGGGCCGATACATCCAGGCAGGCGCAAAGGCGCAGAATCGTGCCCGTGTTCTGGGGAATGTCGGGTTGGAAAAGCGCAACCTGCATGATGTGACCGCCCGCCTGAGGGCTCCATGAAATGTCTGAAGAATTCGCCGCCCGGCGCGGAATTAGTGCATTGCACGCATGGGAGCCGATAGCGGGCTTGCGCTCTTCCGGCAAGGGTGCCAATAGAACGATTCTGGACTGCTTGTTCCGCCCGATTGGAGCGGGAAAAGTGGTCTTTCTGCCGCCGCGGGGGTCGCGGGCGCCGGCAGCCTCCTCCGGTTCGTGTTGGCGTTCCTTGGGGCGGTTCCTCCGGCTGCAGACAAGAAAGGGCTTGGAATCGTGACGACAGCGTCTTCCGCGGATCATCCGACACGGCGTGATTTCCTCTTTGTTGCAACGGGATCCGTCGCTGCGGTCGGCGCAGCGGCCGCCTTGGTGCCCCTGATCTCCCAAATGAACCCGGACGCCTCGACGATCGCGGCCGGCGCGCCGATCGAAGTCGATCTGGCGCCGATCGCCGAAGGGCAGGACATCAAGGTGTTCTGGCGCGGCAAGCCGATCTTCGTCAGCCACCGTACCAAGAAGCAGATCGAGGAGGCCCGCGCGGTCGCCGTGTCGAGCCTTCCCGATCCGGAGACCGACGAGGCCCGCGTGAAGTCGGGCCACGACCAGTGGCTGGTCGTGATCGGCATCTGCACCCATCTCGGCTGCATTCCGATCGCCCATGAGGGGCAATATGACGGCTTCTTCTGCCCCTGCCACGGTTCGGTGTATGACACCTCGGGCCGCATCCGGTCGGGACCGGCACCCTTGAACCTGCCCGTGCCGCCCTATCAATTCGTTTCCGATACCAAAATCCAGATCGGCTGAGTCTCGGATCTGACATCCGAGACTCCGAGCCCGTCGCATCGTCTTACTTCCCTAGGATCGCATCATGAGCGGACCATCCGACTACCAGCCGACCAATCCCGCATTGAAGTGGATTGAACGGCGCCTCCCGATCTTGGGACTTATGCATTCCTCGTTCGTGGCCTATCCGACGCCGCGCAACCTGAACTACTGGTGGACCTTCGGCGCCATCCTTTCGATGATGCTGGCGTTGCAGATCGTCACCGGCGTGATCCTGGCGATGCATTACACGCCGCATGTCGACTTTGCCTTCAGGTCGGTCGAGAGCATCGTGCGCGACGTGAATTACGGCTGGCTGCTGCGCAACATGCACGCCTCCGGCGCCTCGATGTTCTTCGTCGCGGTCTACATCCACATGTTCCGCGGCCTGTATTACGGGTCGTACAAGGAGCCGCGCGAGATCCTCTGGATTCTCGGCGTCATCATCTACCTCTTGATGATGGCGACCGGCTTCATGGGCTATGTGCTGCCGTGGGGCCAGATGAGCTTCTGGGGCGCCACCGTCATCACCAACCTGTTCTCCGCCATTCCCTGGGTCGGCGACAGCATCGTCACCCTGCTGTGGGGCGGCTATTCGGTCGGCAATCCGACGCTGAACCGCTTCTTCTCGCTGCACTATTTGCTGCCGTTCGTGATCGCCGGCGTCGTCGTGCTGCACGTCTGGGCGCTCCACGTCGCCGGCCAGAACAATCCGGCCGGCGTCGAGCCGAAGACGGAAAAGGACACCGTGCCGTTCACGCCCTACGCGACCATGAAGGATGCATTCGGCGTCTCCTGCTTCATGCTGTTCTTCGCCTGGTTCATTTTCTACATGCCGAACTATCTCGGCGAGGCCGACAACTACATTCCGGCCAATCCCGGCGTGACGCCGGCGCACATCGTGCCGGAATGGTACTACCTGCCGTTCTACGCGATCCTGCGCTCGATCCCGGACAAGCTCGCCGGCGTGGTCGCGATGTTCGGCGCGATCCTGATCCTGGCCTTCCTGCCCTGGCTCGATACCGCCAGGACCAAATCGTCGAAGTATCGCCCGCTGGCGAAGCAGTTCTTCTGGATTTTCGTTGTCGTCTGCCTGCTGCTGGGCTGGCTCGGCGCCAAGCCCGCCGAAGGCATCTACGTGATCGCCGGACGCGTCCTGACGTTCTGCTACTTCGCCTATTTCCTGATCGTGCTGCCGCTGCTCAGCCGGATCGAAAAGCCGAGGCCGGTGCCGAACTCGATCGCCGACGACGTGCTGGCCAAGACCGGAAGCAAGTCGGCGCCGATGGTGTCCTCGATGATCGCGCTCGCGGTCGCGGGCGCGCTGTTCGCGGGGTCGGTGCAGGACGCCCGTGCCGCCGAGGGACAGGAAATACCGCCGTCGCAGAAATGGTCGTTCGCAGGTCCGTTCGGCAAGTTCGATCGCGGCGCATTGCAGCGCGGCCTGAAGGTCTACAAGGAAGTCTGCGCGTCCTGCCACGGCCTGTCCTATATCGCGTTCCGCAATCTCGCCGATCCCGGCGGACCCGGTTTCTCGGTTGCGCAGGCGGCGGCGTTCGCCGCCGAGTACCAGGTCAAGGACGGCCCGAACGACGCGGGCGACATGTTCGAGCGGCCCGGCCGGGCCGCCGATTACTTCCCGTCGCCGTTCCCGAACGAGCAGGCGGCGCGGGCAGCCAATGGCGGCGCGTTGCCCCCGGACCTGTCGCTGATCACCAAGGCGCGTTCCTACCCGCGCGGCTTCCCGATGTTCATCGTGGACCTCTTCACCCAGTTCCAGGAGCAGGGCCCGAATTATGTCGCCGCGCTGATGCAGGGCTATCAGGAGCCGCCGGCCGGCTTCACGCTGCCGGAGGGCTCGTCCTACAACAAATACTTCCCCGGCCACGCCATCAAGATGCCGAACCCGCTCTCCGACGGCCAGGTCACCTACGACGACGGCTCGCCGGCGACGGTGGCGCAATACGCCAAGGACGTCACCACGTTCCTGATGTGGACCGCGGAGCCGCACATGGAGGCCCGCAAGAAACTGGGCCTGCAGGTGTTCGTGTTCCTGATCCTGCTCACGGGCCTGCTCTACTTCACCAAGAAGAAGATCTGGGCCGACGCACACTGAGCGTTTCGCAAAAATGTGAGTTTGAAAAAGCCCCTGCGGGGGCTTTTTTGTTGGGCGGGGTTGTACGTGTCCCGGACGCGGTGCAGCGCTCTTGCGCTGCTCCGCAGAGCCGGGACCCACTGTTTGAGCCGGTAGATGGGCCCCGGCTCAGCAGCGCATCGCTTCGCGCTGCGCAGCGTCCGGGGCACGAGAACGCCTCGCGCGACCCGATTGCATCCCGGCCCCACAGCGGCCAAAATAGCCGCCAACCCCGCCAGAAAAACCCCGGAGGAACCCATGGGTACCAGCATCACGTTCAAGCGTCCGGACGGCAAGGACGCCGGCGGCTATCTCGCCAACGCCGCGCGCGGCAATGCGCCGGGCGTGGTGGTGATCCAGGAATGGTGGGGGCTTTCCGAGCAGATCAAGGGGCTGTGCGACCGCTTCGCGGTGGCCGGCTTCGATGCGCTGGCGCCGGATCTCTACAAGGGCACGGTGGTGCCCTATCACGACACCGACGCCGCCAACGCGCAGATGAACTCGCTGGATTTCATGGATGCGACCACCCAGACCGTGCGCGGCGCCGCGCAATATCTGGCTAGGAACGGCGCCAAGGTCGGCCTGACCGGCTTCTGCCTCGGCGGCGCCGTGACCATCATCGGCGCCACCAAGATTCCCGAGCTCGCCGCCGGTGTGGTGTTTTACGGCATTCCGCCGGAAGCGGCGGCAAAACCCGCGGACGTGAAGATTCCGCTGCAGGCGCATTTTGCCAACAAGGACGACTGGTGCACGCCTGACCTGGTCGATGGTTTCGAGAAGGCGATGAAGGCCGCCGGCAAGTCGCTCGAACTGTTCCGCTACGACGCCGAGCATGCCTTCGTCAACGAGCAGCGCCAGGCGGTGCATGACCGCGAGGCCGCCGAACTGGCCTGGGGCCGGGCGACGGATTTTTTCAAGAAGCATCTGGGCTGAGATGAAGATCTTCTGCACGGGCGCGTCGGGCTATATCGGCGGTTCGGTGGCGGCCCATCTCGTCGCGGCCGGACATCAGGTGACGGGCCTGGTTCGTTCGCAGGACAAGGCCGACGCGGTTCGCGCCCGCGGCATCGAGCCGGTGCTGGGAACGCTGGATGACGCGGCTGTTCTTTCGCAAGCAGCGAAAGCTGCCGATGTCGTCGTCAACGCGGCCAGCGCCGATCACAAAGGCGCGGTCGTGGCCCTGCTGGATGCGCTCGCCGGAAGCGGTAAACCATTCATCCACACATCGGGGTCGAGCATCGTCGGCACGCCCGCCCGCGGCGAACGCTCCGATGCGGTGTTCGATGAAGACACGCCATTCACGCCATCACCCGCCCGCGCGGCGCGGGTCGCCCTCAACGAATTCATCCTGTCGTACCGCGACAAGGGCTGTCGTCCCGTCATCATCTGCCCAAGCCTGATCTATGGAGCGGGCCTGGGCGCCAAGGCGGACAGTGTGCAGGTGCCGTACCTGATCCGCCTCGCCAGGAAGCGCGGCAATGCCGCGCACGCCGGACCCGGCGAAAACATCTGGTCGGACGTCCATATCGACGACCTCGTGCCGCTCTATGCACTGGCGATCGAGAAGGCCCCGGCCGGATCGTTCTACTTCGTCGAGAACGGCGAGCATTCGATGCGCGAGCTTTGCGAAGCCATCAACCGCATGCTGGGCTTTCAGGGGCCGCCGACCGCGATCTCGATGGCGGAAGCGGCCGCCGAATGGGGCGAGGGCGCCGCCGAAAACACCATGGCGTCGAACAGCCGGGTGCGCGCCAAGCGGGCGCGGCAGCTCGGCTGGAAGCCGGCGGCGCGCGACGTGATCGAGGAGATCGAACAGGGCTGTTATCGGGAGTAGCGTCAACCGTGGTCCCTGCGTGCGAACGCAGGGACCGCAGCGAGCCAAACTCCATCAACGTCGTCCCTGCGAACGCAGGGACCCATACGCCGCGGCGGTTCTGATGGAGCGAGCTGGTAGAGATCTTTCCCGGATAACCATGTCCTGTGGCTATGGGTCCCTGCGTTCGCAGGGACGACGGCTGCTATTAGGCGCCGCCTATTCCCTCACCCCATCCCACCAGGCGCAGGTCCCCGACATCAGCTTGTAATTGCCTTCCATCACCTGCACCGGCGCGCGCCGTCCTTCGGCCGCGGCGCGCATGCGCATCTCGCGCGCCAGTTCGCGGTCTCCAGGCGGCAGCCAGACCCGCTCATGACCCCACAGGCTCGGGCCGTCGAACATCTCGACCGGCTGCCAGTTGCCGGGATCGATCTCGCGGCCACCCCAGCCGCACTCGATCATGAAGGAGGACGGCGATTTGCAATAGAACGAGGTCATGAAATCGTTGGTGTGGCGCCCGAGCGTGACGCCGATGCGATCCTCCTGCGTCATGGCGACGTCATAGGCCTGCCCGACATCGTCGAGCGAGAACAGCTCCACCATCAGGTGATGCATGCCACTCCTGCCGGTCTCGATCATGGCGAGGCTGTGGTGGCGCGCGTTGACGTGGAAGAAATAGGCGCGGAACGGTTTTTCGATGTAGTCGCTGAGCCCGAAGCCGAGCAGGTCGACATAGAACGCCATCATCGGGTCGATATTGCGGACCGTCAGCACGGCGTGGCCGAGCCCGAGCGGGCCGGTGCGGAAGCCGGAAATCGAGCGGCCGGGCCTGAACGGCGTTTCATCGATCTCGGCGCCGTAAAATGCCTCCAGACGGTTGCCCTCGGGATCGGCGAATGAAATCAGGCCGCCCACACGCCTTGCATCGGCCAACACCTTCGGTTCGGCCACAACATCGATCCCGGCCTTTTCCAGCCGGGCGGCGAGGGCGTCCAGATCGGCCGCGTCCTGGACCTCCCAGCCGAAGAAACGCCCGCCCACCGGCATCGCGCGGTCGATGACGATGCGTTGCTTGCGGTCGTCCATCCGGAACGCGAGCAGGGAGTTGCCGCGCTCCACCGCCTGCAGGCCGACCAGGCCGGTGCCGAACTGCCGCCAGTCGTCCAGATCAGCGGATCCGAAGCCGGCATATCCCAGCGCCTGTATCGGCATGATCGCCTCCCGTTTCTTCGTTTCGCGGCCAAATTCTATGCAATTTTTTCGAGGCCCGCGAGGGCGTTTTGCATTCGCGACTGGAGCGATGGTGTTGCGGCGCCACTGTTGTGTGCGCTCGCGGTGATGAGCGGTTTGAAGTGTTCGCCTGATCCGCGGTGTTGCGACGAGGAGTTGGGGCAAACCAGTGTCAGCCCCAGAACTTCCACCACGGGCGAGCAGCATTGATCGCAACTGAATGGGACGCAAGAGGCTGCATATACAGTTTTTCCGTTTCCTCGCTCTGCCAAAAATTAACGCCCTTGACGTTATCCAGCTGGTCAAGAGGAAAGCCGGTAAACGAACGGCAAACTTCAAACACGAGTTCCTCACCGAAGTCAGGATCGCTCATGTCATCGAATTCAGGATGAGCAGGGTCCCGGTATACGATAGTCCCGTCGACGTCATGACGTTCGTACCGTGCGAGGCAGGCTTCTTCCAGCGGCAACCGTGGCCCTTCGTCGCGAAGCACCATTCCATCATAGCCGTGCTGGTGACGGATCAGCGTGCTACGCTGATACACCGCGAAACCCCAAGCTCCCACCACGCTATGCAAGGACAGCGCCGCGACGTCCGCGTCGGCAAAACGCTGAAGCAGTGCAGTCTTGAATTCGCTGGATTCCCGATCTTCGTCGCCGAAAAAGCCACCTGCGAGATACGTGTAAAGGATCACGCAGTCAGCGATCGAACCGATCCAGATGCTGCCAGCCCCAGCCTCTCCAAATGACGTCTCGCTGACCTTGCGCGGACTGCCGTAGCCGAGTTCGGCCAAAAGCTTCTCCGAACCGCCATCCAGACCAGCTGGACGAATGAGAATCGTATGCGTTATCCAGCCCATCTAACGGTCTCACAAATCCATGAGCGTCGGAGCGATTATTTGCATTTGTGACGTGGAGTCCATCAGGATTTCGGGGCGTTGCCGAAAATCACCTGAGGCTCGGTCATTTCGCGCCGCTGCTCCACGATAGTCCGGGGCAGTCTTTTGCCCGATTCCGGGACAATTTCCGGTTCGTTCCCGGCCGAGGCTCCCTTGACGTGACCGCCCCGGCATGGTGTTTATCGCCCCATGAACACCGTCGTCCGCGATAGCCGTCTTTGGTGGCGCACCTCCTGAGAGGTGGCCGGTGCGATTTCATTTTCCCAGATCGTCAGAGGCCGTCATCGCAGTGCGACGGCCTTTTTGTTTGTCCTGCATGGCGCTCCCTCGCTAGGTTTCGTAAGAGGATCACATGAACAGGACAGCCTTTTCCCTGCCGGACCACAGCGAATACCGCACCCGTGGCGGGTTAGCGGTGACCCGGAACGTCGAGCAGTTCACCGGCGACGCCAAGCGGCTCGATGACCTGATCGAGCTGCTCGATCGCCGCCGCGGCGTGGTGCTGTCTTCGGGCACCACGGTGCCCGGCCGCTACGAGAGTTTCGATCTCGGCTTCTCGGATCCGCCGCTGTGGCTGCAGACCGCAGGATCCGAATTTTCGCTCGAAGCGCTGAACGCGCGTGGCGAGGTGCTGATCGCTTTCCTCGGCGACGTGCTGCGCGAACCCTGCGTTGTCATCACTGAGAAAAGCGCCACCCGGCTCAAGGGCCATATCGTGCGCGGCGCAGCGCCGGTCGACGAGGACCAGCGCACCCGCCGCGCCAGCGTGATGTCGCTGGTGCGCGATCTCGTCGCCGCCCTCGGCGCCAATGACGATCCCTTGCTCGGCCTGTTCGGCGCCTTCGCCTATGACCTCGTATTCCAGATCGAGGACCTCGTGCAGAAGCGCGCCCGCGAGGCCGACCAGCGCGACATCGTGCTGTATGTACCGGATCGCCTGCTGGCCTATGACCGCGCCACCGGGCGCGGCGTGGTGCTGAGCTACGACTTCGCTTGGAACGGCCGATCAACCGAGGGCCTGCCGCGCGAAACCGCCGAGAGCGGCTACGCCCAGACGCCGCGGCAGGGTTTTGCCGATCACGCGGCCGGCGAATATCAGGCCACCGTCGAAAAGGCGCGGGCCGCTTTCGCGCGCGGCGATCTGTTCGAGGCGGTGCCGGGGCAGTTGTTCGCCGAACCTTGCGAGCGCTCGCCGGCGGAAGTGTTCCAGCGGCTGTGCCGGATCAACCCGTCGCCCTATGGCGCGCTGATGAACCTCGGCGAGGGCGAATTCCTGGTGGCGGCGTCGCCGGAAATGTTCGTGCGCTCCGACGGAAGGCGGGTCGAGACCTGTCCGATCTCGGGCACCATCGCCCGCGGCGTCGATGCGATCGGCGACGCCGAGCAGATCCGCCAGTTGCTGAATTCGGAGAAAGACGAATTCGAACTCAACATGTGCACCGACGTCGACCGCAACGACAAGGCGCGGGTCTGCGTGCCCGGCACCATCAAGGTTCTGGCGCGGCGGCAGATCGAGACTTACTCGAAACTGTTTCACACCGTCGATCATGTCGAAGGCATTCTGCGGCCGGGCTTCGACGCGCTCGATGCGTTCCTGACCCACGCCTGGGCGGTGACGGTGACCGGCGCGCCGAAACTGTGGGCGATGCAGTTCGTCGAGGACAATGAGCGCTCGTCGCGGCGCTGGTATGCCGGCGCGATCGGCGCGGTGAATTTCGATGGCAGCATCAATACCGGCCTGACCATCCGCACTATCCGGATGAAGGACGGCCTTGCCGAAGTGCGGGTCGGCGCCACCTGCCTGTTCGACTCGGACCCCGCCGCCGAGGACCGGGAATGCCAGGTCAAGGCCGCCGCGCTGTTCCAGGCGCTGCGCGGCGATCCCGCCAAGCCGCTGTCCAGCATCGCGCCCGATGCCACCGGATCGGGCAAGCGGGTGCTGCTGATCGACCATGACGACAGCTTTGTGCATATGTTGGCGGATTATTTCCGTCAGGTCGGCGCCACAGTCACGGTGGTGCGGCACGTTCACGCCCAGCAAATGCTGAAGCAGAATACCTACGATCTCTTGGTACTGTCGCCCGGCCCCGGCCGGCCGGAGGATTTTGCGATTTCAAAAACCATCGACACCGCGCTCGACAGGAAATTGCCGATCTTCGGCGTCTGCCTCGGCGTGCAGGCGATTGGCGAATATTTCGGCGGCCAGCTCGGCCAGCTCGGCCAGCCCGCGCACGGCCGGCCTTCGCGGGTGCAGGTGCGGGGCGGGCGCCTGATGCAGAACCTGCCCAATGAAATCGTGATCGGCCGCTATCATTCGCTCTATGTCGAGCGCGACAGCATGCCCGACGTGCTCAGCGTGACCGCGAGCACCGAGGACGGCGTGGCGATGGCGATCGAGCACAGGACCTTGCCGGTCGGCGGCGTGCAGTTTCACCCGGAATCGCTGATGTCGCTCGGCGGCGAAGTCGGCCTGCGCATCGTGGAAAACGCGTTTCGGCTGGGGGTTGTGACGAATTGAGGCAGGACGTCATTGCGAGTACCGCTGTCATCGCCCGGCTTGACCGGGCGACCCAGTATTCCAGAGGCGGACGTGTTCAGCCGATAAGCCGCGGCGTACTGGATCGCCCGGCATAGGCGAGC
>JBDRNF010000247.1:0-5088 GCA_043811435.1 Pseudomonadota bacterium
CGTGCCCGCAACCGTCACGGCGTATCGGCCTTGGTGTGGCGCGGGCACTCTACACCCGCCCCGGGTGGGGGCGGGTCGGCTCGCATCGTTAGATGCGAGACGGGGTGGGGTGGCAGTCTCTCAGCATGGACACCGCCTGACATGAGAGACTGTCACCCCACCCCGCCGCTCCTTTCAGTCGCGTCGACCCTCCCCCTCCAGGGGAGGGTAAGAAAGAGGCTACGACTTCGGCTTGCCATCCGGCGGGCAATCCTTGCTCGCTGCCATCGGCTTGCCGCCGCTTTGCACGGTGGGTGCGGCTGAATTGGCGTGGCCGCTGGCGCTGGGCAATATCGCGCTCTTTTCCGTGGCCAATGAATTGGCGGTCTTTTGCTCGCCACTCCCCGAGGTCGCAGCACCCGTGGTGGTGCAACTGGTGTCCGGCTGTGGGGCCGACGGCGCAGTTGATTGCGCGACGGCTACCCCGGCAAACAGGGAACCGGCGAAAACCGCGGCCGCGATGCGATAAATCATTATAGTCTCCTCCGAGCGAAAATCGCTGCTTAAATCCATTCAAAGAACGGTTGCCGCCGACAAAGGTTCCCGTCGCCGGAAGCATGGGGAGGTTCAGACCTCATCCTGAGGAGCCGCGCGTGGGTCGCGCGGCGTCTCGAAGGATGGCATCAGGTCATGTGCCCGATGGTTCGAGACGCGCGTTCGACGGCGCAAGGGCGCCGTCGAACGCACTCCACACCAAGAGGGAGCCGGGTTGTGTCGCGCGGTACGACGATGGTTTTTCGGGTGTCGCTAATATCCCCGCTTTCGATCCACCAAATTCTCCAACTCGCCGCCAGCTTCGAAGCGTTCGATCTGGCGCGCGACGTATTTCGAAATCTCGTCGGGATCGGTATCGGCGGCGTTGTGCGGTGTCAGCAGCACCTTCGGATGGCTCCAGAACGGGCTGTCGGCCGGCAACGGTTCGTTGCAGAACACATCCAGCGACGCCGCGCCGAGCGTGCCGTCGTCGAGGCAGGCCAGGATATCCGGCTCGTTCTGCAGCCCGCCCCGGCCGGCGTTGATCAGCACCGGCGCGCCCATCGGGCTGCCGCGGTTGAGTTTCGAAAACAGTCCCCGGTTCAGGATCTGCCGTGTATCCGGCGTGAGCGGCAGCAGGCAGACCAGGATATCGGTCCGCCGCAGGAACGCATCGAGCTGTCCCTCGCCGTGAAAGCATTCGACGCCCTCGATTGTTCGCGCGCTGCGGCTCCAGCCCGCCACGCGAAAACCGATCCGGCGCAGCGCGTCGGCGGCATCGGAACCGAGCGTGCCGAGGCCCATGACGCCGACCGTGATGGCGCCGGCCGGCCATTGCGACTTCGGTTGCCAACGCTGCTCGCGCTGGCAGGCGCGCAGGTAAGGTTCCTGGCGGTGGTGCATCAGCGCGTGGAGCACGACATATTCCGTCATGCGGCCGGTGAGGTCGCCGACGGCGACGCGAACCAGCGGCACGTCGGGCAGGCTCGAATCGGCCATCAGCGCATCGACGCCGGCGCCGAGATTGAAGATCACGCGCAGGTTCGCAAATGCCGCCAGTTCGCCCGGCGCGGGCTTCCAGACCGCGGCGTAATGAACGGCGGCGGGATCGAGCGCGGGATCGGGCAGCAGCAACACCCGCCGGTCGTCGCAGACGTCGTCGAACCGGCTCTTCCAGCGTTGCGGCGACCAGTTGTCGGTTCCGCCGTTGATCAGCAGGGCAAGCGCACCCTTGTTCATTGATTTTTGCCCCATCCTTCGCCGAATCCCTGACGACCTTACCGGGGCGCGGTAGCCCTGCAAAATATTTCGTCTATCCTGTCGGAAATCTCCGCAACCATTCGTCTTTCAGCCAACGGGACACGCTCACATGCTCTACGCCATTCTCTGCTATCACGACGAAGACACCGTCGGTTCCTGGAGCAAGGAACAGGACGCCGCCGTCATGACCAAGCTTGCCGTCGTGCAGGAGAAGCTGGCCAAGCAAGGCCGGCTCGGTCCGGTGGCGCGGCTGTTGCCGACGACCTCGGCGGCCACGCTGCGCAAGGACGATCCGCCTGTCGTGATCGACGGCCCCTATGCCGAGACCAAGGAACAGCTGCTCGGCTTCTACGTGGTCGACTGCGAGAATCTCGATGGGGCGCTCGACGTCGCGCGCGACCTTGCGGCCGCCAATCCGGGCGGCGCCTATGAGATCCGCCCTGTCGGCGTGCTGAACCCCGGGAGCACTCCGACGTGACCGACGCCGCCTGGATCGATGCCGCGCTGACCTCGGCGCGCCCCCAGGCGGTCGGCGCGCTCTTGCGGTATTTCCGCGATCTCGACACCGCCGAGGAGGCGTTCCAGAACGCCTGCCTGCGTGCGCTGAAGAACTGGCCGCAGAACGGCCCGCCGCGCGATCCCGCGGCGTGGCTGATCATGGTCGGCCGCAATGTCGCGATCGACGACATCAGGCGCAGCCGCAAGCAGCAGCCGCTGCCCGACGACGAGGCGATCTCCGATCTCGACGACGCCGAGGAGCGGCTGGCCGAGCGGCTCGACGGCTCGCATTACCGCGACGACATCCTGCGGCTATTGTTCATCTGCTGCCATCCCGAGTTGCCGGCGACGCAGCAGATCGCGCTGGCCCTGCGCGTCGTCTCGGGTCTCACCGTGAAACAGATCGCGCGCGCCTTCAGCGGCGCGGCGGGGGCTTTGCCCCCGCCAAACCGGGGGGCCAACGCCCGCGTCGCCGGCGCCGAGGTGCCGTTCGAGACCCCGGGCGCGGTGGAGCGCAGCGAGCGGCTCGCCGCGGTGGCGGCGATGATCTACCTGATCTTCAACGAGGGCTATTCCGCCAGCGGCGATACCGCCGAGATCCGAAAACCCCTGTGCGAGGAGGCGATCCGGCTGGCCCGGCTCTTGCTGCGGCTGTTCCAGAGCGAGCCCGAGATCATGGGGCTGACCGCGCTGTTGCTGCTGCAGCATGCCCGATCAGCGGCGCGCTTCGACGCCGAGGGCGCCGTGATCCTGCTCGACGACCAGGATCGCTCCTTGTGGAACCAGACGATGATTGCCGAGGGGCTGGCGCTGATCGACAAGGCGATGCGGCACCGGCAAAGCGGGCCCTATCAGGTCCAGGCGGCGATCGCGGCATTGCATGCCCGCGCCGAAAGGCCCGAGGATACCGACTGGACCCAGATCGACCTGCTGTACGGCGCGCTGGAGGTGATGCAGCCGTCGCCGGTGGTGACGCTCAACCGCGCCGTCGCCGTGTCCAAGGTGCGCGGCGCCGAAGCGGCGTTGCAGATGATCGAGCCGCTGGCGTCGAGGCTGTCGAACTATTTCCATTTCTTCGGCGTGCGCGGCGCGTTCCTGATGCAGCTCGGCCGCAACGAGGAAGCCCGCATCGCCTTCGACCGCGCCATCGCACTCGCCAACACCTCGGCCGAGGCCGCCCACATCCGCATGCATCTCGACCGCTTGAAGCGCGACAGCGCCCCGCGCGACGTGAAGGCGGGGAAGTAGCACCAAACTCTCGTCGTCCCTGCGCACGCAGGGACCCATAATCCCGGACGTCAGTTGTTGTCCAAGGTGGCTGCCTCCGTGCCGGAACGCCAGGCCGCGGCGTTGGGGTCCCTGCGTGCGCTGGGACGACGGAAAGTTAATGGGCACGATCACGTCCGGCACTAAAAAATGATTCGCTCCACCTGTCGGTCCGCGCCCGGCTCCATCGTCCTCGAGGGGGAGCTTGCGCGACCTGAACCGCGGCGGCGTTGGCTTGCCGCGCTGACCATTCACAGATAGGAGAGTTTGCCATGTTGAAAGCCATTTCCATCATCGCCGTCGTGCTGGCGGTCGCGATTGCGGTCGTGCTGATCCTCGCCGCGACCAGGCCGGATCAGTTCGCCGTGCAGCGCAGCGCCACGGTCAACGCGCCGCCGGACAAGATCTTCGCGTTGATCAACGATTTCCATCAATGGGGAAGCTGGTCGCCCTACGAGCACAAGGATCCCGCGATGAAGCGCACCTTCAGCGGGGCCGAGAGCGGCAAGGGCGCGGTCTATGCCTGGGACGGCGACAAGAATGTCGGCACCGGCCGCATGGAAATCATCGAGACTTCCGTGCCTTCGAAGATCGTGATCAAACTCGATTTCTACACACCGTTCGAGGCGCACAACACCGCCGAATTCACCATGCTGCCGCAGGGCGATGCCACCAGCGTCAGCTGGCGCATGCACGGTCCGGCGCCGTTCATGGCCAGGATCATGCATGTCTTCATCAATATCGACAAAATGGTCGGCAAGGATTTCGAGGCCGGCCTCGCCAATCTGAAACGGCTGGCCGAAAGCAAAACAGGATAGCCGTGTCCCGGACGCGGTGCAGCGCCCCTTCGGCGATGCGCCGCAGAGCCGGGACCCACAAGGTGCAAGTTCAAGATGGACCCCGGATCAGCAGTGCATCGCTAACGCGCTGCACCGCGTCCGGGGAACGCCAGAGAGACGGCAAGTCGAATAGAAATCCAAGGAGTACGTAATGCAGGTCAATCCCTATCTGTTCTTCAACGGCAATTGCGAAGCGGCGCTGAAATTCTACCAGAAGGTGCTCGGCGCCAAAATCGAGGCGATGCTGCCCTATTCGAGCGGGCCGGCGGATATGCCGGTTTCGCCGGAATGGAAGGACAAGGTCCTGCACGCCAGCATCCTGATCGACGGCGAGGTGATCATGGCGTCCGACGCTTCCCCCGGCGATTTCCACCAGCCGCAGGGTTTTGCGGTCGCCCTGCAGGTTCAGGACCCCGCCGATGCCGAGCGCCGGTTCAAGGCGCTGGCCGAAGGCGGCACCATCAAGATGGCGTTCGGCAAGACCTTCTTCTCCCGCGGCTTCGGCATGTGCGTCGACCAGTTCGGCACGCCCTGGATGGTGAACTGCGCGATGGAGGATTAGCCGGGATTTACAGCGTCGTCCCTGCGAACGCAGGGACGACAGCACCCAACTATCGTCGTCCCTGAGAACGCAGGGACCCATAATCCCTGTCGCTTGTTGCGTAGCGAGGCGTCTAACGCCTGTGCCCTCTCGATAGATCACGCGGTATGG
>JBDRNF010000248.1:0-2713 GCA_043811435.1 Pseudomonadota bacterium
GCGAGCGCCGGTCACTGCGACGAGAGCCGCAGCGGAGCCGATGAGAAGGCTCTTGATGTTCATTTTCTGACCTCCAGTCAAAAGTTAAAAAACGGGTCTGGGTATTTTTTGCTGAAGGACAGCGTTCCCTGCCCCATCCCCAATTCGAAAAAGACGCGACTGCACGCCCCTTCTCCGAGCATCACCATACGCATGCCGGTGAGTTGTTCAATCGCTGAAGTGATTTTGTACGGCTCCAACGATACTGGAAAGATGCGAGTGTGGCGAAAACGTCACAAGGGTGGCCTTCTCCATAACCATCTGGTAATCAGTGTTAAAAATTTGAAACTCAGAGAGGCTGGCGTACATCCTATGGTAGACGCCCGAAAATTTTCTCGTGCGCGCCGCGAAATCAAGCTTAACCGGCGTGAAGCCGTCGAGTCGAGCCTGCGAACATTGTTGTTTAACGCGATGCGCGAACAGGATCCGACCGCTCTCCCCGGCGCGGTTGACGTCATTGCAGAGCTAGCTGCAACCATTGCCGCCCAACTCCTCGCGGAGACGCAGGCCAACCAGCGGACTTTGAGAACGCTAAAGGAGGACGTTGCCGAGTTCGGAACGGAATTCGCTTCCCAGATCGTCAAAGAGGCTAGAAAAGACGTGCGGTATCTGATCAAGAAAACAACTGTTGCGCCTCCTACCGCTCAAGGTGACGCCGTTCTGGCAGACGATTGGGCGGGGCCGGTTGCAGGCCCCACCTTAATCGAAAGGCACTTTGGCATTCCCCGATCCACCCTCTACCGATGGCAGAAGCGAGGAGAAGTGATTTGGCTCAATACCAGGACCAGCAAGAAGCCAGTGTTTCCCCTTCGGCAATTTCTCGATGGGAAACCAGTCGATGGGATTTCTGAGGTCTCGACAGAGATGGGGGGGGCGCGGTCTGCATGGCAGTGGCTGGTAGCGCCACATCCTGCCTTTGACGGCTTCGCACCCCTAGATCAGTTGCTGAAGGGTAGAATCTCAGAGGTCATAGAAGTGGCCCGAGAAGGGCGCCACGGATAATAAGGTCCTCCATAGTTCCTCTCGTTATAAGCGGCGGTGCAAAGTTCGGCCACGGTAGCGGCGGGATAGTCTCGCTTCGGGCGGCGTAAAAGTCGTCCACCTAGAAGTCCTTTTTGCGATTGAAGCAGGGAGGATCAGGGGGATCTATACCGTGGAACTTTATTTGAAGGTCCGTTGCCGATCGCTGGGTGGTCGAACGCTTCTTCGCCTGGATTAACCGAAACAGGCGCCTCGCCAAGGACTTCGAGGCGACGATCGATTCCGCCGCCGCATTCCTCTACGCCGCCTCCGTCATGATCCTCGTAAGGCGAATGGCCAAGGCCCCATGAGTTTCGAAACCGACTCTTAGTCACGCCCGCTCGCGCGTGATTGGACGAGAGGAACTATGGAGGACCTTATTATCCGTGGCGCCCTTCTCGGGCCACTTCTATGACCTCTGAGATTCTACCCTTCAGCAACTGATCTAGAGCATCTTCGATGAATGCAGAGTCGGTTTGAGGATTCACGCGACGGTGGTTGTCTGATTCACTGTTCCTGGTGATTTGCAAGGAGGTGATGATGTCGAGGAGCCTAAGCGGAGACCTTCGCGGTCGAGTGATTGCGGCGATTGAAGATGGGGTTTCGACGCGGGAGGCGGCACGGCGGTTCCGGATCGGGATTTCGACGGCGGGGAACTGGTATCGTCGTTATCGCGTGACCGGCGAGACGGAAGCGCGCAAGCAGGGCCAGCCGTCGCGTTCGAAGCTCGACGCGCATGAGGCATTCATTCTCGGGCTGATCGAGGAGGCGCCGGACGTCACCCTTGCGGAGATCGGGGAGCGCCTTGCCGCCGAGCGCGGTGTGCGGGCAGCCCCATCGACAGTCTGGCTGTTCCTCGACCGGCGCGGCGTCACGTTCAAAAAAAGACGGCGCACGCCGCCGAGCAGCAGCGCCCCGATGTCCTGCGCCGCCGCATAGCCTGGTTCGACGGCCAGCTCGATCTCGATCCCGAGAGACTGATCTTCATCGACGAGACCGCGGCAACCACGAAGATGGCCCGGTTGCGAGGCAGGGCGCCATGCGGCGAACGATGCCGGGCGGCCGTTCCCCACGGCCATTGGAAGACGACAACCTTCACCGCCGGCCTGCGACTGTCCGGCATGGCCGCGCCGATGCTGCTCGACGGTCCGATGAACGGGCAAGCCTTCCTTGCCTATGCCGAGCAGGTTCTTGCGCCCGAGCTTCGCCCTGGCGACATCGTCGTCATGGACAACCTGCCGGCTCACAAGATCAGCGGTGTGCGCGAGGCAATCGAGAAGGTCGGAGCGCGGCTCCTGTTCCTGCCGCCCTACTCGCCGGACTTCAACCCGATCGAGACGGCCTTCTCGAAACTCAAGGCCCTCCTGAGAAAGGCCGCCGCCAGAACCGTCGACGAACTCTGGTCGGTCGTCGCCGAATGCCTCCACGCCTTCACTGCCGAGGAATGCAGAAATTACTTCGAGGCGGCCGGATACGACCTGGAATAAGTCGAATCTGCTCTAGGGGTGTGAAAGGCGTTGGTGCACAAATGCGGCATCGGGCATGATCGGCTCTTTGATGCCGGCTGCTATGTCGGCCTTGCCGGGCAGCGGACGGACTCCGGACGTGCGCAGTCGAGCATGCGGTTGAGAACAGCGCAGCTGATAGTAACCTC
>JBDRNF010000249.1:0-5923 GCA_043811435.1 Pseudomonadota bacterium
CTGTTCGATCGCGGCGGCAATTTCTCCGGGACGATCGCGCTCGAGGAAACCCGCGAAGCGGCGCTTGCGAAATTGCGGCGCCTGCTGCAATCGAAAGGGAACTGACAAATGAAACCGATCCGATCATCGATCTTCGTTGCGGGCATCTTGCTGTCGGTCGCCAGTATCGCTTCGGCAGAAGCGCTGCGGTTCGATCTGGCGAAGACGCAGTCCTGCGGCTGTTGCATCGCCTACGCGAAGCGGCTGGAGGAGCGCGGCCACGTGGTTGAACCTCGAAACCTGCCGATGGCAAGCCTGATGGAAATGAAGGTGGATAGCGGCATTCCGCCCGAGATGACCGGCTGCCATACGTCGAAGGTCGCGGGCTATACGATCGAGGGGCACGTGCCGACAGAGGACATCGAGCGCCTCATCGCAGAAGCGCCCGACGCGATCGGTCTGGCCGTGCCTGGAATGCCGATGGGATCGCCCGGCATGGAATATGGCGAGAGCCGTGACGCCTACCAGGTGTTCCTGATCAACAAAGACGGCACGACTTCTGTCTTCAACTCCTATTCCGCGATTGATTAGGTTACTGTTTTGTAGACAAGAACGGCAGTATTCGCGACATGTTTGAATCGAATGCAAGTGACTGTTTTCGCTAGGTTTTGATCCGTCTGATGTAGCGTCTCCCCATCAACTCTGGGGAGAGTTTCAAACATGGTCAGGTCCGTTCTGGGCGCGCTTGCGCTCACACTTTCATGCACATTCGCGAACGCCAACGCGCTCCATCTCAATCCGACGCAACCGGCTTCATCTCCCAGCATGGAAACGTTTGGTCGCACGACAATCCCGGTCGGCTACTTTGAATATTGCCAGCGCTACGCCGACCGTTGCGCCAGGCCGTCCGATGGCCCGTCGATCCGGTTGACAGAACAGCGCTGGACGGAGATCGTCCAGGTCAATGCAGACGTCAACCAAGTGGTGCAGCCGTTGACCGACAGCGAAATCTTCGGGGTCGAGGAACGTTGGGAGTATCCCGCGCTGGTCGGCGACTGCGAGGACTATGCCTTGCAGAAGCGGAAACTCCTCAACGAGATGGGCTATCCGCTTGGCGCCTTGCTGATGACTGTCGGACGAGACGCTGATGGCGGAGGCCACGCGGTCCTTACGGTCGTGACCGATCGCGGCGATTTCGTTCTCGACAACGTAGAACAGCGAGTGCTGTTGTGGAAGGATGCGGAGCTCTACTATCTCAAGCGTCAGTCGCAGGACGACCCCAACGATTGGGTAAGCCTCGTCGCCGGATGATTCCGTCAGCCGTCCGCCAGGAGCCAAACCGCCTCGGCGCCCGCGGCAATCGCAAGAAGGTAGGTGGCGAAACTGCTATAGAGCGTTTCCATCACATTGTGGCCGCCGAGCAGGCAGTTTAGCCCGAACACCGTCGCCAACGCCACATAGGCTGTGGATGAAAAGACGGCAAAGAGACTGAGCCGGACTAGCAATCGCAAGTTCCCCATTGTTGGCTCAGCCATTATGGAACAGCGGCAATTGACATGCCATTCACTGGTCGGTGATCTGGTCTCCGGTCACGCTGCTTGGCCGCCCCTCCATCTGAATGTGGGCAAAGCTCAAGAAAAACATCCCACAGACAAAACCGAGAAGCGCGATCATCAGGACGACGTTTCCACGCTTGCGGCGATCGGCGACCGCGCGGGATTCCTCTGTCGATAGTTGCGTCAAGGTATCAGTCATCGTCGGCGGTCTCTCACATCAACCCTAGTCAGCCTGACCCATATCTGTGTTTCCGGACAGATCGAAGGCATTACCCCGAGGCGAAGATGCGGTTCTTTGCCGCTGAGAGAAATCATATCGAAACCTCGCCTTAATCATGCTCAATGATATTTGCGTCGACGGCACGCGCACAACCGGCCGCGTGAACCATTCAACATCGGGATATTTCATTGCTGCTGCGGGTCTTCGTTCTCATGCTGGTAGCGGTCTTGACCGCTGGTTGCGTATCGTCGGCGCTCGATGTCGACAGCAAGTCGGTGCAACCTATCCCTGCAAGCCTGCTCGGGGAGATGAGCCGAAAATCGATGTCGCCCGGCGATCCGATCCTGATCCGTATTTTCAAGCAGGAGAGCGAGCTCGAAATTTGGAAGCGTGACCGGACAGGCCGTTTCGCACTGTTGAAGACCTATCCGATGTGCAGGTGGTCGGGGAAGCTGGGGCCGAAGACGCGGACCGGCGACAGACAAGCTCCTGAGGGCTTCTATCACGTCTCCTCGAACATGCTTAATCCGCAGTCGCAGTATTATCTGTCGTTCAATCTCGGCTACCCGAACAGACTCGAAGAGGCGCTCGGTTACACCGGCGAGGCGCTGATGGTGCACGGTGCGTGCTCCTCGTCCGGGTGCTACGCGTTGACCGATGCAGGAGTAGCGGAAATCTATGCAGTGTCACGTGAGGCGCTGAAGGGTGGGCAGACTTCGTTCCAGGTCCAGGCATTCCCGTTTCGAATGACGACGCAAAACATGGCGAAGAACCGAACCGATCCCAATTTCGCGTTCTGGACCGACCTGAAGCAAGGATACGACATCTTCGAAACTGCACGACGACAGCCCAGGGTCGCGCATTGCGGGAGACGGTATGTCTTCGACGCGGACTTTGGCGGAAGCGAGCCGGCCGACCCGCTCGCGGCCTGCCCGGCGACGGTTGTTCCGGAAGATGCGGCGGTCGCCGGGCGGCGCGACGCCGATCAGCTGGCGATCGAGGCTCTGGCCTCCAGCGGAGCGTCTCTCACCGCGCATGCCTACTCCGACGGCGGAATGCACCCGAGTTTTCGGCGACTGCTGGAGCGCGATGGACCAAAGAGCCTGGCCAAGCGGACGTCGTTGACCTCTGTGCCGATCAGCCGCCCGGATGCAGCGCTCGCCGATCCCCACGATCCCAAAGAGGCACGCTGAGGCGAATGTCTCGACCAGATGGCCATCGATGCATCTTTGCATCTGACAAGGATTGCTCTACGTGAAGAGTATGGTCCGAACGGTTGCTGCCATCGTCCTCGGAATGATCGTCGCCTTACACGCTGCGACGACTGCGTTTGCGTCTTTCGGAGGCTTGGTGACCGGGGTCGCGTCAACAGTCGACGTCAGCTACATGTCGGATCCGGATCAAACCCATCGCGCCGAATTGACTGCGGCGCAGGAAGACGTGGGCGGTGAAGACCAGACCTCGCGTGACGGTTCGTCGTGTCAGGATCATTGCGGCTGGCACATTGTCGCCGCGGCGGATCCCAAGTTCCCTGCGACAGATATGATGGTCAAACACATCGCCGTGCGGCTTTCGCCGCCCGGCAATCTGGTCTCGGTCCCTCCACCTCAATAGACCTAGAGCACACACTCACCGACGACCCGGTTCGCGCAACGTCAGAGCGATCGGAACGCGGGCCGGATCAAGTGGACGCGGCTAATCAGTGTCATACGCGGACAACGCTCGTCCGGGGCCGAATTCATCGAGAAGCCGTCCACCCCTTGCACCTCACGTCGCTAGAGGTCCTATCACCTCGGCGCAACCAATGGAGCCACCATGAGACGCCGCCAATTCCTTGCCGGGGCATCGGCCCTGGCAATCTTACCCGCATCGTTCACGGCTCGTGCCGCCACGGATGTCGAAGCGCTGCTCAAAGCCGGGCCGTTGCCGGAGAAATCATTCGGATCGCCCGAAGCGCCAGTGACGGTCATCGAATACGCTTCTTTGACATGCCCGCACTGCCGGAACTTCCACGTCACGACGTGGCCGGCCGTGAAAGAGAAATACGTCGACACCGGCAAGGTTCGCTTCATCATGCGAGAATTTGCGTTCGATCCCCGGGCCTCTGGCGGTTTCATGCTGGCGCGTTGCGCTGGCGAAGACAAATGGTATGCGACGGTCGATCTGCTCTATCGCAGCCAGGACAAGTGGGCGCGGGCGACCGATGCGACCTCCGCATTCAAGTCGATCATGGGAATGACAGGCATGAACGCAGAGGCCGTCGAGGCCTGCCTGACCGACCAGGCGCTGCTTGAGAAGGTCACCACCGTCATGACGACTGGTCAGACCTACGGGGTCGATTCGACGCCGACCTTTTTTATCAATGGCGAGAAGCGTCAGGGTGCGCTCACGCTTGAACAGTTCAGCAAGATCGTCGATCCGATGATCGCGGCCGCACAGTAGGAGAAGGCGATGAGGAAGATGAGATTGATGGACTCCACCATGCTGGTGCGACGGTGGTTTGGGACGCGGTCTGCCGTCCTTCTCCTGGTCGGGCTCGCAGCAGCGGCCGCCCCTGCCGTCGCCCAGGACGACAAAGTCGTTGCGCGGGTGAATGGTGTCGAGATCACCGCCGCCGACGTTGCCATCGCCGCCGAGATGTATGCGAACCAGTTGGGCAAGATGCCCGCCGATGCGCAGCTTTCGGTCATTGTCGACGAGTTGATCGCATTGCGGCTCGCCTCGGATGCAGCGAAGGCCGCAAAAATTGACGAAGACGAGACCTACAAGCGCCAGATCGCGTTCTTCGAGTCGCAAACCCTTCGATCGGTGTTCATTCCCCGCGAGGCGGCCAAACGCGTCGATGATGCGGCGGTCCGGAAAGCCTATGATGACCAGGTCGCCAAGGTGCCGCCGGTGGAAGAGTTCCGCCTTCGCCATATCCTCCTGCCGACGGAAGCGGAGGCCCGGGATGTGATCGCCGCGCTCTCCGGCGGCAAGGATTTCGCCGTGCTCGCGAGCGAGCGGTCGAAGGACGAGGCGTCAAAAACCGATGGCGGCGATCTGGGCTATCTTGCGGCCGGTCAGACCATGGCCGAGATCGATGCTGCCGCAGCGAAACTGGAGCCCGGACAATTCACAACGGAGCCGGTCGCCAGCGCATTCGGCTTTCACGTGGTGAAGCTCGAGGACCGTCGAACGCGACCGGCGCCCCCGTTCGAAGCCATGGAAGGGCAGATACGCTCGGCTCTGGAGAACACCGCAGCCCAGGCAATTGTCGCGGAGCTGCGAGCCAACGCGACGGTAGAGAAGCTGGTTCCTGACGTCGCTCCGCCAGCGGCGGACGATGGCCATGATCATTCAGCAGAGTAGCTGGCACATGTTCTCGCGAAGGACCTTCCTGCTCGGCATAGTCGGCTCGGTCGCGACGCCGAGCATTGGATTCGCCCATCAGCCGCCCAAGAATTTCATTCTTGACGCGCGGTATGAACCGCAATCCGTTCGGTTCGACGCGGCCTACGCCCCAGGCACAGTTGTTGTGGATCCGCCCAACTTCTTCCTCTACCTCGTAGACAGTCCGGGTATCGCCCGGAGATATGGTGTTGGTGTAGGCCGCGCGGGTCTCGCATGGTCAGGAACGGCACAAGTCGCGCGCAAAGCCAAATGGCCGTCGTGGAAACCGACGTCCAACATGATCCGGCGAAACCCGAAAAGATACGCGAAATTTGCCGGCGGGTTGCCCGGTGGCCTTGGCAATCCGCTTGGGTCGCGCGCTCTTTATCTCTATCGCAATGGCCGCGACACCTATTACCGCATCCATGGCACGACCGAACCATGGACAATCGGACAGGCCGTATCGAACGGCTGCATCCGCATGCTCAACGAACATGTCGCCGATCTATACGAACGTGTTCCGGTCGGGGCTCAAGTGGTTGTGCTCCCATGAATGGGCCCCTAGTCCTAGTCGTCGGCGCCGGGCAGGCTGGTCTCGCCGCCGGCTATCATCTGAAGCGCGCTGGTCTGCCGTTTCGGATCGTCGATGCATCCGATAGGTTGGGCGACAACTGGCGTAGGCGTTACGCCTCCCTGACACTGTTTACCCCGCGAATCTTCAGCGCGCTGCCGGGCATGGAGCTGCGAGGTGATCCCGATGGCTATCCGACACGCGACGAGTTCGCCGACTATCTCG
>JBDRNF010000250.1:0-2459 GCA_043811435.1 Pseudomonadota bacterium
CGGCCACTTCATCGAGCTGTGCAACCAGAACAACACGCCGCTGGTCTTCCTGCAGAACATCACCGGCTACATGATCGGCCGCGAATACGAGCGGCGGGGCATCACCAAGGACGGCGCCAAGATGATCATGGCGCAGTCCTGTTCGCGGGTGCCTAAATTCACCGTCATGTGCAACGGCTCCTTCGGCGCCGGCAATTACGGCATGTGCGGTCGCGCCTTCGACGGCCGCTTCCTGTTCACCTGGCCGAACCACCAGATCGGCGTGATGGGCGGCGACCAGGCGGCAAATACGCTCGCCGAGGTCAAGCTCAACCAGATGAAGCGCGCAGGCCTGGTCGACCAATCGGAGGTCGACCGCGTCTGGGAGGACACCCGCAAGGCCTACCAGGAGCAGTTGTCGGCCTACTATTCCACCTCGGAACTCTGGGACGACGGCATCATCGATCCGGTCGACACCCGCAACGCGCTGGGCATCGCCATCTCCGCCTCGCTGAATGCCCCGTTGGGCGACCCCGGCTACGGCGTGTTCAGGTTCTGAGGATGCGTGGCGAATCAATCACCCGTAGGATGCAATCGCCTGCAGCGATGAAAAATGGCATCAACCTCTCAGCAGCGTCATCCTCGGGCTTGACCCGAGGATCTACAGACGGTTCCGCCCAGAAGCGGGTCCGGCTATCCGCCGACGTCGGCAGATCCTCGGGTCAAGCCCGAGGATGACGCCGTTGATGTAGTTGAACGGGATGAGACAGACCCTAGCCATGTCCGACCCGATCCGCTTCTACTTCGACTTCGCCTCGCCCTACGCCTATTTCGCAGCGGGGCAGATCGACGGGATCGGAGTGGAGTTCGGGCGGGCGGTCGAGTGGCGGCCGATCCTGATGTGGGCTGTGCTCAAGGCGCACTGTATCGCAGCACCCATGGATGCGCCGGTAAAACGCGCCTACATGCTGAACGACATGGAGCGTTCGGCAGCATTCTTCGGCATGCCCTACAGGAAGCCGGCCAAGCTGCCGCTCTCCTCGCACCTGGCGGGGCGCCTCTTCTATGCGGTGCAGGCGCAGGATCCGGACAAGGCGCTGGCGCTGGCCCGCCGCCTCTTGCCGGCCTTCTTTGCCGAAGGGCGGGACATTTCCGACGAGGAGGCACTTTCCGATATCGCGGCCGAAGTCGGAATCTCCCCTGAGACGACGGCCGAAGGCGTGAAAGGTGCGGTCGGAAGAGCCGGCCTTGAGGCGGCGGTGGCGGAAGCGGTCACATCGGGTGTCGTCGGCTCGCCGCATTTCCTGGTCGACGGCGAAGGTCTTTTCGGTGCAGACAGGCTGCCGCAATTGCGCTGGTTCCTGTCGGGAGGAAAGACATGACCACCTACAAGGACATCACATACTCGGTAGAGAACGGTCGGGCTCGCATCGCGGTCAACCGGCCCGACAAGCTCAACGCCTATCGCAACGAAACGGCCGATCAGCTCCGCGACGCCGTCCTGCGCGCCGGGCGCGACCCGTCAGCGCATTCGATCCTCATGACAGGCGAAGGCCGTGCCTTCGGTGCCGGCTATGATCTGGCCACGGTGAAGCCCGACGCGGTTCCCGCGCTCGACGACGTGCTCGAGCGCCATTTCAATCCGCTGGTGCTGGCGATGCGCAAGTCGCGCTTGCCGATCGTCTCCGCCGTCAACGGACCGTGCGCGGGGGCCGCCGTCGGCATTGCGCTCGCCGCCGACATCGTCATCGCCGCCCGCTCCGCCTATTTCTACGAACCCTTCGTCGGCATCGCGCTGGTGCCGGACGCCGGCAACACGCTGTTCCTGTCGCGGATGCTGGGGCGGGTGCGTGCGTCCGGTATGATGTTGCTCGGCGACCGCGTCCCAGCCGAGAAGGCGCTCGCATGGGGACTGCTGTGGGACGTCGTCGACGACTCCGATCTAGCAGCCACCGCCGAATCGATCTGCGCCCGCCTGTCGAAGCTCGACGCTGCCGCGCTCGCCGGCACAAAGCGCCTGATCGACCGGGCCGCCGATTTCGACGCGGACGGACAACTCGCGCTCGAGCGCGACCTGCAGGGCGAGGCGGGACGATCGCCGGCAATGAAGGCGCAGATCGCCGCCTTCTTTGCGAAGCGAAAGGGATGAGCGCTTGACGACGAATGCGGAACCTGAGCCGGAGTTGCTCGCCGACGGCTGGAAGCCCATCCGGCCGGGAGCGTTCATAACCCTCATTGGCCCGTTCTACATGCGCGGGGATACCGGTCGCGCGCAATACTGCTTCCGCGTCCAGCCCAAGCACGACAATACGCGTGGACGGCCGCACGGCGGGATGATCATGGCGTTCCTGGACGAGGCGTTAGGCTGGTCGACGCACATAGCGCGCCCGCACGACAGCTTCTTCACGATTGGCTTCGACTGCCAGTTCATTGGCGGCAGCATGGTCGGAGATCTGGTCGTCGCCGAGACCGAGGTCGTC
>JBDRNF010000251.1:0-60063 GCA_043811435.1 Pseudomonadota bacterium
CCGCCGCGCCGGCGGCGTCCGCCGCGGCGTCCGCGACGGCGGGGCCGCCGCTCGCCGTCCGCCGTTTGGTCGGCGTGAGCCGCGCCGGGCTGCTCCTCGGATTCGTCTTCGTCGCCTTCGGCGCCATCGGCCGGGCCTGCGACCGCAACCTGGTCCGGGGCCATGCGCGGGGCGTCGGTGCTGTCGCGGTCGGCAGCCCCTTCGCGCGGCTCGCCGGGACGGCCACGCCGCCGCCGCCGCCGCTTGCGCTTGTGACCCTCGGCATCGGTTTCGCCGCCGGATTCCTCGCCGGCCGCGGCTTCCTCGGTCAGCCCTTCGGTCTCTTCGGTTTCCACTTCCGATTCGGTTTCGATATCGAACGGCTCTTCCTCGTCCCAGGGCTCGTCGACCTGCGGCGGGAAGGCGGCAACCTGCGCCGCCAGCAGCGCCTTGGCCGCCTCCAGCGTATGCACCTGTTCGCCGCGGTCGATGATGAACGACTGCTGGGCGCTGACGGTGGCATCGGCGATCACGGCCAGCGTCACCTTGAAGCTGTTCTCGAGATCGCGCAGATGGCCGCGCTTGTGATTGAGGACGTACAGCGCCACGTCGGTCCGGGTTCGCACCACGAGATTGTGGGTCGCGCCCTTCATCAGGATTTCTTCAAGGCCGCGCAGCAGTTGCAGCGCCACCGAAGATACCGAACGGACATGGCCGCTGCCGCCGCATTGCGGGCAGGGCTCGGTCGAACTCTCCAGCACGCTGGCGCGAATGCGCTGACGCGACATTTCCAGCAGGCCGAAATGCGAGATCCGGCCGACCTGGATCCGGGCGCGGTCCTGGCGCAGGCAATCCGACAGCTTGCGCTCGACCGAACGGTTGTTGCGCTTCTCGTCCATGTCGATGAAGTCGATGACGATGAGGCCGGCGAGATCGCGCAACCTGAGCTGCCGCGCGACTTCTTCCGAAGCTTCGAGGTTGGTCTTGAGCGCGGTGTCCTCGATGTGGTGTTCGCGGGTGGAGCGGCCGGAATTGACGTCGATCGAGACCAGCGCTTCGGTCTGGTTGATCACGATGTAGCCGCCGGAGCGCAACTGCACGGTGGGCGAGAACATCGCGTCGAGCTGGCTTTCGACGCCCATTCGCGAGAACAGCGGCTGGCCGTCGCGATACTGCTTCACCGCCCGCACATTGGAGGGCATCAGCATCTTCATGAAGTCGCGGGCTTCCTGGTAGCCGGCTTCGCCGGCGACCTGGATTTCGTCGATTTCCTTGTTGTAGAGATCGCGCAGCGACCGCTTGATCAGCGATCCCTCCTCGTAGACCAGAGTGGGGGCCTGCGACTTCAGGGTCATGTCGCGGACGGTTTCCCACATCCGGATCAGATATTCGAAGTCGCGCTTGATTTCCGGCTTGGTGCGCGAGGCGCCCGCGGTGCGCAGGATGATGCCCATGCCCTCGGGCACGTCGAGATCCTGCACCACGTCCTTGAGGCGCGAACGGTCCTGCGACGAGGTGATCTTGCGGCTGATGCCGCCGCCACGCGCGGTGTTGGGCATCAAGACGGCGTAGCGGCCGGCCAGCGAGAGGTAGGTGGTCAGCGCCGCGCCCTTGTTGCCGCGCTCTTCCTTGACGACCTGCACCAGCATCACTTGGCGGCGCTTGATAACTTCCTGGATCTTGTACTGGCGGCGCGGACGGAAGGCGCGCTCCGGCACTTCTTCCATGACGTCGTCGCCGCCGACGGATTCGACGACTTCCTCTTCGGCGTCGTCGTCGTCTTCTTCTTCCTCATCGTCGTGATGCTCGTCGCCTTGCGGCTGGAGGGCATGCTCGTCGTGAGGCGAAGCGGCGTGCTCGTCGCCGGCCTGTTCGGCGCGCGCCGCGTCCTCGGCATGGGCCGCGTTTTCTTCCGCGTGCTCGGCGTCGGCAAGCACGTCAAGCGGCTGGTCTTCGTGTGCCTCTGCCGTGGCGGCCTCGACGGCGGCCGTATCGGGCAGGGTTACCGCCGCCAGCGTCTCGCTGACATGGGTCTCGGTACCTTGCTCCGGCGCATGGCCGTGCTCGTCATGGGCATGGTGTTCATGATCGTGGTGTTCATGCCCATGGTGTTCATGGTCATGCGGATGTTCGTGGTCGTGACCGTCGTGGTCATGATGCGCGGCCCCGGCGTGGCTGGGTTCGGCGTCATGCTCGTGAGAATGACCGGCCTCGGCGTGCAGGGCTTCCGGATGTTCCTGAGGCTCTTGGTGTTCCTGATGTTCCTGGCCCTCTTGCGGCGGGGCGACCTGCATCAAATCGGGGCTGGCGTTCTCGACCACCTCGCTCTGCACCCGCTCGCCACTGCCGCGGCGGCGCTGGTTGCGGTGGCGCGGACGGCGGCCCCGGCCAGAGGAACGATTCTCGGTTTCTTCCTCGGCCTCGCGATGGGCGCGTTCATCGGCTTCGATCAGCGCCTGACGGTCGGCGACCGGAATTTGATAATAGTCGGGATGGATTTCGCTGAAGGCCAGGAAGCCATGGCGATTGCCGCCATACTCGATGAAGGCTGCCTGCAGCGACGGCTCTACGCGGGTGACCTTGGCGAGGTAGATATTGCCGCGCAGCTGCTTGCGCTGGGCGGTCTCGAAATCAAATTCCTCGACGCGATTGCCGCGGATCACAACCACCCGGGTCTCTTCCGGGTGGGTAGCATCGATCAACATTTTGTTGGGCATTTTGCAACTCATGGCGGCGGCGGGCGCGTATGACCGTGGGCGCATGTCGCGCCGCCGGGTGACGCGACGGTCCACCTGATTCGGGGGTGAGGGGAAGGCCAAAACGCAACCCGGGGCGCCGGGCCGAACGGGATCCTGTCGGCGCAACACGACGCGCGGAGCTTTCGCTTCGCGGCGGCGCGATTCTACCGGGGATCATGGTCGGCAACACAGTCTGGCGCATCAAGCGTCGGCCCGTCTGAACACGTTGGCGGCAAGGATCGCCGCCTTTGTCTATCGCTGAAGACCCGGCGCAGCGCCGAAGCGCTCGCCGGCCATCCATATCGGGCCCAGTCGGACCCGGATAAGCAGTTATGCCGTGTCTGAAGCCGTCCCTGGAACAAGATGGTAACCTGGGACCGACGCCGCTCGGGCTCAAAACCGCCCTCCGTTTCAGCCGCGCGCTGCGCTGGCCTGCGGAGGGATCGGAAAGACGCTGGAATCCTCTGGGTTCAGAGAGTTCCGGCGCTGCACCGGGAGGCTGAACGCGACACAACCGGGAGTTTTAGCCGTCAGCCTCTCGTACATACGTGGATTGGGGCCTCGGTGCAAGGGAACTGAAAGGGGCGTCGCAGCGCGGCAACACCGCACCTTATTCGTCGCAACTGCGTTAGGCTCCCGTTAACCCTGTGGCTTTATTGCGGTAAGAGGGCTGCTCGGAGGCATGGATTCGTTGGCGGGCCGCGCAAATCATCGTGTTTTCAGGGGGTGGGCGCTGTTGTGCGCCGCAGCATTGCTGTGTTCATTCGCCGGCACTGGCGCTGCGGTCGAGGGTGAGTCGTCGAAACCGGACGCAGCCCAGAATTTTCCGGTCGCTTCCGATGCCCGCTTGGCTGGCGACACCAGGCAGACCCGCTTCGTTCTCGATCTCGACCGGCCCATCCAGTTTCGCGCCTTCGCGCTGGCGGATCCCTATCGGGTGGTGGTGGATATTCCCCAGGTCAGCTTTCAGCTCAAGGCGGGGGCGGGCACCTCCGGGCGCGGGCTGGTCAAGGCCTTCCGCTACGGCCTCGTCATGCCGGGCGGCTCGCGGATCGTGTTCGACCTGGCCGGTCCGGCCAAAATAGCGAAATCCTTTGTACTGGAGGCCGCCAACGGCCAACCGCCGCGGCTGGTGCTCGAACTGGAACAAGTCGATCGCACCGCCTTCGTTCAGTTGCTGGACGCCAAAAGCCGGCCCGAGCTGAAGCCCGCGATCTCGGAGACGACGGCTTCGGTTCCCGTCGAGCCGACCGCCGACGCCAAGCCTGCCGCATCGGGGGATACGCGACCCGTGGTCGTAATCGATCCGGGGCATGGCGGTATCGACAATGGCACCCAGGCCGGGGGCACCAGTGAAAAGGAACTGGTGCTGGGATTTGGCCTGGCGTTGCGCGATCGCCTCGAGAAATCCGGTAAATATCGTGTCGTCATGACCCGCACCGACGATACCTTCATTCCGCTCACCGACCGCGTCAAAGTCGCCCGCAACCAGTCGGCGGCGCTGTTCGTGTCGATCCATGCCGACGCCTTGCCGCGGCGCGAGGGCGATGCCCGGGGCGCCACGATCTACACGCTGTCTGACAAGGCTTCCGACGCCGAGGCGGAGCGGCTGGCGGAAACCGAAAACAAGGCCGACGCCATCGGCGGGGTCAACCTCACCGAGGAGCCGACCGAGGTCGCCGACATTCTGATCGAGCTGGCGCAACGCGAGACCCGCACATTCTCCAACCGGTTCGCCCGCCTCCTGATGGGGGAAATGAAGACCACCGTGCGGATGCACAAGCACCCGCTGAAGTCGGCCGGTTTCAAGGTGCTCAAGGCCCCCGACGTTCCCTCGGTGCTGGTCGAACTCGGTTATGTCTCGAACAAGGGCGATCTCGAACATCTGGTCTCGGAAAGCTGGCGTAACCGCACCGCGGGGGCGATGGCGCAGGCGATCGACGCGTTCCTTGCCAAGCGGCTGGCGACGGCCGGGACAGCCAACTGAAAAGGGCAGCCTTCCGCCGCGGGAAGCCCTAGTTTGGCCACAGCGGCGGCATTATAGAAACAACAGGGAAAACGTCGGAATCGCGCTAGGTTGGCCCGCGGCCGACGAAATATTTATCGCCTGCGCGAGACGGCTGATGGCCGGGCGCGGACTTTGCTGAGGAAGCGCCGGGAATCGCGGCGCCAGGGCTGGAACGGAACTTCGATAATGCGCTTGCTGGTTCGGTTCATGGGTTTCTTGTTCGCCGCCGGAACCGTCGTGTTCCTGGTGGGCGTCGCCGCGGTCGCGGGGCTGATCTGGCATTATTCCAAGGACTTGCCCGACTATTCGCAGCTGCAGGATTATGAGCCGCCGGTGATGACGCGCGTCCATGCGTCGGACGGTGCGCTGCTCGGCGAATATTCCAAGGAGCGCCGGCTGTATTTGCCGATCCAGGCGGTGCCGAAGATGGTCATCAACGCGTTCCTGGCCGCCGAGGACAAGAATTTCTACGAGCATGGCGGCATCGACTTCACCGGCATGGCCCGCGCCGCGGTGCTCTATGCGCAGAATTACGGCTCCAACAAGCGGCCGCAGGGCGCCTCCACCATCACCCAGCAGGTGGCGAAGAACTTTCTCTTGACCAACGAAGTGTCGTTCACCCGCAAGATCAAGGAAGCCTTGCTGGCGATGCGGATCGAACGCACCTATTCCAAGGACAAGATTCTCGAACTCTATCTCAACGAAATCTATCTCGGCCTCGGCGCCTATGGCGTCGCCGCGGCATCGCTGGTCTATTTCGACAAATCGGTGAACGAACTCACCATTGCGGAAGCGGCCTATCTCGCCGCGTTGCCCAAGGCCCCGTCATCGCTCCATCCGGTAAAGAACCGCGATCGCGCCATCGAACGCCGCAACTACGTGATCGATCGCCTGGTGGAAAACGGCTGGATCAAGCAGAGCGACGCCGACAAGGCCCGCAAGGATCCGATGGTGGTCACCAGCCGGAGCAACGCCGCGCACATCTTCGCCGGCGAGTATTTCGCCGAGGAAGTGCGCCGCGACGTGTTCGAGCGCTATGGTGAGAAGAAACTCTATGAAGGCGGCCTGTCGGTGCGGACCACGCTCGATCCGAAGCTGCAGGTGATGGCGCGCAGGACCATGACCGCCGGGCTCGTGAAGTTCGACGAAGCGAACGGATATCGCGGCGCCGTCAGCAAGCTCGATATATCCGGCGACTGGGGCGTCAAGCTCGCCGACGTCAAGTCGCTGTCGGATATCTCGCCGTGGCGGATGGCCGTGGTGCTGGAGACCAGCGATCAGTCGGCGCGGATCGGTTTTCAGCCGGGCCGCGAACTCGGCGGTGCCGTTTCGAAGGAGCGCGAGACCGGAATCGTCACGATCGATGGTGTGAAGTGGGCCAAGGCGGCGTCGGGGCCGACGCGCTCCAAGACACCGACCAAGGTATCGCAGGTGCTGGAGCCGGGCGACGTCATCTATGCCGATCCGCTGCTCGCCAAGGACGGCTCGATCGTGGAGGGCCAGTTCCGGCTGCGCCAGCTGCCGGAAGTGTCCGGCGCGATGGTGGTGATGGATCCCTGGACCGGCCGCGTGCTGGCGATGGTCGGTGGATTTTCGTTCGACCAGAGCCAGTTCAACCGCGCGACCCAGGCCTATCGGCAGCCGGGTTCGTCGTTCAAGCCGCTGGTCTATTCGGCGGCCATGGACAACGGCTATACGCCGTCCACCATCGTGGTCGATGCGCCGATCGAAATCGACCAGGGGCAGGGTGCCGGCGTCTGGCGCCCGGAAAACTATTCGACCGGCAAGTATTACGGGCCGCAGACGCTGCGCAACGCGCTGAAGCGCTCGCTCAATACGGTAACGGTGCGGCTGGCGCAGGACGTCGGCATGCCGCTGATCGGCGAATACGCCAAGCGATTCGGCGTCTATGACGAACTGCCCAATTACCTGTCCTATGCGCTGGGCGCCGGCGAAACCACCGTGATGCGGATGGTGACGGCCTATTCGATGTTCGCCAATGGCGGCCGGCGCGTGAAGTCGACCTTGATCGACCGTATCCAGGACCGCTATGGCCATACCATCTTCAAGCACGACGCGCGCGAATGCCGGGGCTGCGACGCGCCCGGCGGCTGGAAAAATCAGCCCGAACCGCAACTGGTCGATCGCCGCGAGCAGGTGCTGGATGCGATGACGGCCTACCAGATCACCTCGATGATGGAAGATGTGGTGCAGGGCGGCACCGCCACGGTCCTGAAGGAAGTCGGCAAGCCGATCGCCGGCAAAACCGGCACCACCAACGATCTGAAGGATGTCTGGTTCATCGGGTTCTCGCCGGACATGGTGGTCGGCGTTTATGTAGGCTACGACAAGCCGCGCAACCTCGGCAGGGGCGCTACCGGCGGCCATCTGGCGGCTCCCATCGCCAAGCACTTCCTCAAGCTCGCGCTCGCCGACAAGCCGGCGATCCCGTTCAAGGTTCCCGCCGGAATCAAGTTGATCCGCGTCGACGCCAAGTCCGGCATGCGAAGCGGTCCGGGCGGCGGCGGCATTCTGGAAGCCTTCAAGCCCGGGACGGCGCCTCCGGACAATTACAGCGTCATCGGTGTCGCCGATGTCGACGGCAACGGTCGCCCGATGATGGCGCCGCCCGACGCCGGCTTTATCATGCGTCCCGGTACCGGCGGGCTCTGGTAGCCGTTTGCACTTTGCGGCCGGTGCCGTTACATCCTCTCGACAACACTGTCGGTAGCGGGTCATCCCCCGCAGAATCAGAGAAACCATGCGCGCTGAAGTCGAACGCCTCGTTGAAGAGATCAAGCAGTCTGTCGGGCTGCTGAGGAGGCATCTTTGACGTCGATGCATCCACGGCGCGCCTCGCGGAGCTGAACAAGCTCGCTGAAGATCCCAATCTCTGGAACGACCCGCAGAAGGCGCAGAAGCTGATGCAGGAGCGCACCTCGCTGGAGGATTCGCTCCAGGGGATCGGCAAGGTCGAACGCGAGCTCGAAGACAATATCGGGATGATCGAACTCGGCGAGGCCGAGGGCGATGAAGGCGTGGTGGCGGAAGCCGAGGCCGCGCTGAAAGCCCTGAAGAAGGAAGTCGCCCGCCGCGAGCTCGAAGCGCTGCTCGGCGGCGAAGCCGACCGCTTCGATTCCTATCTCGAAGTCCACGCCGGCGCCGGCGGTACCGAAAGCCAGGACTGGGCCTCGATGCTGCTGCGCATGTATACGCGCTGGGCCGAGAAGCACGGCTTCAAGATCGAATATCTCGAGGAAACCCAGGGCGAAGAAGCCGGGATCAAATCCGCCACCATCCAGATCTCGGGCCACAACGCCTATGGCTGGCTGAAGACCGAGGCCGGCGTGCACCGGCTGGTGCGGATCTCGCCGTTCGATTCCAATGCGCGGCGGCACACCTCGTTCTCGTCGGTCGCGATCTTTCCCGTGGTCGACAACTCGATCAAGATCGATATCGCCGAGTCCGACGTGCGCGTCGACACCATGCGCTCGGGCGGCGCCGGCGGCCAGCACGTCAACAAGACCGAATCTGCGGTGCGGCTGACCCACATTCCGACCGGGGTGGCCGTGGTCTGCCAGGCCGGTCGTTCGCAGCACAAGAACAAGGCACAGGCATGGGACATGCTGCGCGCGCGGCTGTACGAGATCGAGCTGAAGAAGCGCGAGGCGCAGGCCGCCGCCGACCAGGCCGCCAAGACCGACATCGGCTGGGGCCACCAGATCCGCTCCTACGTGCTGCAGCCCTATCAGATGGTGAAGGACCTGCGCACCGGCGTACAGACCTCGGACACCTCGGGCGTGCTCGACGGCGACCTCGATGAATTCATGGCGGCGACGCTGGCGCAGCGCGCCTTCGGCACCGCGCCCGCTTCGGTGGAAGACGTGGACTAGCCGATGGCCAAGGTCGCCTTCATCGGCCTCGGCCGCATGGGCCATGGCATGGCCGGCCGCTATCTCGACGCCGGCTTTGACGTCGCGGTGTGGAACCGGAGCAAGGCCAAGGCCGAGGACCTGATCGCGCGCGGCGCGCAATGGGCGACGTCGCCCGAAGATGCCGCGATTGGCGCCGACGCCGTCGTGACCATGGTTGCCGACGACGAAGCGTCGCGTGCGGTGTGGCTGGCAAGAGACGGCGCCGCCGCGACCATGAAGGCTGGCACGCTTGCGATCGAATGCTCGACGGTTTCTCACCGGCATGCGCTCGAAATGGCGCGGGTGCTTGGCGAGCGCGGCATCGTCTACATCGACAGCCCCGTCACCGGGCTGCCGGACGCGGCGGCGGCGGGAAACCTGACGCTGCTGGTGGGCGCCGATGCAGCGGACCTCGAACGGGCGCGGCCTTTTCTCACGCCGCTGTCGATGACCATCCGGCATTTCGGCGCGGTCGGCACCGGCACGGTCTACAAGCTGATCAACAATTTGATGGGCGCGATCCAGATCGCCGGGATCGCCGAGGGGCTCGCGATCGCCGAGCAGGCCGGTCTCGACATGAAGCTGGTGCTGGAGGCGGTGGAGACCGGCGTTGCCGCCAGTCCACAGGTGATCCGGCATTCGAAGCGCATGGTCGAGCGAAATTTTGCCGGCGCGACTTTCACGGCCGCGCTGCGCCAGAAGGACGCGGCTTACGCGGTGGCTCTGGCCGAGAGCCTGCTGCGTGATTCCCCCATCATGGGACGTGCCGCGGTCGCGGCCTATGACCGCGCCAAAGCCCATGCGCCGGACGATGACGAAGGCAAAATGATCGAGATCGTGTCGCGGCCGAAGCCTGACAGAGCGAGATAGGTTTTTGTTTTGACGCGTTTTCTTTACGCGAACCGGTACCACCCCCGGATCAAGTCCGAGGGCATGCTTCGCTCGAAAAAGCCATGACCGCATCGCACCAAACCTTCGCTTCGGCTTTAGTTCTATTTGAACCTGTCACGTTTCGCGGCCTAGTATCGGCGTTGTGCTTTGCAGCCGGTTCATTCATCCGTCGTGGGGGGTCGTCATGAGAATTGTTTCCATTCTGCTTGTTGGCATTGCGCTTTCGCTTGGCGGATGCGGCAGGGATCCGGGGCCGAAAGGCGAGCCGGGCGCACAGGGGCCGGCCGGTCCGCAGGGCGCGCAGGGCATTCAAGGGATAGCCGGCGCCCAGGGTCAGCCTGGCGCGCAAGGTCCGCAGGGACCGCAGGGGGCACCCGGTGCGAAGGGCGAAAAAGGGGATAAAGGCGAAAAGGGTGAAAAAGGCGACAAGGGCGACAAGGGGGATGCCGCTCCCGCCGGCCTGAGGGCGGTGCAGGGGGACGGCGCGGCAAGCTGCGAGGCGAATGAGACGCTGGTGTCGGTGTTCTGCCCGGGCGGCGGCGCGCCGGATGGAGCGAAATGCGCGACGCCACCGACCATGGGCCTCTGCCTGCGCAAGCCGTAACGGCACGCGCCGCTCCCTCATCGTGAGGAGCGCGTTCGGACAGCGCGCCTGCGCTGTCCGGCGCGCGTCTCGGACGATGCTTCGCATCGCCGGGAGAACCATCTGGCATATTGCCCGCTGCCATGCTTCGAGACGCCGCGCGAAGCGCGCGCGGCCCCTCGGCATGAGGTTTAGGTTGTTGCGGGAAATCGGGTGGCCGATGCGCCGGCTTTCGGGGTAAGCGATTGGCCCGATCACGCAGGTCCCCACCGCCATGACGCCGACCGACCAACGGATTGACGCGAGGGACTGGTCGCTGCTTGCCGTACTTTCGGTGTTGTGGGGCGGTTCGTTCTTCTTCAACGGCGTCGTGCTGCGGCAATTGCCGCCACTGACGGTGGTGCTGCTGCGGGTGGCGCTCGCGGCCCTGATCCTTCTGCCGGTGCTGTGGGCGTACAAAATTCGGCTGCCGCAGACGCTGGCGGGCTGGCGTCCCTTCTTCGCCATCGCGCTGCTGAACAACGTTCTGCCGTTCTCGCTGATCGTCACCGGACAGACCTATATTTCCAGCGGGCTGGCCTCGATTCTGAACGCGACCACGCCGCTGTTCACCGTGCTGGTGATGGCGGCGGCCGGCGACGAAAAACTGCTTGCGCGCCGCGTCGCGGGCGTCGTCATCGGGCTGATCGGGGTCGCCATTCTGCACGGCCAGCACCTTGGCTTCAGCCGCGGCCAGGGTTTTGGCATCCTGCTCTGCCTCGCCGCGGCCTTCAGCTATGGGCTGTCGGCGCTTTACGCGCGCCGAAAACTGGCGGACTCGCCACCGCTGGCCACCGCGACGCTTCAGATGCTGGCCTCCACGCTGATGATGATGGTCATTGCGGGCGCGGTCGAGCGGCCGTGGCGACTGCCGATGCCTGATATCACGACATGGCTGGCGCTGGCCGGCCTCGCGGGTTTGTCGACCGCGCTGGCCTACATCGTGTTCTTTCAGATCCTGCGACGGTCGGGCTCGACCAATGTCATGCTGGTCACGCTGCTGATTCCCGTCACCGCGATCCTGCTCGGCTATCTCGTGCTCGGCGAAACCATGACGCTTGCCGAGATCGTGGGCGCGCTGGTGATCGGCAGCGCGCTGCTGGTGATCGACGGTCGCGTTTTCGCCTTCATCAGGGGCGCTGCTTCCATTCCGAAAGCCACCCCGTGAACCTTCCGCTGTCGCGCTCGCCGCCGTGCCAGGCCGCGGTGACCGCGCCGTCATCGGCCACCAGCAGCACCGCGTCGAGGCCTTTCGAACGCCGCAGCGTCTCGATCGCCTGGTGCGGGGACTGCGCGATCGGGCCGGCGACATTGAACGAGGTGTTGACGGAGATCTCGACGCCGATGTGGCGGCCGAGCGCCTTCAGATACGCGTAGGTGAGGGGATCGTCTTGCGCCCGCACGATCTGGATGCGGCCGGTGCCGTCGGCATGGATCACGGCCGGAATTTTCTCGCGCGCGGCCGGCTTCGATGGTGCGGTCAGCACCATGTAATTATAGGCGTTGTAACCGGCGTCGGAGGCGCCCTCGTGCAGGTCAAAATATTGCATGGCCGCTTCCAGCGTCGCCATCGGCGCCAGCGGGCGGATCGCCTCGCGGTATTTGACCCGCTCGTTGAGCCGTTCGCGCGCCTGAGCGTCGCAGGGGTTGGCAAAAATCGAGCGATGCCCGAGCGCGCGGGGCCCGGTTTCGGCGGCGCCCTGGTACAGCGCGATGATGCCGCTGCGCGCCACGATGAATGCCATCAGGTCGGCGACGGCATCGCGCCCTTCAGGCGTCGAGATGTCGCCGATCCCTTGTGAGGCGATGTCGGGGGCCTGCAGCGCGGTTGCGATGTCTTCCTGCCGTGGCGCCAAACCGCAATAGAAGGCATGCGTCATCGGGGCACCGCGCGGTGCGCCCGCGAGATGCGCAAACAGCCAGGCCGCGCCGATGGTGACGCCGGGATCGCCGGGCGTCGGCGGCACCCACAGATGCAGACGGGCCCGGCGTTGCTGGTTTTTTTCAAACCATGCCGCGTCGAAATGCTCCAGCAGCCGCATATTGCCGACGGCGTTCAGCGCCACGCCGCCGGTCAGCACCAGCCGGCTGGCGCCGGTCACGCGCAGCAGATGGTCGACGACATGGATCATGGCGTCCTCGAACACCAGTTGCGTCGCGGCGGCCTTGTCGAGCCGGTCTTGTGTATCGGGGCGGTGCGCAATGTCCTCGACCCGCAGCACCGCATCGGGATTCCAGAGCTGGTCGGGCTTCAAGGGTTGGCCGAGGATATCGATCAGCGCTGGTTTGTAGGGTTGATCGAACGGGTCGCAGTACCAGTTGGCCAATGCGCGGTTGATCCGCACCTCACCATCGGCACCGAGATCCAGCACGTCGCGCAGCCGCGCGTAATAGGGATTACTGGCGCGGTTGATGTCGCCCCAGGCGGCGGCGCCCATGTAGCGGCCCTCGCTGGACAGCCAGGTCCAGCCGCCTTGCGTCGATGAAATCACGCTGTAGAAGGCGCCGAGCGAGTCGAACATGCTGTCGTTGCAATAGAGCTGCCGCATCGCGCCGTTCGCCGCGACATAGAGCGAGACCGATCCCCTGTCGCCGGTACCGTCGAGCACCGCGATCGCGACAGGCTCGCCGTTATCGGCGAACGGCGAGGCCGCGAACGAAAACCAGGCGTGGTTGTCATGGTGCGGCAGGCAGATCAGCGGCACGCGCTCGGCAAGCCCGAGTTGCCGGCCGAGAATCTTCGGTGTCCGCGTCATCTGGTCGAGCCGGCGGCCATCGAAGCCGGCGGCTTCGGTGGTGCGCAGCAGTTTCAGGCTCTGCGGCACTTCCTCCAGCACCGAGCGCGCGATGGTGCCGGCCAGCGTCGGGTAATCCCAGCTGGTGAGCCAGGCGTCGATATCCCCGATATCGCGACCGATGCCGCGCAGCGTGGCCACCATGGCGTCGATCGAGTGGCGCGGATATTCCGTCGTGTGCTTGTTGCCGGAAAAGCGCTCTTCCTCGTTGTTGACGATCAGGCGCGGCCCATCGGCCTGCGTCACCTCGACCAGCGCCACGCCCGAATTGTGGGTGCCGGGCGGCCCCAGCCCGGCGAGATACACGGTCTCGCCGCGCTGCAGTTTTTCGCTGATATGCGCGATCCGCCGGTCGGCGAATTCCGAGCCGAACTGATGAAAACCGGCCGCCGCGAACAGCCGCGCGCCGAGCCATCGCGCGGCACGGAATCCAGCGGCGCCGAGCCGGGGATGTCTTGGACCAATACGCTTCTCTGGCGGATTCAAGCCTACTCGACCTTTACAAAGCCTAAAGCGGCAGGTTCACGCGGGTAGCAAAACTTGATATCGTCTCGATGATGGCTGAATCATCGTCAGAAACGCGCTCTCTTACGGCCGAGGAGCACCACCTCGTGGTGTGGATGCTCGAACATGGAGAGCAGGACGCCGCATTGTTGTTGCCGCAGTTGGCGCTGGCACGGGCCACTTCCTGGCGTTGCCCCTGCGGCTGCGCAAGCTTTAACCTTGCTGTTGGGGGGCGACCATACGATATCAAAGCTTCTATGCGTGTTGTCGCTGATTTCATTTTCGGTCCAATCGACCAACCAAGTGGCATCTTTCTATTCACAAAGGGTGGCGTGCTGGCGGGTCTTGAAGTCTACGGAATGGCAGGTGATGCCCCAAAATCGTTGCCTGCTTTCGACACATTGCGCGAGTGTTGACCATAATTGCAGCGGCGCAGCAATGCTTGTTTCATCCGATCGATAAGGGCAGTTCTGCAGGTGACGAAACAGGCCGGCAGCCTGAAGGATTTCTCCAGCGGCGTGCTGTTGCCGGGGATCAGGATCAACACCGGCCCGAACGACTTCTTCCGATAGAGCAGATGCGCCGCCCGTGCGACACGCTCAACTTCCTCATGGTGAGGAGCGCTCCGGCAACGCGCCTGCGTTGTCGGAGCGCGTCTCGAACCATCTGGCACATGGCCTGCTGCCATCCTTCGAGACGCAGCGCGAAGCGCGCGCGGCTCCTCAGGATGAGGTCGGCGGTTGCTGCGCCGATCATTCAGGAATTTCCGGCTCCACGAGCAACGCAAGCTGCATGAGCGACTGTTGCCAGCCCAGATAGCAGGCCTCGACCGGAATCACCGCCGGCAGGTTGGACTGTTCGATGTTGATTTCGGTCCCGACGGAGACCTGTTTCAGGATCACGGTGACCTCGATGACGCCGGGCAGATTGGGGTCGTCGAAGCGGTCGGTGTAGCGGATACGCTCGTTGGGCACGATCTCCAGATATTCGCCGCCGAAGGAATGACCGGCTTTGGTCGTGAAGTTGGTGAACGACATCCGGAATGTGCCGCCGACCCTGGCGTCGAGATGGTGGACCTTGCAGGTGAAGCCGTGGGGCGGCAGCCATTTGGCCATGGCATCCGCATCAAGAAAGGCGCGAAAGACCTTCTCCGGTTGGGTGGCGAGGACACGGTGCAGACGGACGGTATTTCCGGACATGATGTTGGCACTCCTGGCCGAGCGAGTGTGCGGCAATTGCTTTGGCTCGGCTTCTACTGCAAGGACGACTCGCCTTCCCGCGGGCCGACACGGGTCTAAAAAAATCAGTCAAGGATCGGCAGATCCTAGGGATACTGCCATCCCAAGTCATCCTTGAGATCGTTGAAGCACTCTTGGCACACCCATTCGTAGCCTGCGCCGAGCTTGTAGTCGTCACAGGTGCTGTAACCTTCGTGATGGATGTTCGGCCCTTCGGACTCGGCGAACTTTGCCCAGCAGCCCGAGCAATGGTCATGGTCCCAGCTCTCGCTCCAGCGAGCGTATCGTCGGAACCGAAGCCGAACGCCTTTGAGATGCCCGGCGTTCTCGATCCGCCACTGTTTCGGATTCTCACAAGTCACGCTGCACCCGCGGATTGGACGACCCTACTGATCTAAAGTTGCCGCGGAGCAGTCTCTAACCCGAACTCAGCCGCACACCCGCGCGCAAAAACTTCTGCGGGTCGACGGGGTCGCCGTCGATTCTGGTTTCGTAGTGCAGATGCGGACCGGTGGAGCGGCCGGTCGAGCCGACGGCGCCGATCACCTGTCCGATCCGGATGTGGTCGCCGACCTTGACGTGGATTTCCGACATGTGGCCGTAGCGGGTCGACAGCCCGTTGCCGTGGTCGATTTCCACCATGCGGCCGTAGCCGCCCTGCCAGCCTGACGTCACCACTTTGCCGTTCGCGGTCGCGCGCACCGGATCGCCCATGGCGGCGCGGAAATCGAGGCCGGTATGCATCGCGGGGCGGCCGAGGGACGGATCGCTGCGGACCCCGAAGCCCGAGCTGAATTCGACCGCGCCGATCACCGGCTTGCGGTACGGCACCAGCGCCAGCGTGCGGTTGAGACGCTCGACGTGGATGCGGGTGACATTGATCCGGTGCAGCTGGCGCTCGAACGTGCCCGCATCCGCGGGCAATTTGACCGGCACGAACGGGCCGCCGACGCCGGAGCGCGGTGTCGCGGCTTCCAGTTTCGCCATGTTGAGGCCGAGATCGGCGATGACGCCGCGCATCCGGCGCATGCGCGATTCCATGCTCTCCTCGACCGAAGAGAGCGCCGCCATCTGGCGGCCTTCGACCTTGTCGAGCGAGGACTGCAGGCGGAGCACGACGTTGTCGAAACCCTGGACTCTGGCGAACTGGTTCGGCTGCACTTTGGCGACCACGGGCGCGCGCGATTCCAGCCGCGCTTCGCGATCGGGTGGCGCCACGAAGATCACGGTGTCGCTGATCGGCGACGGTTTCGGCGTTCCCGAGTGCGCGGCATCGCTGGCCGCGGCGCCGCGCGCCGACGGCCGGATCGACCCGGTGACACCGGCGTCGGGAATGGCCCCGAGCGCGGTGGCGCGCGATTCCAGTGCGGTCTGGCGCCGCATAATCTGGTCGAGCTTCTGGTCGAATTGTTCCTGATCGAGCAGCTGGCGGCTGGTGGTACGGTCGACCTTGGCGCGCAGTTCGGCGATCCGGTCTTCGTAGGCGTATTGCATCTCCGCCTGACGGGCGATCAGCCGGGTCAGAACGTCGTCGCGGAAGGCGAAATAGGTCGCGGTGGCCGCCGACCACATCCCGAGCACGGTCACCGTGCCGACCACGATCCAGAACGCCACCGGGCCGAAGCGGACCTGCTTGCCGGCGTGGACCAGCGTGTAGCCGTCCTGCGCCTGTGGCGCAGCGGCCACCGCCGAACGGCTCGACGCCGGTCGGCGAGGGGAAGCCCGGCCATGGTCATGCGGGTGGTGCTGGGGATACTCGGAATAATGACCGGAACGGTACGACATCGACACTCCCGCGCCGGTCGGAGATGAGTTCCGTACGGCTGAATTGGCGGGGGTGATTTGACCGGCTCATGGTTAATTTTCAGCGAATGGAACCGGATTAATCTGACAAAGCGCGCACTGCCGCGAGCACCTCGTCGGCATGGCCGTCGACCTTCACATTGCGCCAGATCCGGATGATTTTGCCGTCGGCGCCAACCAGAACCGTGGTGCGAAGAATGCCGAGGAAGGTTCTGCCATACATCGATTTTTCGCCCCACACGCCATAGGCATCCAGCATCTCATGTTGTTCGTCCGAAACGAGAGGTGTGACCAGTTCGTGTTTGTCGCGAAAGGCCTCCTGGGCCTTCAGCGGGTCGGCGGAAACGCCGAGCACGGCGGTGCCGCTTTCGGCAAACGCGCCCGCCAGCCGGCTGAAGTCGATGGCCTCCTTGGTGCAGCCCGGCGTGTCCGCGCGCGGATAGAAGAACAGCACCAGATTCCCGCCCTTGAAGTCGCTGAGCGAGACCGAATCGCCGCCGTCGCGGGGCAGCCGGAAGGCGGGCGCCCTGGCTCCCTCGCTGAGGCCGGGCTGGCCCGGCGCTGCCGCGACGGTTTTTGGGGCCGGCGTCTGGTTCGCCGGCGGCGTCACGACCACCGGTTTCGGAGCGGGCGGCTTCGATGCGGTCACGACGGGGGCAGCCGATTCGCTGTGGCTAACCGCCTTTAACGTTTTCGACGGGGCCTTATGCGATGCTTGGACTGGCGTGTTGCCGGGTTTCCTGCTGGTTTTCTTGCTGGCATCCTGGGCTGATTTTTTGACCGTCGCCTTGGTGGCTTTCGTCGATGCGGCCCTGGCCGTGGTGCTGGCCGATTTCTTGGACGTGGTTTTGGATGTGTTCTTTGGCGCGTTTTTGGGCTTGCCGGCAGTCTTGGCGCGGGTTGGCTTCGCGGCGGCGGTTTTGGGGGATTTCTTGCGCGTTTTCTTGGACATACGCCTTCCTTTCGTCGCTTTCGGCGGATCAATCATGGGGGTATTGCGGGTCTTGTCCCCGGAAGCGGGAACGGGTCCTGCAGCTGGGCAAATCTGATGACCCCGGAGTATGGTGACAGGGAATTCGACGCAAGCTCCGGCCCCTCGTTGAACAGGCTCCTTGGGCCCAATGACGAGTAACAGTATTAATCGAGGATTGGCAGCAGTGCCGACACGGGAGCGCGCGTACCATGTGGACGAGCGCGGCCTTGGCGGCGATCCGTCTTACAATGAGCGCCAGCACCGAGAGGCAATGGCCAGGAACACGTCGCCCAAAACGTCGCCCCAGGAGGCCAGTCCGCGTGCCGACGTCCAGTCCTCGCAGTGGGACGATGCCGATTGGGATCAGGACCATGACGCGGGCGATCGCGCGCGCCGGCTGTTGTCGCGCTCGAACAGCGGCTTTCACCGGCTGGGCGATCGTTTCGGACGCTTGCGCCGTTGGGCATCGGGCGAACGCTGGGTAAAACGCCTTGCCGTCGTGATCGCGGTTCTGCTGGTGATCTTCGCCGGCTGCTTCGGCGGGCTGTGGTGGCGGCTCGGCGCCGGTCCGATCAATCTCGATATGGCCACGCCCTGGCTGGCGGCGGCGATCGAGGAAAATATCGGCCACGGCAATACCGTCGAAGTCGGCGGCACCCAGATCGAGCGCGCAGGGCGAATCCGAATCGCCGTCCGCATCCGCGATATCGTGGTCAGGGACAGTGACCGCGTCGTCGTCGCGACCGCGCCGAAGGCCGAGGTGAAACTTTCTGGCAGCGCGCTGTTGATGGGGCGGCTTCGCGCCGAGAGCCTCAATCTGGTCGATGCCGAACTCGCGGTTCGGATATCGCCTGATGGCACCGTCACGGTTTCCGCCGGCGACACCGATAAGCCGCTCGCCACCGGTGTGGCCTCGAAAAAGGACGCAGGGCTGGCGCCGACATTTCCGCGTCAGGTTCCTGTCATGCCGTCCGGAGGCGCTGCGCCATCTTCGCCGGGGACTGCGACCGCGCCTGCCGCACCGGCTCCCGCCAGCGGCCAGAGCGGTCTGCTCGCCGGCCTCGACTGGCTCGACAGCCTGAGCCTGACCGGGCTCGACGGACAAAATCTCAACGAGATCGGCCTGAAGAACGGCAACCTTGTCGTCGACGACCAGCAGCGCGGCAACAAATGGACCTTCGATAATATCAGCCTCAGTCTGCGCCGGCCGAGTGGCGGCGGGGTGGCGCTCAGTCTCGGCGAAGAAGGCGTCCATGCCTGGTCGCTTCGCGTCGTGGTCGGAGCTCCCGCCAACGGGGTGCGATCGGTCGATCTCCGCGCCAACAAGGTCCCGGCCGCCAATATCCTTTTGGCGATGCGGCTGAAGGACCTGACCTACAGCGCGGAGCTGCCGCTGACCGGCGAACTGAAGGGCGAACTCGGCCGCGACGGCCTGCCGACCTATTTCCGCGGCAGGATCAACGCGGGCGCCGGACACATCATCGACAGCGATACGCCGGATTATCCGATGGCGATCGATTCGGCCGAGATCAATGTCGAATGGGATTCCGGACGGCGCGTGCTGGTGGCGCCGTTCAAGATCATTTCCGGTTCGAACCGGGTCACGCTGCTCGCGCATCTCGAGCCGCCGAACGGCAACATCGCCGAATGGCAGCTGGGGTTTTCCGGCGGCACCATCGTGCTGGCAGGCGCGGACAATGAACCGCCGCTGATTTTCAATCGCATCGCCATCGGCCTGCGCTTCGACACCGACCGCAAGCGTGTGCTGCTGACGCAGGCGGATATCAGCAACGGCGAGATCGGCGTCGCCGGCACCGGCAGTGTCGAATATTCGGGCGAGCCGCGCCTGACCCTGGGATTCGCGGGAACGCCGATGTCGGCGTCGGCGCTGAAGCGGATGTGGCCGATCCTGATCGTTCCCGAAGTCCGCGAATGGGTGATCGAGCGGGTCGAAAGCGGTTCGCTGCAGCGCATCGAGGTCGGCGTCAACTCGCCGGTCCGGAATCTGTCGCGGCGGGGCCCGCCGATCCCGGATGACGGCCTTGCCGTCAACATCGTCGCGTCGGGCGTGACCTTGCGGCCGGTCGACGAAATGCCGCTGGTGCGCGATGCCGATCTGAAGGCCGTGGTGACCGGCCGCACCGCGACCGTCACCATTGGGCAGGCTGTGTCCGATACGCCGGCGGGCCGCAAGCTGAACATCACCGACTTCGTGTTCGAGGTGCCGGATATGGCGCCGAAACCGTCACCGGCCAAGGTCCGGTTCCGGATCGATGGGCCGGTGCCCGCGATGGCCGAAATTCTCGCCTCCGATCGTCTCAGCGAATTCTCCGGCACGCTGATCGATCCGAATTCGAGCAAGGGGACAGTCAGCGCTTTGGTCACGCTCGGCCTGCCGGTCAAGGGCTCCCTCAGCAAGGCCGACACCACCTTTGCCATCTCGGCAGACCTGGCCGGTTTTTCCGCCGACAAACTGGTGATGAACCAGAAGCTCGAGTCGAATGCCCTGAAGGTCACCGCCAACAACGCCGGCTATCAGGTCAAGGGTGAGGTCAAGATCAACGGGCAATCGGCCTCGCTGGATTATCGCAAGCCGAACGAGGGCGATGCCGACATCAAGCTGCAGGCGACGCTCGACGACGCCAGCCGCGCCCGGCTCGGGTTCGATCTCGGCCCCGCGGTCACCGGCAATATCCCGCTCAAGCTGTCGGGCAAGATCGGCGAAACCAGCCGTATGGGCATCGAGGCCGACCTGACCGCGCTGAAACTCGATAATATCCTGCCGGGCTGGGTCAAGCTGCCGGGCAAGTCGAGCCGGGCGGTTTTCAACGTGGTGCAGAAGCAGCAATCCACCCGCCTGGAGGACATCGTCATCGACGGCGGCGGGGTCTCGATCAAGGGATCGCTCGAGGTGGATCAGGACGGCGACCTGATCAGCGCCAACTTCCCGACCTATTCGCCGTCCGAAGGCGACAGGACCTCGCTCAAGGCCGACCGCGCGCCCGATGGGGCGCTGAAAGTGACGATGCGCGGCGATGTGTTCGACGGCCGGGGCTTTCTGAAATCGGCCATTTCGGGCAAGCATACCGACGTCAAGAGCAAGACCAAGAGCATCGATTTCGATGTCGACCTCAAGCTGGGCGCCGTGGCCGGCTTCTATGGCGAGGCGCTGCGCAGCGTCGACGTCAAGTTCTCGCGGCGCAACGGCGTGATCAGAAGTTTTTCGCTGAGCGGCAAGCTTGGCCGCGATACGCCGCTGACGGCGGATTTGCGCCGCCCGCGGGGACGCGAGGTGATCTATCTCGAAACCGCCGACGCCGGTGCATTCCTGCGCTTCTCGGATACCTACAGCAAGGTAATCGGCGGCCAGCTCTCTTTGGCGATGGATCCGCCGACCGTCGAGCCCAGCGCCAAAGAAGGCCTGATCAACGTCCGCGATTTCGCCATCAAGGGCGAGGCTTCGCTGGATCGCGCGGTTGCCGGCGGACCGGCCGGCGCGCAGAGCGGCGTTTCCTTCTCGCGCGTGCGCGCCGAATTCACCCGGCAAAACGGGCAGCTCAAGATCCGGGAGGGGGTCCTGAGAGGCCCGATGATCGGCGGCACCATCGAAGGCAGCCTGGATTTCCCCGGCAACCAGGTGCGCATGAGCGGCACCTTCGTGCCGATGTACGGGCTGAACAACATGTTCGGCCAGATTCCGCTGCTCGGCCTGATCATCGGCGGTGGCAGCAATGAGGGCCTGATCGGGATGACCTACGAGATCGTCGGCACGCCGAGCCAGCCGGTGCTCCGCATCAATCCGATCTCGGCGATGGCGCCCGGCGTGCTGCGGAAGATCTTCGAGTTCAACACCGGCAAGCAGAACAACCCGGTCGAGTTTCCGCCGAATAATTAGCTCCGTCATCCTGAGAGGTGGTGAAGCAATGCATCTCGTGTCCCGGACGCGGTGCAGCGCCTCTTCAGCGCTGCTCCGCAGAGCCGGGACCCATCCTTCGCAGCCGTGGGCCCCGGATCAGCAGCGCACCACGCCGCGAAGGCATAGCGCGTCAAAGACGCGCGTGAACGCGCTTTTCGCGCTGCGCAGCATCCGGGGCACGAAGCCCTCATCTGAGGTGCGGGCCTTACGGTGCGCTCGCACCGCCGGGCAAGAGCGCGCTCCTCATGGCGACGGTATTCACCGCCTCAGCGCCGGCACCACCAGGAACGGGATCAATCCCAGCACCACATTGACCAGCGCGAACACGATCAGCCAGTTGTAGCCCTGGGTCCAGTCGTGGATCAGGCCGCCGGCCCAGGAGCCGAGGCCCGAGCCCAACCCGCTGCCGATCGAAATCGTGCCGAAGATGGTGCCGACCCGCTCGCCCCGGAAGATGTTGAGCGCGGTCGCCGTGATCAGCGGCCCGCGCGAGCCGATCATGCTGCCGAAGCAGATGATGAAAGCCGTCAGCAGCCAGTAGTTCGGGTAGTATTGAATGAGCCAGAGCAGGATGAGGCCGACGATCGAGATGCCGTAGCTGAACAGCACCGAGGGCCGGCGGCCGATAATGCCGTCGAGCGTGGAGATGCCGAGCATGCCGAACAGCGTCAGGATGCCGGAAAAGCCCCAGGCGGTCGCGGCCTGCAGCGGCGGAAATCCGGCATCGATCAGATAGGCGACGATCTGCGCCGTGATCGCGTACATCGCCACCGCGGTGAAGAAGAAGGTGGAAAACAGCGCCCAGAAGGCGTGGTGACGCATCGCGCTGCCGAGCGTCCAGCCATTGTCGACGAAACCGGCATCGGTTTTCCGGGCGATGTGCGGCGAGCCGGTGGCGAACAGCCGCCATGGCAGCACCAATAGCGGCAGCAGCAGGCACAGCGCCACGATCCCGAACAGCTGGTAGGCGTCGCGCCAGCCGATCCGGTCGATCAGGAGCTGCGAGGCCGGCAGCAGCACGAATATGCCGGTGCCGGTCGCCGAATACAGGATCGCCATCGCGGTCGGCAGCCGCGGGCCGAACCAGCGGCCGAGCAGGATCGAATTCGGCACGTTGCCGATCAGGGCGATGCCGAGCCCGACGCAGAGTCCGACGCTTAGCTGAACCTGCCAGAGCTGCTGCGCGTGGGCCGCGACCATGAACGCGGCGCCGAGCAGGAACAGGCCGAGCGAGTAGACGGCGCGAGGTCCGGAGCGGTCGAACAGCCGGCCGATCAGGGGCGCGGTCAATCCTCCCGCCAGCCAGGTCAGCGAATAGACCGAAACCACCTCCGCGCGGTCCCAGCCGAAATCTTCCGAAATCGGCTTGAGGAATACGGTAAAACTCTCGCCGAGGCCGCGGCCGAGCACCGACAGGGCAAAGCACAGAGCGAGCACGTTGAGCGCCGTCCGCGCCGGCTTCAGCGGTTTGGTCGGCGTGTCCTCCCGCGGCGTATTCTGGTCCATGGCAGCAGGGAGCGCGTTTCCGCGGCCCCTAGCAAGCGCGTATAGCGAATGCGCCCATGCAGGCTTAGGCCCTTTGAAGGCTTGGGCCTATGCAGGCTTGAGCAGCACGTGGCGCTTGCGGCCCATCGACAGCTTGATCACGCCTTCGGGGGTGAGATCCTTCGGCGTCAGTGACATCTTCTCGTCGGTGACGGCGGAGTCGTTGACGCGCAGGCCGCCGCCCTTGATCTGACGCCGCGCCTCGCCGTTGGAGGCGACCAGGCCCGCCTTGACGAAAGCCGCCAGCACGCCGAGCCCGGCCTCCAGTTCACCGCCCGAAATCTCGATGGTCGGCAGGTTTTCGGCAAACGAGCCTTCCTCGAAGGTCCGCCGCGCGGTTTCCGCCGCGGTGTTGGCGGCGTCGCGGCCATGCAGCAGCGCGGTCGCTTCGGTCGCCAGCACCTTCTTGGCTTCGTTGATCTCGCCGCCCTGCAGGGAAGCCAGCCTGGCGATCTCGTCCATCGGCAGGATCGTGAACAGTTTCAGGAATTTCACGACGTCGGCGTCTTCGGCGTTGCGCCAGTATTGCCAGAAATCGTACGGGCTGAACTGGTCGGCATTGAGCCAGACCGCGCCCTGGGCGGTCTTGCCCATCTTTTCGCCCGACGCCGTCGTCAGCAGCGGCGTGGTCAGCGCGAACAATTGCGGCGTGCCCATGCGGCGGCCGAGATCGACGCCATTGACGATGTTGCCCCACTGGTCCGAACCGCCCATCTGCAGCCGGCAATCGACGCGGCGCGACAGTTCGACGAAGTCGTAGGCTTGGCAGACCATGTAGTTGAATTCGATGAAGCTCATCTCCTGCTCACGCTCGAGACGCAGCCGCACCGAGTCCATCGTCAGCATGCGGTTGACCGAGAAATGCCGGCCGATGTCGCGCAGCATCTCGATCCAGTTCAGCTTTGTCAGCCATTCGGCGTTGTCGAGCATGACCGCGTCGCCCGGGCCTTCGCCATAGCGCAGCACCTTGGCGAACACGCCGCGGATGCTGGCCTTGTTGGCCTCGATCTCCGCCACCGAGCGGATAGCGCGCGATTCGTCCTTGCCGGAGGGATCGCCGACCATGGTGGTGCCGCCGCCCATCAGGGTAATCGGCTTGTTGCCGCTCTGCTGCAGCCAGTACAGCATCATCATGGTGAGGAAGTTGCCGATATGCAGCGACGGCGCGGTGCAGTCGTAGCCGACATAGGCCGTCGCCTGGCCTTTCGCGGCGAGCGCGTCGAGGCCATCGAAATCGGAGCACTGGTGGACGAAGCCACGTTGCTGCAGGATGTTCAGAAAATCAGATTTAAAAGCAGTCATTTGTGTGCGACTCTGATCATTCTTATTTCACGGTAATTGTAACTGTTTGCGGAACCCGGACGGATCAGGCTGCCGCGAACATGGGCGCTGTGGCATTATAAGATGTGCAGGTTTGACACAAGCAGGGCTTCACCAGGGGTGCCTCAATCAGGCACGATGGCCATGATGCTGACGGCAGTCGGTCTGATGAGCGGCACCTCGCTCGACGGGGTCGACGTCGCCTTGATCGAAACCGACGGCAAGCGGGTGAAGTCGTTCGGCCCCTCCGGCTACCGGGCCTATACCGCCCACGAGCGCGGCCTGTTGCGCCAGGCGCTGACCGAGGCCGTCAACCTGTCGCAACGCGATGCCCGCCCGGGCATCCTGCGCGAGGCCGAGCAGGCCGTGACGCAGGCCCATGCCGAGGCGGTCGCCAGCTTTACCGCGCAGCACCACATTGTCAGGGAAAACATCGATATCGTCGGCTTCCACGGCCAGACTGTTCTGCACCGGCCGGCGCAGAAAATGACCGTGCAGATCGGCGACGCCGCAGCACTGGCCAGGGCCATCCATATCCCCGTGATGTACGATTTCCGCGCCGCCGATGTTGAGGCCGGCGGGCAGGGCGCGCCGTTCGTGCCGGTCTATCACCGCGCGCTGGCGCAATCGCTGGAGCGCGAAGGCCCGATCGTCGTGGTCAATATCGGCGGCGTTTCCAATATCACCTATATCGACGGCAATGACGTCCTGATCGCCTGCGACACCGGGCCGGGCAATGCGCTGCTCGACGATTACATGTTCCGCAAGATGGGCCAGCCGTTCGATTGCGAGGGCCGCCTGGCGGCCCAGGGCGCGGTCGATGTGCCCTGGGTGATGCGGGCGCTGCAGCACCCGTTCTTTGCGCTGCCGCCGCCGAAATCGCTCGACCGCAACGATTTCGCCTCGCTGGTGCTGCGCGAAATGCCGCCCGCCGACGGCGCGGCGACCCTGACGGCGTTCACCGCGGAAGCCATCGCCCGCATCGTGCCGCTGCTGCCGAAAGAGCCGAAGAGCTGGATCGTCGCCGGCGGCGGCGCCCGCAACCTCACCTTGCTGCGGATGCTGCGCGAGCGTCTCGCGCCGGCCTCCGTCGAGTCCGCCGACGCGCTGGGCTGGTCGGCCGACGCCATCGAGGCGCAGGCGTTCGGCTTCCTGGCCGCCCGCGGCCTGAAAGGCCTGCCGCTGAGCTATCCCGCCACCACGGGCGTGCCGATCCCGATGACCGGCGGGGTGATCGCGCGGCCGTGATCAGGATGCAGTTGCATCTATCTTGACAGCTTCATGCATTTGCATTGATATTAATGCATCTGCATGAAACTGCGAGGATGATCATGGCCGCGCCGCTAAAACTCATCAGCCACAAACTCTGTCCCTATGTGCAGCGCGCGGTGATCGCGCTGAACGAGAAGGGCGTCGCCTTCGAGCGGGTCGATATCGATCTCGCCAACAAGCCCGACTGGTTCCTGAAGCTATCGCCGCTCGGCAAGGTGCCGGTGCTGACCGTTGCCGGCGATGACGGTGAGGTGGTGCTGTTCGAGAGCAATGTCATCTGCGAGTACATCGAAGAGACACAAGGCGGGGCAAAATTGCATCCGCAGGATCCGCTGCAGCGCGCCCAGCACCGGGCATGGATGGAATTCGGCTCGGCCATTCTGAGCGATCTATGGGGCCTCGAAACCACCACCGATGCCGCGATCTTCGAGAGCAAACGCGAGGCGGTTGCCGCGAAGTTTGAACGTGTCGAGGCCGCCCTGGGCGCAGGCCCGTTCTTCGCGGGCGAGAATTTCAGCCTGGTGGATGCGGTGTTTGCGCCGATCTTTCGCTATTTCGACGTGTTCGATGAGGTCATCGATCTCGCGGTGTTCGCGAAAACGCCGAAGCTGCTGAAGTGGCGAACGGAGCTCGCGAAGCGCCCCAGCGTTCAGGCCGCGGTCGGGCGTGATTATCCGGAACTGCTGCGCGCGTTCCTGGTCCGCCATGACGCGCATCTGTTGAAGCTCGCAGCGTAACGCAGCGCAGAACGCGTAGGGTGGGCAAAGGCGCATTCTTCGCGCCGTGCCCACCATTGCATGTGAAGCAAAGAAAAGTGGTGGGCACGCTTCCGCCTTCGCTCTTCGAGCTACGGCGGAATCTTTGCCCACCCTACGCAGCCGCACTCTATGCGACCGCTTTCATGTCCCGGGCGCGATGCGGCGCGCAGCGGTGCTTCGCAGAACCGGGACCCATGGCGCAGGAGACGAATGGGAGATGGGCCCCGGCTCAGCGGCGCACCACTGCGTGGTGCACCGCGTCCGGGGCACGAGACCAATTACCGAACGTTGGCGAGGCGCATGTCGAGATAGCCCGTCACCGTCTCCATCAGCGGCTGTAATTTGCCGTCGAAGAAATGGTTGGCGCCCGGGATGATCTGCTGATCGATCACGATGCCCTTCTGGGTCTTGAGCTTCTCGACCAGGGTGTTGACGTCCTTGGGCGGCACCACCGCATCCTTCTCGCCATGCACGATGAGCCCCGAGGACGGGCAGGGTGCGAGGAACGAGAAGTCGTAGAGGTTGGCGGGCGGCGCGATCGAAATAAAACCTTCGACCTCGGGCCGGCGCATCAAAAGCTGCATGCCGATCCAGGCGCCGAACGAGAATCCGGCGACCCAGCAGGCGCGCGCTTCCGGGTTGATGGTCTGCGCCCAGTCGAGCGCGGACGCGGCATCGGACAATTCGCCGGTGCCGTGGTCGAACGAGCCCTGGCTGCGGCCGACGCCGCGGAAGTTGAAGCGCAGCACGGAGAAGCCGCGATGCGCGAAGGCGTAGTAGCACTGGTAGATGATCTGGTGATTCATCGTGCCGTGAAACTGCGGATGCGGATGCAGCACCATCGCGATCGGCGCGTTCTTCTGCTTGGCCGGATGATAACGGCCTTCGAGGCGGCCTGCGGGGCCGGTGAAGATGACTTCAGGCATTTTGATTCCTTGGCAAAATCAACCGCCTTTGGGCGGCTTCATCCGGCGCGTTCGCCAATGAAGCCTTGCAGCGTTAAAGGGGCGGATCAGGCGTCGTTTGGCGGGATGCGAACGGCGCTCGGTGAACTGGAGGCCGCGTTCTAGCATGAGGCGAGGGGCCAAAAGCAAGCTTCTTGAACATCTCGCAGTGCGTTCAACGCGTTAGCATTTACGATTGTCAGGCGACGGCGTGATCCCCACTTGCGATAAGGTTGGCGGGGCGGGTTTCGGCCGCGACTGCCGCGCCTCGCGCTTTTAAGGTAATATAATACTATATGCCTGACCGGGTCTATCTCGACTGGAACGCCACCACCCCGCTGCGCCCCGAGGCCCGGCAGGCGATGGCGGCGGCATGGGAACTCAGCGGCAATCCTTCGTCGGTGCATGCCGAGGGCCGCCAGGCTCGAAGGGTGGTCGAGGAGGCGCGGGCCAGGGTCGCGGGCGCGGTCGGCGCATCGCCGCGCGACCTGGTCTTTACGTCGGGGGGCACCGAGGCCAATGCGCTGGCGCTGACCCCGGGCTTGCGGCGAGGGTCGGGACTTCCCGTCGAGCGGCTGCTGGTTTCGGCCATCGAGCACGCCTCGGTGCTGTCGGGCGGACGATTTCCGACTGAGGCGATCGAGCGGGTCGGCGTCACCCCTTCGGGCCTGCTCGATCTCGACCGCCTGCGCGCGACGCTGGCGGGCGGACCGCCGGCTTTGGTCTCAGTGATGCTCGCCAACAACGAGACCGGCGCCATTCAGCCGATAAATGAAGCCGCTGAGATCGTACATCAAGCGAGCGGCCTGCTGCATGTCGATGCGATCCAGGCGCTTGGGAAGATACCGTTCGATATCAATAGCTTGGGTGCCGATTTGATGACGCTTTCTGCGCACAAGATCGGTGGTCCCAAGGGCGCCGGCGCCCTGGTTTTGGCGGACGGCGTGCTCGGGTTTGAGCCGAGCTTGCGCGGTGGCGGTCAGGAACTCGGCCGCCGGGCGGGCACCGAGAACGTGGCGGGAATCGCCGGGTTCGGCGCCGCTGCGCTGGCCGCCATGAGCACGCTGGAGCATGACGCGCCGCGCATCGAGGCGCTGCGAAGCCGCCTGGAAAGCGGCCTGCGGCGGACCCCCGGGGTCATCGTGTTCTCGGGCGAGGTTCCGCGACTGCCCAATACCGTTCTGTTCGCGGTTCCCGGTCTCAAGGCGGAAACGGCTGTAATCGGCTTCGACCTTGCCGGGATCGCGGTATCCTCGGGTTCCGCCTGTTCCTCGGGCAAGGTGCAGCCGTCGCACGTGCTGGAAGCCATGGGATTCGGTCCTGACCTCGCCCAGGGAGCCGTGCGGCTCAGTCTGGGCTGGTCTACGACATCCCGGGACATTGATCGCTGCGTCGAGGCTTGGCTAAAGCTCGCCGGTGCACTACTTAAAGGGAGCGACGAAACACTGCTTGAACGGTTCTAAGCAGGTGATTTCCTCGGCGAAACATCGTAAAGCTACTGGAATGATCCACACCGCGGTCCTTGAAACCGCGAGCGGAGGATGGAATGGCGGCCGTACAAGAGACCGTTGATCGGGTTCGCCGGATCGACGTCGATCAATATCGTTATGGATTTGAGACGCTTATCGAGTCCGACAAGGCCCCCAAGGGGCTGTCGGAAGATACCGTCCGCTTCATCTCGGCGAAAAAGAACGAACCGGCCTGGATGCTGGAATGGCGCCTGGAGGCGTATCGCCGCTGGCTGACCATGACCGAGCCGAAATGGGCCCGGGTCGACTATCCCAGGATCGACTACCAGGATCTCTATTACTACTCGGCGCCGAAGCCGAAGAAGACCATCGGCTCGCTCGACGAGATCGACCCTGAAATCCTCGAGACCTACAAGAAGCTCGGTATTCCCTTGCGCGAGGTCGAGGTGCTGGAAGGCGTCGTTCGTCCGGAAGGCGAACGCCGCATCGCGGTCGATGCCGTGTTCGATTCGGTGTCGGTGGCCACCACGTTCCAGAAGGAGCTGAAGCAGGCCGGCGTGATCTTCATGCCGATCTCGGAGGCGATTCGCGAGCATCCCGAACTGGTGCGGAAGTACCTCGGCACTGTCGTGCCGACTTCGGACAATTACTTTGCGACGCTGAACTCGGCCGTGTTCTCTGACGGCTCGTTCGTCTACGTGCCGCCGGGCGTGCGCTGCCCGATGGAACTGTCGACCTATTTCCGCATCAACGAGCGCAACACCGGCCAGTTCGAGCGCACGCTGATCATCGCCGACAAGGGCGCCTATGTCAGCTACCTCGAAGGCTGCACCGCGCCGCAGCGCGACGAGAACCAGCTGCATGCCGCCGTGGTCGAGCTGATCACGCACGACGACGCCGAGATCAAATATTCGACGGTACAGAACTGGTATCCCGGCAATTCCGAAGGCAAGGGCGGCATCTACAATTTCGTCACCAAGCGTGGCGATTGCCGTGGCAACAATTCGAAGATTTCCTGGACCCAGGTCGAGACCGGCTCGGCCATCACCTGGAAATATCCGAGCTGCATCCTGCGCGGCGACAATTCGCGCGGCGAGTTCTACTCGATCGCGATCTCGAACGGCCACCAGCAGGTCGATTCCGGCACCAAGATGATCCATCTCGGCAAGAACACCACGAGCCGGATCATCTCGAAGGGTATCGCCGCCGGCGTTTCGCAAAACACCTATCGCGGTCTCGTCACCGCCCACCGCAAGGCCACCGGCGCGCGCAACTTCACCGCCTGCGATTCCCTGCTGATCGGCGACAAATGCGGCGCGCACACCGTGCCCTATATCGAGGCGAAGAATTCCTCCGCGCTGTTCGAGCATGAAGCGACCACGTCCAAGATTTCCGAGGACGTGCTGTTCTACTGCGTGCAGCGGGGCCTGAGCCAGGAAGAAGCCGTCGGTCTCGTCGTCAACGGCTTTGTCAAGGACGTGCTGCAGCAACTGCCGATGGAATTCGCGGTGGAAGCGCAGAAGCTGATCTCGATCAGCCTCGAAGGCAGTGTGGGGTGACGGTTTTGATGCCGTCATTGCGAGCGCAGCGAAGCAATCCATTGCGTGAAAAAAGCTGGATTGCTTCGTCGCAAGGGCTCCTCGCAATGACGAAAATCTCTCAGTCGGTTTCTTAAGGACGATTCTATGTCACTACTCGAAGTCAAAAACCTGCAGGTCCGTGTCGAGGAGCGTGAAATTCTCCACGGGCTGTCGCTTAACGTGAACCCCGGCGAGATCCACGCCATCATGGGGCCGAACGGCTCCGGCAAGTCGACGCTGTCACATGTGATCGCCGGCAAGCCGGGCTATGAAGTCACCGGCGGCGAGATCCTGTTCAAGGGCGAGGACCTGCTGGAGATGTCGCCGGACCAGCGCTCCGCCAAGGGCGTGTTTCTCGCGTTCCAGTATCCCGTCGAAATTCCCGGCGTCGCCACCATGACGTTCCTGCGCACCGCGCTGAACGCGCAGCGCAAGGCGCGCGGCGAGAGCGAATTTTCGACCCCGGACTTTCTCAAGAAGGTGCGCAGCGTCGCGGCTTCCCTCAACATTCCGCAGGACATGCTGCGCCGTGGCGTCAATGTCGGGTTCTCCGGCGGCGAGAAGAAGCGCAACGAGATCCTGCAGATGGCGCTGTTCGAGCCCAGCCTGTGCATCCTTGATGAAATGGATTCCGGCCTCGACATCGATGCGCTCCGGGTCGCCGCCGACGGCGTCAACGCGTTGCGCTCGCCCGACCGCGCCATGGTGGTGATCACGCATTATCAGCGGCTGTTGAATTACATCGTGCCTGATTTCGTGCACGTGATGTCGAAGGGCAAAGTCGTGAAGAGCGGCGGCAAGGAACTGGCGCTGGAGCTGGAAGCGTCCGGCTACGCCCAGTTCGAAGACGCGGCCTGAGTCGAAACGGATTTTGTGATGAACGTAGTATTGGCCAAGACCGAAACCGCCCACGCCAAGAGCGATATCAAGAGCGATATCCTCGCTGTGGCGCGTGACCGGTTGCCCGGCACAGGCAAGGTCGCCGAGCTCAGGCGGCAGGCGTTGGAGGCCCATGAGCGCCTGGGTCTGCCGCACCGGCGGATCGAGGACTGGAAATACACCGACCTGCGCGTGCTGATGCGCGAAGTGCTGCCGCTGGCGGCGGCGCCGGATGTTGCGGCATTGAAGCGCGCGGCCGCCGCTTTGAAGCTTCACGCTATCGCGGGTGTGCGCAGGGTGGTGCTGGTGGACGGCGTGTTCGCGCCGGACCTGTCCGACACATCCGATCTCGGCAAGGACATCGGCATTCGTACGCTGCGGGACGTGCTGGAGACCGGCGATGCCGCGCTGCAGGCGCAACTGTTCTCGCCCGACAATTCCGATGCCATGGTGGCGCTCAACAGCGCCATGATGACGGATGGAATCGTGATCGAGGTGGCCGATAACGCCGTCGTCGCGCTGCCGCTGCATATCGTTCATATCGCCAGCGGGGCAGCACCCGCGGCGATGTTCACGCGCTCCCTGATCCGCGTCGGCAGGCACGCCAGCGCCACGCTGGTGGAAAGCTATATCGGCGCCGAGGGCGCGAAGGCCTATCAGGTCCATGATTCCCTGATCGTCGCGATCGGCGATGGCGCGCGGCTTGACCATGTTCGCCTGATCGAGGACAGCCGCGAGGCGTTCAATATTTCGTCCGCGGCCGTCACGCTCGGCGCCAACGCGCATTTCAACACGTTCGGGATGAATACCGGTTCGCTGGTCAGCCGCTACCAGGCCGTGATCGCGGTGGCGGGCGAGGGCTCCCGGGTCGAGACCAACGGCGTCAATTTGCTCAATGGCCGCCAGCATGCCGACACCACGCTGTTCCTCGATCATGCGGTGCCGAATTGCAGCAGCAATGAGATCTTCCGCGCCGTGCTCGACGACCGCGGCCATTCGGTATTTCAGGGCCGCATCATCGTCCGCCCCAAGGCGCAGAAGACCGCCGCCAAGATGATGACGCGGGCGCTGCTGCTGTCGGATGAGGCCGAGGCCGACAACAAGCCGGAACTCGAAATCTTTGCCGACGACGTCACTTGCGGCCACGGCGCCACCACAGGCGCGCTCGATGAGAGCCTGCTGTTTTATCTGCGGGCGCGCGGACTGCCCGAGAAAGAGGCGCAGGCGCTGCTGATCCTGGCCTTCGTCGGAGAAGCCATCGAATCGATCGCCAATGATGCCCTGCGCGAACTCGCTGGCCTGGCGGCCCAGCGCTGGCTGGCGGCACGAGGTTGACCATGCACCCGGCGGTCCTCAACGGTTCATACGATGTCGCCCGCGTCCGGGAGGATTTTCCCGCGCTGGCGCTCAAAATCTACGGCAAGCCGCTGGTCTATCTCGACAACGCGGCCTCGGCGCAGAAGCCCAATGCGGTGCTCGACCGCATGACGCAGGCCTACAGCAGCGAATACGCCAACGTGCATCGCGGTCTGCATTACCTCGCCAATGCCGCGACCGAAGCCTATGAGGGTGGCCGCGAAAAAGTGGCAAGGTTTCTCAACGCCGGCCGCACCGAAGAGATCGTCTTTACCCGCAACGCCACCGAGGCGATCAACCTCGTGGCGTCGTCGTGGGGCGAGCCCAACATTGGGGCGGGCGACGAGATCGTGCTTTCGATCATGGAGCACCATTCCAACATCGTGCCCTGGCATTTTCTCAGAGAACGTCATGGCGCTGTCATCAAGTGGGCGCCGGTCGATGACGAAGGCAATTTCCTGATCGACGAATTCGAGAAGCTGTTGACCGACCGCACGAAACTCGTCGCGATCACGCAGATGTCGAATGCGCTCGGCACCATCGTCCCGGTCAAGGAAGTGGTAAAATTGGCCCATGCCCGCGGCATCAAGGTGCTGGTCGACGGCAGCCAGGCCGCCGTGCACATGGCGATCGACGTGCAGGATATCGGTGCCGACTTCTACGTCTTCACCGGCCACAAGCTGTACGGTCCGACCGGCATCGGCGTGCTCTATGCCAGGCACGAACACTTGGTGGCGATGCGGCCCTACAATGGCGGCGGCGAGATGATCCGCGAAGTGGCCAGGGATTTCGTCAGCTATGGCGATCCGCCGCACAAGTTCGAGGCGGGAACACCTGCGATCGTGGAATCGATCGGGCTTGGCGCGGCGATCGATTACGTCAATTCGATCGGCAAGGAGCGCATCGCCGCGCACGAGCACGACCTTCTGACCTATGCCCAGGACCGGCTGCGCGAGATCAATTCGCTGCGGCTGATCGACACCGCGAAGGACAAGGGCCCGGTGATCTCGTTCGAGATGAAGGGCGCGCACGCCCACGATGTCGCCACCGTGATCGACCGTCAGGGCGTCGCGGTGCGCGCGGGCACCCATTGCGTGATGCCGCTTTTAGAGCGGTTCAACGTGACGGCGACGTGCCGCGCCTCGTTCGGGATGTATAATACCCGTGAAGAAGTCGACCATCTGGCACAGGCGCTGATCAAGGCGCGGGAACTGTTTTCATGACCGACACCATCGAAGCCAAAGATCTGGAAACCAAGACCAGCAACATGGAAACCAATTCGGCGCTGCCGCCGGAGGAGACCGAACGCCTCGGCGGCGAGATCGTTTCCGCGCTGAAGACGGTGTTCGATCCGGAAATTCCGGCCGATATCTACGAGCTCGGCCTGATCTACAAGGTCGACATCAAGGACGACCGCTCGGTCGACGTCATGATGACGCTGACGACGCCGAACTGTCCGGCGGCGGGTGAACTGCCGCAGATGGTGGAGAACGCGGTCGCCAGCGTTCCCGGCGTCGGCGTGGTCAATGTCAATCTGGTCTGGGACCCGGCGTGGACGCCGGATCGCATGACCGACGAGGCTCGCCTCGTCCTCAATATGTGGTGAGCGTTAGTGGAGTTGGCTTAACTTTTTCAAGCGACGATCGCCGACATTGATTGGCGGCCAGGAATGACCACATGACCAATATGACAACCGCCTCATCAACACCGGCAGCCAAGCCCAAGCCGCGGCCCCGTCCGCAGGTCATGAAGCTGACCGAAGCCGCAGCACTTCGGATCACCGAACTGACCAGGCGCGCGGATTCCGAAATCGTCGGACTTCGCGTCGGCATCAAGAACGGCGGCTGCGCCGGGCAATCCTACACGGTCGAATATGCCCACGAGGTCCGACCGACCGACGAGGTCGTCGAGGACAAGGGCGTCAAAATCCTGGTCGATCCCAAGGCCGTGCTGTTCCTGCTCGGCACCGAGATGGACTACAAGGCCGACAAGATGCAGTCGCAGTTCATCTTCAACAATCCGAACCAGACCGGTGCTTGCGGCTGCGGCGAGTCGGTGCAGCTGACGGCTGCGAAGGTTGATGGCTGATATCCTGTCCCGGACGCGGCGCAGCGTTCTTCCGGCGATGCGCAGCATCGTCCGGCACGCTGCTCCGCTGAGCCGGGACCCATGGCCACGTATGAGCAAGAATGGGCCCCGGCTCGGCAGCGCACCGCTTTCGCGCTGCGCTGCGTCCGGGGCACGAGATTGTCGATGGACCGCGATTTCCTGATCGACCTGTTTTCCGACTTCGGCCCGGTGACGATCCGCCCGATGTTTTCCGGCTTCGGCATTTCCGCCGACGGCACCAACTTCGCGCTGGCGCTGCGCGCCGGTCTCTATTTCCGCGCCGACGAGCAGACCATTCCGCAATTCGAGGCGGAAGGCTCGAAACCGTTTTCCTATCAAACGCGAGCGAAAACCGTCACGGTGAATTCGTACTGGCAATTGCCGGAGCGGCTGTATGACGATCCGGAAGACCTGACGGGATGGGCGAGGGCGGCACTGGCCGCAGCCCAGCGCGCGGCGCTGCGCAAGCGGCCGAAGGCGAAGAAGGTTGCAGCCAAACCAGCGCCTGCGGTAACAAAGAAAAAGCCGCCAAAGCGGAAAAAGCCCTCATCCTGAGGAGCCGCGCGCGCTTCGCGCGGCGTCTCGAAGGATGGCCGCGCACACCTGTCGCAGCCCCATGGTTCGAGACGCGCAAGAGCGCTCCTCACCATGAGGCTGTAGTTGGCAGATGCGAAGACTGAGGTCTCACGCCACCTGGCTGTGGGCCTCGGCGGCGTATTCCGGGTCGACTTCGCAGATCACGCGGTTGCGGCCGTTGCGCTTGGCGGCGTAGAGGCAGCCGTCGGCGCGTTCGATCAGTGAATCCGTATCGTCGCCCGGCTTCAGCATGGAAACGCCGACCGAGATGGTGACGCGTCCCAGGATCTCGCCGGTGGATTTCTTCTTCAGTTCCTTGGCCATCACGGCGCGGCGGATGTGATCGGCGACGGTCAGCGCCTGGCGTAGCGCAGTGTTGGGCAGCACGACCACGAATTCCTCGCCGCCGTAGCGGGCGGTGATGTCCTGGCCCTTGATGGTCTGTTTCAGCGACATCCCGACCAGCCGCAGCACCTGGTCGCCGGTGAGATGGCCATAGGAATCGTTGAACGATTTGAAGTGGTCGATGTCGAACATCAGCAGCGACAGCGGCTCGCCGTTGGCCAGCGCATTCTGCACCGCCATCTCGATCGAGCGGTCGAAATATTTGCGGTTGCCGAGGCCGGTCAGGGGGTCCGTCAGGCTTTCCGCCCGGATCGCCTCAAGGCTCTGCTGCAGATTGCTGATTTCGTTCTTGGACAGTGACAGCCGGTCTTCCAGCGCCTTGTTGGTGTCGCGCATCTCGCGGGTGGATTTCACCAGCGATTCCACGATCGACTTGATCTGGTCGCGGTCGCGCGCGACCGCGAGCTTTTGGCTCGCGCCGGACAGGCTGACGTCGTAGCTCGCGGACATGCCCAGCGCGTCGGAGATCAGGGACATCACGTCGTCGATCTCACCGATCACCCGCGCGCCGACCTTGTCGATGCGGTCGGTGGTCTTGATGTGGGAAAGATAGGTCTCGTAGATCTGCTCGAGGTCGGCTTCGGTCAGCTTGCCGTGACGCGCCAGCGTCTCGTTGATGATCTTGTTGAGCGGTGAATTGTATCCGGTGGCGTAGACGTACCAGATTTCATAATTGCGGGGCACGGCGGTTTGTCGGAGCGACTTGATTTGGCCGAGCGCGACTTCGGCAAAGGCCATCGTGCGTTCGTGTTCGTCGAGCACCTTGATCACGGATCACGTCCCCAATATAGCGGGCAGCAATGCCCACTTTCCGGCGGCAATAACTAAAATTATCGCCACCAAGTTAAGGGAGGATCATGAACGACCGGTAAACGTCCGGTCGCCGACTTAGTCGCTTAAACCCGGGCGCGGACCGGCCGCAGCAGGAACGCCGGAAGATGGGAGTGATCGGCTGGCTCCGACGCGGTGTCGCGCGGGGCGGCCGGGGCTTCGGCGCGTCCGATCGATGGTGTGCGCGAGGGCGGCGGCGCCGTTGGCGGCGTGAATCCGGGTGCGGGCGGCTGCGGGCTGGAATTGCGACCGCCAGCAGCGGCGCGCCGGGGCTCGCGTTCCCTGCGCGGCTTGCGGGGCTCCTGTGCACCGTCGCGGGGATTTTCGCGCGGCGCTTCCCTTGAACCTTCCCGCGAACCTTCCCTTGCACCGCGGCGTCCGCGCGACTGGCGCGGGCGTTCGGTCTCGCGGCTGGCCGGTGCGGCCGTGCTGTCGCCAGGCTCGGCAGGCGCAATTCCCTCGACGTGGGGAATGCTCTGTCCGATCAGCTTCTCGATCGCGGCCATGGATTTCTGATCGAGCGAGGTGACCAGCGAGATCGCGGTGCCGGCGCGTCCGGCGCGGCCGGTGCGGCCGATGCGGTGGACGTAGTCGTCGGCGTGATGCGGAACGTCGAAATTGAAAACGTGGCTGACGGCGGGAATATCGAGGCCGCGGGCCGCGACATCGGAGGCGACCAGCAGCGGAATTTCGCCGTTGCGGAACTGGTTGAGCGCGAGCGTGCGCGCCGACTGTTCCATGTCGCCGTGCAGGGCGCCGACGCTGAAGCCGTGCTTTTCAAGGGATTTGTAAAGCAACGCCACTTCGCGCTTGCGATTGCAGAAGATAATCGCGTTCTGCAGATCCTTGGCGTCGCGCAGCAGGCGGCGCAGCGTGTCGCGCTTGTCATGCGGCTCGCGGCCGACCGTGACCTGAAACTGGGACACGCCGACGGCGGTGGTCGCGGGCCTGGAAACTTCGATCTTCTCGGGATTGTGCAGGAAGGTTTCGGTGATGCGGCGGATTTCCGGCGGCATCGTCGCGGTGAAGAACAGGGTCTGCCGGGTGAACGGGATCATCTTGCAGATCCGTTCGATGTCGGGGATGAAGCCCATGTCCAGCATGCGGTCGGCTTCGTCGATGACGAGCAGTTCGACGCCGGTGAGCAGCAGGCCGCCGCGCTCGGTATGGTCGAGCAGCCGGCCGGGAGTCGCGATCAGCACGTCGACGCCGCGGGTCAGCTTGGTGTCCTGGTCGCCGAAGGAGACGCCGCCGATCAGGAGGGCGACGTTGAGCTTCTGGCCGACGCCGTATTTATCGAACTGTTCCTTGACCTGGGCGGCGAGCTCGCGGGTCGGTTCCAGAATCAGGGTGCGGGGCATTCGGGCCCGGGCACGGCCCTTTTCCAGGATGGTGAGCATTGGAAGGACGAAGGCAGCGGTCTTGCCGGTGCCGGTCTGGGCGATGCCGAGAACATCCCGGCGGGCCAGAACATGGGGAATCGCCTGTTCCTGAATGGGGGTAGGGGTGGTGTAGCCGGTGGCCGCGACGGCGGCGAGCACCTTATCGGACAAGCCGAGATGGGAAAAAGACATTGAGCCTCTGGTCGAAACCGCCGCTTGGAATCTCGGAAAAAGACTGTCGCGCCCAACCCCGGAACGGCACGCAGATTTGCTCGGGATTATCGGATACGCAGACAGGCGGCTTACTCGAGGTATCGCGTTTCGATACCGGGCCGCGTCAGGCCGGAACATAGGGCCGAATTGGCTAAAGTCAATGGAGCAGCCGCGGGAAGGGCCGAAAAAGCTTAATGTTTTTGCATAAATACCGGTCCAATCACCATGTGTAGCGGGCCGCGCCCTTGCCGGCATGGCTGCGGGTGGATTCGGAGAATTCGTCTTCGAACGGGCCTGTGGCCGACCAGCCCTTCATTCCTTTGCGCTAGTCCGCGCAATTGAATTGGGCTCTGAAGTCGCCGGGAGAAGCGCCGTGCGCGGCCCGGAACGCCCGGTAAAACGTCGCAAGACTTTCAAAGCCGCAGGCAAAGGCGATCTGGGAAATCGACCGCTCCGGCGCCTCGTTCAGCAGGCGGCGGCTTTCCCCGATGCGCTGTGCGGTCACGGTCTGCGCGAAGCTCATGCCGGTTGCTTCGAACAAAGCGTAGAGGTGGCGAACCGAGACACCGAGCAAGTCGGCCACGAAGGCCGGCGACAGCGCCACGTTGGACAGATGACGGGCGATCAACCGCCGGGCGAGCGACAGATGGCCGGTCCGGATGGCGCCCATCGCCGCGCGGCTGGCCGGCCTGACGAGGCCGCGCTCGATCAGCGCGAGCTGCGCGAGCGCCTCTACCAGCGGCACCGTGATTGCGGGATCGCTGTCATCATCGGTTTCGGTCAGATCCAGGAAGCAGGACTCCAGCAGTGGCGTCAGCGATGGCTGGCTGCAGAACGGTTTTGGATGGAGGTTGTGCAGGCCGGCATGAGGCGCGATGAGGGCGGCCGTCGGCACCTTGAGAATGCACAGGTGAAAGCCTTCGTCCGCGAGTGGCATCATGCGATAGGGAAGATCGGAATGGCTGGTGGCGAAATTTCCCTGGCGCAAGGTGAATTCGCCATTGCCATTGACGCCGAACCATCCGCCGCCGCCGAGCTGTTGATAGATGCACAGGCTCGCGCCGTGGACCTCGGCGATGTCGGCGGTGCTGCGTTCAACATGGTTGGGCGAGGCGCGCAGTTCGATCAGGCTGGCGGTACCGATCTTTCGCAGCGAGAATTCACCTGAGAACTGCGGACGCCGCTCGGCTGTCACCCCGACCAGACCATTGGCGCGAACGTCGCACCACAGGTCTGGGGGGTGCTGAGGCCTGACGCGATCGATAGATCGATTGTCCAAAAGTGCCCTCATTCCGTCGGCGCAAACATCTCGCCGGAAAAACGCTGGCTGGATTCCTGGCACGGTGTGTAAGCCGGAGTCCTGATGGGGCCGCCCTGCGATTCTGAAACTTTTCTGATATTTGCTCTCGCGCCGGGTCATGGCGCTGATTTTTCGCGGAACGACGGTTGGTTTCGCTGGATTGATAGAGGATCCGGAGCGGGGCAACGACGCGTTCCAGATACGATTGTTTTTGGGGGCTGATCCCGGTTTTTCAGTTCCTCGACACGAGATTGAACCGTTGGCGCCGGTATGCCGACTACGGCATAGGATGGCTGGTACGGGCCGTGGATGAGTCGTGCGGGCAGGGACCTTGGGGATGCGTTGGCTTTCCAGATTGTTGGCAATCAGCGGCATGGCTGCCGCCCTGGTGGCGCTTGCCGCCCCCGCGCAGGCGGAAAAGCGCGTCGCGCTGGTGGTCGGCAACGATAACTACCGCAACGTTCCGAAACTGCAGAAGGCGGTCAACGACGCCCGCACCATGGGCGACACGCTGAAGCAGCTCGGCTTCACCGTGATGGTGGCGGAGAACCAGACGCGCGCCGCCTTCAGCCAGACGCTGCTGGCGTTCGACAAGGCGGTCGGGCCGGGCGACACCGCGTTCTTCTTCTATGCCGGCCACGGTTTTGAGATCGCCGGTCAGAATTTCCTGCTGCCGACCGACGTGCCGCCCGCGACGGAGGGGCAGGAGGAACTGGTGCGCGACGCCTCGGTGCTCGCCGATCGCATCATCGAGCGCCTGCAGAACAGGAAGGTCCGCACCGCGATCCTGGTGTTCGATGCCTGCCGCAACAATCCGTTCGAACGCCAGGGCACCCGCGCGGTCGCCGGTGGCGGCGGTCTCGCGCCGATGACGCAATTGCCCGAAGGCGTGTTCTCGATCTTTTCGGCCGGCCCCCGGCAGACCGCGCTCGATCGTCTCTCCAACAATGACGACAATCCCAATTCGGTGTTCACGCGAACCTTCGCGAAGCAGATTACGGAGCCCGGCGCGAACCTGGTGCAGGTCGCGCAGCGCACGCGCCGCCTGGTCAGCGAGCTCGCGGAGACCGTGCGCCACAAGCAGATCCCGGTTTACTTCGACCAGATGGTCGACGACGTGTTTCTGAACGGTCTCGCCAAGCGGCCTGCCGACGCGGTAGCTCAGCCCGCCAGGCCCGCCGAACCGCAACAGCAGGTCGCGGCACTGCCGCCGGTGCAGCGGCTTTCGCCGCAAAACGATTCCGTCAACGCGCCGATCGCCGCGTTCTCGCGCCACAATGGCGGCTGGACCGTGGTGTTCTCGATCGCCGACCCTACGCTGGGGATTTCCTGGCGGATCGGCGAGACCGGCGAATTCCGCGAGACCGGCTTCATCGATACGCTGGATCCGCGCACCCGCAAGCGGATGCCCAATCCCTCGATCGAGCTTCCCGCCGATGCGGCGGCGGCCACGATCCAGGTCCGCTATGTCGATACCCAGGGCGAATTGCAGGGGCCGTTCCCGATCCGATTCGACCCGGAGGCGGCGCTGATCCGCGACCAGCGCAAGATCCTCGACATGACCGCAACCAGCTGGCTGTCATTTCGCGAGTTCAACGGGCTCTTGGTCTATTACACCCACCTGATGTCGTACCGCTGTGCGATCCGCGAAGTGCGCGTCGGCATCGACAGTACGGTGCCGGACAAGGTTCTGAAAATGCCGCCCTGCGATCCCAGGGACCCCAGCGCGATCCCGCACGCGGCGACGCCCTATCTGAAGCTCGCCCCCGCAACCAGATCGGTCTCGGTGGAATTGACCTACCGCGACGGCAGCGTGTCGGAGATCAAGAGTTTCCGGCGCTGAGCCGGGAGGTATTCAGACGTCCAAGCAAAAAGCCCCGGACATGCCGGGGCTTTTGAGATCGGGTTCAACGATCAGCTCAATACCTTGCAACGACGGGGGCGCCCCAATCGAATTTATAGTTCAGGCCGCCTCGGGCGATGCTGCCGCGTGTACTGAAGGAATAGGTGGCGAAGTCGATACCGTTGACGGGGTTGGATTGCGGTCCGGTGATCGTGTTGCTGCCCAGATCGTAATAGAGGTATTCGGCCTTCACGCTCCAATTTTTCGAGACTGCCCACTCCGCGCCGGCGCCGACGGTCCAGCCGTATCTGAGGTCCGACGAATTCGCGATGAACTGACGTCCGCCGCCGAAGAAGAACTCGTCGATGTTGCCGAACTGCTTGACGTTGGCATAGGCAAGACCGCCCGTCCCATACACCAGCAAACGGTCGAAGGTCACGCCGAGACGGCCACGAACGGTTCCGAAAAAGTCGATCTTCTCGCTGACGCTGGTCCGCACGGTCGCGCCTGGCCCCGGAGGCAGGTCGATGAAGTTGGAGTCCGCAATGTCCGCCCAGGCGAAATCCGCCTCGACACCCAAAACCCAGCGACCGCCGACCTGATAGTTGTAACCAATCTGTCCGCCGGCGAGCCAGCCTTCCGGGCGAAGTCCAAGGGCGAAGGGTACAGTTGCCGGCTGCGAACCGGTGATGAGCGGGCTGCCGCTGATCGCCACGTCGTGGTCGTCATTCCAGCCGTAACCGGCATTCAGGCCGATGTAGAACCCTGTCCAGTTATAGGCGGGATCCACGACCATCGCCGGCCGGGCTTTTACCGCCATGTCGGCGGCGGATGCTGCGCCGAGTCCACAAAGGCTGAATGCGATAACCGACGCAAGCGCCAGACCAGTGTGATGTCGCATGTTTTCCTCCGCAATGCCCGGTGGCAGACCAATCGGGAATGGTCGACGACGAAAGACTATCGCGAATCCGGTGCGAATTCATTCCATGCGCTCACCTGCAATTCACTTTTTCGACGTCTGTTGCAAATCCACAACGCAGGGTTCATAGCGCTCATCCGGGCATAACGTTGTTGTGTTTCAACAAGTTAAACCTCATTCTCTGATGAGGCCACGCAGCGGCCATCTCGAAGGATGGATTGCAATACCAATCTGTGATTGCAGGTACCGGATCATGGACGTCGGCACTTCCCAGCAACATCCGTCCCCGCGCACCGTCACCACGCGCTGCTGCATCGTCGGCGGCGGTCCCGCCGGCATGATGCTGGGATATCTGCTCGGGCGCGCCGGAATCGACGTCGTGGTGCTGGAAAAGCACGCCGACTTCTTCCGGGATTTTCGCGGCGACACCGTGCATCCTTCGACGCTTCAGGTGATGGATGAACTGGGGCTGATCGACGGATTCCTGAAACTTCCGCACCAGCGGTTGCAGAAGATGGACGGCAAGTTCGGCGAGAGCTCGATCCGCATCGCGGACCTGAGCCGGCTCGCGACAAAGTACCCGTTCATCGCTTTCATGCCGCAATGGGATTTTCTCAATTTCCTGCGCGAGAGCGGCAAGCGATTCCCATCGCTCACAGTGATGATGGATGCCGAGGCGACCGATCTGATCCGGTCGGGCGATATGGTCACCGGCGTGAAGGCCACGACGGCGGAGGGGCCTGTCGAAATCCGCGCCGACCTCACCATCGGCTGTGACGGCCGGCATTCGATCGTGCGGCAGCGCGCCGGGCTCGAGGTCGTGGACATCGGCGCGCCGATGGACGTGCTGTGGTTTCGCGCCGGTAAGCGCGCCGACGAGAACGAAAACCTGTTCGCGCGGCTCGACCCCGGCAAGATGATGGTGACGTTCGACCGCGGCGATTACTGGCAATGCGCCTATGTGATCGCAAAGGGCGAGTATGAGGCGGTGAGGGCGCGCGGGCTCGACGCTTTCCGCGAGGCCATCGTCGGCATGGCGCCGATCCTCAAATCGGGTATGGCCGACGTGAAGAGCTGGGACGACGTCAAGCTCCTGACGGTGACGATCAACCGCCTCAAGCGCTGGACCCGTCCGGGCCTGCTCTGCATCGGCGATGCCGCGCATGCGATGTCGCCGGTCGGTGGCGTCGGCGTCAATCTGGCGGTGCAGGATGCGGTGGCGACGGCGAACCTGCTGGCGGCCAGGCTCGCGAACGGCTGCCCGTCCGAGGAGGAGCTGGACGCCGTGCGGCGGCGCCGTGAATTTCCGGTGCGGATGACGCAGCGAATGCAGATGGTGGTGCAGAACAGGCTGATCAGCGCCGCGCTGAAGCCCGGCGGCGCGCCGCTGAGGCCGCCGCTGCCGGTGCGGATCATCAACGCCGTGCCCTGGCTGCAGGGCATCACTGCGCGGCTCATCGGCCTCGGAGTGCGGCCGGAGCATGTGCGTTCGCCTTTGTCTGCGGACGACTGAAGCAATTGGCAGTAACGGGTGATCGTTCCCGACAACAAAGAGCCCCGGGGCGACGCCGGGGCTCTTGAGGTCGTAAGGCTGGAAGAGATCAGTACCTTGCGACCATCGCGCCCGCGCCGAAGCGATAATTGATGGTGGCGCGCACGATATCGCCGGCCGTGCGCTGGGTTGCCGTCAGGCTGGATGCCGCAAAAATGGCAGCGGTTGGCGGGACTGCTACTGCGGTCACCGACGAACGCCCGAGGTCGTAATGCAGGTATTCGATACCGAACGACCAGGGTCCGACGCCGTACTCACCGCCGACGCCCGCGGCCCAGCCCGTGCGCCATTCGGAAGACGTGCCGTTGAAGAGGATCGCTACGCTGGGAAAGTTGGCCGTCATGCTGCTCTCGACGTGACCATAGGCCAAGCCGCCGGTCCCATAGAGCATCACGTTATTGAAGGCGAAGCCGGCCTTGCCGCGGACGGTGCCCAAGAAATCGAGCCGCTGGGAGAGCGTCTGAAGGCTTGGCGCAAACAGTGGGGGAGCGACGGCGACCGTGGCGGAAGCGTGAATGTCGGCAGCCTGGAAGTCAGCCACGGCGCCCAAGACGAACTGATTCATCTGCCAGTTGTAGCCGATCTGACCGCCGCCAATGATGCCCGCGGGCTTCAGGTTCGGGAAAACGTTGCCGCCCGCAGCGAAATAAGGGTCAAAGCCAACCTGAGGGGCCGGGTCGACGAAGGAAACGAATGGATTGGTGTTTTGACCCCATCCGTAACCGATGTTGCCGCCGATGTAGAAGCCGGTCCAGTTATACACCGCCGCCAGGGGCCTTGCCTTCACCGCCATGTCGGCGGCCGAAGCGCCAACCGCTCCGGAAACCAAAACCGTCAATGCAGCCAAAATCTGTTTCACGGGTTTTTCTCTCAGATTCATAAAGTAATGGATTCACTGATAGCACGGGTCAATCGACGAAACTGTAGCGCTACCGCCACAGTAGCCGAGTATCATTTGCATGCGGGCGTTGTAATTCCTCATGCCGTCCAAGGCGAAAAGCCAGGCGGCGGCGCGCGGTTCGTCCGCCCCGGAGTGGGTCCCGAGTACGCACAATCTCTGGTATCCCAGCTCCGCTAGAACCCGCTAGCTATTCTGTCCATGGGGTTGTTTTCGCGATTTTCTGCTCAGGCCTTGCGGTGCGCTGCTTCAGCCCATGATCGAGAAACCGCCATCCACCGGGATCGCGGTGCCGGTCACGAAGTCCGAGGCGCGCGATGACAGAAACACCGCGATACCCGCGAAGTCGGCGATGGCGCCCCAGCGTGCCGCCGGGGTGCGCGCCAGCACCTTGTCATGCAGCCCGTCGATCTCGACGCGGGCGCGCTTGGTGAGGTCGGTGTCGATCCAGCCCGGCAGGATGGCGTTGGCCTGGATGTTGTCTGGGGCCCATGCCACCGCGCAGGAGCGGGTGAACTGCACGATGCCGCCCTTGCTGGCGGCGTAGGCCGGCGCGAAGCTGGTGCCGAAGATCGACAGCATCGAGCCGATATTGATGATCTTGCCGCCGCCGGCCGCCTTCATGGCGGGCTGGGCCGCCTTCGAGCACAGGAACGCGCTGGTGAGATTGGTCTTGATGACGTTGTCCCATTCCTCGAGTTCGAGCGCATGCGGAGGCTTGCGGATGTTGATGCCGGCATTGTTGACGAGGATGTCGATGCGGCCGAGTTCGCCGGCGACACGTTCGACCATGGCCGCGACATCGGCCTTGTCGGTGACATCAGCGGTGACGGCGATCGCCCTGACGCCGCACGCTTTGAGCCCGGCGGCGGCGGCGCTCGACTTCGCCTCGTTGCGCCCGACCACCGCGATGTCGGCGCCGGCTTCCGCCAGCCCCCGCGCCATGCCGAGCCCGATGCCGCCATTGCCGCCGGTGACGATTGCCACCTTGCCCGAGAGATCGAAGAGTCTGGTTGCCATAAGTTGTCCTCGCGATTGAATCGGTAGGGTGGGCAAAGCCCTTGCGTGCCCACCATCGACGATGGCGCCGTTGAAGGATGGTGGGCACGGCGCGAAGGCGCGCCTTTTGCCCACCCTACGGATTCAGCGCCAGCTGCGCCAGATCAGGAGCAGCCCGAGCGCGGCCAGCGCCGCGCCGTACCATGCCCACTGGGTCTGGCTGATCATGAAGCTCGAGGCCGGCCAGGCGATCACGCCGGTGCCTTGACCGATCCACAGCAGTCCGATCGCGAGAGCGAGGAAGCCGATGACGAGAAGCCATTTGCGCATGGTTTTTGCTCGCTGGTGGTCGCGGGAAATTGCGCGATGCCAAAGTGCGGTTCTTGCGCGGGGAGGGCAAGGGAAAGGGCGACGACTTTCCGGATGAATTCGTCATCCGCCGGCGCACAAAAAAGCCCCGGCAAGTGCCGGGGCTTTCGAGTTGGTCAGTCCGGGAGAGATCAGTACTTCGCGACGACCGGGCCACCCCAGTTGAAGCGGTAGACCAGTTCGCTGCGGATGGTGTGGACGTACTTCTTGGAGTCGTCGGACCACTGAGTGGCGGCACCGGTCGCTACGATGCGGTAGGGATTGCTCTTCACGTCAAACTCCGAGAAGCGATACTCGGTCTTCCAGAACAGGCCGGGCAGGAAATTCAGAGCGTACTCATCGCCGGCGCCGATGTACCAGCCCTTGTAGGTCTGCTTGTCGGTGTAGAAGGCCGAAGCAACACCGAAGGGAGGTCCGAAGAGGATGGTGTAGTTCTGGCGATCAAATGTCGCTTCGGTGTAGCCGGCGGAGAAATAGGTCAGCAGGTTCGGGAGCGCGACCCAGCCCACACGTCCGCCGAGCGACCATGCGGAGCTCATCTTCTCCTGGCCAACCGTGCCCATAAAGCCGTTGCCATGCTGGCCCTTTATGCTGGCGAAATCGTAGTCGCCGTTTACACCAATGACGAAGCTGGTGCCCATGGCGGGGAATTGATAGTCACAACCCGCACCAACCGTGCCGAAATAACCGCGACCGCCGGTGGTTTCCATCGCCGTGACCTGCGTCCGCGGAACTGTCAGATTGTCATAGGTGGTGTTTTCCTGATTCCAGAGGCCATAACCGCCGCCGCCGGCGATGTAGCAGCCGGTCCATGAAGGAGCATAGGCGATCGGCGCAGGAGCTGCCTTCGCATAACGGGGAGCCATGTCGGCTGCGAGAGCCGGGGCGGTGAAGGCCGCGATTGCGGTCAATGCAACGACTAGTCTTTTCATGTCAATTTCCCCAGTTAATCAGCTGTCGAATCGTGACCAGCGTTAAATTTCAATTCCCAGAATCTCAAAACTGTCCCGGGAACTATAGCCTGTTCCGTCCAAAATGCTGTTGCGGGGGAAGCACACCCGCCGGAAAACGAAAGGGAGAAAAAGCCCGAAAAAGTGGCGATTCCACCGCCCGGGAGGCGGAATCGGGCTGTTTCGGCGCTGCCGGGCGTTAGACGTCCAGCATATCCTCGCTGGCGAATTCGGCCTTGTCGGAAATGAAAGCGAAACGCGCCTCGGCCTTGGTGCCCATCAGGCGCTCGACCGAATCGGCGGTGCCCTCGCGGTCTTCGGTCAGCAGCACCACGCGCAGCAGGGTGCGCTTGGCCGGATCCATGGTGGTTTCCTTCAATTGCGCCGGCATCATTTCGCCGAGTCCCTTGAAGCGGCCGACATCGACCTTGGCATTGGCGTTGAATTCGCTCTTCAGGAGCTGGTCCTTGTGGGCGTCGTCGCGGGCATAGATCGTCTTGGCGCCATGGGTCAGCCGGTAGAGCGGCGGCACCGCGAGATAGAGATGGCCCTGGTCGATCAGCGGCTGCATCGTGCGGTAGAAGAAGGTGATCAGCAGCGAAGCGATATGCGCGCCGTCGACGTCGGCATCGGTCATGATGATGATGCGGGAGTAGCGCAGGTCCTCTTCACGGTATTGCGGGCCGGTGCCGCAGCCGAGCGCCTGCATCAGATCGGCAAGCTGAGCGTTGGCGGTCAGCTTGTCCTTGGTGGCGGAAGCGACGTTGAGGATCTTGCCGCGCAGGGGGAGAATGGCCTGGGTCTTGCGGTCGCGCGCCTGCTTGGCGCTGCCGCCGGCCGAATCGCCCTCGACGATGAACAGTTCGGAGCCTTCCCGGGCGCTGTTGGAGCAGTCGGCGAGTTTTCCGGGAAGGCGGGCCTTCTTGGTCGCGGTCTTGCGCGAGATTTCCTTCTCGGCACGGCGGCGCAGCCGTTCGTCGGCGCGCTCGATGACGAAATCCAGCAGCTTGTTGGCCTGCAGGGGATTGCCCGAAAGCCAGTGGTCGAACGGGTCCTTGACGGCCTGTTCGACAATACGCTGGGCCTCGGCGGTGGAGAGGCGATCCTTGGTCTGGCCCTGGAATTCCGGCTCGCGTACGAACACGCTGAGCATGACGGCGGCGCCGACCATCACATCTTCCGAGACGATGGAGCCAGCGCGCTTGCCCTGGCCGACCCGTTCGGCGTGGTCCTTCAGGCCGCGCAGCATCGCGCTGCGCATGCCCGCTTCATGGGTGCCGCCATCCTGCGTCGGCACCGTGTTGCAATAGGAGGACAGGAAGCCGTCGGCGTCGGCGGTCCAGGCCACCGCCCATTCGCAGGCGCCGTGCGAGCCGACCCGGCCGGATTTGCCGGAGAAGATATCCGGATGCACCAGGGTGTCGGCATGAACGGCCGCGGCCAGATAATCCTTCAACCCGCCGGCGAAATGAAAGGTGTCTTCGGCAGGCACATCCTCGAGGCCTTTCAGCAAGGACGGATCGCAGCGCCAGCGGATTTCGACGCCGCCGAACAGATAGGCCTTGGAACGGGCCATCTTGAACAGCCGCTGCGGCTTGAAGGCGGCCTTGGCGCCGAAGATGTCGGTGTCCGGCTTGAACCGGATCCTTGTGCCGCGGCGGTTGTTGATCTTGCCGAGGTCTTCGAGCTTGCCCTTGGGATGGCCGCGCTCGAACGCCATGCGGTAGAGCTTCTGGCTGCGCGCGACCTCGACCTCGAGCCGCGAGGACAGCGCGTTGACCACGGAGACGCCGACGCCGTGCAGGCCGCCAGAAGTCTCATAGACCTTGGAATCGAATTTGCCGCCGGAGTGCAGCGTGCACATGATGACTTCGAGCGCGGACTTCTTCGGAAACTTCGGATGCGGATCGACCGGAATACCGCGGCCATTGTCCGAGACCGTCAGGAAGCCGTCGGCGCCGAGTTCGACCTCGATGAAGGTGGCATGACCGGCCAGCGCCTCGTCCATGCAGTTGTCGATGACCTCGGCGAACAGGTGATGCAGCGCCTTTTCGTCGGTGCCGCCGATATACATGCCGGGCCGGCGCCGCACCGGCTCGAGGCCTTCGAGCACCTCGATATCGGCCGCGGTATAGCCGGCTTCGGCGCTGGCAGCGCGCGATGCGACCTTGAGGGGCGCGCGGCCCTTCGGCTCGGCAGCCCCGAACAGATCGCTATCTGTCTTGGTTTTAGCAGCTGATTTCAATGATTTGGCCATAGCTCTTCATGTGTTGCGCGCGCCCGTGGCGCTGCGAATCGGTCAGCCTGACTATGCCACGGATGAGCTTAAAAAGTGACGGGCGGCGGCCCGTCCCAGGGGAAGCACCGACTGGGCGGTGGAGCAAGCCAAGGGGCGATGGTCGGTATGGGTGTCGGTGTCGGCACCGGTACCGCACAGGATTACAAGCCACCCGGTGATCGCACCACCGGTAGCACGCTTCAGGCTCAGGCGTACGGGAGAGCCGCCGTTCACGCGCGGTCCCCGCCTTTGTGACTTGATGTCGCGGAAGGGGGTGGTCTACCTGTCCTTGCATTGTAATCGTGGAAAGGTTCAATGCCGCTGAAACAGCCGGGCAGCTGGGGAAGGCTTTCTAACTATGGGAGATTTTACGCGCGCCGTGGCTGACTTCGTGCGCGACCATCAGGTCTGGGCTGCTCCCATCGTGTTCTTGCTGGCGTTCGCCGAATCGCTCGCCTTTTTATCGCTGGTGGTGCCGGCCTGGGGGGCGCTGGTCGCGATCGGCGCCCTGATTGGCGTCAGCGGCATCAGTTTCTGGCCGGTCTGGCTGGCCGGCGCGTTGGGCGCCGCACTTGGCGACTGGGTCTCCTACTGGTTCGGCTTCAAGTACAAGGAACACGTCGCCGAGATGTGGCCGTTGTCGCGCTACCCGGAGATATTGCCGCGTGGCGAAGCCTTCGTGAAAGACTGGGGCGTGCCCAGCATTTTCATCGGTCGGTTCTTCGGACCGTTGCGGGCCTCGGTACCGCTCGCCGCCGGGATATTCGAGATGCCGTACTGGCGGTTTCAAATCGCAAATTTTTCTTCCGCGCTGGTCTGGTCGGCGGTGCTCCTGCTGTTTGGCGATGTGATGGCGCATATCGCGGGATGGCTGTGGCGGGCTGTCTGAGGTCAGGCCTTGCGACGACCGCGGAAAAGCCGTGCGCAGGCAGATTCCGGCACCTGCGTCACATCCTGTGAGAGAAGATAAAATTTTTTCTATCTAAAGAAAGCGACGGTAATTTCCTGATGTTAGCTCAGAAGCCGATGTAACGGTCACCGGCGGGGCTCTTCAGCATCATGATCGCGCGCATCTATCCGGCTTTGCTGCTGTTGCTGATCTCGTCGACCTTTGTTGCTGCCAATGATGCGGATACGACTGGCGCGCCTCAGGGGGCCGTCTGGGTCGATCCGGGCTGGCGGCGAACGCTCAGCCGTTACAAGGTCACCTTCGACGAGCAGGGGCTCAGTACGACCATCTTCGATTTTGAAATCCAGGCACTGGATGACAGGGGCGCCCGGGCCATCTCACAGCGAACCTTTGAGTATAATAGTTACTTCAACGAATTGACCTCCAGCTACCTCGCCACGCTCAAGGCGGATGGCAGTGTGGTTGCCGTCGATGAACGCGCCATTCGCGACCAACCGACGTCGACAGATACCGCCTCGCCCTATTTCAGCGAAGGGCGACAGAGGATCATCGCGTATCCACATGTCAGCCCCGGCGACAAGATAAAGGGACGCCTGATCTTTCAAGCAAAGAGGCCCATGTTCGAGGGTGAGTTTGCGCGCTATTGGAGTCAATCGGCAGATGCCCCCCCTGAATTGATCGAACTTACCTTGGACGGGCCGGCGTCCAAGCCGTTGCATGTCGCCGCGCGGAATGTCGAGCACAGCGAAGAGAGGTCAGGCCAGCGGATCGTTCATCACGTGCGCTTCAGACAGGAGACGCCGAAGCCGAGTCAGCTCGCCGGCGATTTGTTCGACGACGCGCGGCGTTTCGAGGTCAGCACGTTCGCCGATTATGCCGCTTTCGCGGCCACGCTGAATGCCCGCAACGCTCCCATGGCGGTACCCGATGAGGCGTTGACGAAGCTCTCGACCGAGATTGTCGGTGATGCCGGTGATGCACGCGCCAAGGTGGAGCGATTACATAATTGGGTGGCGCGGAATATCCGTTACGTCGGGATCGGATTCGGGGACGGCGGCTTGACTTCGCAGCCGGCCGCGGCGGTGCTCGCTTCCCGCTATGGCGACTGCAAGGCGCACGCAAGCATCCTCAAGGCTCTGCTCGCCGCGCAAGGGATCGAAGCAAATCTCGTCGTCGTGAATTCTGGTACGCGATACACGCTCACGGCGGTCGCGACCCAGAATTTCGATCACGCGATCGTTTATGTGCCGCAGGTCGACCAGTATCTTGATCCGACAGCATCGCTGCTGGCATTCGGCTCCTTGCCGTCGAGCCTCGGGGGCAAGCCCGCGCTCAACATCGACAAGGGGACTATCGCCACTATTCCGGTGCCGACGCCGGAACGCTTCACGCTTGCGGCGGATACGGAATACACGCTCGCTAGCGACGGCACTCGCCAGGGCCGTTCGATCTTCTCCGGCGCCGGATTGGGTGCGAAGATCGGGCGCGCGCTTGCTCAAGGCCTCGAAGAAGTGGACCGGCCAGGTTTGGCCAAGCAGCGGATTGAGCAGGCCCAGCTGCGCGGCACCGGCGACTACACCTTTCCAAACCCGCGTGAACTATCCGACAATTACGCCATCACCGCCACATTTCGAATTAGCAAACCCGTCGATCTCAACGAGCCGTCGCGTGTCAGGATCCTGCCCCTTACCGATCCTCGGCCCCCGCTGTCGCTCTTGAGCACCGGCGTCCCGGACGGCCGGCCCTTCCTTTGCCGTTCGTTGGAATACCGGGAGACGGGCTCGCTCACCATTCCGGAGGGGTCTAATTTCTATGAAAAGCCCGCGCCGGTCGCCTATACAGCCAACCTCAATGGCAGGACAGCCTATGGAAACACGCGCGGTCGGATTGAAGTGAGCGGCGCCGCGGTGATCGACGGCCGGACCTTGCGATCCAGCGCCGTTGTCCGGCTGACCTTCGACGCCGCGGTCTGCCCAGCGGAATTCGCCGCAGCGATCAAGATCGGCTTGGACAAGTTCACGGAATTCAAATACGGGCCGATCGGGGTGAGGCCTAAATTGGCTTCCGACGTAACGGAAATTAGCGCCGAGTATTACCAAGGCGTAGATGCGTTTCAGGCAAAAAACTACAAGCTCGCGATGGCGCGGCTCAAACCCTTCGCAGATGCCGGCAACGCCAAGGCTCAATCCCACCTCGGTTACATGTACGAAACCGGCCGTGGCGTTGAGCGCAATTATGGCGAGGCTGTCCGCTGGTTCGGGAAGGCTGCGGAGCAGGGCGATGCCTACAGCCAATCGCATCTGGGCTCTCTGTACGAGAAGGGGTTCGGGGTCGCGCGCGATGATAAGCTCGCGGTTCAATGGCACGCGAAGGCGGCCGACCAAGGCTATGCCCACAGCCAGGCTAGCCTGGCGAGCATGTATCAGGACGGCCGGGGAGGACTTACCCAAGACTTTCAGCAAGCCGCCGATTGGTATGCAAAATCCGCCGATCAGGGTTTTGCCTGGGCACAGGCGAAACTCGGATTTCTTTATGCCAAAGGCCTGGGTGTGCCGCTGGATTACACCCAGGCGATGTACTGGCTTCGCAGCGCCGCCGACCGGGATGAAAGCAATGCCCAATACAATCTGGGCTGGATCTACGAGAGCGGCCAGGGCGTTCCCAGGGATACGCAGCAGGCCGCCGAATGGTACAGCAAGGCGGCCAGCAGCGGCCATGCGCAAGCGCATGCCCGCCTGGAGGGACTGGGGGGTGGAAATTCGTACTGGGGGCGTCTGCTCCGCTACCTTGGATCGTCCCGTGGACTGTGACAGCCGGCGCAAATCGCACATCTTGCGTGCTGGTAGGGTCGGCGGTGTCGCAGTTGTTCGGTGATGTGACGGCCTATCGCCGGATGGCCGTGGGGGGCTGGCTGCGTTTGCCCTGCAATGGGCCGGAATAAGCCGCGAGCAGGGGTGTTAGCCCCATGGATGCCGAGCGTTGCGTTCGCGCCGGTGTGATCACTTTGCCCCTCAGAACACTGGTAAACCCGGTCCGACACGAAACGGGAAATCCCGCGCTTCATCGAACGATCTCACAGGGAGAACATCACCATGGAACTGACACGACGTCATGCACTCGCCGGAGCCGCCGCGCTCGCGGCCGCGCCCTTGCTGCCGAACGCGCCCGCCAGGGCGGCGGCGCCGCTGGCCGACAAGCAGGCCCCGAGCTTCTATCGCTACAAGGTGGGCGATGCCCAGGTGAACGCCATCTCCGACGGCGTGAACACATTCCCGCTGCCCAATACCTTCGTGCTCAACGCCGGGAAGGACGAAGTCAACGCCGCGCTCGAGACGGCGTTTCTGCCGAAGGACAAGATGAGCATCCATTTCTCGCCGCTGGTGATCAACACCGGCGGCAAGCTGGTGGTCGTGGATACGGGCAACGGCCCGGGCGCCTTCGCATCGAGCAAGGGCAATGTCGGGCAATTCGCCAGCAACATGGCCGCCGCCGGGTTCGATCCCAAGGCCGTCGACATCGTGGTCATCTCGCATTTTCACGGCGACCACATCAACGGGCTGCTGACGGCGGACAACATGCCGGCGTTTCCCAACGCCGAAGTGCTGGTGCCGGCCGCCGAGTGGAAGTATTTCATGGACGATGGCGAGATGAGCAAGCAGGCCACGGACCGGATGAAGGGCGTGTTTGCGAATGCCCGCCGCGTTTTCGACGCGGGACTGAAGAAGAAGGTAACGCCCTATGAAGCCGGCAAGGATGTCGCCCCGGGGCTGCAGGCAGTCGCCACGCTGGGCCACACGCCGGGACATACTTCGTTCATTCTATCCTCGGGCTCCGACAAGGTCTTCATCCAGTCCGATGTGACCAACCACCCGACGCTGTTCGTGACCCATCCGGGCTGGCATCTGATGTTCGACCAGGATCCGGCGATGGCGGAAACCACCCGCCGCAAGGTCTACGACATGCTGGTGGCCGACAAGATGCGCGTGCAGGGCTTCCATTTCCCGTTCCCGGCCAATGGCTATGTCTCGAAGGATGGCAACGGTTACCGGCTGGTGCCGGCGCCCTGGAGCCCGGTGATCTGACGCGACGCGTCATTCCGGGGCGCGCATGAGCGCGAACCCGGAATTTCGATCGTACCAACTCGAGATTCCCCGGTGCGCAATTGCGCACCTGAGGTCTGGTCCTTCGGACCATTCCGGAATGACGGGGTATACCTTGACGAAAACGGCGGCGGGCTTTATAGCCCGCGCCCATGATCAACGCCGTGACCATGTCAATCGCTCGCCGCCGCCGCACCTCAGTGGTATGGGCGGACGTCTGCGTCTGAGATTGTCGCCCCTGCCGCCGGATCCGATCCGCGGCATTTTCCCTCCTGCAGCGTGATCTGACCCCGGCGGCTCTACCGTCAAGCCGGAGTTCGCCATGTATACGCCCCCGATGTTCAAGTCCGATCGCGCCGCGAGCCTCGCGTTTGCGGAAGCGCGCGGATTCGGCACGGTCTGCGCCTGGGACGGCACCAAGCCGGTCGCGTCTGCGCTACCGTTTTATCTCGACTATGCCGACGACGGCACGCCGCTGGCGGCGTTTCACGTCGCGCGCCACAACGCGCTGGCGGGCCTTGCCGATGGAACTTCGTCCTGGCTGATGGCCGTCAACGGCGCCGACGCCTATGTATCGCCCGACTGGTATGCGTCGCCGGATCAGGTGCCGACCTGGCTGTATCAGGCCGTGCACCTCACCGGCAACGTGCGAAGACAGTCCGACGATGAACTCGGCCGACATCTCGACGCACTGAGCGCGAAGTTCGAGAACAGGCTGGCGCCGAAACCGCCGTGGCTGTCGTCGAAGATGACGGCAGGGCGTCTGGATGCGATGAAGAAAGCCATCGTGGGCCTGGTCATGACCGTGGAAGCCGTCGAAGGCAGTTTCAAGCTCAACCAGCATAAATCGGATGTCGATCATACGGCCGTCGCCGATGCGCTGGCATTACAGAGTGACGCGGCTGCGCGAGCGATCGGAGAACGGATGGTCGCGCTGCGGCCCCAGTTGAACTACAATTCACCATTGGGTGCCAGTGAACCCGCGGATGGAAGGAATGCCCCATGAGCCTCTCCGACACACAGCGGCCGAACGGCCAAGCCCCGGCGACCGGCGCTGCCACGAGGCCGGCCGTATTCGTCGACGGCGGGTCCGGAACGACGGGCCTCGGCATCCGCGAGCGGCTTGACCTGCAGAACGACGTCACGGTGAAAAGCATCGCTGATGAAAAGCGCAAGGATGCGGGCGCCAAGCGGGAACTGATGGAGGAGGTGGATCTCGTCATCCTCTGCCTTCCGGATGACGCGGCAAAGGAAACCGTGGCGCTGATCGACACCATGGGGGCCGCCGCCCCCAAGGTGCTGGATGCCTCGACGGCCTTTCGCGTCGCGCCTGATTGGGCTTACGGCTTTCCGGAACTCGCGCCCGATCAGGCCGACAAGATCCGGGCCGCGCGAAAAGTATCCAACCCGGGCTGCTATCCGACAGGCGCGGTGGCGTTGCTGCGGCCGTTGGTCGATGGCGGACTCATGCCGGCGGATTATCCCGTCGCCATCAATGCGGTCAGCGGCTATTCGGGCGGTGGCAAGTCCATGATCGCAAGTTTCGAGGACGGCACGGCGCCGGCCTTCGAGCTTTACGGTCTGGGCTTCGAGCACAAGCACGTGCCGGAGACCCAGCTCTACGCAAATCTCGCGCGCCGGCCGATCTTCGTGCCGTCGGTCGGCAATTACCGGCAGGGCATGCTGGTGTCGGTGCCGTTGCACCTCGACACGCTGCCGGGCAAGCCCGACGGAGCCGATCTCCACACCGCGCTCGCGAAGCGTTATGCCGGCAGCAAATACGTCTCGGTCCTGCCGCTCGATAATGCGGCCGCGAAGAACGGACGGATCGAGCCGGAGGCGCTGAACGAGACCAACATGCTCGAGCTCTACGTCTTTGCCAGCCAAAAATACCGGCAGGCGCTGCTCGTCGCGCGGCTCGACAACCTCGGCAAAGGCGCCTCGGGTGCGGCGGTCCAGAACATGCGTTTGATGCTGGGGTTGGCCGACACGTGAGGGGCGGGTGAACGCGCTGTTTTCGTGATGTGAGGATTTTTCATGGACGAAGGCACGCTGCAATTCTATCGGGACAATGCCGACGCTTATGCCCGGCGCGAAATCACCTCGCGTCAGGCGCGGCTGACCCGCTTCCTGGCGCTGCTGCCAACAGGGGCGAGCATTCTTGAACTCGGATGCGGCGCCGGTGCCGATTCCGCGCAGATGCTGACCGCGGGATTCGATGTTCGTCCCACCGATGGTTCGCCGGAATTGGCGGCCGAGGCATCGCGCCGTCTCGGCCGTCCGGTCGAGACGCTGCTGTTCCATGACCTTGACGAGGTCGAAGCCTATGACGGCATCTGGGCCAACGCCTGCCTGCTGCACGTCCCGAGATCGGAACTGGCGCTGGTGCTGACGCTGATCTGGCGCGCGCTGAAGCCCGGCGGGCATTTTTACGCCAGCTTCAAGGCCGGCGAGGAAGACGGGCGGGATGCGCTCAACCGCTACTACAATTATCCATCGCCGGAATGGCTGCGCGAAACCTACGCCCGCGCCGGCAACTGGAGCTCATTGTCGATCGAGAAGGGCAGGGTGAGAGGCTTCGACGATGAATGGGCCGAGATGTTGTTCGTGTTCGCTCAAAAACGTCCCTGACGCCCCGATTTCAAATCACATCAGAGATCGCCAGGTACGTTGCTGCTCAACAGCTAATTCATCAGCGTGTTTGGAAGCCAGGTGACCACTCCCGGCCATATCATGAATATCGCGACCGCGATGAAATCGGCAACCACGAACGGAAACACGCCGCGGAACACCGTAGCGACCGGGATATCCGGCCGAACCGCCGACACCACGAAGCAGTTCAGGCCGATCGGCGGCGTGACCAGGCAGACTTCCGCCATCTTGACCACGATGATGCCGAACCAGACTGAGTCGTAGCCGAGCGCCATCACCGCCGGATACACCACCGGCAGCGTGAGCAGCAGCATGCCGATCGCGTCCATGAACATGCCGAGGATCGTGTAGCCGAACAGAATGCACACCATCACGACCCAGGGTTCGAACGGCAGCGAAACGATGAAGTTGCTGAATTGCTCCGGCAATCCGGCGAAGCCGAGGAACCGGACGAAGATCAGGACACCCCAGATCAGGCTGAAGATCATCACCGTGAGCTTGGCCGTGTCCAGCAAGGCCTCCTTCAGCGATGGCCAGCGCATTCCCTTGAGCGCCGCCACCAGGAACACCACGAACGCGCCGAGCGCGCCGGCTTCGGTCGGGGTGGCCCAGCCGAAATACATGGCGCTGAAAATGATCAACACGACCGCCACCACCGGGAACGTCCCCGGGACCGACTTCACCCTTTCCGTCCAGGTGTAGCCACGAACTGCCGGGCCGATGCTCGGGTTGATCTTGGCCCAGATCAGAATGATCGCGATATAGACCAACGCCGAAATCAGACCCGGGATGAATCCCGCAAGCAAGAGCCTGCCGACCGACTCCTCGACAATGATCGCATAAATGACCAAGATCGCGCTCGGCGGGATCAGGGTGGCGAGCGTCCCGCCGGCGGCGACAACGCCGCCTGCGATGGTGCGGGAATAACCGGCGGCCAGCATCTCCGGAATCGCGACGCGCGCGAACACCGCTGCAGTCGCCGTCGATGCTCCGGATACCGCTGCAAAGCCGGCGGTGGCCATCACGGTCGCGACGGCAAGTCCGCCCGGCAACCAGCCGAGCCATTTGCGCGCCGCATCGAACAGCGCCTGGGTGATGCCGGCATGAAAGGCCAGGTAGCCGATCAGAACGAACATCGGCAGCACCGACAGAGTGTAGGTGACCGACTTGGAGTGCGGGATGGTGCCGACGATGCCGGCGCCGGCATCCCACCCGATGATCGCAACCAGGCCGAACAGACCGACCAGCGATGCCGCCAGGTAGACCCGAACTCCGATCAGGATCATGACCAGGAGTGCCGCGACTCCGATCAGTCCAATGGTATCGTTGCTGAGCTCGGTCACGTGCCGGCCTTTCGTTCGGTTTCGTCATTCTCGACCGTGACGGCGCCGGCTTCGGTTGCCTCCTCCTTCGCCAACTCCCGGACGTCGGCAATCATGTGAATCGCGATTGGGGCTGCACCGGGGTTGAAGATCAGCCGCACGTAGCCGACGAAACTCACCACCATGCGCAGGAACAGCAGCCCGAACGCGAACGGGATCAACATTTTGGACGGCCACCACGGGATCTCCGCGTCGATCGTGGAATCACCGAACTCGTACGCCCGCATGGCATGATCCCATGCGAAATAGATCAGCACGCCGATGACCAACAGACCGAGTATCTGACCTGCCGCCTCCGCCAGCCACAGCGGCAGACCATGCAGCTTGCCCAGGAACAGCTCCATGCGGACGTGACCGTTCACGGCTTCGCAATAGGAGATGGCGAGGAACGCAAAGACGGAAATCGACATCTCGATGGCGTCGATGTACCCGAAGATAGGCATGTTGAAGAGCTTGCGGCCCAGGATCTGACCGACGCCGACAAACATCAGCCCAAAGATAAACAGTCCGGAGGCCACGGCCGTGAAGCGCTCGATTGATCTCAGGAACCGGTCGAAGCGGTCGAGCGTGCGCCCGCCGGCGGCTTCCATTGCGGGAGTCCAGGTCAGGGACTGGGTCATTTCCGGGCCATCTCGGTTACCTTGAGCCGCTTGAAATTATCGGCGGTCCAGCAACGTTGGACCACCGCTGAAGTGGGGAAGGGCCGACGACGGCCCTTCCCGATCTTGCCGGATTCTATTTCTTGTTCTTGGCCGCAATGGCCTTGTCGGCTTCCGCCGTGATGAGGTCCAGCAATCCCTTGGCGTCGAACTTGTCCTTGTTTGCGGCAACCCATCCGTCCCACACCGGCTGCCCGCCGATGGTGCGGAATTCCTTCAGCTGCGCGTCGGTGTAGACGATCTCTTTCAGCTTTGACCGGAACATCGGCAGGTTCTTGGCGTCGATGTCATGGTAGGCCTTGATCTGCACCTTGTAGGCTTCCGGCTTCAAATCCATCAGCAGCTTCTTGTACTGATCCGGCAACTTGGCATAGGCATCCTTGTTCAGGACGGTCGCGCACTCCGACGTGCCCGGCGACATGTTGGAGGTGAACCAGGTGCTGACTTCAGGAAGTTGATAGGAGGCGTGCGCGTAAGTGTACGGGAACGACGCGGCGTCCACGGTGCCGCGTTCCATCGCGGTGTAGACTTCGGTCGCCGGTACGCTGGAGAGCGTGGCACCGAGTTTCTCCATTGCCGTGCCGACGCCGCCGCCGGCCCGAACGCGCTTGCCTTTCCAGCCTGCCAGCGTCGTCGGCATGTCGCCCTTGCCCAGGAACTCGTATTGCGGCAACAGTGCCGAGAAGTACGCCATTGCGTTCCAGTTGCTCATGTCAGCGACGAACGCAGGATGTTTCATCAGAGCTTCGCGCACCTTCATCGAGACTTCGAGGTCGCCGAGCGGCAGGAACGGCATCGTCAGCACCATCCACGCCGGGTTCTTGCCCGGATGGTAGAAATTGCAGAACTGAGCCGCCTGGAAGGCGCCGAGTTTGATGCCGTCGAGGTTTTCGCGAGCCTTCGACAACGCTTCGCCGTAGTGGATCTTGAGCGTGAAATTGCCGCCGGTCTTTTCCGCGAGCTGAGCGGCGATGTACTCGACGCCCACGGTAAAGGCCCGCTGCTTGCCCCAGGTCGACAGATTCCACGATACTTTCGGGCCGGTTACTTCGGCAGCCTGCGCGACCACAGGGTCGACGGCAAAGGCGCCCACGACCATCGAAACGTGAGCCAACATTCTGAGATTCATGGTTTCCCTCCGCTGTGATTTTTGTTTTGTGTCCGGGCGTATTTCTTCCGAATACTTCCGACGTTTTTCGTAGCGCGTCGTTCGACCAGGAGTCAAACCCGCC
>JBDRNF010000252.1:0-53265 GCA_043811435.1 Pseudomonadota bacterium
CACGCGCAGGGGCGCGTGGAGGGAGGGGAGAAGAGCATCGCAAGGCGACGCGACTCGACTCGAAGGATGAAGCCTTGGAAGTGGAAGGTGCTCTGGCTAAACCAACTCGATATCCAGCGCCGGCATGTTGAGAATCGAGATCAGGCCTCTGTTGTAGCGGATGACGCCGCGCTGCTGCATGCGCGCGAGCTGGACCGTGACCCATTGCCGGGTCGAGCCGATCAGATTGGCCAGATCGCCATGGGTGAACGGCACCGCGATGGTGGTTTCCCGGCCGTTGCGAATGCCGTGAATCCTCGACAGGAAAATCAGCAGGCGATGCAGCCGCTCGGTCACGGACCGGGTTCCCAGCATCTGCGCCATCGCCGAATAACAGCGCGCCTTGAAGGCGAGCGCATCGAGCAGCGCCACCGCAATGGTGGCGGATTCGAGCGCGAGCTTTCGCAAGGCCGGACCGGGGAGAAACGTCAGCTCGCTGCGCTCGACCGCCACCGACGACCACATGTGCGGTCCCGCGCCAAACAGATCGGGACCGCCGACGAAGTTGCCGGAGAACCAGTAAGCCAGCGTCACCTCGCGCCCCAACGGGGCGACGTAGAAGCTTCGGATACGGCCGGAGTGGATCAGGTAAATTCCGGTCTGGCCATCGCCCTGGCGCCAGACGAACTGGCCGCTTTCCAGCACCTTGTCGCGGCCGATCAGGCGCAGGCGGCGCCGGTCGGCCTCGCCCAGTTCGTCGAGCAGGCCGGGTAGCGGACGGACAAGACTTTCCGACTCCGCCAGCATGATGCCGGCCGCGGCTGACACAGTTGCTGCTTCCATCGCGCCCTCCTTGCACCGAACAAGTCGATTCAAGACTCGTGCCAAGGAGAGACGATCCGGTCGAACCGGCTGCGCATAAAACGGGCGGCGATTTCGAAGATGCAGGGGAGCGCGGCGAAGCCGGGGCCGGAAGCCGCCGCGATCCGCCGTCAGCCCGCACTCGACTGTTCGAAGGCGCGACGGCCTTCGGACCGGATCAGGTCGAGGCAATCCTTCTTCAGTGCGATGTAGGCCGGGTCGAGCATGATGGCATTGGACCGGGGCCGCGGCAGATCGACGCCGAGATCGCGCAGGATGCGCCCGGGACCCGCGCTCATGATCAGGACGCGGTCCGCCAGCAGGATGGCTTCGTCGATGTCGTGGGTGACGAACACGACCGTGGCATCGATCCGCTCGCGCAATTCGAGCAGATTGTCCTGCATCACGCTGCGGGTTTGGGCGTCGAGCGCCCCGAACGGTTCGTCCATCAACAGCACCCGTGGCTGGTTCGCCAACGCCCGCGCAATCGCGACACGCTGCTGCATGCCGCCCGAAAGCGTGTGCGGATAGGCGTCGGCAAAACGGCCGAGGCCGATCATCTCGATCAGGCCGTCGGCGATGGCGCCAGCTTCGCCGCGCGATTTTCCGAGCATGCGCGGGCCATGGGCGATATTCCTGCGAACCGATTTCCAGGGAAACAGATGCGGCTGCTGGAACACCATGCCCACGTCGGGTCGCGGCCGTCGCATCAACTCGCCGTTCACCGTCACCTCGCCGCTGTAGGGCACCTCCAGCCCCGCGATGGTGTTGAGCACCGTCGACTTGCCGCAGCCCGACGGCCCCACAATGCAGACGAACTCGCCCCTGTTGACGCTGAACGTCACGCGATCGACCGCGATGACCTGGCCCTGCGGCGTATCGAACACGATACTCAGATCGGACACCCGGATGGTGGTCTCGGCTTCCGCCGCAGCTGCCGCGGCTGGCGGCAGCGAATGCGCCAAAGCCAATGCCGTCTCGGGTCGCCGCTTGATCTGCATCATCGCCACCATACCGTGCGTTCGGCCACCGTCGCGAACATCCGGTCCGCGACGAACGACATCAATCCGAGCGCGGCCAATCCACCCATCACCTGGCCGGTCTGCAGGTTCTGCTGCGCGATCTCGATCCGGTAGACGATGCCGGAAAAGGCCCCCGCCAGTTCGGCCGCCACCAGCGTATAGAACGAAATGCTGACGGCGGTCCGAAGCCCGACCACGATGTAGGGCAACGCCCCCAGCAGCACGATCTCCTGCAGCATCTGGCGTCGCGGCGTGCCGAGCATCAGCGCCGCCCGGATCAGGCCGCGATCGACCTTCTGCACGCCGATGTGGGCGGACAGCCACACCGTGAAGAACACCCCCCAGAACACCAGGAACAGCTTGCCTGCCTCCGACAGGCCGAACCAGAGAATGACGATCGGGACGAATGCGATCGGCGGGATCGGCCGCAGGATATGAAAGAGCGGCGACAGCAGGCTCGATACCAGCGGAAACTGGCCGGTCAGAACGCCCAGCGCGACGCCCGCGGTCGCGCCGAGCGTGAAGCCGGTCACGACGCGATAGAGGCTCGCGCCGAAGTCCGAGAAGAACTGGCCGCTTCTGACCCATTCGAGGACGGCAACCGCCACGATCGACGGCGGCGGGAACAAGACCATGTTCACGATACCCGACCTTGCGATCGCCTCCCATGCCGCCACAAACAGCGGAATGGACAATGCTCCGATGAGAATGTTGAGGCGCCTCATCGGCTAGTTGCCCGAAACGGTCACGCGGGCGGGATCGATGGCGCGGAGCGGACCGGGCACCAGCACCTTGCTGAAATCCGGCATCACCGCGCCCGGCGGATGGTTGCCGGTGGCAAGCCTCCAGGCCGCGTGCGTCTTGAGAATGGCGAGCAACGGATCGTCGATGCGGACACGATAGACGTAATCGGGCCAGATCGCCGCGAGATCGTCGCGCTTCATGCCGACGGCATCCGCGATGGTCGCGATTGCCTCGTCCGGATTCGACTTCAGCCAGGCCTCTGCATCCACCAGCGCGCGCAGAAACTTGTCGACGAGCTTGCCGTTGGCATCGAGGTAGGGCCGCGTCACGACGATGTTGAAGGTCTCGGAGTAAAGTCCCTTGGTGTCGAGCAGAACCGCGCTCTCTCCAAGCGCCTTCCTGGCGTTGGCGATATGCGGCTCCCAGCTGTCGAACGCGTCGATGCTTCCGGCCGCCATCGCCGGCAGCATTTCCTGCGGCCGCAGGTTGACCAGCGTCACGTCTGATGGCGTCAGGCCGGCGGCCTTCAGCAGCGTGGCGGTATAGACTTCACTGCCGGTGCCGGCGGTGAACCCGATTTTCTTGCCGCGCAGATCGGCCTTGGTCTTGATGCCGGCCTTGGCCGCCGTGATGGTCTTGAGGTCGGAATATTCCATGCCGGCGACGAAGGCGATCGGCTGATTGGCCATCGCCGCCGCGGTTACCGGTGCTTCGGCCGTCGTTGCGATATCGGCGCCACCGCCGAGCACCGTATCCAGGCATTGCTTTCCGGAAGTAAAGTTCGTTACCGAAATATCCAGTCCGTGTTTTTCGAACATCCCCCTGGCCTTGGCGACGATGGCGAGGCCGGATATCGGCGAGAGGTTTTGCGCGAGACGGGCCTTCAGAAGCTCGGCATGCGCCGGACCGGGCGCGGCGATCGACCAGCCGATAACGGCACAGACCGCGATCGCTAACGCGGGAATGGTATTGGTTCGCTGCATGAACAATCTCCGTGGCGCCGGCAACACCGTGACGGCACGCGTTGTGACGATGGTGGGCCGGCCCTGACCGGAACCACAGCAAACCCGCGTCCCTCCCGTTGGACATTCTCCCGGCCGGCTAGCTGGACCGTTGATATGGCCCGCCGATTGCGAGAGCCGGATCGTCAGCCATGCCCGTCGTTCAAGGAAGCAATTAATCGACATTGGCGGGCGGCTGTCGCGGCCCGCAGCCCGACATGCGGTCGCAGTGCGGCGGCGGCAGCGGCACGGATCGACCACGGCGATCTCACGGCGCTGCTGTATGTGCAGGGCTATCGGCGGGATGAGTTTGAGGGGTAGGCCCCACCGTCACCACCCGCGAAGGCGGGTGATCCGGTATCCCACCAGACCCAATCATGAACAGTGCTGATTACTGGATACTCCGCCTTCGCGGAGTATGACAATTACTGCACGGACAGCGCCACGAACCGCAATTCACCGTCGGCGTTCGATACCAGCAGCAGGACGGATTTCTTGCCGTCCTTCTTCAGCTGATCGACCCGCTTCCTGATGTCGGCGGCGTTGGCGACCGACTCCTGCGCCACTTCGACGATCACGTCGCCGGCGCTGAGCCGCTTCTCGGCGGCGTCGGAGCCGTTGTCGACCCCGGTGACGATGACGCCCTTGACGGTGTCCTTGATCTTGTAGCGGGTGCGCAGGTCCTTGCTGAGGGTGGCGAGGTCGAGGCCGAGCGCCTTTTGCGTCACCGGCTTCTCCGCGGGTTCTTCCTTCTTGATCGCGGCCTGCACCGCCTTGTCGTCCTGCAGCCGGCCGAGCGTGACCCTGCGGACCTCTTCCTTGCCCTTGCGGATGATGACGACATCGACTTCCTTGCCGACCGCGGTGTCGGCCACCACACGCGACAGGTCCTTCGGTTCCTTGATGTCCTTGCCGTCGAACTTGACGACGACGTCGCCGGGCTCGATGCCGGCCGGCTTCGCCGGGCCTTTTTCCTCGACGCCGGCGATCAGGGCACCGCGCGCCGGCTTGATGCTGAGGCTTTCGGCGATTTCGTCGGTGACCTGCTGGATGCGGACGCCGAGCCAGCCGCGGCGCAATTCGCCGAACTGCCGCAGCGAATCCACCACGCCGACCACGGTCTTCGAGGGCACCGCAAAGCCGATGCCGATCGAACCACCGGTCGGCGAGATGATCAGCGTGTTGACGCCGACCACTTCGCCGTCGAGGTTGAACAGCGGGCCGCCGGAATTGCCGCGGTTGATGGAGGCGTCGGTCTGGATGTAGCTGTCATAGGGGCCGGTGTTGATGTCGCGGTTGCGCGCCGAAACGATGCCGGCGGTGACCGTGCCGCCGAGGCTGAACGGATTGCCGATCGCGATCACCCATTCGCCGAGCCGCAGCTTTTCCGAATCGCCGAACTTGACCGCGACCAGCGGCTTCGCCGGCGGCTTGAACTTCAGCACCGCGAGATCGGTCTTCTTGTCGACCCCGACCAGCTCGGCCTTGATCTTGGTGCCGTCGTTCATGATGATGTTGATCTCGTCGGCGTCCGCGATCACGTGATTGTTGGTCACGGCAATGCCTGATGTGTCGACGATGAAGCCGGAGCCGAGCGAGTTGGTCTTGCGCCGCTGCGCCTCACCGCCCTTGGGGCCTCCCGGACCGCCGCGGCGGTTCTTGAAGAAATCGTCGAAGAATTCCTCGAACGGCGAGCCCGGCGGTAGTTGCGGCATCGTGCCCCGGTCGCCACCGGAAGATCCGCCCTTGGCCTCGACGGTCTGCGAGGTCGAGATGTTGACGACGGCGTCGATCACCTTCTCGGCCACATCGGCGATGCCGTCGGGACCCCGCGCCAGCGCCGGTCCGGGCGCGGCAAGCAGGCTGGCGGCGCAGATCGCGGCCATCAGGGGGCGCAGGCGATAACTCGGAAATGGAATCGCACCGGTCATATCGGCTTCTCTCTTTGCGAACGGGTCGGAATCTGGAAGCCACAGTGCGCCCGAACGGGTCGGCGGTGCAAGCATTTGCGCCGGACATTTCGCCGAAAAACCGGTGCCGGATGCTCACGATCGCGTTGATTCCGCAACCTTTTTGCCGTGCTGGGCCAGACGCTACTAGTGCCGGACGAACCAGATCAGGACCAGACCCACGACCGCCGATCCGATGCCGACGATGCGCAGAATGTTGTCCGGCGTCGCCATGGCGCTCTGCATCGCCCGGCGCATCCAGGCCGGGCTTGCCGCGAACAGCAGGCCTTCGAGCACAAACAGGATACCCAGGCCGATGAGGAAGTCGGCGAACGCTATGGACCTCATCGGACTGAAACCTCACCCTTGACGTTCTTTTTGATTCCGGCGGCCCCGTTGCCGCGAAAGGCGAAGCGGTACCCCGCTTCGCCCTGGTTCGCTTCAGCAGCCTTACGACTTCGGCGCCGCCGCCGCGGAAGCAGGTGCCGGTGCTGCCGCAGCCGGTGCTGCCGCTGCCGGTGCTGCCGCTGCCGGTGCTGCCGATGATGCCGGCGGCTTGCCCGACGAGTTGCTGAAGAACTTGAAGAAGTCGGAGTCCGGCCGCAGCAAGAAGCGGGTATCGTTGCTGCGCAGCCCGTTCTCATAGGCCGTCATCGAGCGGTAGAATGCGAAGAAATCCGGATCCTGGCCGTACGCCTCGGCGAACAGCCGGTTGCGTTCGCCGTCGCCCGCGCCGCGCACCTGCTCGGCAGTGGAGTTGGCGTCGGCGATGATGACGACGGCTTCGCGATCCGCCTTGGACCTGATCTCCTGCGCCTTCTGGCCGCCCTGGGCCCGGAACTCGGCGGCTTCACGTTGCCGCTCGGTCTGCATCCGCTGATAGACCGCCTGGCTGTTCTGCTCCGGCAGGTCGGCGCGGCGGATCCTGACATCGACGACCTCGATGCCATAGCCGTCGGCTTCCCGGTCGAGTTGATCGCGAATCCGGTTCATCAGGCCCTCGCGCTCGTCGCGCACGACCTGGATGAATGTTGCCTCGCCGAGCACGCGGCGCAACGACGCGTTCAGCAGCGTGGTCAACTGGATGTTGGCGGCCTGGATCGAGCCGATGCGCTGGTAGAACCGCAATGCATCCTTGATTTGATAGCGGGCGAAGGCATCGACCACCAGGCGCTTCTGGTCCGACGCGATTACTTCCTGCGCCGGGTTTTCCAGATCGAGGATCCGCTTGTCGATAGTAATCACGGTATCGATGAACGGCGCCTTGAAATGCAATCCCGGCTCGGGGACGACGTCGACCGGCTTGCCGAACCGCACCACCAGCGCCTGCTGGGTCTGCGATACCTGGAACACCGAGCTGTAGCCGACGACCGCTACGACCAGCAGCAGAAGGAGCGCGACAATACCTGTGGTTCCGGACTTCATCGGGTACCTCCGCCCTGCTGTTGCGGCTGACCGGCCGCCGGTGCGGCCTGACGCCGGGGCGTCAGTTCGCTGAGTGGCAGAAATGGCACGACGCCTTGTCCGGACGAACCCCCGCCGTCATGGATCAGCTTCTCGGCACCGCCGAGAATTCGCTCCATCGTCTCCAGATAGATGCGCTGACGCGTGACATCGGGCGCCTTCTTGTATTCGTCATAGACCTTCAGGAAGCGCGCGCTCTGGCCCTTGGCCTCGGCTATCGCCTGCTGCTGGTAGCCTTCGGCGACCTGCAGGATCTGCGCGGCGCGGCCGCGGGCGTCGGGAATGACGCGGTTGGCATAGGTCTGCGCTTCGTTCTGCAATCGCTCCAGATCGGCGCGCGCCGCCTGCACGTCGCGGAACGCGTCGATCACCTGCGCCGGCGGATCGACCTTCTGCATCTGCACCTGCTGCACCAGGATGCCCGCACCATAATGGTCGAGCGTCTTCTGCATCAGGTCCTGCACGCCGGCTTCAGTGGTGGTACGGGCGCCGGTGAGAATCGGCTGGATGTTGGCGCGGCCGACAATCTCGCGCATTGCGCTTTCGGCCACCGCCTTCACGGTGCCTTCGGGATTCTGGATGTTGAACAGATAGTCGCCGACCCCGTCAGGCTTGATCCGCCACAGCACGGCGAAGTCGACGTCGACGATGTTCTCGTCGCCGGTCAGCATCAGGCTTTCTTCCGGCACATCGCGCGTGGTCCGGCCGCGCCGCGCCGGATCCTCGATCAGGGACATGCCGATGCTGATGGTGGAAACGCGCAGCGCCTTCGGCAACAGCACGGTCTCGATCGGATAGGGCCAGTGATAGTTCAGGCCCGGCTGCACCGTGCGCACATGCTTGCCGAAGCGCAGCACCACGCCGAGTTCCTCGGACTGAACGCGGAAAACTCCGGAGAACAGCCAGATGACCACCGCCACCAGCAGGAGGATCGCGATGCCGAGGCCGCTGAAATACCCGCCCGGCAGCATCTGCTGAAGCCGATCCTGGCCCCGGCGCAGAAGGTCTTCCAGATCGGGCGGCCTCGGCCCCGCCGATTGCGGGCCTGAGCCCCAAGGCCCTTTCGGACCGGAGCCCCACGGGCCTCCGCCTTGATTCTTCCACGGCATCGACTGTCTCCCTCGCGGGCCGAGGCAAAGGCGCCCGGCCTCACTACATCTGCACGGCCTTATAGGGGACCGCTCCGGCCCTTACAACGCGGCTTGTTGGCTCGCAGGAGCTATGCCCGAGCCGGAATTTGTCAATGCAAACATTGCCTAAAGGAGTCAATGCGGCCCCCGCCGACGATATGTCACATAGGAACAGTCGGCGCTGTCGTCCGGACCGGCCGGATTCCGCACCCGTGCGACCTCTTCCCAGGCCGTGGGATCGATGGCGAAACAGGTATCGCCCTCCGGGCGGGCGTGAACCTCGGTGATTTCCAGCCGGTCCGCCCGGTCCATCCATTGCGCGTAGATTTCGGCGCCGCCAATCACCGCGATCTCAGTGGCGAAACGCCGCAGCGCATCGCCCGTCGCGACCGCATGGGCGGCCTCGAACGACGTCGTCACCACGGCGCCTTCGGCGCGAAAGCCCGCGTCGCGGGTGATGACGATGTTGGTGCGCCCGGGCAGCGCCCTGCGCAGCGAGACAAACGTCTTGCGCCCCATCACCACCGGCTTGCCCAGCGTCATCGCCTTGAAGCGCTGCATGTCGGATTTCAGCCGCCATGGGATGGCGCCGCCGGCACCGATCACGCCGTTCTCGGCAACCGCGACGACGAAGACGATTTGGATCACGGCGGTGCCTCTCCAGCCAAACCGACGGCATGCACTCAGGTGGAGCGACAGGATTCAAGAAGCAACCTGAAGATGCGTCAATAGCTCCGGCCTAAAATATACGGGAACGACGCTTTCGAAAAACTGGCCATCCGTATACGTCTTATCGATGCGACGGCCAACAAAAGGCTCATATCGGATATGGGCGGCCAACGCACGGGCACGGTCGATTTGACGACTGTCAATCGTTGGATCGGAGAGCGAGAAAACGGAACGATAGGGAGACTCCACGAGCAGGCTGGTAGCCTGGCTGACCAGCGTAGGCTGTTGATCGGGTGATCTCGGAACCAATACCAGAGACCAACGATCCACATCCTCGTGAAAATCCCAGAATGCAGCAAGCAACGGGGCGCCGATCTCGATCAATTGCCTAACCAATTGCGTCGAAGCCCGAAACTTGGATTCTACCAGCGATTCCGCAGCCATTGTAACATTCCTTCATCACCGTCGACCGCATCCAGTATAGCCGAAGCCTCCACCTCGGTGGAGATCACATAACGTGCTTTTTCGGACCACTCCTTGATCGTCGTCCACCGTTGATACAAGCGCGGATTGGCTTTCCGTTCGGCGTCAAAACGCTCTGTAAGGTTTGCCAGTGTCAACAGAGCGCTGAGATCGTGGGTATAGACATTCTGCACTCGTTTGAGTTCGGGAATCTCGTTTGCGCGAAAATCCGCTGCGATCTTTGCCTTCAGCGCGCATTCGATCGCATATCCCGCCAGGTAGTAGGCCCCGGACGGATGGCCGTTCGCCAGCAACAATCTCGCCTCCGCTAGCCGCGCTTCCGCAAGTTGCTGGAATGTGGCCCGGTCCTGGCTCATTGCCGTCTACACCGCGACCTCGGCCTTAATGTGCGGGTGCGGGTCGTAGCCTTCGAGTACGAAGTCTTCATAACGGAAGGCGAAGATGTCCTTCACCTCGGGATTGATCTGCATGGTGGGCAGCGGCCGCGTCGGACGCGTCAGTTGCAGCTTCGCCTGATCGAGGTGATTGACGTAAAGGTGGGTGTCGCCGAACGAGTGAACGAAGTCGCCGGGCTTCAGGCCGGTCACCTGCGCCACCATCATCGTCAGCAGCGCATAGGAGGCGATGTTGAAGGGCACGCCGAGAAACACGTCGGCGGAACGCTGATAGAGCTGGCACGACAATTTGCCGTTGGCGACGTAGAACTGAAACAGGCAATGGCACGGCGGCAGCGCCATCCTGTCGATTTCGGCGGGATTCCACGCTGATACGATCAGGCGCCGCGAATCCGGATTGCGCTTGATCATGTCGATAACATCGGCGATCTGGTCGATGTGGCGGCCATCGGGCGCCGGCCACGACCGCCACTGCGATCCATAGACCGGGCCGAGGTCGCCATTGGCGTCGGCCCACTCGTCCCAGATCGAAACGCCGTTGTCCCTGAGATATTTGATGTTGGTGTCGCCCTTGAGGAACCACAGCAGCTCGTGGATGATCGATTTCAGCGGCAGCTTCTTGGTGGTCAGCATCGGAAAGCCGGCAGCCAGGTTGAAGCGCATCTGATGGCCGAAGATCGACAGCGTACCCGTGCCGGTGCGGTCCTGCTTCTCCGCGCCGTCCGCGAGAATCCGTTCGAGCAGATCGTGGTACTGATTCATGGCGTCAGGCTGTTCACTGGGAAAACCCACTTCTAGCGGCCGGACCGGCCGATCGACAGCGGCGATTCGGGCCGCGGTCGATTATACCCCGAAAAATGTCGTTCCGGGCGGCCTACCGCAAGGGCAGGAACCTTCTCCGCACGTCCTTGGCCACCGCGCGCTCAATGGTGATGATGATGCTTCCGCTTGCCGCCATATCCACGCAATTCGGCATAGCGCCGCATCTGGTCCGGCGTCAGCAAGGCCGCGGTTGAAAGATGATATTTGAGATGGGCTTCACGCAGCGCGCCTTGCGTCGCGGCAACCGCGGCCGTGGAGGCCTTCAGGCTTTCCGGGGTGACGATGCGGTCGGCAAACTGCCGGTCCAGTTCGGCTTCCTGCTCGAGGAGCCTTGAGCCGAGCGGCACCGCCTCGCTCTTCATGGAATCGAACAGGCGCTGGACGCTGGCGCGCTGATCCGCCGTCAGGTCGAGCCTGTCCGCCAGTTCCAGCACATGGGACGGACCGGGATAGCCGTTTAACTCCGCCGCCAGCGCCAGGCCCATGCCGCGACCGGCGCCGAGGTCCGCCACCTGCTGTTCCGACAGCGCCTTGATCGGACGGGTCTGCATCCCGGCATAGGGGGTCTGGGCAAAGGCCGAGCCAGCAAACAGGATCAGGCAGGCCATGAGGGGAAATCGGATCATGATGCCTCGCTTCGGATGGAAAGACGGCCCGCGTGTGGCCGGTCCGGCCGACAGCCTAAATCAAGACCGGCCGACGCCCACATTAAGCTAATGCAATGCAGCGCAGCGGCCAGTGCCGATTCCGTCAGCGCAGTTGGCCGGCACTTGGCCACGCAGCGCCGCTTCCGAAACCAGATGTCCGGATGCGGCGCCGCGACGCATGTCAGTTCTCGGACTCCACGAACACCTCGTCGCGCTTCCTGCGCAGCGATGGCAGGATCGTCAGCACCAGCAGGGACGCCGAGATCAGCATCAGCACCGCCGACAGCGGACGGGTAGCGAACACCGTCCAGTCGCCGCGCGAGATCAGCAAGGCGCGACGCAGGTTCTCTTCCATCAGCGGTCCGAGCACCATCCCGAGCAGCAACGGCGCCGGCTCGAAGTCGTGCTTGATCAGCCAATAGCCGAGCAGCCCGAATGCGCCGGCCATCATCACGTCCGTCGGCGCGTTGTTCACCGAATAGATGCCGATCGAGCAGAACACCACGATCGAGGGGAACATCAGGCGATACGGCACGCGCAACAGCCGCACCCAGATCCCGACCAGCGGCAGGTTGATGATCAGCAGCATCAGGTTGCCGACCCACATCGAGGCGATCATGCCCCAGACCAGTTCGGGCTGCTTCTGCATCACCTGCGGTCCCGGCACGATACCGTGGATCGTCATGGCGCCGACCATCAGCGCCATCACCGCATTGGGCGGAATGCCGAGCGTGAGCAGCGGAATGAAGGAGGTCTGCGCCGCCGCGTTGTTGGCGCTTTCCGGCGCCGCCACGCCCTCGATCACGCCGCGGCCAAACTTCTCCGGGTGCTTCGACAGCTTCTTTTCCATCGTATAGGCCGCGAACGATGCGATGACCGCGCCGCCGCCCGGCAGAATGCCGAGGATCGATCCGAGCCCGGTACCGCGCAGGATGGCCGGAGCGGAATCCCTCAGGTCCTTCCTGGTCGGCATCAGACCGGTGACCTTCTGCTGCACCAGCTGGCGGTCGGTTTCACCGCCCGCATCGAGATTGCGGATGATCTCGGCGAAGCCGAACAGACCCATTGCGAGGGTGGCAAAGCCCAGACCGTCGGCGAGTTCGGGGATGTTGAAGGACATCCGCGACGCGCCGGTCTCGATGTCGGATCCGACCATCGACAGCAGCAGGCCAAACACGATCATCGCGATCGCCTTCAGCACCGAGCCCTTGGCCAGCACCACGGCGAAGATCAGGCCGAGCACCATCAGCGAGAAATACTCGGCGGGCCCGAAGGCCAGCGCGAGCTTGGTCAGCGGCGCACCCAGCACCGCGATCAGCACGGTCGCGACGCAACCGGCGAAGAACGAGCCGATCGCCGCGATCGCCAGCGCCGGACCTGCCCGGCCCTGCTTGGCCATCTGGAAGCCGTCGAGCGCGGTCACCACGGAGCCCGCCTCGCCCGGAATGTTGACCAGGATCGAGGTGGTCGAGCCGCCATACTGGGCGCCGTAATAGATGCCGGCGAGCATGATCAGCGCGCCGACCGGCGGCAGGCCGAAGGTGATCGGCAACAGCATGGCCACCGTGGCAATGGTGCCGATGCCCGGCAGCACGCCGACCAGCGTGCCGACCAGCGCACCGATCAGGCACAGCAGGATGTTGACGGGAATCGGAATCGACATGCCGCCGAGAAACGCGGGGGTCCACTGCACAAACTGGAATACGACGCCGAAGCCCAGTCCGAGATTTGAAAAAACGTCACCCATCACACCCTCACCGGATCATAAATTTCGGCCACATCTGCAACGGCAGACCGAGCGCGTAGGGAAACAACAGGCTGCAGAAGGTCGTCAGACAAATCGCGACAATGACGGTTTGCTTCCATTTCGTTTCCGGCGTGCCCATTGCCGCGATCAGGAAGCTCGTGAATGCCGAGAATATCAGGCCCATCGGCCGGATCGAGGCGGCGAAGGAAAGAATGGCCAGCGACACGAACAGCGGGCCGCGCCACGCATAGGTGGTGATGTGCTCGCCATCCCTCACAAGACCGACGATCGTTATCGCGATGCCGAGCCCGAGCAGCAGAACGGCGAACATCCGGGGCGCGGTTCCGGCCCCGAACGAGAATCCGCGCATGCCCTGCAGATCGCTCGATGCCCACAAGGCGAATACCGCGATCGCAACCATCGCCAGTCCGCCGACGAAATCCTGCGGACCGCGTATCCATTTGGGCATGACGTATTTGACCGGTCCATGACTCGGCGTATCATTCATTGATTCTTGCTCCCCCGTATGGGTTTCTCGCCCATTCTGTTTTTGGATGGCCCAGATGCCGGTGCGGCGAACTTGCCTACCGATTTTCATCAGACAACGCCAGCGAAACCCAAACGGCCCCGGCCGGCCTGGCGAAGGCCGCGATGCCGCCGGAAATGCCACAAAAAGCGGGATCCGAACACCACGCCAGGATTGACGATGTTGGGACCGGCCAAAAAAAAATGGCCCCCCGAAGGTCTCGTTGAAATCGTCCGCCATCCATCATTCCGCGGCGCTGACGATGCTTCGCCGAGCCCGGACCGGCACGCCGCCGAAGCCGGCCAGCCAACCCATATTCCGGCAGTGCCGCCTGTCCCGGGCACATCCAGGGCACATTCACGACCGCAATCCGGGTCCGGATGCGCCATTCCGACCCTGTTTTTCCGGGCATTTACCATTTATATTGAGGTTGCCGGTTCGCCGGCTATGGAAACAAATGGCCGTGCAAACCGGGAGCAGCCCACCGCGCTTCCGGCGACTACATGCGATTGCCTGCCTTTCGGACCATCTGCTGGAATTTCCGCCATCGGCGGCAACGGCTGCTGACCTCGGCTTGCCGCCGGGGTAGCATGGACGCAACAGGCGAGTCGGGGCAGCCAGGCTGCGCCGCCGATCCGCAAATAGCTTTGAACGCGACAGGACCTGATAATGGCGACCGATCATATCCGATACGACGTGCTGGCGCGTGATGCGCTGCGCGGGGTGCTGCGCCGCGTCTTGACCGACGCCGCCGAGCACGGCCTGCCCGGGGAACATCATTTCTTCATCACCTTCCTGTCCACCGCCGACGGCGTGAAGCTGTCGCCGCGGCTGCTGGCGCAATATCCGGAAGAGATGACCGTCATCCTGCAGCACCAGTTCTGGGACCTGGTGGTGACCGAAGACCGGTTCGAAGTCGGCCTGTCGTTCGGCGGCATACCCGAGCGGCTGGTGGTGCCCTTCAACTCGATCAAGAGCTTCTTCGACCCGTCGGTCCAGTTCGGCCTCCAGTTCGAGCCCGCCGATGCGGCCGCCGAGGCGCCGGCCGCCAGCCTTCCGGCTGTGCCCGCCCCCTCCGCCCTGCCGGCCCCGGCCGCCGAGGCCAAGGACGAGCCGGCCAGGCCGAGCGAGGGCGCCGAGGTCGTGCGGCTGGATCGCTTCCGCAAGAAATAACCCGCGCGCCGAAAGCCTGCGGTTCTATAGAATGGTCGAAATGAAGGTGGCAGCGGTCGGGGCAGGCCGGGAGCCGGTTTCCGAACCAACGCCCACGCACGCAATGGATATCCTGGATGGCTCGATCGACAGCGGCATCGCGTTCCAGATCCACCCGCAGCGAGACCGACAGCTTCGGTCCGATCGAGGTTCCCTCCGCCAGCTATTGGGGCGCGCAGACCGAACGCAGCAGACACAATTTCCGCATCGGCCGCGACCGGATGCCGATGGACATCATTCGCGCGCTCGGCATCGTCAAGCTGGCGTCCGCGGAGACCAATCGCGAACTGGGGCTGCTTGACGCCCGCCGCGCCCGCGCCATCGTCCGCGCCGCGCGCGAGGTGATCGAGGGCAAGTTCGACGATCATTTTCCGCTGGTGGTATGGCAAACCGGCTCCGGCACCCAGACCAACATGAACCTCAATGAGGTGATCGCCAATCGCGCCAGCGAACTTTTGGGCGGCGAACTCGGCAGCAAGAAGCCGGTTCATCCCAACGACCACGTCAATATGAGCCAGTCGTCAAACGACTCGTTCCCGACCGCGATGCACATCGCCGCCGCGACCCGCATCATCGCCGATCTCATTCCTGCGTTGAGCGAACTGCACCGCGCGCTGCGCAAAAAGGAAAAGGCGTTCGCCCGCATCGTCAAGATCGGCCGCACCCATACCCAGGACGCGACGCCGCTGACGCTGGGCCAGGAATTCTCCGGCTACGCCGCGCAGGTCGAGAGCGGCATCGCGCGGCTGCGGATCGCCGTGAAGGATCTTTACCCGCTGGCGCAGGGCGGCACCGCGGTCGGCACCGGCCTCAATTCGAAGCCGAGATTCGCCAGACTGTTTGCGAAGCACGCGGCCAAAATCACCAAACTGCCGTTCACCAGCGCGCCCAACAAGTTCGAGGCGCTGGCGTCCAACGACGCCTACGTGTTCGTGCACGGCGCCATCAATTCGGTGGCGACCGCGCTGTTCAAGATCGCCAACGACATCCGCCTGCTCGGGTCGGGTCCGCGCTCCGGCCTCGGCGAACTGATCCTGCCCGAAAACGAACCGGGCTCGTCGATCATGCCGGGCAAGGTCAACCCGACCCAGTGCGAAGCGATGAGCATGGTTTGCTGCCAGGTGTTCGGCAACCAGACCGCCATCACCGTCGCCGGCAGCCAGGGCCATTTCGAGCTGAACGTCTACAAGCCGGTGATGGCGCATTGCATGATGCATTCCATCGAATTGCTGGCCGACGTCTCCCGCTCGTTCACGGAAAATTGTGTCGACGGAATCCGCGCCGACGAAAAACGTATCCATGATCTGATGGAACGTTCGCTGATGCTGGTGACCGCGCTGGCGCCGAAGATCGGTTACGATAACGCCGCCAAGGTTGCGAAGCAGGCCCACACCCGCGGAACGACGCTGCGGGAAGAGGCAGTGAGGCTGGGGTTGGTTTCGGCCCAGGAATTCGACCGGCTGGTACAGCCGGACAAAATGACACACCCCGGCTGATTTGCCGCTGCAGCGGCACCCCCGGGAAACTACGGACTGGCGTTATTATTATAAATCAGAACAGCTAAAGGCTGAGGCTGATCGGCTTTAACCATTGCTCCTGCTCATGGTAGAGCACAGGAATATTTGTTTTCGCAGAGCGAAACACGTTTTTTGATGGTATCAGAAGGCACTGACGGGGATTTCCTGGAATGACGACCGAGCCAGCCAAGGCGCATAGCGCCGAGCCAGCCAAAGCGCATCGCGACGACTCACGCCTTTGCAACTGTTTTTCTTGTCCTTCAATATTTGGATGATGGAGGCTGGCATGGGGGACGTGGTCAACCTGAAGCGATTCAAGAAGCGCACCGAGCGCATCGCGTCGGCGAAGCAGGCCGACGCCAACCGGACGCGGTTCGGCCGAACCAAATCCGAACGCGCGCTGGACCAACAGCGCGAAACCCGTGCGAACAATTTGCTGGATCAGCACCGCATCGATGGCGAGGACGCATCATGAAGTCGCCGGTCGTCAAGCGCTCGATCGTGGTCGCCGGCCACAAGACCAGTGTCAGCCTCGAAGAGGCGTTCTGGAACGGCATGAAGGAAATCTCCGGCCTGCGCGACATGACGCTGTCCGAACTGGTGGGCGAGATCGACTCCAACCGCCAGCAAGGCAATCTGTCGTCGGCCATTCGCCTGTTCGTGCTCGATTACTTTCGCACCCGCGCCATGGCCGCCGGGCCGGATCAGAAGCCGCAAGGCTGATACCTGGAATCACGGATTGGTATTGCAGCCCATCCTTCGAGTCAGAGGGTGCTGAACCTGTTCCGGGGTCCGCATCGGCCGGAAAGCGCGTCAGCTGTTTATAATCGCTCTAAGAAGCGGCCGCATCCCGACCACCGAGCTTGACCGCCGCGCCGCCGATTGGAAATACAAGCCATGACTGAACAGAACGGCGCTCGCCCGCAAATGCCGCTCGGGCTGGCCAAGCGCGGCTATTCCGGCGTGATTCAACACCTCGCTGCCGGCGATGCCAGTTCGGCGCTGTCGGCCGATGAGCTCGAAAGCCGGTTGATCGAACTCGGCTTCGTCGAAGGCGCCAGGGTCGAGGTGCTGCACGAGGGCATCGTCGGCCGCGATCCGATCGCGATCCGGGTCGAGAACGTCACGATCGCGGTGCGCCGGCGCGAGGCCATGGCCATTATTGTCGTCTGACGTAACCGGAAATCGATTCATGGAAGCTCCGCTGATGCATCTTGCGCTGGTCGGCACGCCGAACAGCGGCAAGACCTGCTGTTCAACGCGCTGACCGGCAGCCGGCAGAAGGTCGCGAACTATCCGGGCGTCACGGTGGAGCGCAAGGAAGGCTCGTTCGTCACGCCGCTGGGGCGACAGGTGTCGCTGGTCGATCTGCCCGGCACCTATTCGCTGCGCGGCCGCAGCCCGGATGAAGAGATCACCCGCGATATCGTGCTCGGCCGCACCCCCGGCGAGGCGCTGCCCGATCTCGTGCTCTGCGTCGCCGATTCCACCAATCTGCGGCTGACGATCCGCCTCCTGCTCGAGCTCAAGAGCACCGGCCGGCCGCTGATGCTGGTGCTCAACATGTTCGATATCGCCACCCGCCGCGGCGTCACCGTGGACGTAGCCCGCCTGTCCGAAACGCTCGGCGTGCCCGTCGTGACATCGATCGCCGTGCGCAAGGGCGGCACCGCCGAGCTGTTGTGCCGGACCGACGAGATCATCGCCGCCCAGACCCCGCAGCCCGCGCAGCCGAATCTGTGGCAACCGCTTAACGTCGCGCAATTGCGCGCCACCCAGCGCGAAGCCGACCGCATCATCGCGGCGACCATCAGCCTGCCGGCAAGACCCGACACCTGGACCGCGCGGATCGACGCCGTGGTGCTGCACCCGGTGGCGGGGCTGGCGATCCTGGCGCTGATCCTGTTCGTGATGTTCCAGGCGGTGTTCGCCTGGGCGGCGCCGCTGATGGAGATTCTGGCCACGGCATTCGGCGCCCTCGGAGAGCTGGTTAGCGACACCATGCCCGCGGGGATTCTGCAGAGCTTCCTGCAGAACGGCGTGATCTCCGGCGTCGGCAGCGTCATCGTGTTCCTGCCGCAGATCGTCATCATCTTCCTGTTCATCCTGCTGCTGGAAGATTTCGGCTACATGGCGCGCGCGGCGTTCCTGATGGACCGCATCATGGGCGGCGCCGGCCTGCACGGCCGCGCCTTTATTCCGCTGCTGTCGAGTTTCGCCTGCGCCATCCCCGGCATCATGGCGACGCGGGTGATCGACAACCGTCGCGACCGGCTGACCACCATCCTGATCGCGCCGCTGATGACCTGTTCGGCGCGGATCCCGGTCTACACGCTGATCATCTCGGCCTTCATCCCCGCCAGGCAGGTCTGGGGTTTCATCAGTTTGCAGGGCCTCGTGATGTTCGGCCTCTACGTGGCCGGCATCGCCAGCGCGCTCGGCGTATCGAGCCTGATCAAATTCTTCATGTGGCGCGACTACGCGCCGGCGCCGTTCATGCTGGAACTGCCCGACTACAAGATGCCGCGCCCGCGCAGCATCGCGATCGGCGTCTACACCCGCGCCAAAATGTTCCTGCAGCGCGCGGGAACCACGATCTTCGCGATGATGGTGCTGATCTGGTTTCTGGCGTCGTTCCCGCAGCCGCCGGAGGGCGCCACCGATCCCGCCATCAACTACAGCCTCGCCGCGATGATCGGCAAGGCGCTGGAGCCGTTGCTGGCGCCGGTCGGCTTCAACTGGCAGATCGCGGTGGCGCTGATCCCGGGCATGGCGGCGCGTGAAGTCGCGGTCGCGGCCCTCGGCACCGTCTATGCCATCGAGGGCGGCAAGGAAGCGGCCGACCAGATCGGCGCGGTGCTGGCGACGAAATGGAGCCTGGCGACCGCGCTGTCGCTGCTGGCCTGGTTCGTCTTCGCGCCGCAATGCGCCTCGACGCTGGCGGTGATCCGGCGCGAAACCGCAAGCTGGACCTGGATGTGGGTCACCTTCGGCTACATGTTCGCGCTGGCCTATGCGGCGAGTTTTGCGACTTACAACATCGCCGTGGCCCTGGGGGCGGGCTAGTAGAACCCTTTCCAGTTCAACCGAGCCAGTCGCCTCTTCTTCTCCCCTCCCCCCGCGCAGTGGCGGGGAGGGGTCGGGGTGGGGGGTCTGTCAGCGCATACGACTGCCAGCGAATTTGCGGAGGCACCCCCCACCCCCGACCCCTCCCCACCACGCGCAAGGGCGCGTGGAGGGAGGGGAGTCGCTAATCGATGCGTCTCGAATAATGAAGCATTGGAAGTGGAAATTGCTCTAGCCGCCAACCGCGCGTGCCTTGCCCGCATTGGCTAATCATCGAACACCACGACGCCGCGCAGGTTTTTTCCCGCCTCGAGATCGGCATAGCCGCGGTTGATTTCGTCGAGATGATAGGTGCGCGTGATCAGTTCGCGCAGCTTCAGCTCACCCGTGCGGTACAGCGCCAGCAGCTCGGGAATCTGCAGGCGCGGACTGGCAAAGCCATACACCGCGCCCATGATGGCCTTCTGGCTGACGAACAGCTCCAGCGGCGGAATCTTTATTTCCGTCACGGTGTCCGGCGTCAGCGCGGTGACCACGACGTTGCCGCCCCTGGCGGTGGCGCGAAACGCCGGCAGCAATGTCGAGGGCGGGTCGATGCAGACAAAGGCATGATCGACGCCGATTCCGTCCGTCAGCTCGTGCACCGCGCGGATCAGCGCGTCCCCTTCCGCGTTGACGCCATGCGTCGCGCCGAACTCGCGCGCCCAGTCGAGCTTGGCCGGCACGATATCGGCGGCGATGATCGTGGCGGCGCCGCACAGCCGCGCGCCCTGGACCACGTTCATGCCGTCGCCGCCGCAGCCCACCACCAGCACGCTTTCGCCAGGCTGCACCCGCGCCCGCTGCCGCGCGGCGCCGACGCCGGCCGGCACGCCGCAGGCCACGAGGCTGGCGAGATCGAACGGGATGTCCTTGCCGATCACGACGACGGACGCCTGATCGACCACGGCGCGTTCGGCAAAGGCGCCGATCATGCAGAAGGCGCCGACCGCGACGCCGTCGCGGTCACGCCGGCGGAAACTGCCGTCGAGTTGCGGCCCCTGCGTGATGCGCGCGCCCTCGGCGCACAGATGATGCAAGCCACGCCGGCACCAGTGGCACTTTCCGCAGCCGGGGATAAATGTCAGGACGACGTGATCGCCGGGCTGGATGCCGCCGACCGCATCGCCAACCCTTTCGACGACGCCCGCGGCCTCGTGGCCCAGCACCATCGGCCGCATGGCGACGCGGCGCTCGCCGCGCATGACGTGATAATCGGTGCGGCACAGGCCCACCGCGGCGATGCGCACCAGCACTTCGCTGGGTCCCGGAGGATCCAGGATGATGCGCTCGATCGAGAGGGGAGCGCCGACCTCACGAAAAACGGCCGCGAGCGAGTCCATGATCGATGATGCATCATCGCGCCGGATTCGCCAACTCGCGGCGCCGCCGGGACGAGACAGCCTCCTTCGAGACGCATCGCTTTGCGATGCTCCTCAGGATAAGGGCAACCTGTTGAAGCACAAGTACCTCATGCTGAGGAGCGAGCAACGCGAGCGTCTCGAAGCATGGGCAGTAAGCGAGTCACCGATCTCACATAGTCGGTACTGGTCCACGATGAGGTAAGAGCCGGACCACGGGACGGGCGTGCCGTTGTGGCTCGTATCGGCGGCGCCACCCCGCCAGTCTACAATTCTTTCTTTGTGGCATCGGTCATCGACGTAGCAGTCGCTTCGGCAACAGACTGCGACATCAGCTGCGATACACTGACGACTTCGCGCAGGCGGCGGGCGAGATCCGCCTTGCGATAGGGCTTGGTAAGAACGACCGCACCGGCGCGCAGCCGGCCATGCTTGGCAAGGGTTTCCAATGCGTAGCCGGAGGTGAGGAGTACAGGCAATCCCGGCCGCAACCCCCTCGCAAGGTCGGCGAGCTCCCAGCCATTGATGCCGCCTGGCATCACGATGTCGGTGAACAGAATATCGACATGAACGTCGGCCCTGAGTTTCTGCAACGCGTCGGCGCCATCGACCGCGGCAATCACCTGATATCCCAGGCTCTCCAGTCTCGTCACGGCATAGGAGCGAACGAAGGGATCGTCCTCGACGACCATCACCGTCTCGACGCCCTTCGGAAGCGGCTCGCTGTCGGCCGGACTTTGCGCCGGCGGCGACGCGGCTTTCGCGGTTCCCTGCGGCAGATATATTCGTATCGTCGTACCGAGACCAGGTTCGCTGTAGATCGAGACGTGGCCGTTCGACTGCTTCACAAAGCCGTAGACCATGCTCAGGCCCAACCCGCTGCCCTTACCCACCTCCTTGGTGGTGAAGAACGGCTCGAACACCCGTTCGATCACGTCCTTCGGCATCCCCTCGCCGTCGTCGGTGATGGCGACAAGAACATATTCACCCGCCAGGACCTCCGGATGAAGACTCTTGTAGTGATCATCGAGCGATGCATTGGCGGTCGAGATGGTGAGGCGACCGCCGGTCGGCATCGCATCCTGCGCATTCAGGGCGATGTTAAGCACCGCAGATTCCAGCTGGGCGGGATCGGCAAAAGCCGACGGAATATGCGGATCGAAATCGGTCTTGATCTCGATATCCTCGCGCAGCGTACGACGCAGCAATTTGTGCATCGAATCCAGCAGGGCGTTGCACTCGATCTCGACGGGAACAAGGATCTGGCGTCGGCCGAACGCCAGCAGCCGTTGCGTCAGTTCGGAGCCGCGGTCACCGGCCCTGCCGATATCGTCGGCGAGTTGCTTCAAGTCCTGCCGCGGTTTGAGGTTCTCGCTGAGAAGCTCCGCGTTGCCGACGATCACGGTCAGAAGATTGTTGAAATCATGGGCGATACCGCCCGACAATTGTCCGACCGTCTCCATCTTCTGGGCCTGAACCAGCTGTTCCTCGGTTCGCTTGCGTTCGGTGAGATCATGAATGATTCCGACGAAGATGGCTTCGCCATCCTGCTTGGCTTCGCCGACCGACAGGTCCATCGGAAACGTCGAACCGTCCTTGCGCCGGCCGACGACCTCACGGCCGATTCCAATGATCTTGCGATTGCCCGTTTCGAGAAAGTTCCTGATATAGCTGTCATGCTCTCTGCTGTAGGACGGCGGCATCAGCAGCTTGACGTTTTCATGCATGACTTCGTCGGCACGGTACTGGAACAGCTTTTCGCAGGCAGGATTGAACATCAGGATCCGGCCACGGGAATCGATCAGGATGACCCCATCGACGGCGGTCTCGACCACCGCCCGCAGGCGGGCCGAGCTTTCGCGCAGCTCCCGTTCGACCCTTTTGCTTTCCGTGAGATCGTGGATGATCCCGACGAAAATCGAACCGTCGTCCTGCTTGGCCTCCCCCACCGCGAGGTCCATGGGGAACGTCGTACCGTCCTTGCGCTGGCCGAATACCTCGCGGCCGATGCCGATGATCTTTCGTTCGCTGGTCCGGTGGAAATTACTGAGGTAGCGATCGTGCTCTCCCCGGTACGGCGCCGGCATCAGCATCTTGACGTTCTGACCGATCACCTCGCTGGCTGAATATTTGAACAGCTTCTCGCAAGCTGCATTGAACATCAGCACGTTGCCGCTGCCGTCGATCAGAATGATGCCGTCGGCCGCACATTCAACGACGGCGCGGAGCAATCTCGTATCAGAGCGTTCCCCGATCCGGGCGTTGGTATCGTCAGGCAAGAACCGCACTCCTCGATGATCCAGTTTCGTTCAGGCAGGCATCGATGACGCTCAGCAAGGTCGAGGGTGTGAAAGGTTTGCGCAGACAGCGCGTCGCGCCGAACCTGAGAGCCATGCTGAGAAAATCCGGAGCCGGCGTTCGCTGTTCGGCGAATACGTAACCGGAAATGGCGATCAGCGGCACCGCCGGCGCGCGCTGATGGAATACCCTGACCGACTCGAAGCCGTTCATATGCGGCATGAAAATATCGACGATCATCAGATCGAACGTCGCGCTTTCCAGCGCGTTAAGCCCGGTTACTCCCCCATCCGCAACCACGACCGCAAATCCGCTTGTTTCGAGCCATGCGCGGAGCGCGGAGCCAATCAGCGGATCGTCGTCGACGACGAGGATGCGTTTCGAGGTATTCATGGTGACCTCCCCAAGCAGAAAGCATTTCTGCGACCACCTCGCGACGAATTTCCGGTACGATTCGCCATGAATCTTCGGTTTTCCCCAGCCTACGAACGAGGACCGGGTAGATGTCTACCCGTCACCGGGCATAGCGACGATTGCACGCTTCAGGTGTGATTCCCGCCGCCGGCACGCATGGCTGCATGCCTCCCGGAGGCAGGATGGAGCGCCGCGCATCGGCAAGATCATGAGCGATATCGACGATTGCGCTGAGCGGGCGCCTGACGAACGAGAGACTGCCGCCGCTCAAGCCGCCGCGGCCGATCTCAAATCACCTGAAATAATCGACAACGAGGTGAACGTCGGATGGCGGCGCGAGCCTGCCGTTCAGGTTCGCATCGATCACCCGGCGGCATGCCTCGACGGCATCGTGGTCGCCGAGATCGTTGGCGGCTTCGAGAACGAGCCAGGCCATCTCCATCGAGGACGCGTCGGACTTCGGCTCACCGGAAGCAGCGCCCGCAGCGCCGAGGCGTTCGCGTGAAGCTGTGCCGAATGAGAGTGCGTTCATCGCCGATCATCCCAGCCTGTTTCGAATCGCCAGCTCATCGCACGGCAACCGCGGACTGCCGCTTTGGGCCGGCATCGTCATCGCCGCCATTTTTGCGGGACTGATAGAATTCCAGAACGCTGCGCGACGTCTTGAGATTGAGGCGGCCGAATTCGCTTTCCAGGTCCCTCAAATCGTTTGCGGTAATGCGGTGATCCTTGGCGCCGAGAAACAGCAGCGCCATCGTGGTGGCCCAGGAGAAGTCGAGGGCCTTGGCCAGGATCAGCAGGGTTTCCCGGTTCTTGTCCAGCATGGCGCGCTCGATCACGTCGCCCGGCAATGAACACAGCAGGGACAGCCCGATCACGACCTCATCGAGCTTGTGCGATCTCGCGTACAGCGAGATGCTGTTCTCGTTCAGATTGCCCTGGCGATGCTGCGCCGTCACCAGGCGCTTGGCGACAAAATAGCTTCGCGATACCGGGCCGAACTTGGATTGCAGCTCGCCCGCGACGTCGGACATCGTGGACTTGATCTGGTCGACCATGGCCGGCCTCTCCTGCTCCAGCCGCTTTCTGACGTCGTCGGAGGCCTTGGCGATCAGCTGCTGGAAAATATGCCGGGGGATGTCCTCACGCAGGCCGAGCTGCTCGGCGAGGATGGAATCGCCTTCGGCGCGCTGGATCATGTGCAGGAAGCCGAAATCCGAGAAGCGCGCGCCGCTGTTGGTGGCGACGGAGTTCACCACATCCTGGTCGCCGCGGGTCACCAGCACGTCGGTGACGGTCTCCTCAAGCGATCCCCGCTTCGAGATCGCGAGCAGATGGGACTGGCTCTTGAGGCAGACGTTGGCGACCAGCGCGTAAGGCTCGAGCCTTTCGGACTCCTGCAGGACCGGGCCGGCGACCTCGATCGAATCGTCGAAGGCGAGTTTGTGGATGATATTGACCGGGGCCTTGTCGAAGCGGGCCAGCCGCCGCGCCAGCTGGGCGCGAGCCGCCACTTCAATCTCGTCCGCGAGGCGACCGATGACCTCGCCGAAGGTCCAGATTTCATCCTCGCTGTAACGGCCGGTGATCATCAGGTCGGTGGTATGCCACAATGCCCGGGCCCGGCTCTCGGCGGTTCCGCGCGACACCGCGTGGTCCAGATCCTTTAGAAACGACTTTGCCCCACTCATTTTCTTCAAACCCTGGATCGCAACAAGCCTGCGCAAATCTGCGCGCGCTGGAACCCTAGCCTGCAAACCCGAGTTTTCCGTAAAGTTGGCGAAGAAGTATTACCGCTAAAAATTCGTTCAAATTGTCGGGAAGTCGTTGATCTCTTGCGCCGAAGTGGCTTCGGCCTCCGACCGGGATCGGCCCCGTTTGCGCAAATTTCCGGCAAATGCCCGCACGGAGTGTCTTGGCGGGCGTTAACCTCAGCTCATTGTGGCGCAGCCACCGGCGGCGTCAGCACCAGCGGCGGCCGCAGTTTCGGCGGTCGTGCAACCGTCGAACCGGGCGCCGGCTTGACCTCGATCGGCGGCGGCAGCGGCGCGGCCTGCTGGCTCGCGACCGGTGCCGTGGGGGCTGCCGCGCCGGGTGCAGCGGGAGCGGGTGCAGCGGGAGCTGGAGCGCTGGGAGTTGCCACGCTCGGAATTGCGGCAGCCGGAGCCGGCGGCACAGCCGGCGGACGCGGAATGACGGCCTTGGCCTTCGGTGGCGACAGAGGCCGGCGCGGATCGCGGCCGGGAATCGGCACCTCGGAACCAGGCAGGCCGGGCAGCCTCGAGTCCGGCGCCCCCGACGGCGCCGTGCTCGCCGGCGGCAGCGAGGCCGAAAACGGCGGCGGCTCGCCGCGCTCGATCGCATCGAGCCGCCGGGTTTCGCGGTCGATCGCCCGCACCGCCAGCCATGACGACAGCGACGCCACATCGACGGTGAGATCGAGCGCGTCGGGCGGGCCCGCGGCGAACAGCTGAATCTCCGGGCGGCTGCCCGCCGATCCCGCCGCCGTCGAAGCGAGGCTGGCGCGAATGTCGGCCTGGTCGGCCGGAATGTCGTATCCGCCCGATACGATGGCGCGTGCGCCTTCGCCATCGAGCGTGGTGGCACCGACGCGGATGCGGCCGTCCCCGATGCTGAACGGAATCTGCGCGGACTTGACCGACAGCGCGCCTGCCGACAACGCCTGCTCGACGATCTGCCGCAGCTTGCGATCGTCGGTCGCCTGTCCGCCGTCGCTGGCGCGGATCGCGGCGTCGAAGGCGTGCGGATCGAGCCCAGCGACTTCTGCGGATTCCAGCGTCACCGTTCCACTGCCGGACAGCGCGCCGGTCAGCGCCGATGCGCTGCGGCCCTGGCTTGCCAGCGTCATCTGCATCGAGGCGCGGCCGGCAGGCATCTTCAGCCCGCGATAGCGCAGCGCCGTGCCATCGACGCCGCTGAGCTGAACCCGCGCGTTCAGGGCAATGCCGTTACCGGTCTGCCTGGCGTCCATACTGGCGCTCGCCTCCCCGCCGCCGATGCCGCCGGTGATGGCTTCGAAGCTCAGCGACTCGCCGTCGCCCCTGAGGACTCCGCTGACCGGGCGCAATACGGCGCCGCCCGGAAGGGCGCCGCGCAGCGCCTGGAACGCAATGCGACCGCGCCAACCTTTCGAGAACCCGGATCCGAGCGGCTCGGTGGAGTCGCGCCCCGCAGCGCCGATGGCCAGCGCAAACGCCGGCGCGAGATCGAGCGTGTCGAGGCCAATCTCGCCCTCGACGTTCTTTTCGTCGCCGAGGATCAGCGCCAGGCGGCCACGCAGCCGGGAACCCGATATCGTGCTGTCCAGATCGTCGAAGGTCAGCCGGTTGCCCGCAAGCGAGGCGCGCGACGACAGCAGGATATTCTGCGCCAGCGTATCCGACGCCTTGAGGCCCAACAGCGGCCCGAGATCGACGCTGAATACCCTGAGGTTGAGGCTCGCCTTCGGCTCGCTCGCCCACGGCTCGGCGGTGCCTTCCGCCTCTGCGTCAAGACCGGTTCCCGACATCTTCACTTTCAGCCGCAGCGGCGCGCGCCACACGCCGGTCACCGATCCCTCGAATTGTGCCGGGCCATCGCCCGCCGCGATCGCGCGATCGAGTCCCAGCGCCGCCAGCAATGGACGGCCCTGCCCCGATGATAGCCTGGCTTCAAGACTGAACTCGCTGCGCCCGAGCGCCGCCAGATCGATGCCGTGGAGTGCTGTGATGACGGGCTTTGCCGCGATCGTGACCACGCCCTTGAGCTCGGACGCTTCGAGATCGAACACCGCGCGCGCATTGGCGCGGTCGGCCTGCTGCGCGCTCTTGTCCAGATCGAGCGACAGCTTGAGGCGCGCCGGCCCGGGACTTGCGCCCATCGCATCGATCCGCGCCACCAGCGCCGGCGCCAACGGCGCGACCAGGGCGGTGATCCGGCCGAGCGACGCGGCACTTGCGTTCAACGCCAGTTTTCCCGACGAATTGACGCGATCGAAACTGCCCGCGCCTTCCACCGTCACGTCGCCGGCCTGACCGATCTTCAACTGCTCCAGCGTGAACGATTTCGGGCCGTAGCCTACCTTTGCCATCAACGGCCGCAATTCCTGACCGGCCGATGTGGCGCGGCCGACATCAAGCGTGAGCCGCGCTTCGTCAGGCCATTCGGCCTGCGGGCCCGCCAGCGAACGCGCCAGCGCCGCCGCGGCATCGAGATCGAGACGTTCGGCTTTCAGTTCGGCATCGATCCGCGAACCGCCGCTTGCCGTTTCAACCACGACCCGCCCTTCGACGGCGCCGCCGTCGATCTCGGCCTTCATGGCCTCGATCGCCACGCGGTCCGGGGCCACGGTCAGATCGCCGCGCAGCCGCAACGGCTTCTGGCTGCGATAGACCACCTCGCTGCGCCCCTGCAGCCAGGTCACCAGCGCATCCGGATCGGCGGAATCGACGTCGAGCGCGCCGGTGAAACTGCCGGGCTGCGCGTTCGAACCGCTCAAGGTCACGTGGGTCGCGCCCGGCGCCCGGAATTCCAGCCGATCGATCGTCCAGGATTGGGCGCCGGCCCGCAGTCCGGCGGCGAAACCCTGCAACGGGCGGCCGCCCAGCATGATCTGCTCGGCGTTGAACTCGATTTGCGCCGGGATCGGCGCCGTCTGCGGGATCGCCGCCATCACTGCGCGCAACCCCGGCAACAAGCGGACCGGTTCGGCGGCGCTGTTGCCCCTGGCGGCGAATTTGTCGGCATCGAGCTGCCGTGCCGACAGCGTGGCCCGCAGCAGCGGCGACGCGCCGAAGCTGATATCGCCGGCGCCTGCCAGTCGCAGCGCGCCGTCCTCCGCGCCATAGACGACCTCGAGCTGCTCCAGCCGCGCCATGGACGGATCGGCCTTGCCCCTGGCGGAGATCCGCCAGGGCGTGATGGGAACATCGCCGTTGGCCTTGAGGCCGGCGGGAGCCGCCAGGATCAGCGCCCCCTCGAAGCGCGGCGCGCGCCCCTCGAAGAACAGTACGCCGTCGAGATCGGCCGACAATGCCCGCGCCCCGGGATCGATGTTGAGATGAACCCGGGTGCCTTTGCCGTCGGCGGCCTGACCGGACGACACCCGAAACGGATAACGGGTCCCCGATACCGCAAAGCTGCCGTCGCCGCGTATCGATCCCGCAAGCGAACGCACGTCGCCGCTGAAGGCGATATCGTTCAGCTCGAGCGTGCCGCGGCTTGCCGCATCGTGCAGGGCGATGCGGCCGGTCAGGTTCAGCCGGTCGATCGCCAGCGATCCCAGATTGAATTTTCCCGTCGAGGCCGGCCAGTCGATCCGCCCTTGCGAATCCAGGCCGAGATCGAGCGCCATGCCATTGACGGTCAGCTCGGTGGCGCGCACTTCGCCGCGCATCAGCGAGCCCAGGCTGAACTCGACGTCGAGCTTGTCGGCGCGCACCTTGCCGAGATCGTTGGCGCCGCCGACCACCACGGAGTGCAAATGCAGCGACGGCGCCGGCAGCAGGCGCGCATCCAGTTTGCCGGCGAAGCGTACGGGCGCGCCGATCACCCTGCTGGCCTCCGCCTCGAATTGCGGCCGGAACTGGTTCCAATCGATGAAATACGGGCCGATCAGCGCGGCCACCAGCGCAATGATAAAGGCAATCGCCAGTCCGAGCAGCGTCGTCTGCACGGCGTCTCCCTTTGGGCACGCCCCGGCGCTGGCGGCCCGGAACAGCCCACCCGCCGCACGCTGAAATCAACGCCGGAGCAAGCTCTTATATAGAGGCAATCGTGGCGAAGTCACAGCATTGCCTGCGACGGCTCCGCGCAGGAGACGTCACCAGCTGGCGGGCAGCTGCTTGAGGCCGCGCAGCACGAAAGTCGGCCGCCATTCCGGATTCTCGGCGTCGTCGAGCTTCAGGTCGGGCAGCCGCCGCAGCAGGGTCGCGATCGCCACCTCTGCCTCGATTCGCGCCAGCTGGGCGCCGAGGCAGAGATGGATGCCGCCGCCGAACGACAGCGGACGAATTTTCGGCCGGGTGATGTCGAGGCTGTCCGGCCGGTCCGGATAGACCGCCGGATCGTGGTTGGCCGAGCCGAGCAGGCAGAGCACGCTCTCGCCCTTCGGGATTTTCTTGCCACCGAGGTCGTCGATGTCTTCCAGCGCCACCCGGCCGGTCATCTGCACTGACGAATCGTAGCGCAGGAACTCCTCGATGGCGTTGGTGATCAGGCCCGGATTGGCCTTGAGCAGCGCCAGCTGGTCGGGATTGCGATGCAGCGCCAGCAGGCCGTTGCCGATCAGGTTGACCGTGGTCTCATGCCCGGCGCCGAACAACAGGACAATATTGGCGGTCAGTTCCTCGTTGGAAAGCTTGCTGCCGTCTTCCTCGGCCCGCACCAGTTGCGTCGTCAGGTCGTCGCCCGGATTCTTCCGCCGCAGTTCGAACAGCTGCTGGAAATACATCTCGGTCATCGCGTTGGTGGCGTTGCCCTGCTTGATCTCTTCGGGCGACAGCGGCACCGGCTCGAGGATACGTCCACTGTTGCGCGAGCCGGTATAGAACAGCTCGCGATGCTCCTCGGGGATCCCGAGCATGTCGCAGATGATGGTGACCGGCAGACGGAAAGCAAAGTCCTCGATCAGTTCCATCCTGCCCTGCGGAATCAGCCGGTCGAGCGTCTCGTCGACGATCTGCTGGATGCGCGGGCGCATGTCCTCGACCCGGCGTGCCGTGAACGCCTTCACCACCAGCCCGCGCAGGCGGGTGTGGTCCGGCGGATCCTGCTGCAGCATCGTGAGGGCGAAGCTGCGGAACATCGGCTCCTGCATGATGTCGGGGCCATAGCGGCGCTTGGTACGTTCGGGATAATCCTTGCCGAAGCGCTTGTCGCGCATCACCAGGCTGGCCTCGGCATGACGGCTCGCGACATACATGCCGAGCGGCGTCAGGTGCATCGGATCGGTGGTGCGCAGCCGCGCGTAGTGCGGATAGGGATCGCGAATGAATTCCGGCGCCAGCGGATTGAACAGCGGCGCGCTGGCCGCAGTCTGAACATGCTCGTTCATGGTGACCTCAAATTCGTTATCGCGTTGAATTGTCCGCACATTCGGGCGGATAGGCGTCCTCGGGGCCGGGCCGGTTGCGTCCGGAGCATTTTCAAATTGGATACACTGTTGTATCGAGTTGCATTCTGACCTAAAACCTGCGGATGTCAAGAGTCCGAACACGACCGACCCGGGACGATACCTGCGAGAAGCTGTTCGAGGCGGCGGCGCGCGTGTTCGAGGAACAGGGCATCGGCGGTGCCAGCATCGAAACCATCGCCGCCGCGGCCGGCTTTACCCGCGGGGCATTCTATTCGAATTTCAGGAGCAAGGACGAACTGATCATCGCCATGCTCGAGGATCACGTCGAGCAATCGATCCGGCGCATTCACGATCTGCTCGCCCGGCACCAGAACCTCGCTGAGTTTCTCGACGCGCTGAAGACCATGGACCGCAGCCAGCAGGATCCGCTCGGCCGTTCGCCGCTGCTGCATATGGAGATGATCCTGTTCGTGGCGCGCGCCGAAAAGCGCCGGCCCGAACTCGCCAAGCGGCTGCGCGCCCGGCGCAAACTGATCGCCGATATCGTCGAGACCACGTCGAAGAACAGCGGCAAGCCGGCCCGGAACCCGGCGTGGACCGGCGCGCTTCTGCTCGCGATGGAGGATGGCTTTCGTCTGCACCGACTGATCGATCCGGAGACCACACCGGCCGACAGTTTTCTGCGTGCCATCGGCGACCTGCAGCGGGCGATGGGAATTTCGTCACGCTGATGAAAGCTCAGCCGTGCGCCTTGTGCATCTGGCCGGCCACGGCGCGCACCTTGCGTGGCGATGCCTGCCAGATCGCGACCGCCGATAGCACGCTCACCGCGATCCCGATCGCGAAGGCGATGGTGTAGTTGCCGGTGAGGTCGTGCAGCAGGCCGGTGAGCCAGGGCCCCGCGGCGCCGCCCGCCAGGGCCGCCAGCATGATGGTGCCGAAGATGCTGCCATACTGCTTGCCCTGGAAGATCTCCAGCACCACCGCGCCCATGATCGAGGTCAGGCCGTAGCCGAGCGCGCCCTGCGCCAGGATCATCAGGTAGACCAGCAGCAGCGTCGGATGGAATTTCAGCGCGATCAGCGCCGCAAAGCAGATCGCAAAGCCGAGGCAGCTCACCGCCCAGATCCATTCGCGCCCCACCCGGTCCGACAGATGGCCGAGCCAGATCTGGCCGGGAATGCCGAGCAGGCTGACCACGCCCAGCGCCCACACTCCGACGGTCGGGCTGAAACCGATGTCGAGCAGGTATTTGGTCTGGTGCACCTGCACCGCGTACCAGACGTACAATCCGCAGAAATAGCCGAGCGAAATCCACCAGAAGCGCGCGGTGCGCAGCGCGCGCCGCAACGTCCAGTCGGTGCCGGCCCAGACCGGATCGACGATGTTGGAAACCGGTTTGGCCGAGGTCGCCGTTGGTGCGGCGTCGCCGTCCGGCAGCAGTCCGATATCCTCCGGCCGCTTGCGCAGCAGCAGGTTGATCGGGGCCAGCACGATCAGGACCATGATGCCCATCGCGGTGCAGGCGGTGCGCCAGCCGGTCTGCTCGATCATCAGCTGCACCCATGGCAGCAGGGTGACGGAGCCGATGCCGACGCCGGCAAACGCCAGCCCCATGGCGAGGCCGCGGCGGCGAATGAACCAGTTCGGCAGAAACAGCGACTGGCCGGAATAGCCGAGACAGACGCTGCCGGCGCCGACCATGACGCCGATGGTCAGATACAGGTGCCAGGGCTGCGACGTCAGCGGCGCCAGCAGCAGGCCTCCCGCCATCAGCGCAACGCCCAGTTCCATCACCCCGCGCGGGCCGAAGCGATCCATCATGCGGCCGATCAGCGGGCTGACCGCGGCGGAGACGACAAACCCGAACGAGAAGGCGCCCGCCGTGATGCCGCGTTCCCAGCCGAACTCGTCGACGATCGGCGGGAAGAACAGCGAGAACGCGGTGCGGGCATTGACGCCGATCGCCATGGTGACGAACGTCACCGCGACGATGACCCAGCCGTAGAAAAAGGGAAGCCGCTTCGGGTTGCTCATCTCGTTCTTTGTTCTCTTGGTTCGCCGGGCACCGCTTGGAATCTCGCGGTTCCCTGTCCTTTGAACCATCCCGGAACGACGATGGCCAGATCAATTTCCTTCGAGCGTCACACGGTGACGCGTTCCATGCGTTCGATCGCCGCATCATCCGAGTTAATCAGGAACGATGTGCGACTTCCTCGCTTGGTTAAGTGAGGCAATCATCAAAGGAGAGAAACATGAAGATCGCAACCATGGCCCTCGCTTCCGCGCTGGCACTGTCCGGAACTCTTGCTCTCGCGCAGAGCGGGTCCGTGAAACAACCGAGTTCGCAAGGCGCTCCTACCGGCGCCGCCGTCGACAGCAGCGGCACCAGCACCAGTCCCGGAGCCGTCAAGAGCGGCACCTCGGCAGGCGGCGCGGCATCGATGAACAATGGCAGTGCCGGCGTGACGACCGGAGCCAGCGGCGGCGCGATGGCGCGGCCTGGAACGGGAGCCAGCGAACAGGGCGCTCCGACCGGCGCTGCCGTCAACAGCCGCGGCGATGCAACGGAGCCAGGCGCCGTGAAGCAGGGCACCAGCACGTCGCGCTAGCGGTTAGCCGAGGCCCAGCAAACCAATGTCGGCGGCACTCGTGCCGCCGACACCTTTACCTTCTTGATGCAGAACGCACTCACTCCCGCAGCGTCGGATGATCTGCGAACGCGGCTTCCCGGATCGAAACCGCCTGGATCGCGCGAAACAGGATGCGCGCCGTCTTCAGATTGTTCGCGCTCATGCACAGGTCGACGATCTGACGTACCGACGCGTCGCGCATCAGGTCGTCGGAAATCTTCATCGCGATTTCCATCGCGGCCCTGGCGGCGCGCTCGTATCGTTCGGCGTGGTACTTGTCTTTCCGGCTCGCCGGGGCCCCGGCGACGCCGCGAACCTTCTCGGCGCTGTCGGCCGCGGAACGGCAGATCTCACGTATCTTCTTGGCGGCCTCGATGTCGCCGATCGGCCATTGAATCGCCTCGTCCCAGACGTCCTTGCGCTCGTTCCTGCCAAACCACCGCATCGCCACGCGCCCTGAATATCTGCCCGCCTGAAATGAGCGCAGGGCAGTCTTGCGGCCGGTGAGTCGTATGTCTGAAGCCTTACACCGCCGGCAATATCTTTCCTGGATTGAAAATGTTCTGCGGATCGAGCGCCGCCTTCACCGCGCGCATGGCGGCGATCGCCTCCGGCCCGAGTTCGGCTTCGAGATATTTCTGCTTGCCCTGGCCGATGCCGTGCTCGCCGGTGCAGGTACCGCCCATCGCCTGAGCGCGCTCGACCAGCCGATGCATGAAGTCCTCGCCGCGCGCCATCTCTTCCGCATTGTCGACGTCGCACACCAGCGAGCAGTGGAAATTGCCGTCGCCGACATGGCCGACGATCGGCGACAGCAGATTGAGGCGCTTCAAATCCGCTTCGGTTTCGGTGACGCAATCGGCCAGCCGCGAGATCGGCACGCATACGTCGGTGGCCACCACGCCGGCGCCGGGACGCAGCGCCTTGACCGACCAATAGGCGTCGTGCCGCGCCTGCCACAGTTTCGTCCGGTCCTCGGGCCGCGTGGTCCAGGTGAAATCGCCGCCACCGCATTCCCTGGCGATCTCGCTGAAATTCCTCGATTGCTCGGCAACCTCGTTCTCGCTGCCATGGAATTCGAGCAGCAGCAGCGGCGTCTCCGGCAGCGTCAGTTTCGAGTAGGAATTGCAGGCCCGCACCTGCTCGGCATTGAGCAGTTCGATGCGCGCGACGGGAATGCCGGTCTGGATCGCCAGAATGGTGGCCTGGCAGGCGCCGCGCACGGTCTCGAACGAGCACGCCGCCGCCGCAATGGTCTCGGGAATGCCGCGCAGCTTGATCGTGAGTTCGCTGATGATGCCGAGCGTGCCTTCGGCGCCGACGAACAGATGGGTGAGGTCGTACCCCGCCGAGGATTTCTTCGCCCGCGTGCCCGTGGTGACGATCTCGCCATCGCCGCGCACCACTTTCAGCGCCAGCACATTGTCGCGCATGGTGCCGTAGCGCACCGCATTGGTGCCGGAGGCGCGGGTGGACGCCATGCCGCCCAGCGAGGCGTCGGCGCCGGGGTCGATCGGGAAAAACACGCCCTGGTCGCGCAAATGCTCGTTGAGCGCCTTGCGGGTGACGCCGGGCTCGATCACGCAGTCGAGATCCTCGGCATGGACCGCCAGCACCTTGTTCATGTCGCGCAAATCGATGCAGATGCCGCCCGCGGGCGCGTTGACCTGGCCCTCCAGCGAGGTGCCGGTGCCGAACGCGATCACGGGGACGTCATATTTGGCGCAAATCCGCACCACGTCCTGGATGTCAGGGGTTTCCTGCGCCATCACCACCGCGTCCGGTGGCTGCGAGGGCAGCCAGGTCGTGGTATGGGCGTGCTGGTCGCGCACCGCCTGCGAGGTGATCAGCCGGTTGCCGAACCGCGCGGCCAGCGCGTCAATGGCGCCCTTCAGCGCCTGCGGCTCCGGCCGCTTCGGATGGTTGGTTATCGTTGTCGCCACGCAAATTTCCTCCGGCTTTGGAAGACCGTGGCAAAGGATATATAGGGGGTCAAGTGACCCGTTCGAACAACAGGGATGATAATGACGACCGCTTCCGCCGCCAGGGAAATTTCGCCAGCGCCGTTTCTGTCCTCGGTGATGCAGATCGAGCCGCAATGGATCGACTATAACGGCCATCTCAACATGGCCTATTACAACGTGATGTTCGACCGGGCGATCGACGAATTATGGCTCAGAATCGGGATCGGGCCGGGCTATATGAAGGAACGCAACAACTCCACTTTCACCGCCGAGTGCCATGTGCGCTATTTGCGGGAGGTTCACCTCGGCGATCCCGTGCAGGTGTCGATCCTGCTGGTCGCGGCCGACGAGAAGCGGCTCCATACCTTCAAGGAATTGCGTCACGCCACCGAAGGCTGGCTGTCCGCCACCTCCGAGAACATGACCATCCACATGGACATGAACGTCCGCAAGACGGCGCCGTTTCCGCCCGATATTCGCGCCCGTATCGACGCCCTGGCGAAGGCCCACGGCGCGGTTCCCCGCCCCGAGGGCATCGGCCGCAAGGTGGCGATGCCCTCGAAATAGCGTGGACCGCTAGACGCGGGTCCGGCCGCGCGCCAGGCCGACCACGGCCGAGACCAGGAACAGGATGAGCGCGACAAAGAAGATGATCTTGGCGATTTCGATCGAGGCTCCGGTGATACCGCCGAAGCCCAGAATGCCGGCGATCAGCGCGATGATCAGAAACGTGACTACCCAGCTCAGCATGGTCGGCTCCTCTGTTTTCCACTTTCGGTTTCAACATCCACGCGACCGGGATCGCGCATTGGCTGTGGAAATAATCCGGGCTGGGAATGGAAGTTCCTGAGCGCCGGGGCGGGGTAAACCGCTCAAATTACCGATAGCGCAGGGAACAAAGTCGCCTCCGGGCGGCGAAATGGGCGCCGGCTCGCACGGCATCTTGGCACGGGATAAAGCCTGTCAAATCCGCCGCAAAAACCCTATATGCCCTTCAATCCTGCTATGAAGGCTCCCCTTCACGGCCCCGCGGTGCCATCGTGGGCGGAAGACGATTCGCATATGACCGAGCCGAACAAGCTGCCCCATCACGATATCCCCGCGCACCAGCCTGCGGCGGGAGGCATCGCCGCGCGCGCGCGGGCGAGCGCCGCCCCGCAATTTCTCGCCGGCCTCAATCCCGAACAGCGCGAGGCGGTGGAAACGCTCGACGGACCGGTTCTGGTGCTGGCGGGGGCCGGCACCGGCAAGACCAAGGTGCTGACCTGCCGGATCGCCCATATCCTCAGCATGGGCCGCGCCCGCCCCGGCGAAATCCTCTCGGTCACCTTCACCAACAAGGCCGCGCGCGAGATGAAGCTGCGGCTCGGCCAGATGCTGGGCCAGGCCGTCGAGGGCATGCCGTGGCTCGGCACGTTCCACTCGATCGGCGGCCGGATCCTGCGCACCCATGCCGAACTGGTGCAACTGAAATCCAATTTCACCGTGCTCGATGTCGACGACCAGGTCCGGCTGCTGAAACAGCTGCTCGCCGCCGACAATATCGACGACAAGCGCTGGCCGGCGCGGATGCTGGCCGGGCTGATCGACGGCTGGAAGAATCGCGGCCTGACGCCCTCGCAGGTACCGCCGGGCGAAGCCGCCGTGTTCGGCAACGGCCGCGGCGGCAAGCTCTATGCGCTCTATCAGGAACGCCTGAAGATCCTCAACGCCGCCGATTTCGGCGATCTGCTGCTGGAAAACATCCGGCTGTTCCGCGAGCATCCCGACGTGCTCCGGCAGTACCAGCACCGCTTCAAGTTCATTCTGGTCGACGAATACCAGGACACCAACGTCGCGCAATATCTGTGGCTGCGGCTATTGTCGCAGGCGCCGACGAGAGCGGGCGCGCCTCTCTCCTCCGTCATTCCCGGGGCAACCACCACCGCCATTCCGGGGCGCATTGAAAATGCGAACCCGGAATCTCGAGATGGAGACCAACCAGCTCCGGATTCCGGGTTCGCGCCTGGTGGCGCGCCCCGGAATGACGATGCCGCACCGCCCTCACCCCTCACCGCGCCGAAGAACATCTGCTGCGTCGGCGACGACGACCAGTCGATCTATGGCTGGCGCGGCGCCGAAGTCGACAACATCCTGCGCTTCGAGCACGATTTTCCCGGCGCCAAGGTCATTCGCCTGGAACGCAACTACCGCTCCACCGGGCACATCCTCGCCGCCGCCTCGCATCTGATCGCGCACAACGAGGGACGGCTCGGCAAGACGCTGCGCACCGAGGATGTTGACGGCGAGAAGGTCACCGTCACAGGCTCCTGGGATTCCGAGGAGGAAGCCCGCGCCATCGGCGAGGAAATCGAGCAGCTGCAGCGCGACGGCCACAAGCTCAACGACATCGCGATCCTGGTACGGGCCTCGTTCCAGATGCGCGAATTCGAAGACCGCTTCGTCACGCTCGGCCTGCCCTACCGCGTGATCGGCGGCCCCCGCTTCTACGAGCGCGCCGAAGTCCGCGACGCGCTGGCCTATTTGCGCGTGATCAATTCACCGGCCGACGACCTCGCCTTCGAGCGCATCGTCAACGTGCCGAAGCGCGGGCTCGGCGATGCCACCGTGCAGATGCTGCACGACCACGCCCGCAAGCGCCGCATGCCGCTGTTCGAGGCCGCCCGTGCGGTGGTCGATACCGACGAGTTGAAACCGAAGGCGCGCGGCTCCCTGCGCGGCCTGATCGCCAGTTTCGACCGCTGGCGCCTGCAGCGCGAGGTGACCTCGCACACTGAACTGGCCGAAATCGTGCTCGACGAGAGCGGCTATACCGAGATGTGGCAGAAGGACCGTTCCGCCGACGCCGCCGGCCGGCTCGACAACCTCAAGGAGCTGGTGCGCTCGATGGAGGAGTTCGAGAACCTGCAGGGGTTCCTCGAACACATCTCGCTGGTGATGGACCGCGACGGCGGCGCCGAGGACGATGCGGTGTCTCTGATGACGCTGCATTCGGCCAAGGGGCTGGAGTTCGACAATGTGTTCCTGCCGGGCTGGGAAGAAGGCCTGTTTCCGAGCCAGCGCACCCTCGACGAACAGGGCCGCGCCGGGCTGGAAGAAGAACGCCGCCTCGCCCATGTCGGCATCACCCGCGCCCGCCGCCGCGCCAAACTGTATTTTGCCACCAACCGCCGGATTCACGGCACGTGGTCGACCACGATCCCGTCGCGCTTTCTCGATGAACTGCCGGCGCACAATGTCGAGATCACGGAATCGAAAGGCGGCTCCGGCTGGGGCGGCAGCAGCGGATATGGTCCGTCGCGGTTCGACAATGTCGAATCCTTCGGCTCCAGCTATTCGACGCCGGGCTGGCAGCGCGCCCAGGCCAACCGCGCCCGCAACCAGAACGGCGGCCGCGGCGGCGGCCAGGCCGGCGGCGGTTTCAACGAAAGCCAGTCGCCGTTTTCAAGTTCGCGCAGCGATACGTCAGGCTCGCGCGGCAGCGGCTTCTCCCCCAAGCGCGGTCCGATGACCATCGAAGGCGAGCTGATCGCGAAATCCACCGGCACCACCTCGGAATTCACCTTGGCCGACCGCGTGTTTCACCAGAAATTCGGCTACGGCCAGGTGGTGAAGATCGACGGCAACAAGCTCACCATCGCGTTCGAAAAGGCCGGCGAGAAGAAGGTGGTCGATAGTTTTGTGGAGCGGGTGTAACGCTCCCTTGATATAGACTGGCCGCTTGTTTGCGTTACCAAAACCGAGCCAATGGACCCCGGATCTGCAGCGCACCACTTCGTGCTGCGCAGCGTCCGGGGAACGCCGCCTGGGCGGCCGAGGACCGGCTGCTGCACGCGCGGCGAGGGCGTTAGCCCTCTCGTGTCCCGGACGCGGTGCAGCGCTCTTCACGCTGCTCCGCAGAGCCGGGACCCACGCCGAAGGAGACCACGATGCCGCACTACGTCGCATTGATCCACAAGGATGCCGACAGCTGCTACGGCGTATCGTTTCCTGATATTCCCGGCGTATTCACCGGCGGGGACACCATCGACGAAGCCATGGAGCAGGCCGCCGAAGTCCTGCAAGTTGCCGCCGAAGACTGGACCAATCCAGATGGTTCGACCGGCTTCAAGCCGCCGCGCACCATCGACCAGTTGCGCAACGATCCGGAATTCCTGGAAGATGCCCAGGACGCGGTGATCGCGTTCGTCGAATTTCCCGCTGACGCTCCCGCGGCGGATTGAGTTCCAGTCGGGCCTCTCCGGGTGACGTTGCGCACCGAAATTGCCAGTCGATCATTTCGTCGAGCAGGTCTAACATCCGCACCAAGTCTTGATCGGGGGCGACAGACTTGTTCGGCTGGTTGCATTCGAAAGTGCAGAAAATCCCGGCGGCGAAGCAACCGCCGGCGGGGCTCGCTCATCCCGACGCTCTGCTTGAAGACCTCCGCCAGCGCGTTCCTCGCTATCTCGCCGATGTCGACCAGGGCAGGCTGATCTATCCGGCCTGCAAGCGGACGCTGGCGGACCCGGCCGGCGATGTCGGCTCGGTGTGGGATCACACCAGGCTGGAAGCGATGCAGTACATCATGGCGGTGCCCGGCGGGGAATTCGGGCTGCTGACCGATGCTGCACGTCAGCTCGACATGATCGACAGCTATCTGTTCCAACGTCCGCATGAAAACACCGTCATCGATTTCACCGGCACCGCGACGGCGGATTTCTCGATTGCCATCCTTGCCGGCCTTAACTGGACAAGCCACTGCGCCCATCTGGCCGGCGTTCCCTTGTCGCAACAAACCGGCACCATCCGGCATTTCAGGAGGCTCGTGACGCTGGCGCAAAAATGGTGGCTGACCGAAGGCGCCAATGAGCGTTGCGGGCAGATGCTGGCCAACGGCGAGCAACCGCCGCTGATGCTCAACCTGGTCTGGTCCGAATACACGAGGCTCGCCAAACAGATCGCCGCCGCTGCTATCCTTGGTGGCTCGATCGACCGTTCGGCGCAACTGGTGGCGCTGCCCGCCGACCTCGTGCGTCGCTTCGAGGCGGCTAGAGATCCGGGGGAACTAGTCTAGGCATTCTACTGTACATGGGGTTGTTTTCGAGATTTTTTGTAGACGCCCCGCGATAGGGCCGCGCCGCGGTCGACTGCGGCGAATCATTCAACGCCCATCATGCTTTAGCGCGGAACCGGCAGTTTCTGCGGCGGCAGCGATTGCGCTGTGACCTTCGGGTTCCTATCTCTGCCTCCCCACCCCGGAGACGCTGCCTTGAGCCGGCCCCAGTGCCGCTCTAGCCAGCCACCCTTCCCATCCAGAATCATCAAGCCCCGCATGACTCCGATCATATCCGTTACAAATCTGTCGAAGACCTATGGCTCCGGTTTCAAGGCGCTGGATGGCATCAACCTCGAGATCAGGCGCGGCGAGATTTTCGCGCTGCTGGGGCCGAACGGCGCCGGCAAGACCACGCTGATCAGCATCATCTGCGGCATCGCCAATCTGAGCGAAGGCCGCGTCACCGTCGACGGTCATGACATCAACAAGGATTATCGCGCGGCGCGTGCGATGATCGGGCTGGTGCCGCAGGAACTGCACACCGACGCCTTCGAATCGGTGTGGGCGACCGTCAGCTTCAGCCGCGGCCTGTTCGGCAAGCCGAAGAACCCCGCCCATATCGAAAAGGTGCTGAAGGACCTGTCGCTGTGGGACAAGAAGGATTCCAAGATCGTCACGCTGTCCGGCGGCATGAAGCGCCGGGTGATGATCGCGAAAGCGCTGTCGCACGAGCCGCAGATCCTGTTTCTCGACGAGCCGACCGCGGGCGTCGACGTCGAATTGCGCAAGGGCATGTGGGAAGTGGTGCGGGCGCTGCAGGCCTCGGGCGTCACCATCATCCTGACCACGCATTACATCGAAGAGGCCGAGGAAATGGCCGACCGCATCGGCGTCATCAACAAGGGCGAGATCATCCTGATCGAGGACAAGGCAGGACTGATGCAGAAGCTCGGCAAGAAGGAGCTCAAGCTGCATCTCCAGAGCAAAATCGAGGCGATCCCCGACAGCCTCGCCGCCTACAACCTCGAACTGTCCGACGACGGCCGCACCGTGACTTATGATTACGACACCAGGGGCGAGCGCACCGGCATCACCAGCCTGCTCAGCGACCTCAGGACCGCCGGCATCCGCATCTCCGATCTCGATACCCGCCAGTCGTCGCTGGAAGACATCTTCGTCAACCTGGTGAGGGCATCATGAATTTCAGGGCCGTCCGCGCCATCTATCTGTTCGAAATGGCACGCACCTGGCGCACGCTGCTGCAAAGCATCGTCTCGCCGGTGGTTTCGACCTCGCTGTATTTCGTGGTGTTCGGCGCCGCGATCGGCTCGCGCATCGCCGAGGTCGAGGGCGTCAGCTACGGCACCTTCATCGTGCCCGGACTGGTGATGCTGTCGGTGCTGACCCAGAGCATCGCCAACGCCTCGTTCGGCATCTACTTTCCGAAATTCGTCGGCACCATTTACGAAATCCTTTCGGCGCCGGTGTCGTATTTCGAGATCGTGCTGGGCTATGTCGGCGCCGCCGCCACCAAGTCGATCATCCTCGGCCTGATCATCCTCGCCACCGCCGCGCTGTTCGTGCCGCTGCACATCATGCATCCCTGGTGGATGCTGACCTTCCTGGTGCTGACCGCGGTCACCTTCAGCCTGTTCGGCTTCATCATCGGCATCTGGGCCGACGGCTTCGAGAAGCTGCAGATGATCCCGATGCTGATCGTGACGCCGCTGACGTTTCTCGGCGGCAGCTTCTACTCGATCGACATGCTGCCGCAGAGCTGGCGCACCGTCTCGCTGTTCAACCCCGTGGTCTACCTGATCTCGGGCTTCCGCTGGAGCTTCTACGAAATCGCCGACGTCAGCATCGGTGTCAGCGTCGGCATGACGCTGGGCTTCCTCGCCATCTGCATGGTCGCGGTGTGGTGGATCTTCAAGACCGGATACCGGCTGAAGAATTGACGCGCATCGCTCGCACAACCACCGCTGTCATCGCCCGGCTCGACCGGGCGACCCAGTATCCAGAGGCGGTCGTGTTGAACTTAGAGGGCGCGGCGTACTGGATCGCCCGGTCGAGCCGGGCGACGACAAGTCTGATTTACCGATAACAGTGAAAGCGATGGCGGCGGTCATAATAGCCGCGGCAGCGATGGCCGCGGTCGTTGATGCCGAACACGCCCTTCACCGCGCCCATGGCGCCGCCGACACCGGCGCCGACCGCGCCACCCACCACGCCACCGATCGGACCGGCGATGCGGTTGCCTTCCCGGGAGCCTTCCTGCGCGCCGCGCACGATGCCTTGGGCGTTGGCGAACTGCGGCATGGCCAGCAGCGCGAGGACGATCGCCGCCACCGCCAGAAGGAATTTCGCCGGCAGAGCGGCCGGCAGTGCGGCAGTACGGAGCTTCGTCTTCATCTGAATTCCTCGATGTGGAGCCACGACGGATCGGCGGGCGGGAGTGTGTAACGCCGTTGCGGCCGAAAGGTTGCCTCGCCAAGGCGAATCCACGGCGCGACGGCCGGCGATCAACGAAAATTGCGTCGTCCGCCTGATTTGGCCCTGCCGCCGCCATGCTGGCGCCTGGCGACCCATTAACGATGCCCTTGTTAACGATGCCCTCGCGGGCGACTGGAACCAGGACCTGATTCCGGGCATATTGCTACCGGGGACGGCGAGAGCGGCGTGCAGTGGCACGGGATTTCCAGGCCTGGAGGCCAAGGGTAAAATGCGTTGCTTCCTCATTGCGGTCACCGGCCTGATGCTGTCCCTGAGCGGCGCGGCGCAGGCCAAGATCGCCATCACCATCGACAAGAACGCGCAGCTGATGACCGTCGCAGTCGACGGCGTCGAGCGCTATCAGTGGCCGGTCTCGAGCGGCCTGCCGTCATACGAGACGCCGAACGGCAGTTTCAAGACCTTCCGGATGGAGGAAAACCACTTCTCCAGGGAATTCGACGACGCACCGATGCCGCATTCGATCTTCTTCACCAAGCGAGGTCACGCCATCCACGGCACCGATTCCGTGAATCGGCTGGGCAGTCCGGCGTCACATGGCTGTGTACGGCTGTCGCGCGCCAACGCCGCGACGCTGTATGCGCTGGTGAAAAAGGACGGCGTGCTCAACGCCACCGTGACGCTGACCGGCTCCTCGCGAGTCGCCCTTGCGCGCAACCCGCGGCCGCGAGCCAACACCGCGGTGGCGCGTCGCGAGCCGGCCCCGCAATACAACTCCGCCGGCGATCCGGTCGTGCTGACGCCGCGCCCCGGCGCGCCGGGCGAGGTTGAGCCGCAAGCACAGCCTCAGGCCCAGCCCGACGATGGCTATATCTATCCGGCCGACGGCTCTTCCAACGAGGCCCGCTATCCGGCGCCGCGCAGCCGGCGGCTGTATGGCGCGCAGGCCTATCCGCGCGAGCAGTATTACTATGATCGCGGCTATGCGCCGCAATACCCACCGCAGGGCTATTACCAGCCGCGGCAGCAATATCAGCCACGCGGCCTGTTCACCTATCATGACTGACGCTGCGGCGCATGCCGTCTTACTCTTCGCCGCGCTTCAGCCGCCGCCACACCGCGCCGAGCACGTTGGAGTAATCGTCGGTCCAGACCCGCTCGTCGTCCTCGGCTTCGGTCAGGGCCCACAGGTCCGACGTCGCCAATCTGCCGACATCGGCCGCCTCGCGCGCCGAAACTACGACCGTGGTCGAGAAGATGTATTCGGCATCGCGGTTGGTGTCCTCGCTATAGACCCAGCTCTTGAGATCGTTGGCGTCGGCAATGCCGACCACGACGCTCGACAATTCCAGGTGCCGGTTGGAAACGTGCATCGCGACGGCGCCCTGCGGTGCCAGCCTCTCCTTGTAGATCTCCATCGCCTCTTCGGTGGCGAGATGGATCGGGATCGCATCCGACGAATAGGCGTCGACGATGATCAGGTCGTAGGTGCCGGCAGGCTCCTTGGCGAAGGTCAGCCGCGCGTCGCCGATCACCGGCTTCATGTCCGGTTCGCACTTGCTGATGTAGGAGAAATATTTCGGGTCCTTCGCGGTGTCGACCATCGTCTGGTCGATCTCAAAGAACTTCCAGGTCTCGCCCGGCTCCGAGGCGCAAGCCAGCGTGCCGGAGCCGAGCCCGATCACCGCGACCCGCAGCGGCGCCCCCTTGCGTTCGCGCATCGCCGCGATCGCCTGACCGATGCCGCCGTCCTTGTGATAATAGGTGATCGGCTCGGGCCGCCCGGTCACCGGCGTGCCGTCGTCGTTCTTGAATTTCTCGGCGCCGTGAATCGTCGTGCCGTGCATCAGCACGTGATATTGCCCGTTCGTGGTCACCACGATCTTGTGGACGCCGAAGAAGCTGCGCACGGTCTCCACCCGCCCGTCGTCCGACGGATAGGCCCGGATCAGCGCCAGCGCCACGGCGACGGTGGCGAAGATTTTCCAGCGGTTGGCGTTCAATCCGAGCGCCAGCAATGCCGAGAGCACGCCGACCGCGCCGATCATCCAGACCCGATGGGTCTCTAGCCAGGTGAACAGCTTTCCGGTGTGCCAGGTCGGCGCGATCAGCGCCACCGCGAGCACGGCGAGCAACGGCCAGTACCACCAGCTCCAGCGCGCGAACCGCTCGTTGCCGCCGGGTGGCCGGCACAGCGCCGCGCAGGCCAGCAGGATCGGGTATTCGGCGATCCAGGAGAAGGTAAAGGGTGCGATCAGTCCGGCGAACAGGCCGCCGACCATGCCGCCGAATGACAGCGCGACATAGAAGCCGGTGAGATATTTCGCGGCCGGACGGGTCCGCGCCAGCTCGCCATGGCAGGCCATCGCGATGATGAAGAAGCAGAGCTGGTGGCCGCCGAGCGTCAGCAACAGGTTCTGCTCGCCGCCGATCGCCAGCAGCACGATCACGCCTGATATCGCCAGCGGCTGCAGCAGCAGCATCCATTTGTGCGGCAGCAAGGGACGCGACTGGAACACCAGCACCCAGGTCAACAGATAAAGCGACAGCGGCAGCACCCACAACAGCGGCGCGGCGGCGACGTCGGTGGAGATATGCGCGGTCACCGCGATCAAGAGGCCCGACGGCACCGCGGCCAGGAAGATCCAGCGCGCCCGCAGGATCCAGGACGGCGCCGGCGCGTCGGCCTCCTCGGCGCGCCTGTCGGCGGCAGCCATCAGCGGCGAACGCAGCAGCAGCACGCCGCAAGCCGCGATCAGCACGATCAGCAGGCCATAACCGCCGGTCCAGATCAGGTTTTGCGCGCGCAACGTGAACATCGGCTCCAGCAGCACCGGATAGGACAACAGCGCCAGGAAGCTGCCGATATTCGAGGAGGCATAGAGGAAATAGGGATCGGGACCGTTGGGATGGCCCGTGCGCACGAACCAGGCCTGCAGCAGCGGATTGTTGGCCGCCAGTGCGAAGAACGGCAGTCCGATCGAGACCGCGAACAGGCCGAGCAACCAGAACGCGTAGCCCGAGGTCGGCGGCTCGCCCCAGCCGCCCGCGATCGAGAGCGGTAGCGTCAGCAGCGCGACCGCCAGCAGCACCAGATGGATCGCCACCGGCAACATGCGGCTCCTGATCTGCATCAGGTAGTGCGCATAGGCATAGCCGCCGAGCAGCAGCGACTGGAAGAACACCATCGCCACCGACCACACCGCCGGCGACCCGCCGAGCCGCGGCAGCACCATTTTCGTGAACAGCGGCTGCACCGAAAACAGCAGCAGCGCGCTGACGAAGATTGCCGCGGTATAGACCACCAGCACCAGCCGATTCCGGGCAACGGAAGCGGCATCCGTGGCGGCGGACGGATCGGAAAGGCTCATGGAAGCTCCGGCATGAACCCGGCGAAAGCCGGAGACGGGAAACCGGCAAGGGCACCGGAGAGTACAGGATAGAGCATAGGGTAACATTGCGGGCAATGCAGGCCCCGGAACCAAATGTCACTTAGCGCTGTGCTGACATTCACATCTTCGCTAAAGGGTTGAAGCGTCATTTGGGGTCTGGTGCCAACGCACCATCCCGGAATGACACCTCATTGTTGAAGCGGACATGAACGAAACCGACGTCCTGATCATCGGAGCCGGCCATAACGGCCTCACCTGCGCCGCCTATCTGGCGATGGCCGGCCTGCGCGTGAAGGTGGTGGAGCGCCGCAAGGTGGTCGGCGGCGCCGCCGTGACCGAGGAATTCCATCCCGGGTTCCGCAATTCGGTCGCGGCCTACACCGTCAGCCTGCTCAATCCGCAGATCATGGCGGACCTGAAACTGGCCGGGCACGGTTTGCGGATCGTCGAGCGCCGCGCGCAGAACTTTCTGCCCTCCCCCGATGGCAGCTATCTCTTGACCGGCGAGGGCCGCACCCATCAGTCGGTGGCGAAGCTGAGCGAGCGCGACGCCGCCGGCATCGATACATTCAACCGCCAGCTCGAAGAGATCGCCGACGTGCTGCGCGCCTTCGTGCTGCGGGCGCCGCCGAACATCGTCGAGGGCTTCGGCATTGGCTCGATCCGCGAAGCCTTCAACGCGCTGGGAACCGCCGGCATTCTGAACAGGCTATCGCTGCCGCAGCAACGCTCGCTGCTTGACCTGTTCACGCGCTCGGCCGGCGAGATGCTGGACGAAACCTTCGAGAGCGATCTGGTCAAGTCGCTCTACGGCTTCGACGCCATCGTCGGCAATTACGCCAGTCCCTACGCGGCCGGCTCGGCCTATGTGATGCTGCACCATGCCTTCGGCGAGGTGAACGGCAAGAAAGGCGTCTGGGGCCACGCCATCGGCGGCATGGGCGCGATCACGCAGGCGATGGCGAAGGCGGCGCGCGGCCATGGCGTCGAGATCGAGACCGATGCCGGCGTGCGCGAGGTGATCGTCGAACGCGACCGCGCGGTCGGCGTCATCCTCGACAACGGCCAAACCGTTCGCGCGAAATACGTCGCCTCCGGCGTCAACCCGAAACTGCTGTATACCCGGCTGGTGCCGGCGGAGGCGCTGCCGGCGGATTTCCTCGGCCGCATAAAAAACTGGCGCAACGGCTCCGGCACCTTCCGGATGAACGTCGCGCTCGACGCCCTGCCCTCGTTCAGCGCGCTGCCGGGCGAAGGCGATCATCTCTCGGCGGGCATCATCATCGCCCCCAGCCTCGGCTACATGGACCGCGCCTGGCAGGACGCCCGTGAGCACGGCTGGAGCCGCGCGCCGGTCGTGGAGGTGCTGATCCCCTCGACGCTGGACGATACGCTATGCCCGCCCGGGCAGCACGTCGCCAGCCTGTTCTGCCAGCATGTCGCGCCGGAACTGCCCAACGGAAAATCATGGGACGACCATCGCGAGGAAGTCGCCGATCTCATGATCGCGACGGTCGACCAATACGCGCCAGATTTCGCGGCAAGCGTGATCGGCCGGCAGATCCTGTCGCCGCTCGACCTGGAGCGCCAGTTCGGCCTGCTCGGCGGCGATATCTTTCACGGCGCGCTGACACTCAACCAATTGTTCTCGGCACGGCCGATGCTCGGCCATGCCGATTATCGCGGGCCGCTGAAAGGACTCTACCACTGCGGCAGCGGCGCCCATCCCGGCGGCGGCGTCACCGGCGCCCCCGGCCACAACGCCGCGCGGGTGATTTTGGCCGATCACCGAGCAATGTTTAAATGAGGGGCCGAAGGGTCCGCAAACCAATGAGGCGATCGACATGAATTCCCCTGCTCGCAAGCGCCGGCCCATCCACCATTCGCCGATGTTCTGGATCGGCCTCGTGCTGTGCCTGGCCGCGATCGCGATCTATCTATGGTCGGACGACCTCTCTTGGCCATCAGCCGGAAACTGAGGCTGGCCGGCCTCACTCCCGGCAAGGACGACACAACCGGTTGAGAAGTCCGTGGACACGCTGTGGATAGGCTGTGGAAAAACCTGTCGATAACTTCGTGAACATGGCGCGGGATAACCTGTGGATAGCCGGGCCGCAGAGCTGTGAACAATCCTTGTATGTTCGCTGTATGACCCCGTGGGAAGAGTGTGGACATTAGTCCGCGATCCGTACCAGGAATCCGAGTGGAACCACTACCGGACGCCCCCCGCGTTTGGTACCGACAGGCTCACGCCGCCCTGCCGCGCAAATTCTCCGGACCCCCGATGACCCCCATTGTCACCCCCGCGACCCGCCGCGCCAGCTTTGCGATCGGCAACGAACAAGCCGCCAAACGCGTGGTCGATCTGCTGAACGAAAGCCTGTCCGAGGGCCAGGCCGCCATTACCGCCTTCGAGGGTCCCGGCGGGCGCTGGGATATCATTGTGCATTTCGCCGAGCCGCCGGACGAAGGCGCTATCCGCGACCTGGTCGGCCTCGCCGCCGGGGATGAAGTCGCGCAGCGCATCAGCTTCGACACGGTCGAGGCCAAAGACTGGGTCAAGGCGACGCTTGCGGACCTAGTCCCGGTCCGCGCCGGGCGCTTCGTCGTGCATGGCCAGCATGACCGCTCAAAAGTGCCGGCCAACAAGCTCGGCATCGAGATCGAGGCGGCGCTAGCGTTCGGCACCGGCCACCACGGCACCACGCGCGGCTGCCTGTTGCTGCTCGACGAGGTGCTGAAGGCGCACCTGCCGCGGCGCGTGCTCGATCTCGGCACCGGCACCGGCGTGCTCGCCATCGCCGCGGCCAAGGCGCTGCGGATAAAAGTGCTGGCGAGCGACATCGATCCGCTCGCGGTCCGGGTGGCGCGGGAAAACGCCAGGCTCAACGGCGCCGGCGACCTGGTGCAGGCCATTTCGGCCACCGGCTTTTCGGCGGCGGAATTTCTGCAGCGCGCGCCGTTCGACCTGGTGCTGGCGAATATTCTCGCCAACCCGCTGCGGCAAATGGCAACGCCGATGGCGCAGCATCTGGCGCCATCGGCGTTGGTGATCCTGTCGGGGCTGTTGCCGCAGCAGGCCCAGAGCGTGGTCGCGGCCTATCGCGCGCGCGGGCTGGTTCTTCGGAAGCACCTTCAGATCGAAGGCTGGAGCAGCCTGCTGATGCAGCGCGGGGGTTGAAAATCTAGTCCGGTGGTTTGGGCTCGTGGCGGGCGATCACGCCGTTTTCCGCACGTTTGGCCCGCTTGACGCGCGCCTCGACGAACCGCTCCATGATCTGGACGATGACGCCGCGTTGCTTCTGTTCGATTGACGGAATCGGGCCACGGCGAACCGGTGGCGAGATCTTCTCAAACGTAAAAGAAGGCATTGTGTATCCCCTCGTCGTTGAGTTGAAACACTCCCGGCACTCCTCCGGATATGTCTGGAACAAGTGTCTGTAACAACAAACGTTCCATCCCGTCTAAGGCAGGTGCTAATATTCAAGCACAATTTATGCCAAAACGGTTTGATATGGATCAGATTGCGGAGTTCTCCCCGCAATCCTAAGGTGACCGCACAATGTTCGAAGCCCATTTCCAGACGTTCGAAGACCCCGAGGCAGGCGTGGCGCTGACGGCGCGGCTGGCGAGGTTTCGCGAGGAGCTGGCGCGGCGCAAGTTGACGGGATTCGTGATTCCCCGCGCCGATCAGCAGCAAAATGAATATGTCCCGCCCTCGGAAGAGCGGCTGGCGTGGCTGACCGGTTTTACGGGATCCGCCGGATTGGCCGTCGTTCTCACCCAACAGGCCGCCGTGTTCGTCGATGGCCGCTATACGCTGCAAGCCGCCAAGCAGGTCGACGGCAAGGCCTGGCATATCGAGCCGCTGGTCGAGCCGCCGCCGGAAAGCTGGCTGGCGCGGCATCTGGCGGTCGGCGACCGCCTCGGATTTGATCCGTGGCTGCACACTTCTGCGGCAGCCGAACGGCTGGCCGGGGCCTGCGCCAGGGCCGGCGCGGAACTGGTCGCGGTCGACAGCAACCCGCTGGATTCGGTGTGGAGCGAGCGCCCCGCCCCGCCGCTCGGCCCGGTCGCCATTCACGGCGCGCAATTTTCCGGCGAGGCGGAAGCCGAGAAGCTGCGGCGGATCCGGCTCGAGATCGCGCGCCTCGGCGTCGATGCGCTGGTGCTGTCGGATTCGCACGCGGTGGCCTGGACCTTCAACATCCGCGGCGCCGACGTCTCGCATACGCCGCTGCCGTTGTCCTATGCGCTGGTGCCCAGGGAAGGCCGGCCCACAGTGTTCATCGATCACCGCAAGCTTTCCAACAGCACCCGCGACCATCTCGAACACTCCGCCGACGTCGAGCAGCCGGACGCGCTGACCTCAAAACTCGCCGCGCTGGCGCAGGCCGGCGCCGCGATCGCGCTCGACGGCGCCACCGCCGCCGACGCGCTGAGCCGCCTGATCATCGCGGCCGGCGGCCGACCGGTGCGCGGCAATGATCCCGTCGCCCTGCTCAAGGCGGTCAAGAATTCCACCGAGATCGAGGGCACGCGCACCGCGCATCGGCGCGACGCGGTGGCGTTGACACGGTTTCTGGCCTGGATCGACCGCGAGGCGCCCAAGGGCGGGCTGACCGAGATCGACACGGTCGAGGCGCTGGAGAGCTTCCGCCGCGACACCGGCGCGCTGAAGGACATCTCGTTCCCGACCATCGCCGGCACCGGGCCGAACGGCGCCATCGTGCATTACCGCGTCAGCCGCAAGTCCAACCGCCGTATCGCATCCGGCGATCTCCTGCTGATCGATTCCGGCGCGCAATACGAGGACGGCACCACCGACGTCACCCGCACCATCGCGATCGGCGAACCCACAGGCGAAATGCGCGACCGCTTCACCCGCGTGCTGCGCGGCCACATCGCGATCGCGCGCGCGGTATTTCCCGACGGCACCACCGGCGCCCAGATCGACACGCTGGCGCGGCAATATCTGTGGCAGGCCGGCATCGATTTCGACCACGGCACCGGCCACGGCGTCGGCAGCTATCTCTCGGTCCATGAAGGCCCGGCGCGCATTTCCAAACTCGGCACTACGCCGCTGAAGCGCGGCATGATCCTGTCCAACGAACCCGGCTACTACAAGACCGACGGTTTCGGGATCCGGATCGAGAACCTCGAACTGGTGGTCGCCGCGGACATTGCCGGCGCGGAACGGCCGATCAACGCCTTCGAAACGCTGACGCTGGCGCCGATCGACCGGCGGCTGATCGACCTGAAGATGTTGAGCGGGGATGAGCTGGGTTGGCTCAACGACTATCATGCACGGGTGCGCCGCGAGGTGCGCCCGCATGTCGACGAGGCGACGAAGGTCTGGCTGGATGCGGTGACCGCGCCGCTGACGATGTAATCCGTACTGCCGCAGCTTTGTTGCGGGTGGATATGTGATGCACTCCGCCTGCTCCACCATAACTCGTCATACCCCGCGAAAGCGGGGTACCCAGTACGCCGCGGCCTCTCGGCCCTGTCGCTGACGTCTCTGGAATACTGGGTCGCCCGGTCGAGCCGGGCGATGACAGTTGTGTGTGCTTCTCGATGCTGGTCCTATCGCACAACATTTAAGCGCCTCCCGAAAACGGAATAGCGGCATTCCGAAACGGGCGTATTCGCGAGCGGCGATGACGCTACAGTCCGATTCACACCACGGAATCGAACTCGTATGCATGGAGTGATGGGCAAGCCGCCGGGCGCGACGACCGACAGCGCCCCCGCGACGTCACGAACCACGCTGCTGCTGCTGGTCGCCATGACCGGCGTGGCGCCGATCTCGCTCTATATGCTGGTGCCGGCGCTGCCGGTGCTGGCCACCAGCTTCGGGCGCGACATTTCGATCGCGCAGATGACGGTGTCGCTGTTCATGGTCGGCATCGCCTGCTCGCAGATCATCATGGGCCCGCTGTCCGACAAGTTCGGGCGCCGCCCGGTGCTGCTGGCGGGCCTCGGGCTGATGGTGGTGGCGAGTGTGGCCTGCATCTTCGCCGAAACCCTGCCGCAGCTGATCGCGGCGCGGTTCTTTCAGGCGCTGGGCGGCGCCACCGGCATGGTGGTCAGCCGCGCCATCATCCGCGACCTCTACAGCCGGGACCGGGTCGGCGCCATGATCAGCCTGGTGATCGCGGTCATGATGGTGGCGCAGATGCTGAGCCCGCTGACCGGCGGCCTGCTCGAAATCGCGTTCGGCTGGCGCGCCATCTTCTATGTGATGTCGGCGGGCTCGCTGGTCATCGCGGTCGCCATCGCGGTCGCGCTGCCGGAGACGCGGCGCGACCGCGTCGAGCCCGGCGGCTTTCGCGGCGATGTCGGCAGTCTCCTCACCAGCCGCGCCTTCATCGGCTACGTGCTGTGCCAGGTGCTGGCCTCGCAGATCATCTTCGTGTTTGCCGGCGGCGGCCCCTATATCGTGGTGACGCAGATGGGCCGCACCAGCGCCGAATATGGCGCGTGGTTCGCATCGACCGGCCTCGCCTTCCTGCTCGGCAACCTCGCCTGCGCGCGCTACGCGCCGCGCCACCGGCTGGAGAAGCTGATCTGGTTCGGGCTGGCGCTGCAATTCGCCGGCGCGCTGCTCAACCTCGTTTGGGGCGTCACCGGACTCAACCAGGCGCCGGCGTGGCTGTTCGGCACCCAGATGCTGGTAATGTTCGCCAATGCCTTCGTGATGTCGAACTCGGCGGCCGGCGCCATCAGCATCCGCCCCGAGGCGGCCGGCACCGCCTCCGGTGCGATGGGATTTTTGCAGATGGGGATGGGATCGCTGGTGTCGCAATTCGGCGCCTATCTCGGCGGCCATTTTGCGACGCCCGTGCCGCTCAACATCGCCATCGTCGTGCTGTCGGTCGCCTGCGCCTCGACGATGATCTTTCTCATTCCGCGCCGCGAATTGGTGGTGAGCGAGGCGTTGATCGAGAAGGCGGAGGGGGAAGAGTCGGGCATGCTGTGAGCTAACCTCTCCCCGCTCTGCGCCGGGGAGAGGTCGGAGGCGGCGCGAAGCGGCGACTCCGAGAGAGGAGCGAGGCACACTGCAATAATACGAACGGCCTTCGAAGACATCCGATGCAGCGTGCCTCGCCCCTCACCCCGACCCTCTCCCCGTGCAGAACGGGGAGAGGGGGCAGGCGCAAAACAAAAATTACGAAAACAACCCCATGTACAGAAGAGTTAGATCGGCGGCACGCGTCCCGGCACAAGATGTGGTAGGTAGCACGCTCTTGCTGACGGTGTCGTCGCCCCGCCACCGGGTCTCGCCTCCGGCGAGCTCGATGACAGGCTCCAGCAGGCGATCCAGTACGCCGCGGCTTCTCGGCCCATCGTTGACGTCTCCGGG
>JBDRNF010000253.1:0-8438 GCA_043811435.1 Pseudomonadota bacterium
CCGACGCCGGTGTAATACGGCCCCTGCGGCGCGGGATAGCCCGCGGTCGGGAAGCCGAGCGGACGACCGTCCTTGTAGAAGAAATATTCCTGTTCGAAACCAAACCACGCGCCGCTGTCGTCGAGAATCGTGGCGCGCTTGTTGGTGGCATGCGGGGTCTTGCCGTCCGGCATCATGACTTCGCACATCACCAGCGCGCCGTTGGTACGCGCGGCATCCGGATAGATGGCGACCGGCTTGAGCACGCAATCCGAACTATGGCCCTCGGCCTGCAGGGTCGAGCTTCCGTCGAACCCCCACAGCGGGAGCTGCTCCAGGGTCGGGAACGAATCGAATTCCTTGATTTGGGTTTTGCCGCGCAGATTTGGCGTCGGCGTATATCCGTCCAGCCAGATATACTCGAGCTTGTACTTTGTCATTGAGCTCTCTCATGTTGATGATGCGAAAGGTGCGGAAACCGAGACCCTATTGGCCACCGCACGCCTACCCGGCCGCCGTCGGCCGCTCCTTACCAAGCAATTAAAGTGCCAGTCGCCACGTCCCGGGCACCGGCTCGAAGGGGGAAATCTTTCCTGCGCCAGCCAAAATAACGGGAATTTGGCTGCGGCAAAGCCGCGCGGTTGCGTCCGGCGGGGACGTCCCGGCGAGCCCGATTCGGGCCTGAAATACGCCTGATAAGACAGCAACCGGCAAACCGCCCCTCGCCCGGATTAAATCCGCGCCATCCGGCCGCAACATTCGGTGCCGATCCCTCGTCCCCTCCGCAACCTTGCCGACGGCTCAAGCGTTGGCCACCCAGTCAGTGCTTCGCAGGAAGCAAAATCGGAGATGCCCAAGATCTGTACAGAGAATGATCTTTCTTTGGTCATGTTGCACTTGTCGAGGGCGCCGACGATATCGGGATCAGTAACCAACCGGGAACGAGTCGGGCGCACCATTATCCCCACGCGCCGCGCATCAGGAGAGACTGAGATGAATACGAGTTTGAATCACGGGTCCGCCAAGATCTATCAATTCCCTGCCGGGGGCCGCTCGGCACTCGGGGGACGTCGTTCTGAAAACGCCAAGGCCGTCACCGACCTGGCTTCGCCGCGCACCAGCGAGGTTGCGGTCGGCGGCGCCTGGTATCATGACGCTGCGATCCAGGACTCCAAGCCGGTGCGTGAGCGCTGATGCCGGGTGCAGACACGATGCCGACGTACCGGCGATGGCCGGTGCGATCCCTGCAACGGAGAAAGGGTCGAAACAAGAGTTTCGGCCCTTTTTCAATTGATCTCGCACGCCGTCACCGGCCGTTTGGCGTGCTTGAGTCTGGTGCCGGCCTTGCCGATCGTCAACGTAACGCCGCCGCCCGAATAACGGGAGCCTGAGAGCGCCGGGCGCTTGCCGAGCGTCACCGCCTTGCCGTCGATCTGCATATGCGCGCGCTTGTCATACTGGAAAAAGCCGACAACGAACTGGGCGCCGTCGGCGCAGCGGTAGTTCTGAAAGGTAGTCTGCGCCAGCGCGGGCGATCCGCCCGCTGCCGCACCCCATAGTACTACCGCGCCGAAAGCAATGGTCTTGCGTCGCTTCATTCTGGCCCCCGTAAAGCAAGTATAGACTGGACCCGTCCCGTCAGGCGATATGCCTGTTCCGTCTTTTCTCCACCGCACCGGATGGCCTAAGCTGGCCTGATGTCAGATTCCCTTGTCCGCCACCTCAACCTCTCCGGTGCCAGCAATTTCCGCGACCTCGGCGGCTATCCCGCCCGCGACGGCCGCGCCGTCCGCTGGCGGCAGATCTTCCGCTCCAACCATCTCGGCCATCTCACCGAGGCCGATATCGAGGTGCTGCGCGGCCTCGGCGTCAGGCGCGCATTCGATTTCCGCGGCACCGAGGAGCGCATTGCCGCGATGTGCTGTCTCGAGGAGATCGCGGTCCATTCTCTGCCGGTCGAGCCGACCGTGGTCGCGGCGCTGCGCGCGCGGCTCGCCACCGGCGCGGCACTGTCATCGACCGACGCGCTCGAGGTGATGCGCGATTCCTACCGCAACTACGTGCGCCAGAACACGCCGAGCTTTCGCGCGTTGTTCGCCCATCTGGTCGGCGACCACGCGCCGCTGGTGATTCACTGCACCGCCGGCAAGGATCGCACCGGGTTCGCCTGCGCGCTGATCCTGCATGCGCTGGATGTGCCTGATGATCTGATATCGGAGGATTATCTGCTCACCAACCGCTTCTATCGGCGCGACCCCTCCGCCAGCAGCGATCTTCCCGAGGAGGTCAGGCAGGTGCTGGCGTCGGTGGAAGCATCCTTCCTCGCCGCCGCCTTCGAGGCGATCAGCGCCGACTACGGCACGCTTGAAAACTATTTCAGCGAGGGATTGGGCCTCGGTGCGGCGGAACGCGCTGAACTCAAGGCGCGCTACCTGGAATCGTGAACGGAGACGTGGCCCGCCGCATGACTGCGGCGGCAGCATTACGTGCCTTTCAGCGCTAGGCCGCGGCTTCCATTTCCGCTTCCGCATCGAGATCGGCGATGACGTCCTCGAAGGCAGAGATGGCCTGCTGGACCGCTGCGATCTGCATCAGCTCCCAGCTATTGATCGGGCCATTACGGTTTTGCAGCGCGACGATCAAATCCCGGCGCTGCTCCTTAAGCTGAACAAGTGGTAAACCGTGGTCAGGTAGATTTCCCATCGCAATACGTCCCTGTCCATTGATTGGACCATCCGAAGCCTAGCGCGATATTTCTGCGGCCAGCTTACAGAACTCCGACAAATTTTATCGATCGGCCACCGCAAGACTACGGGGCAAGGCCGTGGCCGCCGGCCCTGCGATTTGCGCCTGGGCCGGGCGAACCCGGAATCGTGGGGGTACTGTCAAGCGGGTTCGCTGCAATGTAGTGTGAGTCCAATCTGCCCCACCGGAGACAAGAGATGGATGGAAAGGTCGTTATCGTCACCGGCGCCTCGGGTGCGCTCGGCCGCGTCGTGACGGAGGCGGCCCTTGCGCGGGGCGCGCGGGTGGCGGGCCTCGACCACGCGACGTCGCAGATTGCAGCGACGGCGAACCGGATCGAACTCGGTGGCGTCGATCTTTCCGATGCCGCCGAAGCCGGCAAGGCGATCGACGCTGCGGTGGCGCATTTCGGCAGGCTGGATGCGTTGATCAACATCGCCGGCGGCTTTGCGTTCGAGGCCGTCGCCGAGGGCGATCCGAGAACCTGGCAGCACATGTATGCGCTCAACGTGCTCACCGCGCTCAATGCGTCGCGCGCCGCAATCCCGCATCTGGCCGCCTCGGCCTCGGCGCGCATCGTCAATATCGGCGCGATCGGCGCGCTGCAGGCCGGCGCCGGCATGGGCGCCTATGCCGCTTCCAAGGCCGGCGTCCATCGGCTCACCGAGGCGCTCGCCGCCGAATGGAAGGGCAAGATCACCGTCAATGCCGTGCTGCCGTCGATCATCGACACGGCTGCCAATCGCGCCAGCATGCCGAAAGCGGATTTCGCCAAATGGGTGACGCCGCAGGAACTCGCCGAAGTAATCCTGTTTCTCGTCAGCGACGCCGCCAGCGCCGTCACCGGTGCGTTGCTCCCGGTGAACGGACGGGTCTAGCCCTCACGCCTCCGCCATCTTCTTCAACACCGCGCTGAATCGGATGCTGCGCTTGCCGGCGAGCGCCGTGGCCTCCCCGACCGCGCCGTCGGCGGTGTAGGTGCCGGAAAAGCCGATGCCGACCTCGTAGCCGCCGAATACCGGCCGCTCGCCCTGGCTCGGCGTATGCTCGTGATTGATCAACTCGCCTTTCCACCTGCCGTTGGCACTGGTGTAGGCGCCGATATAGTCGAAGAACGCATCGCCGCCGCGGATCCGGCCGTCATGCAGCACCATGACGCCGGTATTGCCGCCGTCGATGCCGTCGAGCATCCGGATATGGATCGAATAAAGGCCGTTGGCGATGCCATCCGCTCCGGAAACACCCGCCGGCGGCGCGGCGGCTTCGCTGATCGGGGTCATCACCGAATTGAAGGTAACGCCGGGCAATTGCGCCGCGCCGCCTTCGAACAAATACAGCTCGCCCTGTTGCCTGCCCTTCAACGCGAGCGTGATCGTGTCGGTCTTGAACAGCGGCTGGAAATTCGGATCGTCGTTGTGGCGCATCGCCGAGATGTCGACTGTCACCTCGCCAGCTGCTTCCTGGTAGGTGCCGATGAACGCGAAGGCGGAATTGCCGCCCAGCATCTTGCCGTCATGGCAATAGAGCACGCCACGGCGTGAGCCGTGCACCGTTTTCATCTCGACCTTGTAGAGCCCCTGCAGCATTGCCGCTCCAGCATGACAAATGGCAGATCAACCCGCGATTCCCTCTGGATTCGCGGGCCACCCATCCGACGCTAACTGCCTTGTCCCGGAGCCATGCTACTCGCTCCCCGGCGCTTTGATCAAATCCCCGCACCGCAATTCAGGCTAAACTGGCGGGTGACTGAGTCGCGCCGGCGACATCCGCAAGCCCGCGCCTGCGCCCGCATCTGGAGTCCCCTTGGAAACCGCGCTCTATCTGCCCGTCAAACGCTTCCTCGAGAACCTCGGCTTCACGGTCAAGGGCGAGGTCGGCGGCTGCGACCTGGTGGCGCTGAGCGGCGACGAGCCGCCGATCGTGGTGATCGGCGAGCTGAAACTCACCTTCAATCTCGAGCTGGTGCTGCAGGCGGTCGATCGCGCCGCCGCCGCCGACGAGGTCTGGCTCGCCGCCCGGATGTCGGCGCGAGGCAAGGGCCGCGAGAGCGACGCGCGGTACCGCAATCTTTGCCGCCGGCTCGGCTTCGGCATGCTGGCGGTGACCGCTGCCGGCGACGTCGAGGTGCTGGTCAAGCCGCCCGAGACCAGCCCGCGCCGCAATCCGAAGAAGCGATCACGGCTTGTCGCCGAACACCGGCGGCGCAAGGGCGATCCGGCGCTCGGCGGCAGTACGCGCGCACCGATCATGACGGCCTATCGCCAGCAGGCGCTGGCCTGCGCCTCGGCGCTGTCACTGGGGCCGCGGCGGGTGCGCGACCTCAAGCCCGACATACCGGATGCGCCGAAAATCCTGTTGAGCAACGTCTATGGCTGGTTCGACCGCGCCGAGCGCGGCATCTATGTGTTGACCGATGCCGGCCGCGCCGCGCTAAAGCGCTGGCCGCAGCAGCCGGTGGATTTTTCCGGCGCCGCCGATTCGATTGCCTGACCGCGGGAGAACCGGGTGATCGTGGTTACCCGGCAGGCCGAGTTGGAGAAATTGTAAACGCATGGCTGGTTTGCCATGCCAGTTTCATATTGCAATGCAACATAAGGGCACCTAGGTATCTGGCATCGAGATGCGAGGCCCCCATGAGCGAAGACTGGAACACGAAATACGGCACACGGCGCGTGCGGCGCGACCCGCCGACGCTGGAGGAGGCGATTTTCGCCGCCGTCGGCATCACCGACGATCAGGACGCGCAGGCGGAGATCGCGGCGTCGCTGATGGGGCTGCCCCTCGAAACGGTTCAGGCCGAGGTGAAGAAGGCCGCGCGTCCGGTTTTGGGACGCTCGATTACCCGCGTCATCGCCGGCGAACAGGGCGCGCAGCGCTCCGTCGTGGTGGAGCGCCGGGTGGTCCGGAAGTTCGGCAACGACAAGCGCACCGGCACCTGACGTTCGCCTTTCGAACATCATAGACCCTTCGCAGATCAACCGATCGGCGAAGGGTTTTTTGCGTCCGACGGCCGATCAGGCCGTCCGGCCCCAGCCATACATCCGCAGCAGCATCTTCCAGTAGGCGCGGTTGATGTTGACCATCGCGCGCGCGGCGTCGGCCGGCGTCGTGATCGCCGCCCTCGCAGCTTGCGGCTGCGCCCGCGGCTTCAGATCGATGCTTCCGGTGGATTCGCCGTGCCGGAACGTCAGATTCGCGCCGAATTTGTGCGCGAGCGCCCGCATCGCCTGGTTTTGCGCGCCGGTGGTGATCCGCAGCGAGCGGTAGCCCTTGGCGCGCGCCTCCGCGATCAGCTTCTTGAACAGGATGCTGCCGACGCCCTGCCGGCGTACACGCGCCTCGACGCTGAAGGCGATCTCGGGCTGCGAATCCGGCGATTGGTCCGGCGGATGCAGTTCGGCCGCGCCCCGGACCACGCCATCCTCGATATAGGCGATGATGACCGTGCCGTCGTCGGCGCATTTGGCGGCATAGCGCTCGATGAAGCTGTCATCCATGAAGCCGTGGAAGCGGTCATGGCGGCTCTCCGGATCGAGGCGCAACAGGTGATCGCGCAGCAGCGGCAGTTCTTCCTGCTGACGCAACGTCCGGACGCTGCCCCTGGCAGGAGTCGGGCGGGTGGTGTGTTCGTGGTTCACTTCATAACTCCTCTTGGATAGCCCTCGAGGAGGCGTCGAATCCCTAGATCACAGATATTGTGCATCGCAGCATGGAATTCAAGTCCACTATCCGCCTGAAATATCGGCAGAATGTCACGAACGCGTCATTAACAAATGCGCGGACTTGTTAACGAATGAACAGAAATTCAGCAGCCGTCATAGCACCATCTGTGTCTGGGTCACCACGGCGACCAGCTTGCCATCCTCGGTTTCGAGCCGGGTCTGCCAGACCTGGGTACGGCGGCCCCGGTGCACCGGCGTCGCCGTCGCAACGATCGTCATCCCCTCCTTGGCGCCGCCGATGAAATTGGTCTTGCTCTCGATCGTGGTGGTGCCCTTGGCATCGGGCGGCAGGTTGAGGACGGTCGCGGCGGCGCCGACCGAATCCGCCAACGCCATCACCGCGCCGCCGTGAATGGTGTGATGCAGCGTACAGAGATCCGGCCGCACCAGCATGCGCGCCACCACGCGGTCTTTTTCGGCTTCGGTGAATTTCACGCCCTTCAGTTCCGCGAACGGCATCTTCATCGAGTTGAGTTTTTCAAGCGGCGTCATCGGGCACTCCCATTTCCGGTTTTGCGTTTTCTTGCACGCGATTCCTCGCGAGCATGAAGGAGGCAGGTAATTCCGGCAATGACCTCAGAGGTAATGGCGTCCGTGACAACGCGCCGGCAATCCGCCATATCCTCGTCCATGCGCCACTTCCCTCCCCGCCGGATCGTCTGTCTCACCGAAGAGACCGTCGAGACGCTGTATCTGCTGGGCGAACAGGATCGCATCGTCGGCGTCTCCGGCTACGCGGTGCGGCCGCCGCAAGTCCGGCGCGAGAAGCCGCGGGTGTCGGCCTTCATCTCGGCGGACATTCCGAAGATCCTCGCGCTCGAGCCCGAGCTCGTGCTGGCCTTTTCGGATTTGCAGGCCGACATCGTGGCCGATCTGATCCGCGCCGGAACCGCCATCCATGTCTTCAACCAGCGCGACATCGCCGGCATCCTGGCGATGATCCGAACCCTGGGTGCGCTGGTAGGTGCTGCCGAGCGCGCCGATCAACTCGCCGCCTCCTATGAGCAACGCCTCGCCGGGATCGCGGCCACGCCCCGGCCCGGGAAAAAACCAAAGGTCTATTTCGAGGAATGGGACGATCCCCTGATCAGCGGCATCGGCTGGGTTTCCGAACTGATCGAGATCGCCGGCGGCGAGGACGTGCTGCCCAAGCTGCGGTTTCAGCAGGCGGCAAAGGACCGCATCATCTTGCCGGACGTGGTGCGCGCCGCCGCGCCCGACGTGATTCTGGCATCGTGGTGCGGCAAGAAGGTCGTTCCCGACAGGATCAGGCGACGGCCGGGCTGGAGCGAAATTCCGGCCGTGCGCAACGACCGCATCGTCGAGATAAAATCGCCGCTGATATTGCAGCCGGGACCGGCGGCGCTGACGGATGGGCTGGATGCGGTCGTCAAGGCGTTGTGGCCGGCGCCGCCGGGCGCGTGAATAACGTGAGCATGGGCTTGGCAAAACGCCTGCCACAACAAGACTGTCGTCGCCCGGCTTGACCGGGCGATCCAGTACGCCGCGGCTTCCCGGTTGAACATAACCGTCTCTGGAATACTGGGTCGCCCGGTCAAGCCGGGCGATGACAGCGGTGTTTGTGGAATGATTCAACGACGGCATTGCGAGCGAAGCCAAGCAATCCATTGCGCAGCGGTGCCGGTGGTGGAATGGATTGCTTCGTCGCAAGCGCTCCTCGCAATGACGTTGTAGGAGTTGTGATTCAATTCTCAAACACCAGATACACTTTCGCCTTCTCGCGGCACGATCTGCCCGAGGCTTGCCAATCGTTCTCCCTCGATGAGGGAGCAGGGAATGCCGGATGCGCGCTGCACCCGCGGTCTCGTGTGCAATGTTGCACGAGTTAAAAAACGCACACGAGCATACAGGGCAGCGGAGAACATCCGACATTCCCTGCGCAATGGCTTGACGGCTTATGACGCGCTCACCCCGGAGAATTCATGGCCTTTGTCGCCTCCGTCGCCCCGCGGAAACCGGCACGTCAGCCCG
>JBDRNF010000254.1:0-4377 GCA_043811435.1 Pseudomonadota bacterium
ATGATCGAGAAGGCAGTGGTGCACGGGTGAGTGTTTCTTACCCTCCCCTGGAGGGGGAGGGTCGACGCGAATGAAATGAGCGGCGGGGTGGGGTGACGGTCTATCAACTCGCTCACTGGTCGAGACGATAGACTTTCACCCCACCCCGTCTCGCATTTCGCTGCGCTCAATGCGAGCCGACCCTCCCCCTCCAGGGGAGGGTAAGAAACACTCACCCGTGCACCACTGCCTTCTCGATCATGCAGTGAATGCCTTTCGAGCCGTTCACCGTCTGGGTGACGCGCAAGTCGGCGGCGAGGCTGCAGAGCGTGTAGGCGTCCTCGCGCGACAGATTGCGCTTTTCGCCGAGCAGCACGATCATGTCGCGCAGCGCCCGGACCACGCATTGATCGAGGTCGGGATCCATCGCCATCGTCATGTAATGCGTTGGCGTTTCGGCGCGGGGGTAGTCGAAGCGCAGGTCCTTGCGCAGCGTCAGCCGGAAACGGCCCTGCAGCGCGGTCTCGATCGCGGTGACGCAGACCTCGCCGTCGCCCTGCACGCCGTGGCCGTCGCCGCAGGAGAACAGCGCGCCCGGCACGAACACCGGCAGATAGAGCCTTGCGCCGGGCACCAGTTCCTTGTTGTCGAGATTGCCGCCCATCACGCGCGGAATCAGCGAAGAGATGCGGCCCCAGGCCGGTGGCGGCGCCACGCCCATCACCCCGAAGAACGGTTTCAGCGGCAGATCGAGCCCCCAGGGCATCCGGCCGACCATGCGCGCGCGGTCGAGCGGAATATTGAGCAGCCGGGTTTCGTGGAAATCGTCGGGCAGGGTGCCGGCCAGCGGCTTGATCATGTTCCAGCCCCAGTCCTGCCGCAGCTGGATGTCGAGGATCTCGATTTCCAGCACGTCGCCGGGCAGGGCGCCGTCGACCGCGATCGGGCCGGTCAGGATGTGCCCGGGCAGCATCCGCTCGTTTTTGGCGTGCACCTCGGCGAGTTCGGGAGGAACGTGAAATTGGCTCTTGTCCGGCATCACTTCGGGGCCGCCGCTGATGGTGTCGACCGTGACCTCGTCGCCGCTGGCGATGGTCAGGACGGGCTTCAGCTTGGCTTCGAAAAAGCCCCAGTGGCAGGTCTCGGAGCTGGAATGCAGGTGGTGATGCGTCATGGGGGCTTTCTCGTCCTGGCTTTGACTCTACTCGTCATTGCCGGGCTTGACCCGGCAATCCATCGCTTTGGAGCAATCCTTTTGTGAAGATAGATGGATACGCGGGTCAAGCCCGCGTATGACGACTGAATGTGAGACTCGGGGCGGTGCTTCCGTCCAAAGGAGACCCCTTTTTGTTTTTCCTGCTCTCCAAAACCCTCGGTGTCCTGCTGTTGCCGAGCAATTTCCTGATCTGCACGGGTCTCGCCGGCGTGGCCCTGCTGGCCACGCGGTATTCCTCGCTCGGCCGCAAGCTGCTGGTGGCCGCGGTGGTCTTGCTGGCGATATGCGCCTGGTCGCCGCTTGGAAAGCTGTTGCTGTATCCGCTTGAAGCGCGCTTTCCGCCATGGGATGCCGCCGGCGGCGCGCCTGACGGTATCGTCGTCCTCGGCGGGCCAATCGACGCCGATCTTTCGCTCACGCATGGCGGTGCCGTCGTCAGCGCTGCGGGCGACCGCATCATTGCAGCCGCCGTGCTGGCCCATCGCTATCCAGACGCGCGCGTGATGTATTCCGGCGGCAGCGCGAATCTGCTGTCCACCGATGCGAAGGAAGCCGACCACGCGGCCCAGCTGTTTGAAGGCCTCGGCATATCCAAGACGCGTTTGCTGATGGAGCGCGAGGCGCGAAACACCCAGGAAAATGCCGAATTCTCCAAGGCGATGGCCGCCCCCAGGCCGGGCGAGCGATGGCTGCTGGTGACGTCGGCTTTCCACATGCCGCGATCGGTCGGCTTGTTTCGCAAGGCCGGGTTCAATGTGGAGCCTTACCCCGTGGACTGGCGGGTCGGCCGCGGCGCCGACCTTCTGACGTTCGCCACCGTGGCCAGAGACGGGTTCATCCTCGTCGACCTCGCCGTGCGCGAATGGATCGGCCTGATCGCCTATTGGGCCACCGGCAAGATCGACGATCTGCTGCCGGGGCCGGCAGCGGACCGGAAGCAGCTGTCGCAACGTTGAAACAATCAGGTTAGAATTGATCAAATCAACGCGCGCGACGCTTCGTCCGCCGCCCTGGGAGTTACGCCATGCAACAACAATCGCCGCCGGAACAACTCGATTTGGCCGGCATGGTGGCCGATCTGAACAGCCTGCTTCGGCTCAAGACCACCGTGATCGGCATGAAGATGTTCGCGTCAGTGGAGGAAATGACGGCGATTCCGAAGATCCGGCGTCCGACAGCGGTCCACACCACCGACCAGATCGTCAGCATGGCCTCGCGGCTGGGCTGGACCGTCGGCATCACCGCCGACGACCTCGTCGGCGCGCAGTGCCGCGCCGTGATCGGGCTGGCACCTCAGGACGAGCAATTTCTCGAGGGCAGGAATTACGTCGGCGTCTGGCACGGCACGCCCGAGGACGCGCGCAAGCGGCAGGAAGCGCTCGATGTCGTCGCTTACGGAAAATACCTGGCGCTGGCGGTAAGCCCGCTGGCGAGCGGCCGGCTCGATCCGCCCGATATCTGCCTGGTCTATGCCACGCCCGGACAGATGATCATCCTGATCAACGGGCTGCAATATACCGGCTACAGGAAGTTCGAATGGGGCGTGGTCGGCGAGACCGCCTGCGCCGATTCATGGGGGCGGGCGCTCAAGACCGGCGAGCCCAGCCTGTCGCTGCCGTGCTTCGCCGAGCGCCGCTATGGTGGCGTGCCGGATGAGGAGATGCTAATGGCGCTGTCGCCGGCGCATCTCGCCAAGGCCATCATCGGCATGAAGCAGCTGGCGAAGAACGGCCTGCGCTATCCGATCGCGCCCTATGGCATCCAGGCCGACGTGCGCGCCGGCATGGGCGCGTCCTACGCCGGGAAATAAGTTCAGCCGTCAAAGTCAACCGTCATTGCGAGGAGCACTTGCGACGAAGCAATCCATCTTTCTTTTTGCCGCCATGGATTGCTTCGCTTCGCTCGCAATGACGAAAAACACCAGGGATATCAGTCTATGTCTTCGTCGAAATTCGACATCGTCGTCTATGGCGCCACAGGCTTCACCGGCCAGCTCGTCGCCGAATATCTGGCCGCGCATTACAGGGGCGACGCCAACCTGAAATGGGCGATGGCCGGCCGCAGCAAGGACAAGCTCGCGGCGGTGCGCGACGCGATCGGGGCGCCTGAAGACACCGCGCTGATCGTGGCCGACGCGGGCGATCCCGCGTCGCTGCAGGCGATGGTGGCCCAGGCCAGGATGATCATCTCGACCGTCGGTCCGTATCAGCTCTATGGCTCCGACCTGGTCGCGGCCTGTGCCGCATCGGGCACCGATTATCTCGACCTCTGCGGTGAGCCGCTGTGGATGCGCAAGATGATCGACGCGCACGAAGCCGCGGCGAAATCCAGCGGCGCGCGCATCCTGTTCTCCTGCGGCTTCGACTCGATTCCGTTCGAGCTCGGCGTTTACTTCGTGGAGCAGGCCGCGAGGAAGGAATTCGGCGCGCCGGTGGCCCGGGTCAAGGGCAGGGTCCGCGACATGAAGGGCACGTTCTCCGGCGGCACCGCGGCGAGCGCGCGGGCGACGTTCGCGGCGGTGGCGAAAGACCTCAGCCTGGTCTCGATGGTGCAGGATCCCTTCGTCCTGACGCCGGGATTCGACGGTCCGAAACAACCGCGCGGCAACAAGCCGGTCGTTGACGAGGATTTGGGCCAGTGGACCGCGCCGTTCGTGATGGCGAGCATCAACACCCGCAATGTGCATCGCTCCAACATGCTGATGAATTTCCCCTACGGTCAGGACTTCGTCTATGACGAGATGGTCCTGACCGGGCCCGGCGAACAGGGCGAAGCCAACGCCAAAAAGGTGGTGGCCGCCGTCAACGCCGAGCGGATGGGCGCTTCGGGCGGCCCGAAACCGGGCGAGGGCCCGTCGAAGGAGGAGCGCGAGAACGGCATGTACGACCTGCTGTTCGTCGCCATCGCGCCCGACGGCAAACAAGTGCGGGCCGCGGTCAAGGGCGACCGCGATCCGGGCTATGGCTCGACCTCGAAGATGATCGCGGAATGCGCGATCTGCCTGCTGCGCGACGCGCCGGACGTTGCGGCCGGCATCTGGACGCCGGGGGCGGCGATGGGCGACAAATTGATTAAGCGGCTGGTCGATCACGCAGGGCTGACGTTCGCAGTAGAGAAGGAGCGTCTTTGCCTCTCCCCGCGTGCGGGGCGAGGGCGGACGTCGCCACCGCGCAGTTCGGGGG
>JBDRNF010000255.1:0-7913 GCA_043811435.1 Pseudomonadota bacterium
TCGCATCTTGCGATGCGAGCCGACCCTCCCCCTCCAGGGGAGGGTGAAGAGCAGCGCGGAGCCCCCGATGAAATTCTTCTCCTTCTGGCGATCGCTGGCGAGTTTCCGGGTGCGGATCGCGCTCAACCTCAAGGGCCTGCCGGCCGACATCGTGTTCGTCGATATCGACGCCGACGCGCATCGCGCCGAGGACTATCGCCGGATCAATCCGCAGATGGCGCTGCCGGCGCTGGTGCTCGACGACGGCACCACGCTGTTCCAGTCGCTCGCCATCCTCGAATATCTCGACGAGACCCATCCCGCGCCGCCGCTGTTGCCACCCGATCCGCGCGGCCGCGCGAGGGTGCGCGCGCTGGCGCTGATGGTCGCCTGCGAGGGCCATCCGCTGCTGGTGCCGCGGGTGCGGCGCTATCTCGATGGCGAGCTGAATTTGCGCGAGACCCAGCAGGCGGCGTGGCGGCGGCACTGGACGATCGAGACCCTGGCCGCGCTGGAGGCGCATCTCGCCGATGACAAGGATACCGGGCGGTTCTGCCATGGCGATACGCCGACGCTGGCCGACATCTGCATGGTCGGCCACGTCACCGTGGCGGTCACCCAGCAGATCGATCTCGCGCCGTGGCCGACGGTGAAGCGCATTTTCGACGCCGCGATGGCGCTGCCGGCATTTGCCAGCGCGCATCCGCTGGCCCAACCGGATACGCCGGAGGCGTTGCGGGTGAAGAGATAGAGTAGCGGGACGTCTTACCCTCCCCTGGAGGGCAGGGCTATCGCATATGACTCTGAGAGGGAGCCGGTGACTGAATCGGATCGTGAACGTAGCGGAATCGAACCGCGAACGTCTCCACTGCCTTCTTTCCGATTTTCAGTATTTTTTACCATATGCGATAGCCCTGCCCTGGAGGGGGAGGGTCGACGCGACTGCAAGGAGCGGCGGGGTGGGGTGAAGGTCTCTCGTTTCGAACAGTGCATGAGTTGAGAGACTGTCACCCCACCCCGGCTCGCATTCGCTACGCGATGCGAGCCGACCCTCCCCCTCCAGGGGAGGGTAAGAGCTCACCCCTTCGGCGGATCGAGCTTCTGCACGATCTCCTGAAACGCCGGCAGCGCTTCGCACCGTGCGGCATGCGCCGTCAACGCCGGATGGCGCGCGGCCGTGAACAGCGCCGGATGCGCCTCGCCGGTAAAGCGCAGCGCGCAGGCCACCATGATGTCGGCGTGGCCGATACGCATCCCGAACCAGAACGGCGTCGCCACCTTGGCGCGCTCCTGCTCCAGCACGTCGAGCACGCCGCCGATCTGGGCCTGGCAACGCTCCACCCACAATTGCAGCTGCTCCTGGCGCAGCACCCGCTCGTAGATCAGGCTGACCGCCTTGTCGGCGAGCCCGCTGCCCAGCGCGCAGATCTTCAGCGCATGGCGGCGCGCCGGGCCGCGCTCGGCGATCATCGCCTTGTCCGGCCCCACCAGCTCGTCGAGATAATCCAGCATCGCCGTACTCTCGATCAGCACCTCGCCGTCATCGAGCACCAGCGTCGGCACCCGGCGCAGCGGATTGAACGCCGCCAGCTTGTCGGCGTCGCCGAAGGTCGACCACGGCCGGTGCTCGAAGGGCAGGCCATAAAGCCGCAGCGCCAGCGCCACGCGGCGAACGAAGGGGGAGTCGTATTGGCCGATCAGGATCATGCGGGTTCAGGACCTCTCATTGTCATGGCCGGGCTTGACCCGGCCATCCATTATGAAGAGTGATGGATGCCCGGATCAAGTCCGGGCATGACGTTGTGAGACCGGAGGACTGCCATGCTGCCACGTCTGCCCAGGGCCCTGCTCGCGCTCAGCTTGCTGGCACTCGCCGGCGCCGCCAATGCGCAAGGCCGCGCCACCGGCTTTCAGTCGCCCTCGAACAACATCGCCTGCCAGTATTTCGACTACGACCGGCAGCTCACGCTCCGCTGCGACATCATGGAAGCCACCGTGACCGCGCGCCGGCCGGCCGACTGCGATCTCGAATGGGGCAAGGCCTTCGAGATGCGCGCGAAAGGCAGCGCCGTCCGCCTGTGCTACGGCGACACGGTGATGGACAAGGCCCTGCCGGTGCTGGCCTATGGCGAAGTCTGGCAGCGCGGCGGCTTTACCTGCACGTCGGAACAGACCGGCGTGACCTGCTTCAACACCGACCGCCGCGGATTTTCGCTGGCAAGAGCGAAGCAGGAGTTGTTTTGAGGGCGGAGCAAGCACCCGCTGAGGGCGGAGCGAGCATCCGTCATCATACTCCGCTCGTCATCCCCCGCGAAGGCGGGGGACCCAGTACGCCGCGGCCTATCGGTTCTATCGCTGCCGTCTCTGGAATACTGGATCCCCGCCTGCGCGGGGATGACGACCGTGTGTGAGGCGCGACCCCTCACTCAATAACCGGCACATGCCTCGCCGCGCTGCGCGGCACCGTCCCGTCCAGCCGCGGATCGTCGGCAATCTTCACTCCCCCTCATCGCTCGCCAGCACCCCCCTCACCGCCCGCGCCCAGCCCTTAAGCTTCCGCTCCCGTGTCGCCGCACTCATCGCCGGCTTGAACCGGCGTTCCAGCCGCCAGTTGTCGGCGAATTTTTCCGGCTCGGGATAGACGCCGGCGGCGAGGCCGGCGAGGTAGGCGGCGCCGAGTGCGGTGGTTTCCTGGATCATGGGGCGGTCGACCGGCGCGTCGAGCAGATCGGCGAGGCGCTGCATGGTCCAGTCGGAGGCGGTCATGCCGCCGTCGACGCGGAGCACGATGTTGGCGGCCGTGGCGTCGGGCCAGTCGGCGCGCATCGCGGCCCACAGATCGAAGGTCTGGTAGCAGACGCTTTCGAGCGCGGCGTGGGCGAGTTCGGCGGGGCCGGTGTTGCGGGTGAGGCCGAACAGCGCGCCGCGCACGCGGGGATTCCAGTAGGGCGCGCCGAGGCCGACGAAGGCCGGGACCAGGTAGACGCTCTGCATGGAGTCGGACTTGTCGGCGAGCGGGCCGGTCTCGCTGGCCTGCTTGATGATGCCGAGGCCGTCGCGCAGCCACTGCACGGCGGAGCCGGCGACGAAGATCGAGCCTTCCAGCGCGTAGGTGCGTTGGCCCGCGAGCTGGTAGGCGATGGTGGTGAGCAGCTTGTTGCTGGAGGCCACCGGCGTCGTGCCGGTGTTGAGCAGGGCGAAGCAGCCGGTGCCGTAGGTCGACTTGATCATGCCGGGCGCAAAGCAGGCCTGGCCGATGGTGGCGGCCTGCTGGTCGCCGGCGATGCCTGCGATCATGGTGCTGCCGCCGAACAGTTCGGGCACGGTATCGCCGAAATGGTGCGAGGAGTCCTTCACCTCGGGCAGCAGCGAGCGCGGCACGCGGAGGATTTTCAGCAGGTCGTCGTCCCACTGCCCGGTATGGATGTTGAACAAGAGGGTGCGCGAGGCGTTGGTGGCGTCTGACGCGTGCACCTTGCCGCCGGTGAGGCGCCACAGCAGATAGCAATCGACGGTGCCGAACATCAGCTCGCCACGTTCGGCGCGCTCGCGCGCGCCCGGGACGTGGTCGAGGAGCCATGCGACCTTGGTGCCGGAAAAATACGGGTCGATGATCAGGCCGGTCTTCGCCGTGATCGCGGGCTCATGGCCTTCGGCCTTGAGCCTGGCGCAGATGTCGGCGGTGCGGCGGTCCTGCCAGACGATGGCGCGGTGGATGGCCTGGCCGGTGGCGCGGTCCCACACCACTGTTGTCTCGCGCTGGTTGGTGATCCCGATCGCGGCGATGTCTTTCGCGGTGGCGTTGGCTTTTTTCAGCGCCTCGCGGCAGGTCGCGATCGTCGAGGTCCAGATGTCCTCGGGCTCATGCTCGACCCAGCCGGAGGCCGGGAAATGCTGCGGAAATTCCTGCTGCGCCGTGGCGGCGATCGAGATGTCCGAACGGAACACCATGGCGCGCGAGGAGGTGGTGCCCTGATCGATGGCCAGCACAAAGGACATGATGCGGATTCCTGGCGTTGCTTCCCGGGGGTGTTAGTTGGGGGCAAGGCAAGCGGATTGGGAGGGGGACGTCAATATGGACTCGTGCCCCGGATGCGGCGCAGCACTCTTGTGGTGCGCCGCTGAGCCGGGGCCCATCGCCCGCTGGGTCCCGGCTCTGCGGAGCAGCGTAAAGGACGCTGCACCGCGTCCGGGACACGGGACCTTCGCGAGGGGAGAAGAACTACACCGCCGCCGTCGTCACGCCGCCGTCGACCACGATGGTCTGGCCGGTCATGAAGCTCGACGCGTCCGAGCCGAGATAGGCGACCGCGCCGGCGATCTCGTCGGGTTCGCCGATGCGGCGCAGCGGCGTGGTGGCGCAGCGGCGTTTCAGGCGTTCTTCGTCTTCCCACAGGGCCTTGGCGAAATCGGTCTTGACCAGGCCGGGGGCGACGCAATTGACGCGCACGCCCTGCGGACCCCATTCGCCGGCGAGGCTGCGGCACAGCGCAAAATCCGCCGCCTTGGAAATTCCGTAGGCGCCGATCACGGTGGAGCCGCGCAGGCCGCCGATCGAGGAGACGATCACCACCGAGCCGTTGCCTCGCGCCGCCATCTGCGGGATCGCCAGCGCGCAGAGCCAGATGTTGCTCTTGACGTTGGAGTTCATGATCTTGTCGAAGGCCTCGTCCTTGATGTCCAGCAGCGGGCCGTAATACGGATTCACGGCAGCGTTGCAGACGAGGATGTCGATCTTGCCGTAGTGTTTTGTCGTTCCCGAAATCAGCGCCTCGACTTCCTCGCGGCGCGAGATGTTGCAGGGGATGACATGGGCGTCGCCGCCGGCCTTGTTGATGCCGTCGGCGACTTCCGCGCAGGCGTCGGCCTTGCGGCTGGAGATCACGACCTTGGCGCCGAGCTTTGCCAGCAGCTCCGCCGAGGCGCGGCCGATGCCGCGGCTGGAGCCGGTGACGACGGCGACCTTGCCGGTGAGATCGAACGGGGTGTTTTTCATTGCTGGTTGCTCCCTGATTTATCGTTCGTCATTGCGAGGAGCGCGAGAACATGGATGTCGTCATTGCGAGGAGCGCTTGCGACGAAGCAATCCATGCCGCCACACAAGGAAAGATGGATTGCTTCGCTGCGCTCGCAATGACGGCCCGCGCTGGCGCGGGCCGTATGCCGATGGTGGGAGTGGCTACACCAGCCCGCCGCCCTCGGTGACGCGGCGCAGGTGATAGTCGGTATCGCCGAAGGTGTTTTCGATCATGGTCAGCCGCTTGAAGTAGTGGCCGATCTTCGCCTCCTGCGTCATGCCAATGCCGCCATGCAGCTGGATCGCCTGCTGGCCGACGAATTTGGCCGACTTGCCGATCTGCACCTTCGCCGCCGCCACCGCGGTGGCGCGCTCCTTCGCGTCGTCAAAGTCGGACGCCATGGTCGCGAACATCGACATGCTGCGGGCCTGCTCGACGGCGACGAACATGTCGGCGGCGCGGTGCTGCAGAGTCTGGAAGCTGCCGATGGGAACGCCGAACTGGGTGCGGGTCTTCAGATACTCCACGGTGGTCTTGAGCGATTCGTCCATCGCGCCGACCGCCTCCGCACACAGCGCGATGCGGGCGTCGTCGACCACGCGCTCGATCAGCGCCAGGCCATTCTCGGGATCGCCGATCGCCGCGTCGGCGCCGACCTCGACGCCCGTAAACGTGACGTCGGCGGCATGCAGGCCGTCCTGGGTCGGATAGCCCTTCTTCGAAATGCCCTTGGCATTAGCCGGCACCAGGAACACGCCGATGCCGGCGGCATCGCGCTGGCCGCCCTTGGTGCGAGCGGTGACGATGAAGATGTCGGCATTCTCGCCGTTGAGCACGACGAATTTCTCGCCGTCGATCACCCAGCCACTGCCCTTTTTCTTCGCGGTGGTGGCGACATCCTGCAGGTCATAGCGCGAGTTCTTCTCGAGCTGCGCAAAGGCAAAGGTCTTGCTGCCGTCGATGATGCCGGGGATGTGCGCGGCTTTCTGCTCGGTCGAGCCGCCGCGTCGCAGGAAGCCGCCGCCGATCACGACAGTTGCGAGATACGGCTCCAGCAGCAGCGCCTTGCCCAGCGCCTCCATCACGATCATGGTCTCGACCGCGCCGGCGCCGAAGCCGCCGTCGTCTTCCGAGAACGGCAGGCCGAGCAGGCCCTGCTCGGCGAGCTTGCCCCAGACCGCCTTGCTCCAGCCGCCCTTCTCGGCGCGGTATTTCTTGCGCGAGTCGAAATCGTAGGAATCGTTCAACAGCCCGTCGACGCTTTCCTTGAGAAGCCGCTGCTCCTCGGACAGATCAAAATCCATGTTCTTCTACTTTCTCCGGAAACGATACGAGGCAACACTGTTGCCGAGCTCTCCAATCGTCATCCCCCGCGAAGGCGGGGGATCCAGTAATCGCAGGCGTTCATCGTGACCATGACCGCCGCGGGGTACTGGGTCCCCGCCTTCGCGGGGACGACAGTTTGTTGTTTGTCGTGCAGCGGTGCCTACAACCCCAGCACGGCCTTGGTGATGATGTTGCGCTGGATCTCGTTGGAGCCGCCGTAGATCGAGACCTTGCGGTTGTTGAAATAGCTCGGCGCGATCTGGGCGGTCCAGTCCATCGATTCGTTGCTGCCCTCGTCGCCGTGCTCGTCGTAGGGAGCCGCGAACGGGCCGATCACTTCCATCAGAAGCTCGGTGGTGGTCTGCTGGATTTCCGAGCCCTTGATCTTCAGGACCGAGGAAGCCGGATTGGGCTTGCCCTTGCCGTGCTTGTTCTCGTCGGCGACCACGCGCAGCTGGGTCAGCTCCAGCGCCTTCAGCTCGATCTCGACCTCGGCCAGCTTGTCGCGGAATTTCTGGTCTTCGATGATCGGCTTGCCGCCGGCCTCGACCTTGGAGGCGAGGTCGCGGATGCGGCGCAGCCGCTCCTTGGACACGCCGACCCGGGCGATGCCGGTGCGCTCATTGCCGAGCAGGAACTTGGCGTAGTCCCAGCCCTTGTTCTCCTCGCCGATCAGGTTCTCGACGGGAACCTCGACGTCGTCGAAGAACACCTCGTTGACCTCGTGGCCGCCGTCGATGGTCTCGATCGGGCGCACCGTGACGCCCTTCGACTTCATGTCGAACACGATGAAGGAGATGCCCATCTGCTTCTTGGCGGAGGGATCGGTGCGGCACAGGCAGAAGATCATGTCGGCGTGCTGCGCCAGCGTGGTCCAGGTCTTCTGGCCGTTGATGATGTATTTGTCGCCCTTGCGCTCGGCCTTGGTCTTGAGCGAGGCGAGGTCGGAGCCGGAGCCGGGCTCGGAGAAGCCCTGGCACCACCAGTCGTCGACATTGGCGATGCGCGGCAGGTATTGCTGCTTCTGCTTCTCGTTGCCGAAGGTGTAGATCACGGGGCCGACCATGCTGACGCCGAAGGCGAGCGGGGCCGGCGCCGGATGCATCTGCAGCTCCTCGTTGAAGATGTAGTGCTGCACGGACGTCCAGCCGGTGCCGCCATATTCCTTCGGCCAGTGCGAGACGCCCCAGCCCTTCTTGTTCAGGATGCGCCACCAGGCGACCATCTCGTCCTTGGAGAGATGACGTCCCTCGACCAGTTTCCTGCGGGTCTCCGGCGGCACGTTGTTCTTGAAGAACTCCCGCACCTCGTCACGAAACGCCACTTCTTCCTTGCTGAAGCTGAGATCCATCGGATCCTCCTGTGTGCGAATGAAATTTACGCGTTATCTTTCGAAACGTCGTCCCTGCGAACGCAGGGACCCATAACCCCGGTGTCAGCGGGTAATAAAAGGCGACAACCACACCGTCCACCCGCGAGACCTCGCGGTATGGGTCCCCGCGTTCGCGGGGACGACGATGGAGAAGTGTTCATGCGCCGCCTCCCGTTGCCATTTGCGGTTGCTTCGCCAGCGCCGGCTGGCGATTGCGC
>JBDRNF010000256.1:0-2215 GCA_043811435.1 Pseudomonadota bacterium
CTATGACCAACCGATCGTCCTCGGGAGACGCCAGGCCGGCGCCGCCATCGACGGCGTGATGAAGCAGCCGACCTCGGCAAACCTCGAGCACTTGGCTGTCGACACCCACGGCTACACCAACTTCGGGATGGCCATCGCCAAGCTGCTCGGGTTTGATCTCTGCCCGCGGTTGTCCCATCTGAAAGACCGGCGACTCTACGTGCCCACGGGTACGCGCGTTCCCGAAGAGATCGAGGACGTCGTGGCCTGTGACGTCTCGTTGCCGGCGATCGACGCCGGCTGGGACGGGCTCGTGCGCGTGGCTGCGTCGATCGCGACGAAGCACACCTCCGCCTCGCTGGCGTTGCAGAGGTTTGGATCGGCGGCTCGCGGCGATCCGACTCACAAGGCCGGCGCCGCTCTGGGGATGCTCTACCGAACGCTGTTCCTGTGCGACTACTTCACCAACCGCTCGTTCCGGCGCGAGCTCAATCGCGTCCTCAACTACGGCGAGACCGTTCACACCCTGCAGCGCGCGATCTACACCGGCAACGTTGCACCCGAGCGCGGGCGGCGCGCCGACGAGCTCACGGCGATCTCTGGATCGCTGGCGCTGATGTCGAACCTGGTCATGGCCTGGACCACAAGTCGCATGCAGGCCGCCTTGGATCAGAACCCGGCGAGCTTTGCGGACCCAGAGATCATCCGTCACATCGGCCCCGTTCAGTTCCGAGGCGTCAACTTCCGCGGCTGCCTCCACTTCCCGATCAAGCGCTTTGCTCACCGGCTGTTGGACGACGGCGCGAGGTCAGTCGCATCGCGGGTGCGGCGGTGACTCAATCGTCCCAGAACCCTTTGAACCGATCGGCTGCGAGCTGGGTGTACCCGACCGTGTGTTGGATGTTCTTGTAACCGAGGTAGTGCTGAATGGCCCGCGTGTCGTGGCCGTCGTTGGCGAGCTTGAACCCTGTCGAGTGGCGCAGATGTGCGGGTGAACCGGCATACCGATCTCGGCCACCTCGCCGGCGCGGGCCACGATTTTGCGAAACGTCGAGTCCGTCATCGGCGCTTTGCGCTCGCAGCTCGGGGCCGTGCAGCGGTTGGGTGCTCGGGATCCCATTCTTCCGTCTCCGAACGTGCAGCAAGGCATTGTCGAGATCCACCTGGTCCCAACGAAACGCGACGAGCTCGCTGACGCGCAGGCCGTGGCGCCCGAGTTTGCCGGCCGCCGTCACGGGCCCATCGATCTCTGCGGGAGTGAGATACTCGCGACCCCGCCGGTCCACGTTCTTGGGTTTCCTCGGGGTCTCCCTCATCGACTTTCCCGAAAATGATGGTCGGCACCCGCGCGCAAAGCGTGGCTAACCGTTTGAAAACAGGGCTTCGGGATCAACCAAGTTTACCGAAAAGGTTCAATTTCGGGAATGTTTTTGAGGCGGATCTGAATCCCAACGCCGGCAGAACGATGGCCAGGAAGCACCGAAGCGGAAAAGTGAAAGAAACCGTTGAAATCGTTGGAGAATTCAGGATAACGCGATGCGAACTACGCGAAATGTCTACGATTCCTTACCGTCACGATCTGCACTCATTGCACGGACACCCCGAGTTGCCCGGCCGGTGGGCCGCGAGTCGGCGCCACGCTCAGGAGTGGGACCGGGGCGATGAGGCCGCGTTGGGCGAGGATGGCGACGCCGGCGCTTCGGCCTTGCCTGCTGTACGCATAATGCGTATGGTAAGGAATGGAGTTCGTCGAGGCACCGGCGTTTTCGCGCCACATGCACAGCTACCTCGACGATGAGGAGTATCGCGAGTTGCAGAGAGTTCTCGCCGAGACGCCGGAGCTCGGCGACGTCATCGAGGGCACGGGTGGCTTTCGCAAGGTCCGCTGGTCCGATGTCCGCCGAGGCAAGGGCAAGCGCGGCGGCCTGCGTATCATCTACTTCCATTTCAAGACCGACGAGCAGGTTTGGCTCATGACGGTATATGGCAAGGACCAGAAGGATGACCTCACGCCCGTGGAGAAAAAGGCCCTGAAGGCCGCGATCGGGAAGGAAGTCGCGGCTCGTCGACGGCGCACGAGCCCCAAGGGCTGAAGGAGCAAGCCATGTCGAAGCGGGACATCTTCGGGGATCTCATGGAGGGCGTGGCGGCAATGCCACGGCACCGCGAGGGCAAGCTCACGCTGCGAACGCACCAAGTCTTCACCGAGCCGCCGCCGCCGGTCGATGCAGCCTAC
>JBDRNF010000257.1:0-2405 GCA_043811435.1 Pseudomonadota bacterium
GCTTCGCATCGCCCCGGAATGACGTCGTTGAAATCACACCCTGCCCTTCAGCGCGCCCTCGATTTCCTCCAGCACCTTGGGATCCTCGATGGTGGCGGGCATCGACCATTGATCGCCGTCGGCGATCTTCTTGATGGTGCCGCGCAAAATCTTGCCGGAGCGCGTCTTCGGCAGCCGCCCCACCGTGATCGCGAGCTTGAATGCCGCGACGGGTCCGAGTTTCTCGCGCACCAGCGCCACGATCTCCTTTTCGATCTCGGCATGGCCGCGGGTCACGCCGGCCTTCAGCACCAGGAAGCCGCAGGGCACCTCGCCCTTGATGGCGTCCTTGATGCCGAGCACCGCGCATTCGGCGACGTCGGGATGCGCGGCCAGGATCTCCTCCATGCCGCCGGTGGAGAGCCGGTGGCCGGCGACGTTGATGATGTCGTCGGTGCGGCCCATCACGAAGACGTAGCCGTCTTCGTCGATATAACCGGCGTCGGAGGTTTTGTAGTAGCCGGGGAATTCGTTGAAATAGGCTTCCTTGCAACGCTCGTCCTGCTCCCACAGCGTCGGCAGGCAGCCCGGCGGCATCGGCAGCTTGATCACGATCGAACCCATGGTGCCCGCGGGCAGCGGTTTTGCGGCCTCATCGACCACCTCGACCTGATAGCCCGGCATCGGCACCGTCGGCGAGCCGTGCTTGACCGGCAACTGGCCGAGGCCGACCGGATTGCCGGCGATGCACCAGCCGGTTTCGGTCTGCCACCAGTGATCGATGACCGGCACCTTCAGCTGCTGTTCCGCCCATTCCACCGTCGGCGGATCGGCGCGCTCGCCGGCCAGGAACAGCGTGCGGAATTTCGAAAGGTCGTATTGCCGGATGAATTTTCCATCCGGATCTTCCTTCTTGATGGCGCGGAACGCGGTCGGCGCGGTGAACAGCGCCACCGCGCCGTGCTCCGATATCACCCGCCAGAACGCGCCGGCATCCGGCGTGCCGATCGGCTTGCCCTCGTACATGATCGAGGTCGCGCCATGCAGCAACGGGCCGTAGATGATGTAGCTGTGGCCGACCACCCAGCCGATGTCGGAGCCGCACCACCAGACCTCACCCGGCTTGACGCCGTAGAGGTTGAACATCGACCACTTCAGCGCGACCAGATGCCCGCCATTGTCGCGCACCACGCCCTTCGGTTTGCCTGTGGTGCCGGAGGTATAGAGAATATAGAGCGGATCGGTCGCCAGTACCGGCACGCAGTCGGCGGATTTCTTCGCGGCGATGGCTTTTGCCCGCAGCTCGGCCCAGTCGTGATCGCGCCCGGCGACGAGGTCGCAGCCCAGCTGCGGCCGCTGCAGCACGATGCAGGTCGCCGGTTTGACGCTGGACAATCTGATGGCTTCGTCGAGCAACGGCTTGTACTGCACGAGGCGGCCGGGCTCGAGCCCGCAGCTTGCCGAGAAGATCAGTTTCGGCTTGGCGTCCTCGATCCGGGTGGCGAGCTCTTTCGCGGCAAAGCCGCCGAACACCACGCTGTGCACTGCGCCGATCCGCGCGCAGGCCAGCATCGCCATCATGGCTTCCGGCACCATCGGCATATAGAGAATGACGCGGTCGCCCTTGGTCACCCCGAAATCCTGCATGATGGCGGCCAGCGTCTTCACCTCGTGCAGCATCTCGGCATAGGTGAATTTGGTGATGGCGCTTGGTCCCGAGGGATTTGCCAGCGGCGAATCGTGGATCAGCGCCAGCTGATCGGCGCGGCCGCCAGCGACGTGGCGGTCGAGCGCGTTGTAGCAGGTGTTGACCACGGCGCCGGCGAACCAGCGGCCATAGAGGCCCATGGCGGGGTCGAACACCTTTTTCGCCGGCTCGATCCAGTCGATCTCGCCCGCCGCCTCGCCCCAAAAGCCCTCGGGATCGCGGAGCGAGCGGGCATGGACCTCGTGATAGCGGCTGGTGTTCTGGATGTTCATGGCGTCGCTCCCCGGGGCTGTCGATTCAATTTCGACGTCATGCCCGGGCTTGTCCCGGGCATCCATGTCTTCGTGCTGACCGACGAAACAAGACGTGGATGGCCGGGACAAGCCCGGCCATGACCGAGATCAAGGACAGGCACATTTTTCTGCCGGTTATTGTCACGTCCGGCGGGATCAATTCAAGACGAAAACACCTGCGGCATCAGGATAACGCGGGTTTGAGGCTTTAGTAGCGCTCGACGGCCAGCAGATGATCGAGCCGCTTGCGCATTTCCTGGCCCAGATCATATCCCGGCTGGCCGAAACCGGCATTGCGACGATCGACAAACTCGTCCTGCTCGCGCTGCAGGGTGGCGCGCCGACTGCCGCTCGAAGCCGCGCGCACCACCTTGGCGTTCACGGCGTTGATCTCGCGGTCGAGATGGATCAGTTCCGGGCTGGCG
>JBDRNF010000258.1:0-19177 GCA_043811435.1 Pseudomonadota bacterium
CCCCAGTACCATGACCCGCCCTTTAGCGACCCGCCACCCCCCGGCGTCCTGCAGCGCCGGTAAACGCGGGGCGACGACAGTCACTTCTTCGTCACCACGCTTCTCGCAATGACGAGAAAGCGCGTCTTTGCGGCCCGGTCAAGCATAGGTCGGCGCGGCGTTGGCGTCGCCGATCGATTCCATCTCGGTGCGCGGCCGCAACCGCGTCAGCGCCAGCATCATGCCGACGCTGTAGGCCAGCGAAATGATCGACGAGCCGCCATAGGAAACGAACGGCAGGGTCATGCCCTTGGCCGGGATCAGCTGCAGATTGACCGACATGTTGATCGCGGCCTGCACCCCGAACAGGATGGCAAGGCCGGAGGCCGCGAACCGCGAGAACAGATCCTCGGTGGCATAGGCGCGCGCCAGCGTCCGGATCACGACAAAGGCGAACAGCGCGAGCAGCGCGAGGCACAGGAGGATGCCGAATTCCTCCGCCGCGACCGCGAAGACGAAGTCGGTATGGCTGTCCGGCAGGCTGCGCTTGGCGATGCCCTCGCCCGGGCCAAGCCCGAACCAGCCGCCATTGGCGAAGGCCTCCATCGCGGTATCGACCTGGAAGGTGTCGCCGGTGCCGGGATTCATGAAGCGCTTGATGCGGAAGGCGACGTGCGGCACCAGCAGATAGGCCGCGAACAACCCGGCGCCCGCCGTCGCCGCGAGCCCCGCCACCCAGATCATCCGCATGCCCGCGATGAAGAACAGCGCGCCCCACACCATCAGGATCAGCAGGGTCTGGCCGAAATCGGGCTGCAGCACCAATAGCGCCACCATCGTCAGCAGCAGCCCGAGTGCAATAGAGGTCGCCGGCATTTCCGGCCGTCGCGCCGATTCCGCAAACAGCCACGCCGCCAGCACCACGAAGGCGGGCTTGGCGGATTCGGAAGCCTGGATGTTGATGCCAAGCAGGGTGATCCAGCGCCGCGAACCCTTGACCTCGGGTCCGATCAGCAGCGTCGCCACGATCAGCACGACGGACACCGCGAAGACGATCAGCGCGGCGCGCCGGATCTGTCGCGGCGACAGGAAGGAGACGCCGATCAGCACCACGAAGCACGGCAGCAGAAACAGCACATGGCGGTTGAAGAAGTGGAACGGATCGAGCCCGATCCTCGTCGCGACGGGCGGACTGGCCGCCAGCGACAGGATGACGCCGCCCAGCATCAGCGCGACGATCGCCGCCAGCAGCAGGCGATCGACCGTCCACCACCATTCGCTCAAGGGCGTGCGTTGTTCGCGGGAGATCATGGGCGTTCCCAAAGGGCGGAGGTACCGCCCATTGGTGGCCGAGGATGGTTTCCAAGGGGTTAATGGGATGGGAATGTTTGTGAATTGGGTGAGCCTGCCGCATCACTACAGGTCGTCATCCTCCGCGAAGGCGGAGGATCCAGTACGCCGCGGCGCCGGCGATTGAGCTGCAAGGCCTCTGGAATACTGGGTCACCCGCCTTCGCGGGTGACGACCGGTTGTGGGTGGATCGGCAGCGTACCCTATCGCCTCACATCTTCACGCCCAGTCTCGTGCCCCGGACGCAGTGCATCCGGGGCCCATGCAGCGGTGCCGGCGCCGTGGGTCCCGGCTCTGCGGAGCAGCGTACCGGACGATGCTTCGCATCGCCGGGAGAACGCTGCACCGCGTCCGGGACACGCACCAGTGCTCATATGCCCGCCTACCGGCTTGCTGCCCGGCAGCGTCACGGCGCGGTGCCGAGGTCGCGGAGCGCGTGAAAGGTGTTCCATACATCGTCATCGTCGGTCAGAATACTCTCGGGCGACAGACGAGCACTGTCCATGAAGTTGAAAACCATGCTGATAACAGCGGGCTGCCTGATTTTCCTCGGCGTCGGCCTCTATCTGGGGATAACGGAAGGTATCGAGCCGAGCACTGGACCATGCTCGAAATACTCCATCATCTGCCTTCGATAATCGCTGGCTCGAAGCTGCCGGCGCCTTCAACGGCCGCTTGCCCCGGTCGCCGAGCGTGCCGCAAATCCCGTCGCGGCTTCGCCGATCAAATAGGCTTTTCGGATGCGCAGAAAGAACTCGGTGAGACCCGTGACGCCGCCGAGTTTCGGCTTGCCGCGGGCGATCCGGAAGATATCGCCGAACGACGACGGCGCATGCGCCGCAGGAGCCCGGCCATGACGGGTTTCCATGGCCGCCACGTGGCTGTTTTCAGGAAGGGATGTGGTTTTCGGGTTACATCTTCCGCACTCAGTTTGGAGGTAAGTCTGTAGGGTAAACTTGGGCCTCCCGCATTGGTCCCGGCGACTGAATTCTTTGGGGGATTGAGCGATGAAGAGGCTGTTTATCGGCGCCTTTTTTGCATTAGCCAGCGTCGGTTCCGCGTCGGCGGCGGATATGGCCGTCAAAGCCCGGCCGATGCCGGTTGCGGAAATATGGGATTGGACCGGCTTCTACGTGGGCTTGAACGCCGGCGGCGCCTGGTCTGATAACCGACGAGACTATGCCATGCCGTTCACAACGCCGGGCAACGTCTTTGCAAATTGCGCGAGCCCAGCCGGGGTTGCCCCACTTGTGATCGCACCGGGTCCGAATCCTTTCGATATTTCAAGCAGCTGCTCCAGGCCGAGCAGTTTCATCGGGGGAGCCCAGGCGGGTTATAATTGGCAGTCGGCGGCCTGGGTTTTCGGTGTCGAGGCCGACGGCGCCTGGCAGAGCCTCATCGAACGATCATTCACGCGGTTTGGGAACAATCCCGCCCTGAACTCTCCATTCGGAAGTTTTGCGGGTGATACGGCTTACTTCAAGTCTGAAGCGACCGGCCTCGGCACCTTCAGAGGCCGTATCGGTTACGCGCCTGGCCGTTGGATGGTTTATGCCACCGGCGGCCTGGCGGTTGGCAGCGTGAAGCACACATTCACGGAAGTATTGGGCCCCGGCACTGCCTGCGTCACGCCGGGAGGAAATACCTGCCGAACGGTTTCGGATGACGACATAAAGATCGGCTGGACCGTCGGAGCCGGCTTCGAGTGGATGTTTGCGCGCAATTGGTCAATTGGTGCTGAATATCTCTACGTCGATCTCGGCCGCACCACATTGACGCTTGCTCCGGTTGCGGGTGGCGGTGACGGAATAAACAACTTTTTCTTCAACACCAGCACTGCTGGGTTCGATGACCGCGAGCATGTGGTTCGTGCGAAGTTGAACTATCACTTCAACAGCCCGGTGGTTGCGAAATACTGATCGCGAAGATCGACCTGCTCAAAAGGGATTGCGCCGTTCCGCATCTCACACCACCGGCTTGACGCCCTCCAGCGCGGTGACCAGGTCGCGGAATGCTGATCCTCGAATTTCGAAATTGCGGTACTGGTCGAACGACGCGCAGGCCGGCGAGAGCAGCACCACGGGATCGGCCAGCCCCGAGGCCTCCGCATCGCGCGCGGCGCTGGCGACGGCGACTTCGAGCGTCCCTGAGATCTCGTGCGGCACCCGATCGCCGAGCGTGCCGGCAAATTCCGGGGCGGCTTCGCCGATCAGATAGGCTTTGCGGATGCGCGGGAAATATTCGCTCAAGCCGGTGATTCCGCCGAGCTTGGGCTTGCCGCCGGCGATCCAGAAGATGTCGGCGAACGACGACAGCGCATGCGCCGCGGCGTCGGCGTTGGTGCCCTTGGAATCGTTGACGAACAGCACGTTGCCGCGGCGGCCGACCTGCTCCATGCGGTGGGCGAGGCCGGGAAAACTGCGCAGGCCGTTTTGCAGCACCTCCTGGGAGATACCGAGCGCCAGCGCGCAGGCGGCGGCGCAGGCGGCGTTCTGCGCGTTATGCAGGCCGCGCAGCGAGCCGATGCCGCCGATCCGCGCGATCTCGCTGCGGGCGCCGCCGGCGGCGCGCAGGATCACTTCGCGCTCGACATAGACGCCGTCGGCCAGCGGGTTTTTCACGGAGATGCGAACCACGCGCTGGCCGGCCTGCTCGATCCGGTCGGCGGTGTTGCGGCTCCAGCCGTCGTCGACGCCGACGATCGCGGTGCCCTGCGGCTGCACGCCGGCGACCAGCCGCTCCTTGACGGCGGCGTAGTGCTCCAGCGTGCCGTGGCGGTCGATATGGTCTTCGCTGACATTGAGCAGGATGCCGACGGAGGGATCGAGGCTCGGCGTGAGGTCGATCTGGTACGACGACATCTCGATGACGTGCACGCGGCCCATGCGCGGCGGCTCCAGCGACAGGATCGCGGTGCCGATGTTGCCGCCCATCTGGGTGTCATAGCCGGCAACCCGCATCAGATGCGCGATCAAGGCCGTGGTGGTCGATTTGCCGTTGGTGCCGGTGATGGCGACGAACGGCGCATCCGGCGCATGACGCCGCCGCTCGCGGCAGAACAATTCGATGTCGCCGATCACCTCGACGCCGGCCTCGCGCGCCTTCAGCACCGACCAGTGTGGCTGCGGATGGGTGAGCGGCGCGCCCGGCGTCAGCACCAGCGCCGCGAAATTCGCCCACGACACCGTGCGCAGATCGGCGGTGATGAAACCGGCCTGCACGGCCTTGACGATGTTGTCGGCGCTGTCGTCGCCGGCGATCACCTCCGCCCCGCCCGCCTTCAAGGCGTGGCAGCTCGCCAGCCCGGAGCCGCCGAGCCCGAACACCGCAACCGTCTTGCCCGCGAAGGAGGTGACGGGGATCATTGGAGAGACACGGCTGACTTCCCCCCTCCCCCCGCGTAGCGGTGGGGTCGAGACGAGCGAAGCTCGCTCTTAGGGGTCGGGGGTGGGGGGTGTCTCAGCAAACTCGCTGTGAGTCGTATGCGTTGATAGACCCCCCACCCCCGCCCCCTCCCCGCCACGCGCAAGGGCGCGTGGAGGGAGGGGAGTAGGGCGATATCAGGTCGGGCGAATACCACCACGCTCGATCACCGCAGCTTCAGCGTGGAGAGGCCGGCCAGCGCCAGCATTACCGAGATGATCCAGAACCGGATCACGACCTGCGGTTCGGTCCAGCCCTTCTGCTCGAAATGGTGATGCAGCGGCGCCATCCGGAACACGCGCTTGCCGGTCAGCTTGAACGAGACCACCTGCACGATCACCGACACCGCTTCCAGCACGAACAATCCGCCGATCACCGCCAGCACGATCTCGTGCTTGACCGCGACCGCGGTCGCACCCAGCATGCCGCCGAGCGCGAGCGAGCCGGTGTCGCCCATGAAGATCGAGGCCGGCGGCGCGTTGAACCACAGGAATCCGAGCCCGGCGCCGAGCACCGCGCCGCACAGCACCGCCAGTTCGCCGGTGCCGGCGACGTAATTGATCTGCAGATAGTCCGCGAACACCGCGTTGCCCGTCAGATACGCGATCATGCCGAAACTCGCCGCCGCGATCATGACAGGCACAATGGCGAGGCCGTCGAGACCGTCGGTCAGGTTCACGGCATTGCCGGCGCCGACCATGACGAAGGCGCCGAACAGCACGAAGAAGATGCCCAGATTCAGCACCACGTCCTTGAAGAAGGGAATCACCAGCGAGGTCGAGAACGGGACCTTTCCGAGCTGCGTCAGCGCGTAACAGGCGGCCAGCGCGATCACCGCCTCGATCAGCAGCCTTATTTTGCCCGCGAAACCGCTATGCGACTGTTTCGTGACCTTCAGGTAGTCGTCGTAGAAGCCGACGAAACCGAAGCCGAGCGTCACCGCCAGCACGATCCAGACATAGGGATTGAGCGGGTTGGCCCACAGCACGGTCGAGACCACCACGCCGGACAGGATCATCAGCCCGCCCATGGTCGGCGTGCCCTTCTTGCTGATGAGGTGCGATGCCGGGCCGTCGGCGCGGATCGGCTGCCCCTTGCCCTGGCGAAGCCGCAAATGGTCGATGATCCAGGGGCCGAACAGGAAAACGAACAGCGCGCCGGTTACCATCGCCCCGCCGGTGCGAAAGGTGATGTAGCGAAACACGTTCAGGAATGTGCGGAACACGCCCAGACCGGGAACCGTGGTGGAAAGGTCTAGCAACCAATAAAACATTCAATCCGCCCTATACCGTGGCTTCGTCATGCGAGGCCTTGCCGGGAAAGCGCTTTTCGAGCGCCGTTACAATCGGTTTCATCTTCGTGCCGAGCGAGCCCTTGACCATGATCGTGTCACCGGCGCGAATCGCCGATACCACCTGGGCCTGGAGACTAGCCGAATTCTCGGCATATCCGCCCCGTTTACCGGTGGAAAGCGCGTCCCACAAGTTGCGCATCAGCGGACCGCAGCAATACACCAGATCGATGTTGTTGGCCTTGATGGCCTCATTCAGGCCGAGATGCAGGGCCGGGCCGGTCGGCCCCAGTTCGAGCATATCGCCGAGCACCGCGATGCGCCGGCCTTGCGGACCGACCGCCGCGCTGCCGAGCACGTTCAGCGCCGCCGCCATCGACGCCGGATTGGCATTGTAGCTTTCATCGATCAGCGTCGCCTCGCCGTTGCCGATCTCGAGCGCGCGCCGGGCGCCGCGGCCAACCGCGGGCTCGATCTGCGACAGCGACAGCGCGGCCAGCGCCAGATCGGCGCCCACGAGGGTGGCTGCGGCCAGCACCGCCAGCGAGTTCATCGCCATGTGGCGGCCGGGCATGCCGAGCTGGTAGGTGACGTCATGGCCGAGGATGCTGGCGTGCACGGCCGAGCGGTCCGGATGCAGCGCGACGTCGATCAGCCGCGCGTCGGATTTTGGATCGGCGCCGAACGAGACGATCCTGTCGATGCCGTGTTTTTTTGCGCGGCGCTGCAAGCGGTCGAATTGAGAGTTGTCACGGTTGAGAACGACGGCGCCGCCGGCCTCGACGCCGGCGAAGATTTCCGCCTTGGCGTCGGCAATCGCCTCGATGCCGGCGAAGAATTCCAGATGCACCGGCTCCACCGTGGTGATGACGGCGACCTGCGGGCGAATCATCCTGACCAGGGTGTCGATTTCGCCGGCGTGATTCATGCCGACCTCGAAGATCGCAAATTTGGCCTGTGACGGACAGCGCGCCAGCGACAGCGGCACGCCCCAATGGTTGTTGAACGACGAGGCCGAGGCATGGGTCTCGCCTTGTGCGGCGAGCACGCGCCGCAGCGCTTCCTTGGTCGAGGTCTTGCCGACCGAGCCGGTGATGGCGATCACATGCGCTTCGAGGCGCGCGCGCGATGCAATCCCCAGTTCGACGAGGCCGGCGAGCACGTCGTCCACCACCAGCAGCGGCGCGTCGGATGCGAACTTGTCGCGCTGGGCTTTCTCGACCACCGCCAGCGCGGCGCCGGCCTTCAGCGCGGCATCGACAAAGTCATGGCCGTCATGGATGTCGCCCTTGATCGAGAAATAGGCATCGCCCGGCGCGATGGTGCGGCTGTCGATCGACAGGCCCGTCACCGCTTCCGGCAACGCGCCCTGGATTTGCGCGCCCATCGCCTGCGCCATCGCCTGAGATGTCCACAGCGGAGCCGCGCTCATGCCACCCTCGACGCCAGCGCGGATTCAACCGCCTCGTGATCGCTGAACGGCAAGGTGCTGTTGCCGACGATCTGCCCGGTCTCGTGGCCCTTGCCGGCGATCAGCAGCGCGTCGCCTGGCGCCAGCGCCGCGATCGCCGACCTGATCGCGTCGGCGCGATCGCCGATCTCCACGGCGCCCTTTGCCGTGGCCAAAATCGCCGCGCGAATAACTTGCGGATTCTCGCTGCGCGGATTGTCGTCGGTGACGATGACGCCGTCGGCATGTTCGGCGGCGATCGCGCCCATCAGCGGCCGCTTGCCGGCATCGCGGTCGCCGCCGGCGCCGAACACCACCACCAGCCGGCGTTTGGCGTAAGGTCGCAGCGCCTGCAGCGCTTTTGCCAGCGCATCGGGCTTGTGGGCGTAATCGACAAAGATCGGCGCGCCGTTGCGTTCGGCGACACGCTCGAGCCGGCCTTTTGCCCCCTCCAACCCTTCGAGCGCTGCGAACACCGCTTTCGGCTCGCTGCCGGTGCCGATCGCGAGCCCCGCGGACACCAGCGCATTCTCGATCTGGAATTCGCCGACCAGCGGCAGCCGCACCTGATACTGGCGGCCGCGATGCTCAAGGGTCAGCTTCTGCGCAAAGCCGTCGATCTCGGCCTCGACCAGCCGAATGCCCTCGCCGGCGCCGTCGCCCTTTCTGCCGACCGCGACGATGCGCAATTTGCGCGCCCGCGCCGCATCGATCACTTGCGGCGAGCAATCATGATCGGCGGAGATCACCGCGGCGCCATCGGCGACGACCAGGTCGCGGAACAGCCGCAGTTTTGCGTTCAGGTAATGCGCGACATCAGGATGATAATCCATGTGATCGCGCGAAAGATTGGTAAAACCGCCGGCGGCGATCCGCACGCCGTCGAGGCGATACTGGTCGAGCCCGTGCGACGAGGCCTCGAAGGCGAGATGGGTGACGCCCTCGCCCGTGATTTCGTCGAGCTGGCGGTGCAGCGCGATCGGGTCCGGCGTGGTCAGCGATCCGTAGATGGTGCGCTTCGGCGACACCAGCCCGATGGTGCCGATGCTGGCCGATGGGTGGCCGAGCCGCTGCCAGATCTGGCGCGTGAAGGCCGCGACCGAGGTCTTGCCGCTGGTGCCGGTGACCGCCGCGATGGTGTGCGGCTGCCGCGGGTAGAATTTCCCCGCTGCCAGCGCCAGCGCGCGGCGCGGGTTCGGCGTGGTGACGAAGGGCACGCGGATGCCTTCAGACGGATGATCGCCGGCGATCGCCACCGCGCCCGCCGAGATCGCCGCATCGATGAAGCGCGCGCCGTCGGTCTTGGCTCCGGCCAGCGCGAAGAACAGGTCGCCCGGCTTCACCGCGCGGCTGTCCATCGCCAGGCCCGACACGACGATGGTCGCGGCCTGTGGGGGAAGCGTGGCGTCATCACTGAAGAGATCGCGAAGTCTCATTATCTTCCAGTCCGAACGTCGACTCGGCGGCAACAGAATGAGGCTTACTGGCTTCCCTTCGATGCCGCAAGAATAAGGCGGTCGGACGGCGGCAGGTCGAACCGCGGCTCGACCCCCAGAAGCGGGCCGATGCGGGCGATCACCTTGCCACCGGTCGGCACCGCGTTCCAGCCCGAGGTGATGAAGCCGTGGGTTTCCGGCAGCGGTTTCGGCTCGTCCAGCATGATCAGGATCTGGTATTGCGGATCGTCGGCCGGCATGATCGCGGTGAACGAGTTCAGCACCTGCTTCTTGGAATAGCGCCCGCCCACGACCTTCTCCGAGGTACCGGTCTTGCCGCCGACATAATAGCCCTTCACGTCGGCCTTCTTGGCGGTTCCGATCTCGGCGTTGAGCCGCATCAGATAGCGCATCTTGTCCGACGTCTCGGTCCTGACCACCTTCTTCGCCATCGCCTTCGCTTCCTCTTCCGTCCGCTTGAGGAATGTCGGCGGAATCAGATAGCCGCCGTTGATGACGGCGTTGATGCCCATCACCGCCTGCAGCGGCGCCACCGAAAGCCCGTGACCGAAGGCGATGGTGATGGTGTTGAGTTCGCCCCAGCGCCGCGGCACGATCGGCGAGGTGCTCTCCGGCAGTTCGGTGCGCAGACGGTCGAGCTGCCCCATCTTGCGCAGGAACGCCTTGTGCGCCTCGACGCCCTGCGACAGCGCAACGCGCGCCGCGCCGACGTTGGACGAGAAGGTGAAGACTTCCGACAGCGTGATCGAGCGGCCCATCGGATGGGTGTCGTGAATGGCGAACTTGCCATAACGCAGCGCGCCGCGGGCATCGTACAGGGTGTTGAGATTGGCCTTGCCGGAATCCATCGCCATCGCCAGCGTCAGCGCCTTGAAGGTCGAGCCCATCTCGTAGACGCCGGTGGTCAGGCGGTTGATGCGGTCGGGATCGTGCGCTTCCTTCGGATTGTTCGGATCGAAATCCGGCACCGACACCATCGCCACGATCTCGCCTGTCTTGACGTTGGAGACGAGGCCGGAGGCCGCCTTGGCCTTGTATTTTTCCTTGGCCTTGAGCAGTTCGTCGCGCAGCGCGTGCTGAACGCGCAAGTCGATCGACAGATCCACCGGCCGCTGCAGGCGATCGGTGGCGAAGCCGGCGCGGTGCAGATCGGCCAGACCGTTATTGTCGAGCCACCTCTCCATCCCGGCGATGCCCTGGTTGTCGATATTGACCAGGCCGATCAGATGCGCGACTTCGGCGCCGGTGGGATAGACCCGCTTATTCTCGCGCAGGAAACCGATGCCGGGAATGCCGAGGCGGTGAATGGCCTGCTGCTGCTTCGGGGTGATTTCGCGCTTGAGCCAGACGAAGCCCTTCTTCGACGCCAGCCGTTGACGCACTTCGGCGGTGTCGAGATCCGGCAGCGTCGCGGTGAGAAGCTCGATCGCTTCATCCTGATCGATGATCCGGCGCGGCTCGCCGAACAGGCTGGGCGACTTGACGTCGGTGGCGAGGATCACGCCGTTGCGGTCGACGATGTCGGGCCGGGCCGTGGCGATGCGGTCCTGCGACGCGGTGCGGCGCGCGGCGTGATTGTCGCCAGTCGCAATCATCACCAGCCGGCCGCCGATCACGGCATAGATCGCCACGAAGGCCAGAATGGCAAGCCCGACGCGGGCGCGCGCCTTCGCCGACCGGTCGACGTTGCGCCCGTACAACAGGCTGCGAATCAGCCGCTGCCGCCACGGTTCCGCGGGCCTCGCGACTTTCGGCGCCGAATCGGTCATTGCTGATCCTCCGGCGCCGGCACCGAGCCTGTGACTGTGGCGGCATCGGCCGCGGCATCGATGGTCTCGAGCATCGCGCCGATCGGATCGGGATCGCCCGGCTTGAAGAAGCGCGGCGGCCGCTCGGGCAGGTTCTTCAGTGAATCATACTGCGTGGCGACCAGCGGCTTCAGCGGCAGATGGCGGTCGGCGAGGCCCTGCAGCCGCTCCGGCGCATCGAGCCTGGCCCATTCCGCGCGCAGGCTGGCGATGGCGTCGCGCTGCTGGCGAATTTCCGCATGCAGCCGCAGCACGCGCTCGGTGCGCGCGGTGGATTCCATCTTGATGCGGTAGACATAGGCGGCGGCGAACACCAGAGCGGCGATCACGAAGAGATGGATGATGCGCATAGTCAGCCTCCCCTCATCACGTCGTCGAGAACGGGCCACGCCGGCAACGCCGCGGCGGCATGCGCGGGAGCCTCGGTGCGCTCGGCCGCGCGCAGCTTGGCCGAGCGGGCGCGCGGGTTGGCGGATACCTCGTCGGCCCCGGCCGTGACCGGGCGTTTTGTCAGAATGACAAAGCTCGGCGGCGCCTGGTTCATTTCCGGCAAATGGCGCGAGCCGCCGCCGGCTTTGGCCCGCTCGACCAGGAAATTCTTGACGATGCGGTCTTCCAGCGAATGAAACGACACCACCACCAGCCGGCCGCCCGGTTTCAGCACGCGCTCTGAGGCCGCCAGCGCCAGATGCAACTCATCGAGTTCCGCGTTGACGAAAATCCGCAAGGCCTGGAACGTGCGGGTCGCGGGATGGATTTCACCCGGCTTCGGCCACACCACTTTCGACACGATATCGGCCAGCGCCCTGGTGGTTTCGATCGGCGCTTCCTTGCGGGCGGCGACGATAGCCTTGGCGACGGGGCGCGAATAACGTTCTTCGCCGAAATTATAGATGATGTTGGCGAGATCGGCCTCGGAGGCCACCGCGATGACGTCGGCCGCGGTCGGCCCGTCATGGCCCATCCGCATGTCGAGCGGGCCGGCTGCCCGAAACGAGAAGCCGCGCTCGGCCTGGTCGAGCTGCATCGAGGAGACGCCCACGTCCATCACCACGCCATCGACCGAGGACAGGCCCTGCGCGGCGCAGATTTCGGCGAGATTGGAGAAGCGATCCTCGACCAGCGTGAGCCGACCTGCCGACCGGTCCACCAGGTCGAAGCCGCCGGAAATGGCGCTACGATCGCGGTCGATGCCGACGACGCGGGTTCCCTCGATATCGAGGATGGCACGGCTGTAGCCGCCGGCGCCGAAGGTGGCATCGAGATAGATTCCGCCCGCGCGGGGGCCAAGCAGCTCGATCGCCTCGCGGCCGAGCACGGGGATATGACGCTGGATTTGATTTGGGCCAGCCGGATTCATGCCCCGGCTCCGGGCGCGGTGCGGGGTAAAACCTGGAAACTGGACGCGAACGGCCCCATTGCGCCTCAAATGTCTGCACTTCGCCGGGCTTCTCGCCTCGAAAACCACCGTTCGAACCGAAAGCCCTGGCGAGACACGATGGCCGATCCCGCGTGAGCCCGATTGCACCCCCCGATTTCCCGATGGAATTTGCTGGGCTGCCATGGGATCTCAAGTGCCGGGATTTCGAGCGTCGATGCGGCCTCGGCCGTCCCCAAAACCGGTTCGGCTCTTCACCACTTAGTAACGGCAGTTAGCGTTAAGAAAGCGTTGATGGATTTGGGTGGATTTCGCGCTCAAACGGACCGCGCGGCGATCCCCTGCGCCATCATCCCGATTGGCCACGTCAAGTGATGCTTCCCGCACACACCCGGCCAAAATGCGAAGCCGCGGCCGGCTCTCCGATTGCGCCGGCGACATCGTAAAGGAATAGTAAACACGGTTCGTCCTGGAGGCGCACCATTGCCGTTCTCCTGCCCGGTTTGACCTGTCCTATGCCGCCCGGTTCGTTCGCATCCAACGGTAATGATTCGAGGCGTCGCGCCGTCCCGCTGCCCAGGACCAACGCGAATATGAAGACCTTTACCCCGGATTCCTCGATCGCTTCCGACGTCATCCCGTCGGTGAATTTCGGCGAGCGGAACAAGGGCCGGTTGCCCGACATGATCGTGCTGCACTACACCGGCATGCCCGATGTCGAAGGCGCGATCGCGCAGCTGTGCACGGCGGGCACCGACGTCTCGGCGCATTACATCGTGCTGGAAGACGGCCGCATCGTGCAATGCGTGCCGGAGGCCAAGCGCGCCTGGCATGCCGGCGCGGCGGTCTGGGCCGGCGAGGAAGACATCAATTCCTGTTCGATCGGCGTCGAGATCGTCAATCGCGGCCATGACTGGGGCTATCCGGATTTTCCGCTGCGCCAGATCGCCGCCGTGATCGCGCTGTGCCGCGGCATCATGCTGCGCCGCCAGGTGCCGTCGCATCGCGTGCTCGCCCATTCGGACGTCGCGCCGTCCCGCAAGAAGGATCCCGGCGAGAAATTTCCCTGGCATTCGCTGGCCAATTCCGGCGTCGGCCACTGGGTGCAGCCGGCCCCGATCGTACGCGGCGAAACCATGAAACTCGGCAGCCTCGGCGACGACGTGCTCGGCCTGCAGCAGGCGCTGGCCAAATACGGTTACGGCATCCCGACGACGGGAAAATACGACGGACCCACCATGGAAGCGGTCACCGCCTTCCAGCGCCACTTCCGCCCCGCCCGCGTCGACGGCGTCGCCGACCATTCGACGCTGGTCACCCTGCAGGCGTTGCTGGAAACCTTGCCGGCCGAGGCTGTGGCCGTCGCGGCAAGGTAGACTGTAGTGTATTCATAAATCGGTGTTGCAGCCCATCCTTCGAGACGCGACGAAGACGCCGCTCCTCAGGATGAGGTTAACCTGTTGATACACAACAACCTCATGCTGAGGAGCGAGCGACGCGAGCGTCTCGAAGCATGGGCAGCAAGCGACTCACCTATTTCACATGGCCGATACTGGAGCTGGACGTTTCGGCGACACGATTGACCTCCCTCAAGCTGGGCGAGCGCGTTTTCGGCGACAAGCCGCGCCAGCGGCATGAGCACGGAAATGAGCGATGTCATTTGAGCGCGTCCTGCGCTGGGCCCTGGTTGCGATTGCGATTGCGGGATTGGCGGCGGGAATCCTCGCCTGGCTGGCCGGCCGGCCGGATCTCGCCGATCTCTGCTGGACGCTGGCGACCGCGCCCGTAGTCGCTGGGCTGGCGTTCTCGATCGTCAGGGATTTCCTCGCGGGACGGTTCGGGGTCGATGCCATCGCGCTGGTGTCGATGAGCGCGGCGCTGGCGCTCGGCCAGCCGCTGGCGGGCGCCGTCGTCGCGCTGATGTATTCCGGCGGCAACGTGCTGGAGGATATCGCGGTCGCCCGCGCCGAGCATGATCTGCGCGCGCTGGTCGATCGCGCGCCGCGCGAGGCGCGCCGACAGGTCGACGGCCGCATCGAGCAGGTACCGGTCGACGCCGTGGCGGTCGGCGACCGCTTGCTGGTGCATGCCGGCGAGGTAGTGCCGGTCGACGGCGTCGTTACTTCGGACATGGCCGTGATCGACGAGTCGGCGATAACGGGCGAACCGATCCCGGTAGCCAAGGCGCGCGGCGTCGCCATCCTGTCCGGCGCCCTCAACGCGGGCGCGAGTTTTGAAATGACGGTGACCGCGGTCGCCGGCGAAAGCACCTATGCCGGCATCGTCAAGATGGTCACCGCGGCGCAGACTGCCAAGGCGCCGTTCGTGCGACTGGCCGACCGCTACGCGCTGGTGTTCCTGCCGATCACGCTCGCGCTGGCTTTCGTGGCGTGGTGGATCTCGGGCGATCCGCTGCGCAGCCTCGCGGTGCTGGTGGCGGCGACGCCGTGTCCCCTGATCCTGGCCGCTCCGGTCGCCTTCATCGCCGGCGTCGCCCGGGCGGCGCGGCGCGGCATTCTGGTCAAGGGCGGCGCCGCGCTGGAGGCGCTGGCGCGCGCCCATACCGTGCTGTTCGACAAGACCGGCACGCTGACGGTCGGCGGCGCGCGGCTGCTGTCGGTCGAGGTGGCGCCAGGCGAGACCGCCGAAGAAGTATTGCTGCTCAGCGCCTCGCTCGAACAGGCGTCGCATCATGTGGTCGCGGGCGCCATCGTGCAGGCCGGCACCGAGCGCGGCCTGCGCCTCAAGCTGCCCGAGCAGGTCAGGGAAACCATGGGTTCGGGCCTGCACGGCCTGATCGAGGGACGGCGGGTCGCCGCCGGTTCGCCCGAAATGATCCTTGCCGGCGGACCAACTGCGGAATGGGCGACCCGGGCGATCCGGCGCGCCTCGTGGCGGTCGGCGCTGATCGTGTTCGTCGCGGTCGAGGGACGACCGGTCGGCGCCCTGCTGCTCGCCGACGAATTGCGTGCCGATACGCCGCGGGCGATCCGGCTGCTGCGCGAGGCCGGCATCGCGCGCATCGTCATGGTCACCGGCGACCGCGCCGGCGCTGCGCAGGCGATCGGCGCCGCGCTCGATCTGGACTCCGTGCTGGCAGAGCGCATTCCCTCCGACAAGGTCGACGCGGTGCGCTCCGAGCAGCGGCTGCATCCGACCATCATGGTCGGCGACGGCATCAACGACGCCCCGGCGCTGGCGGCGGCCGACGTCGGGATCGCGCTCGGCGCCCGCGGCGCCAGCGCCGCGTCGGAAGCCGCCGACGTGGTGATCCTGGCCGACCGGCTCGACCGGGTCGGCGAAGCCATCGCGATCGCGCAGCGTGCGCAGCGGATCGCCGTCCAGAGCATCGTCGCGGGCATGACGCTTTCGATCCTCGCGATGCTGGCGGCGACCGTCGGCTGGCTGCAGCCGGTGCCGGCGGCGCTGGTTCAGGAAGCGATCGACGTCGCCGTGATCCTCAATGCGCTGCGTGCGCTGAGTCCGGGCTACGGCCGCGCCGGCCGGACCATGTCCGCCGCGGCCGGACGCGAGCTGCATCGCGATCACCTCGCGCTGATCGGCCATCTCGACCACTTGCGATCGATCGTCGATGCGCTCGACGATGCCGCCCCGGAGGACGCGGCAGCCCTGATTGCCGAGGCAAACGCGGTTATTCAGGACCAGGTCGTCGTTCACGAGCGCGGCGACGAGGGCCACGTCTATCCAGAACTCGCCATGGTCCTGCGCGAGAGCCACGGCCTCTCCGCCATGAGCCGGGCGCACCGCGAGATCCTGCACCTCGCCCGCCTGCTCGGGCGCGTCGCCGGGGATCTGCCGTCGGAAAAGGTCGACCGCTACCTGATCCGCGACGCGCAACGGCTGATCGAGGCCGTCGAGACGCTGGTGCGGCTGCACACCGCGCAGGAAGAGGACATCTACGAGGCCGTCGCAGCAAGGTAGGCGGCAGATCAGAACCGTAGGATGGGTTGAGCCCTTCGCGAAACCCATCGTCGCCGGTCGAGATTCGATGGGTATCGCTTCCGCCTTGGCTCTGCGAGCCAAGGCAAAGCTCCACCCATCCTACACGCCGCCATCAGCGCCTGATCTCCGTGATCGCCACCTTGACGGCCGAGCCCTCCTTGAAGATGCGATAGTCATATTCGACGGCACCGCCGGCGGACAGTGCAAGATTCGCGGTGCAGATCGTCTCCGCATCCGATGCCGAAACCTGCTTGATGAAATTGTATTTCGAGGCGTTGAACTTGTTCTGCTTGTTGAGGTTGGACAGCGTATCGCGCGTGGTCTTGGCGTCGCAAGCCGGGATGCTGCCGATGCTGCTCAGCTTGCCGATCAATCCGGCGCCGGTCGCAAGCAGCGTGATGGCGATGCAGACGTACAGGAAATAGCGCAGCCATGTCGGCCCGGTCCGCGCCGCACTGGCCATGGCCACGCTGCCGACCACGCCGGACACCGTGGAACCGTAATTCGGCGACGCCAAGTCTTTTTCATTATCCATGATCAAATCTCCATCAATTAAAGCGCGGACTGTAGAGCAACCGGTGCGGCTGGCAAATGTGGTCTTTCGATCATGGATTTGCGGCCGCTGGCTTGACGCGACCGCTTCGAACCCCCATCACAGGCGCGTCAGTCGGCCGGACGGCCGCTCCCGCTACGGTCGAAAGGCTGCGGGAGAGGAAAGTCCGGGCTCCATCGACATACGGTGCCGGATAACGTCCGGCGGGGGCGACCCCAGGGACAGTGCCACAGAGAACGAACCGCTCGCCTTCGCCCCTTCGGGGGCTTCGGCGCAGTAAGGGTGAAAAGGTGCGGTAAGAGCGCACCGCGGGTCCGGCAACGGAAACGGCATGGCAAACCACACCGGGAGCAAAACCGAATAGGGACGGCAACGCGGGATGTTCGCTGAAGAGCGATAACTCCGCAGGGCGATGTCAGGCTCGCTGTCCGGGTAGGTTGCTCGAGGCCATGTGCGAACATGGTCCCAGAGGAATGGCCGTCACGTATCGCCTGCGCAAGCAGGAGGTGCCCTACAAAACCCGGCTTACAGGCCGGCTGATATCTTTGTACGAAAGCGTTTTCGAACGCGTTTTACCGAGAATGAGGGGTTCGGCGTCACGCGCCGGACCCCTCGCCATTTCAAGTCACATTTGCGCTTGCGGCCGAACGGGCTCAATCGCGAGCCGCTTCCCCGATCGCCTGGGCCAGCCGCGCCGGGTTGCTGAAGAACATTTCATGGCTGCCGTCGCATTCGACCAGGCGGAAAAGGCCGAGGCGCTCCGACAATCGCGGATGCCATGGCAGGCTGTGAGGCAATGCGGTGTCTTGCCGGCAGTTGACATAGGATTTGCCGACCGGCAGTTCCGCCAACGGACGCTTCAGCGCAATCTTGTCGGTGAATGTCCTGTAGGGATGCGGGTTGAGCCTGGCGAAACTGGACTTTGCCAGATCGAGGTCGGCGTCGTTGATGAAAGCTTCGCGCCAGATTTCGAACGGCAGCATGACCGCGTTGTTGTTGGCGGCCGCCACTGCATCAAACAGCCCGACATAGTGCGGCGGCACCATGTCGTTGAGGCACTGCCCGTCCAGCGGGACAAACGCGTTGACATAGACCAGGCGCTTGATCCTCTCCGTCACCCGGTCGGCAACGCCCGAGATCACCATCCCGCCGTAACTGTGGCCGACCAGCCTTATGTCACGCAGATCGTTATGTTCAATGTAGGCAACAATCGACGCGATCGCCTGATCGAGCCCGATCTTGTCGCGATCGTCGTCCTTGTTGTTGCCGGCGACCGTCGGGCAATGCACGACATGGCCGCTTTTCCGCAGATAGCCTGCAACCTCGTCCATCTCGGCCCCGGTATGCCACGCGCCATGAACCAGAACATAAAGGGCTGTCATTGCCGTCTCCCTCAATTTCGAAAAATCGGACCTTGATACAGGGAGTGTTTCGTCCGGGATGGCCGAATTCCGCCACCCTCATCGCCGAATTACGCCAGCTGTCAGCGCTGCCGCCGGAACGCGCCCGGCGTCATGCCGAGATATCTGCGGCATTGACGGATGAAGTGGGAAGAATCCGACCAACCCACCCGCAGCCCGATCCCGCCGACGCCCAGGCGATCGAACCGGGGCTCACTCAGCATCCTGCGCGCGACCGCCATGCGGCAATCGTTCAGCAGACCGCTGAACGTCAGGCCGGCGTTGTTGAGGCAGCGGTGCAAGGTTCGCTCCGACACATGCAGATGCTCTGCGACGGTCGCAGCCGTCAACCCGGGTTCGGCATAGCGCAGCCGGATGACCCGGCCGATCTGATCCAGCAGCCTGGCGGCATCGCGCTGCTCCGAGGGCTCGGCCGGAATTTCGCTTCCGAACGAAAGCGCCAGCAGCGCGCCGAGCTGGTCGGTCAACAGCTGCGCCGGCAAGGGCCGATCGACGGCCAATTGCGGAGTCAACTGGCACGCAAATGCGCTGAGCGCTGCGCCCCAGCCCGCGCGCCCGTCGATGCGCTGCCCGATGCATCGTTCGGGATCGGTGATCCACGATTCGACCCACGAGATCGGCAGCTCCAGCGACAGCGTGTTGGAAGTCACCGGAAAATTGAACTCATAGCTGCGTCGGGAGTCCAGCAGCACGAGATCGGACGGCTGCAGACGCGATGCACGACCGTTCTGCGAGGCCGTCCAGCCGTTGTCCGTCTTGCAGAGAAGATAGAAGTAGTTCGACGCGCTGCGCGCGACGCTGGTCCTGGTGCGGGTGACATGTTGAGCCGAACCCTCGACGCGATTGATGCCGATCGAGTCGAGTTGCCCACGTTCAATGGAGCAGCCGAAACCCGACCGGACCGGCGTCGTGACATCCATCTCGAGAAAGCATTCGCAAACGGCGCTGATCCAGTAATCCAGCCGCCGTTCCGGCTCGACCAATCCGGTCGACCACGTCTCGATGGCTGCTGTCGTTCTGGCCGCCATGGCTGACCTCCGCGATCGACGCCGATACAGTTCGCCACCTTGTTGGGCGCTTGGCGGCGAGTCAATCCGTCCGCAA
>JBDRNF010000259.1:0-5748 GCA_043811435.1 Pseudomonadota bacterium
CGATCGTGGTTATGGATTCCGGGCTCGCTCGCTTCGCTCCCGCCCCGGAATGACGAACCAAAAATTTCAAAACAACAACTCAAAGGAAACACCCATGGCCTATGAGACGATCAAATACGAAGTCGACGAGCAGATTCTCACCATCACCCTGAACCGGCCCGACAAGCTCAACGCCTTCAACGGCACCATGATGACCGAATTGATCGCGGCGTTCGACGCCGCCGACAAGGACGACAATGTCCGCGCCATCATCGTGACAGGCGCGGGGCGCGGGTTCTGCGCCGGCGCGGATCTTTCCTCCGGCGCCGACACCTTCGATCGCGACGCGCGGCGCGGGCCGGTGAAGCGATTGCCCGACGGCAAGGTCGATTACAGCGACCCGCAGGTGCGCGACGGCGGCGGCCAGGTCACCTTGCGGATCTTCAAGTGCCTGAAGCCCGTGATCGCGGCGATCAACGGCCCGGCGGTCGGCATCGGCGCCACCATGCTGCTCCCGATGGATATTCGCATCGCCTCGGAAAACGCCCGGATCGGCTTCGTGTTCTCCCAGCGCGGCATCGTGCCCGAGGCCGCGTCGAGCTGGTTCCTGCCGCGCCTCGTCGGCATCCAGCAAGCGCTGGAGTGGTGCTTTTCCGGCCGCGTGTTCCCGGCGCAGGAAGCCCTTGCCGGCCGGCTGGTGTCGAAAGTCGTGGCGCCCGATGAATTGCTGCCGACCGCGCGCGCGCTGGCCAAGGAGTTCATGACGAAAACCGCCCCGGTGTCGGTGGCGCTGATCCGGCAGATGATGTGGCGCATGCTCGGCGCCGACGATCCGATGGAAGCCCACAAGGTCGACAGCCGCGGCATCTACGCGCGCGGGCGCTCGGAGGATGTCAAGGAAGGCGTGGTGTCGTTCCTGGAAAAACGCCCGGCACAGTTCAAGAACAAGGTGTCATCAGACATGCCCGACTATTTCCCGTGGTGGGACGAGCGGGAGTATAAGTGAGGGCGAAATCGTAGGGTGGGCAAAGGCGCGCGCTTCGCGCCGTGCCCACCATGACGCGACAAGAACGAAGATGGTGGGCACGCTTTCGCCTTCGCTCTCCGAGCGAAGGCGGGCGCTTTGCCCACCCTACGGATTCATCATCAGCGCCACCCGCCCGATCGCCTTGCGGTCGACCAAAAGCCGCATCGCCTGCGCGTAGTCTTGCAGCGGCAGCCGGTGCGAGACGTTGGGACGGATTTTCCCTGCCTCCGCCCAATCCAGCAGCGCCTTCAGCCGCACCTCCCCCAGCGCCGGATTTCGCCGTACCGCCTCGCCGGCGCGGACGCCGAGCACGCTGGCGCCCTTGATCAGCAGCAGATTGGTGCGGGCGAGCCCGATGCCACCGGTAAAACCGATCACCAGCAGCCGCGCGCCCCAGGCGATGCAGCGCAGGCTGTTCTCGAAGGTCTCGCCGCCGACGGGATCGAACACCACATCGGCGCCGCGGCCATCGGTGATGCGCTTGACGGCGTCGCGGAACGGTTCGCGGCCATAGAGCACGAGATGATCGGCGCCGCGCGCCTGGGCGACCGCGAGTTTTTCTTCGGACGACGCCGCCGCGATCACGGTCGCGCCCAGCATCCTGCCCATCTCGACCGCGGCCAATCCCACGCCGCCACCGGCACCATGCACCAGCAGCACTTCGCCTGATCGAACCTGTCCGCGGTCGATCAGCGCGTGATAGGCGGTGCCGTGGCCGGCCAGGAAGGTCGCGCCCTCGGCGTAGTCGAAGGTCGACGGCAGCGGCGTCAATTGCGACGGCGTAACGACGGCTTCATCGGCATAAGCGCCGTGCCGCATCTTGACGATGACGCGGTCGCCGACCGCGACGCCGTCGGCCTCGTTCACCTCGACCACGTCGCCGGCGGCTTCCATCCCGGGCGTGAACGGCAGCGGCGGCTTCAGCTGGTACTCGCCGGCCGCCATCAGGATGTCGGGAAAATTCAGCCCGGCGGCTTGCACGGCGACGCGGACCTCGCCCGGCGCCAGCGGCACCGGGGCAAAGCTTTCCAGTTGCAGGTTCTCGGGAGGCCCGAGTTCGCGGCAGACGACCCTTCTCGGCATCAGGCCGCCCGTGTCCTGAGGCGCGCCAGCGCCTCGCGGATCAGCGGCATGCGGTCATTGCCGAAATACATGTCGGTCTTGTCGACGAAGATGGTCGGCGAGCCGAAGCCGCCGCGCGCCATCACCTCGTCGGTATTGGCCTTGAGCTGGTCCTTGATCGCCTGGTCGGAAATGCCGGCGAAGAACGCTTGCGGATCGACGCCGACGCTGTTGCAGATCTCCGTCAGCACCTCGTCCTTCGAGATGTCCTTATCGTCGCCCCAATAGGCGGCGAACACCGCGCGGGCGAACGGCACCATGTCCTTGTCCAGCCAGATGCAGCCGCGCATCGCCTTGACGCTGTTCACCGGAAACACCGTCGGCGGCATCTTGATCGCGAGCCCGGCGGAGCGCGCCCAGTCGGCGAGGTCCTTCTTCTGGTAACGCGCCTTCAGCGGCACCGGCGCCTCGCGCGAGGCATAGACGCTCGGATTGACCGAATTGAAGATGCCGCCGACCAGGATCGGCCGCCACGAAATCTCGACGCCGAACTCTTCCGCCAGCGGACGGATGTTGTGGAAGGCGAGATAGGTCCAGGGGCTGGAGCAGTCGAAGAAGAATTCGATCATGGTGGCGTTTTCCTTTTTGTTGTCGCGTCGTTCACGGCGCCGTTTATAACCATCGTCATTCCGGGATGCGCCTTTGGTCGGCAATTGCCGACCTGAGGCGCAGGCCCGGAATCCATACTCACGATCGTGGTTATGGATTCCGGGCTCGTTCGCTTCGCTCACGCCCCGGAATGACGACTGAGAATTATTTGCGTCCCGCCAGCTCTTTCGCCTTCTGCCCAAACATGTTCTTTCGCGCGTCCTCGTCGAACGGCTCTTTCACGAATTTGCCGATCGCCAGTCCCGCCTGCACCTGCGGACGGGCGCGGACCACGGCGTACCAGCGTTTTATGTTGGGATAATCGTCGAGGGTAAAGCCCTGTGCCTTGTGGGTCATGGTCCAGGGAAAGCAGGCGATGTCGGCGATCGAATAGTCGTCGCCCGCGACATGGGTGCCGGTCTTGCCCAGTTGGGTATCGAGCACGCGATAGAGCCTGGCCGCCTCGTCGCGATAGCGCTCGATGGCATAGGGAATCTTTTCTGCGGCATAAAGGGCAAAGTGGCCGTGCTGGCCGAGCATCGGCCCGAGGCCGCTCATCTGCCACATCACCCACTGCACCACCCTGGAACGGCCGCGCATGTCGCCGGGGAGCAAGCGGCCGGTCTTTTCCGCCAGATAGATCAGGATCGCGCCGGTCTCGAACACCGAAAACGGTTCGCCGCCGTCGGCGGGAGCGTGGTCGACGATAGCGGGAATCCGGTTGTTCGGGCTGATGGCGAGGAACTCGGGGCGAAACTGCTCGCCGGCGCGGATGTCGACGGGAACGACGGTGTAGGGAAGCCCCAGTTCCTCCAGCATGATCGAGATTTTCCAGCCATTCGGCGTCGGCGCGTAGTGCAGGTCGATCATAGGTTCACCCCGGGGAAGCTGCCACATCCTAGCCCGCGGGCTCAGGCCCTTCCAGTCATCAAGGCGGCCTTGTGGGGCGACGGCCGAACATGGCACACAGGCGCCAACGACAACCCTCGGGGAGGCCCCACCATGCTGTTTCCAACCACGATCGCAGGCTCGCTGCCGAAGCCGGAATGGCTGGCCGAGCCCAATACGCTGTGGGCGCCCTGGAAATCGAAAGGCGAGGAACTGGCGCGGGCCAAGCGCGACGCCACATTGCTGGTGCTGAAACTGCAGGAAGACGCCGGCATCGACATCGTCACCGAGGGCGAGCAGGCGCGCCAGCATTTCGTCCATGGTTTCATGGAGAAGATCGAGGGCATCGATTTCGCCAACAAGGTCGAGATGGGAATCCGCAAAGACCGCTACAAGGCGATGGTGCCGCAGGTGGTGGCGCCGTTGCGGCTGAAGGGCCGTGTCCATGCCGACGAGGCCCGTGTCGCCCGCACCCACACCGCGCGAAAACTGAAATTCACCTTGCCCGGCCCGATGACCATCATCGATACCGTCGCCGACGGCTATTATGGCGACCGCGTCAAGATGGCGTTCGCCTTCGCCGAACTGCTCAACGAGGAAGCCAAGGCCCTGCAGGCCGACGGCGTCGACATGATCCAGTTCGACGAGCCCGCCTTCAACGTGTTCATGGACGAGGTTTCGGACTGGGGCATCAAGGCGCTGGAGCGCGCCGCCGAGGGCCTGACCTGCGCCACCGCCGTGCACATCTGCTACGGCTACGGCATCAAGGCCAATACCGACTGGAAGGAAACGCTGGGAGCCGAATGGCGACAATATGAGGATATCTTCCCGGCGATCGCCAAAAGCCCGATCCAGCAGGTCGCGATCGAATGCCGCAATTCGAAGGTGCCGCTGGACCTGCTCGCTTTGCTCACCGGCAAGATCGTGCAGGCCGGCGTGATCGACGTCGCCAACGAGACGGTCGAAACCGCCGAGGATGTGGTCAAGGTGATCGAAGCGGTGTCGAAATTTGTGCCGAAGAGCAACATCATCGCGACAACCAATTGCGGCATGGCCCCGATGCGCCGCGACATCGCCGAAGCCAAGCTGATGGCGCTCGGCGCCGGCGCGAAGCTGGCACGGGAGAGGCTGGGGTGAGACCGAGATGCCAAAACGGGCGCGCACGATTTGGCACAACCCCCGGCTTTTATATTTGCCGAAAACGTGTCTCGGGTTTGGAGCGCAAACCTGGCGTGTACAAGCGTGATATTCGTGCAACTAACCGGCATATTCGTTCGCCTTTTTCCTGCCATGGTTTGACAAGCCGCCGCCGCAGATCGCATGTTCCCAAAACTTGGGATGGCGTTTGACGAAAATCCTGAAGAATTTGACCTGACGATTTGCCCATTTGCGGGATTAAAATGATTCGCATTGCGATGCCGGAAGCCGTTGCACCCAAGCCGACAAACTCCCGATCATCCCGCTGGCTCGCAGGGACCGCGATTTGCGCGACCCTGCTGTTCGCCAGTCCGGCGATGGCCATCGATGTCGCCAACCAGACCGACTGGAACACCGCGGTCGCCGCCGTCGCCGCGGCAGGCGCGGGCTCTACCGTCGTCATCAACATCACCAGCGGCTTCACGCTGTCGAGTTCGCTCGCGACGCTGCAGGCCAGCAACGCCAATGTGACGGTCAACGTCACCGGCAACAATCAGGTGATCGACGGCGCTTCCGCCTTCCAGGGCATCCAGGTCAGCGGCGCCAACGCGCCGACTGTCAACATCTCCAGCCTGGCCGTCGCCAACACCGCGGCCCTCGGCGGCAACGGCCAGAACGGCCAGGACGGCTTCTACAGCGCCGGCCTTTCTTACGGCTCCGGCGGCGGCGGCGGCGGCGGCCTCGGGGCGGGCGGCGGCCTGCTGGTCGGCGGCGGCGCCAACGTCACGCTGGCGGGCGTGACCTTCACCGGCAATACCGCAACCGGCGGCACCGGCGGCGTCGGCGGCTCCGCGCAGAACACGGCGGCGGACCCGGTCAATGGCGGCAACGGCGGCGCGGGGGGCGCGGCGAACAATGGCGGCACCGTTGGCGGCGGCGGCGCGGGAGGCCTCAGCGGCAACACGGGAACGCAGGGCACTGCGGGCACGGCGGGCGCCACGCTCGGC
>JBDRNF010000260.1:0-50505 GCA_043811435.1 Pseudomonadota bacterium
CGCCGCGCCGGCCGCCGCCCGGCCGTCCGCGTCCGGAGCGCCCCGCGGCACCGGCCGCCGCCAGCCCGGGCGAAGGCGCGGGGGCCGCCTGATCTTTGGGCGGGAAAGGCGCGGCATCTCGCAACAAAAAGTGAGCAACTCCGCCCCGGTTCCATGTAACTTTGCTGGCCACGCCCCGTATCTCTCTGCGAACGCGTCCTGTTTCGCTCCACGGAGACCATCATGTTTGACCGCCGTATCCTGCTCGCGTCTGTCGCCGGCCTGTTCGGCCTCGCCGCCTTCCGCTGGCTGCGATCCAGCCCGGCCGCGGCCGCGGGGAAATTCGAGGTCGAAAAGACCGATGCGGAATGGCGCGCGCAGCTGACGCCGCAACAATACGAGATTCTGCGCAAGCACGGCACTGAACGGCCGGGATCGAGCCCGTTGCTGAAGGAAAAGCGCAGGGGCTTCTTCGCCTGCGCCGGCTGCGACCTGCCGCTGTTCTCCTCGGCGACGAAATACGAAAGCGGCACCGGCTGGCCGAGCTTCTACCAGCCGCTGGTAAACGCCGTCGGCAAGACCGAGGACCGCAGCCTGGGCATGTCGCGAACGGAAGTGCATTGCCGCCGCTGCGGCGGCCATCTCGGTCATGTTTTCGACGACGGACCGAAGCCGACCGGGCTGCGCTACTGCATCAACGGCTTTGGCCTCGCGTTTCGGCCGGCGCCGGCCTCGGCGACCTGATTTGCTGGCTCAAGCCGGCAATTGTTGCCCGTCCCCGGCAATTGTGCCCCGGTCCCTGGACCGGGGTTTTTTATTCAAGTAGCTGTTTTTGCTGAATTTTATAATCTGGCACGGTGCTTGCGACATTCTTCTCCGAATGCGGCCATGGATTTGCACATCGGCTGATCGTCCGGATCGAATTTGGAGAAAATGTCATGGGTATCTTCGGCGCGCTCACCACGTCCGTCGCGGGGTTGCGAGCGAATTCCTACGCCCTGGAAAACATTTCCGGCAACATCGCGAACTCGCAAACCACCGCATTCAAGCGGATCGATACCAGCTTCATGGATATCATTCCCGACACCGGCAGCAACGCGCAACTCGCCGGCAGCGTCAACGCCGGGTCGCGCAGCACTAACACCGTCGCAGGATCGGTGCAGGCGGCGGCGGTATCGACCTACATGGCCATCAACGGCGAAGGCTTCTTTGCCGTGCAGAAGCCCGGCAGCTTCTCCGACAATAATCCGGCGTTCGACGGCGTCAATCGCTACACACGGCGCGGCGACTTCTCGCTCGACAAGAACGGCTATCTCGTCAATGGCGCCGGCTACTATCTGCAAGGCGTGCCGATCGATCCGACCACCGGCAATCCGAGCGGCAGCGTGCCGCAGGTCCTGCGATTCCAGAATGACTTTCTGCCGTCGCAGGCGACCACCAGGATCGACTACCGCGCCAACATTGCGAGCTATCCGCTGACCACCAAGCACGATACCTCGGTGCCGGGATCGGAACTGCTGCGGCCGGCCGACTTCATTTCAAATCCGCGAATCCTCGGGACCCCTGCCACGCCGTTTTCCAATACTGCCGTGACGGGTAACGAGCGCAACGACTACCAGACGATACCGCAGCCGATATCGACGGGCACGTTGCTGACGAGTACGGCCGGCACCAATTCACTTCCCGCCGGATTCGTAAGCGGCGATGAGCTCGTGCTCAAGACCATCACCGGCGGCGTCACGACGACCCACACACTCTCCTTCTACACCGGCGCAGCGCCCGCCCCGGTGGCCGGCACCACTTTCATCGACCTTGCCACCGCCACGGTCGGAAGCCTGCTGACCACGATCGACGGTCTCACGGGCGCCGCTGCGCCTGCCTCGAGCGTCTCCGCTACCGGCGCCATCACGCTGAATTCCGGTATCGCGAACGACTTCACGCTTGCGGCCGGCGGGTCGGCCTCGGCGGTAGCGGCATTCCAGGCGCTCGGCTTCACGGGCACCGTCACGGGAATCCGCGGTGGCGGCGGTACGTCCGGCACCGGCGTCGTGATCGGCAGCGACACCCAGGTTTTCCTCGACGAATCGATCAGCGGCGGCACCAGCACCGCCTACGACGGCAACGGCGCCCCGGTCGCCTTGCAGTTCAGATGGGCCAAAGTGGAATCGGCCACACAGGGCGGAACCGACACCTGGAACCTGTTCTATCAGGTCAATCCCGGAGCCACCGGGAGCAGCGTCGCCTGGCAAAACGTCGGCACCGATTTCAAGTTCGGCACCAATGGCCAGATGCAGCCGGTCATCGGCCAGATTACGCTGGCCGGCTTGACGGTCGCCGGCACCAGCCTCGGCAATGTCACGATGGCCTTCGGCACCGGCGGTCTGACGCAGTTCGCGGATACCAACGGCAACACCCAGGTCAACCTGTTGCAGCAGGACGGCTACGCGGCCGGCCAGCTGCAGAGCGTATCGGTCAGCAACGAAGGTCGCGTCGTCGGCAGCTACTCCAACGGCCGCAACATCGACCTGGCGGAGGTCACCGTCGCGACCTTCAATGGCGCCGACTTCCTGAAGCGCATCGATGGCGGCGCGTTCGAGGTCACAAACGAATCCGGTGAGGCTCTCTACGGCAAGGGCGGCAACATTTCCGGCTCGTCGCTGGAATCGTCCAACACCGACATCGCCGACGAATTCACCAAGCTGATCGTGACGCAGCAGGCCTATTCGGCCAACACCAAGGTGATCACGACGGCGAACACGATGGTCCAGGATCTTCTGAACGTGATGCGATAGCCCGCGCGATATCCGTGGCGGTTCTCGAGAGCGGTAGTTTGTCATGAGTCTCAGCGACGCACTCTCCATTGCGATGTCCGGCCTGCGCACCAACCAGGCGGCGATGTCGCTGGTTTCGTCGAACGTAGCCAACGCGGAATCGCCGGGCTATGTCCGCAAGACGCTGAATCAGGTCGCGACCAGTTCCGGCGCCTATGGCTCCGACGTCCGGACCATCGGCGTCAACCGCGAACTGGATCAGTATATCCAGGCACAATTGCGCACGGAATCCTCCGGCGCCGGCTATGCCTCGCTGCGATCCAGCTTCCTGCAGCAACTGCAGAGCCTGTACGGCAACCCGGGTTCGGTCGGCACCCTCGAAGATTCGTTCAACAAGCTGACTTCGGCGGTACAGGCGCTGTCGACCAGCGCCGACAGCCAGTCGGCGCGTATCGGCGTCGTCAACGCGGCGAATGTGCTGGCGAGCCAGCTCAATTCGATGACGCAGGGCGTTCAGACGTTGCGCGGCGCTGCCGAAAACGGCATCGCCGATTCCGTCAACACCGCCAACAATCTGATGTCGCAGATCGCGACCATCAACAGGCAGCTGACGAGCAATCCGCTCGGCGGCACCTCGACCGACGCATCGACGGCGGCCCTGCTCGACCAGCGCGATCACTACATCACGCAATTGTCCGAACTGATGGACATTCGTGTCACCGCCAACGGCGCCAACCAGGTTACGGTCTTCACGACCTCCGGCGTGGAACTCGTCGGCAACCAGGCGGCCAGGCTTTCGTTCGACGCGCAGGGAACGGTCACCCCCAATACGCAATGGAGTTCCGACCCGTCGAAGAGCAACCTCGGCTCGGTGGTCCTCGCATACAACAATGGCGGATCGATCAATCTGACCGCCACGGGCGCCATCAAGTCCGGAAAGATCGCGGCCTATACCGAGTTGCGCGACAAGTCGCTGGTCGACGCGCAGAACCAGCTCGACCAGTTCGCGGCTTCGCTGTCCAGCGCAATGTCGGACAAGACCACGGCGGGCATCGCGGCGACGTCCGGCTTGCAGTCGGGATTCGATCTGGATGTCGCCGGCCTGAAGGCCGGCAACATCATCCATCTCACCTACACGGACACCGCGAGCAATACGCAGCGCGAAATCTCGATCATGCGCGTCGATGATGCCAGCGTGTTGCCGCTGTCGAACAGTGTGACGGCCGATCCCAACGACCAGGTGGTCGGCATCGATTTTTCGGGAGGCATGGCTTCCGTCGTCGCGCAGCTGAACCTGGCTCTGGGCGGATCGAACCTGCAGTTCTCCGGCTCCGGCTCCACGCTGACGGTGCTGAACAACACCGGATTCTCCACCGTCGACGCAGCTTCGGTCACGACGACGCAGACGGACTTTTTCAACGGCAGCCCCGAACTCGCGCTGTTTACCGACAACGGCGTGCCCTACACCGGCGCGATCAGTGCGACGGGTTCGCAGATCACCGGGCTGGCGGGACGTCTTGGCGTCAACAATGCGCTGGTCGCGGATCCCTCCAGGCTGGTGCGCTACAGCGTGTCGACGGCCGCGGGCGACACGGCGCGATCCGACTTCATCCTCACGCAGTTGACCACGGCAAAGTTCCAGTATTCGCCGGCATCGGGTGTCGGCAGCGCCAGTGCGCCGTTCAAAGGCTCGCTGCTGAGCTACATGCAGCAGTTCACGAGCATGCAGGGCGCGGCGGCCGACGCCGCGGCGCAACTCGCCGCCGGGCAGGACGTGGTGCTCAGCACGTTGCAGGAAAAGATGGCAACATCCTCGGGCGTCAACATCGACGAGGAGATGGCGCATCTGCTGTCGCTGCAGAACGCCTATTCGGCCAATGCGCGCGTGATGTCGACCGTCAACGAAATGTACCGGACCCTGATGCAGGCAATGTGAGGCAGTCATGACCATTAGCGGCGTCAGCGGACGGACATCCTACATCGGCTCGGGGATTCTCGATCTGCGCAACCAGCTCGACACGCTGACTCAACAGTTGGCGACCGGCAAGGTCTCCAACACCTATGCGGGGCAGGGCAACGGCCGCAGTCTCGCGATCGGCCTGCGCTCGCAGATCAGCAACCTGGCCGGCTATGCCGACACCGCGATAAACCTGAACACGCGCATCAACGTCGCCAGCCTGTCGCTGCAACGGCTTATCGAGGTCGGCTCGTCGGTAAAGGGCGCCGCTGTCAGTGCCGTCAGTACGATCGACAACAATGGCCAGACCGCGGGACAGAAAACCGCATTGCTCGGGTTCATCGATTCTGTCGACATGCTCAACGCCAGGTCCGGCGATCGCTACCTGTTCTCCGGCCGCGCCACGGATACGGCACCGGTAGCCTCTTCCGATGAGATCATGAACGGCGACGGCGCCCTGGCCGGGCTCAAGCAGCTGATCCTGGAACGCAAGTAGGCCGACGTCGGCACCAGTGGTCTCGGCCGCGTCGTGCTGAGCGCGCCGACGGCGACGTCGGTGCAGGTCGCCGAGGATGCTTCACCTTCCGAGTTCGGCCTCAAGCTCAATGCGATCACCTCGACCCTGACGGGCGCGACGATCACACAGCCGACCGGCACGCCGGCAGCGATGTCGGTCGATCTCGGCGCCGTCAACCCGCTTGAGGGCGAGTCGATCAAGTTCACGTTCAACCTGCCTGACGGCACCACCGAGAACATCACGCTGACGGCCTCGACGGCGACACCGCTGCCGGCCAACAGCTTCGCCATCGGCGCCGACTCGACCGCGACGGCGGCCAATCTCAACGCCGCGCTCAATACTTCGATCAGTGCGCTTGCCAATGGTCCGCTGGTCGCGGCATCGGCGGTGACGGCCGGCGACAACTTCTTCGACCAGCCGCCGATGCGCGTCGGCACCACGCCGCTCGGCGCGGCGACGACGCTGGTGGCGGGCACGACGGCGGACACCATCAGCTGGTACAAGGGCGAAACCGGTTCGGATTCCGCGCGCGGCAGCACCGTCGCACGGGTCGATGAGTCGATCACGGTGCAATACGGCGCCCGCGCCAACGAGCAGGCGCTGCGCTCGCAACTGCAGACCGTCGCGGTATTCGCCGCGGTGACGACGTCGGTGGCGGATCCCAATGCCAACGCGCAGATCGCCGCGCTGAACCAGCGTATTGCCCAGAATCTCGCCGTGGTGCCCGGGGCGCAGTCGATCCAGGACATCCAGGCCGATTTCGCCGGCGCGCAGGCGTCGATCAAGTCGACCACCGATCGTCAAACCCAGACCAAGGCGATCACGCAAACGATGCTGGATTCGATCGAAGGCATCAGCAACGACGAAGTGGCGACCAAGATCCTGGCGCTGCAGACCGCGCTGCAGGCCTCGTATCAGACCACCGCGACGCTCTACCAGATGTCGCTGACCAAGTTCATATGATGGTTGACCGGAACCGTTCTTCCCCGCAAATGCGAAAGGCCTCCTGATCGGAGGCCTTATTTACGTTGCGTGCCGGAACTGCGCTGCGTTATGCCGATTGGCGCTCGGTCCCGATCGCGGGTTCGACCGCGGCATCGGATGCCTGGAGATCCCTCGCATTCTGGATCAGCTTCTCTTCATGGCCGATCAGTTTTTTCGATTCCTTCAGCGCGTGATAGAGATCGCCGTTCAGGATGTGATTGTTGATCCCTTCGATGAACGGCCAGGCGCTCGGCATGGCGCTCAGAATGTCGCGCACCAGGCTGAAATAGGTCGGATGATGCGCCATCGGATCCGGCGACAGATACATCAGCTGAATGGCGAGATAGACCAGCTTGGCCGGCGTGTCCGCCGTGTCGGAGGTCAGGATGTCCTTTTCACGCAGAATCGGAATCCGGTCGCCATCGATCAACAGCCGGGCGCGCTGATCGGTATTGGTGACCACGCAGGCGCCGATGATGATCCGCTCGTTCGGCTTGAGCTCAACTTTTAAAGCCATTCACGTTCTCCGTTGCCGCCTCTCGCGCAGGCTTTCGTTACCGCGAATTTCAAATGAGTGTCGGCCTTGATCAGCGCCAGAGGCGCATCGGTAGTGTTTTAGCCGCGCTGGCCGCAATCCTTTCCGATTATGGTTAACCGTTGGTAAACGGAAATTTCCGCCGTTTTTGACCGAAGTGCAGGATGTGCCGTCGTATCAGTACTAATGCGGAGTAAGACGCCGGAAACTCAGCCGTTTCGTGCTGCCTTTGTCGTTATTTTCGCCGCCGACGATTCATTTTTTCTTAGAAGCTTGGTTCCAAGGTGGGCCGTCGCCCGATCAAAAAAGATTGGAGCGCGTTCGCACTCTCGTTTCACACCAGAAAGGTATGAACATGTCCGGCATCGTTCTTTCGTCCTCGGTTCGCCAGAACCTCCTCTCCCTGCAGTCGACCGCTGATTTGCTCGCCACCACCCAGAGCCGCCTTGCCACGGGCAAGAAGGTGAATACAGCTCTCGACAACCCGACCAACTTCTTCACCGCAGCCTCCCTCGACAACCGCGCCAGCGACATCAGCAATTTGCTGGATGGCATCGGCAACGGCGTGCAGGTGCTGCAGGCCGCCAACACCGGCATCTCCTCGTTGCAGAAGCTGGTTGACGGCGCCAAGTCGGTCGCCACCCAGGCGCTGCAGGCCACTGTCGGCTACTCCGCCAAGTCGAGCGTGAGCGTGACCATCAACGGCGCCACGGCTTCCAACCTGCTCGGCACCGGCGCCCCGATCGACGCGGCTTTCACCGGTTCTGCCGCAGTCAACAACCAGGCCGTGGTCTATTCCGCCTCGGTCGGCACCGGCACCTCGGTCGCCGCCACCCACCAGAACGCCTTCGGCAACACCGCGGCGACGCTGGGCGCGCAGCTCTATTCGGGCGCTGCCACCAACGCGACGGGCGCCACGCTGATCTCCGCCCTGACCGACGTCGGCGGTGCGACGCAGGCCATCGCGGCCAACGACACCATCACGATCAACGGCGCCACCATCACCTTCCAGGCCGGCGCGGGCGCACTGGCGGGATCGGGTACCGCCTACACCCTCGGTGTCGACAATGACCTCGATGCCCTCGTCGCCGCCCTCGATACCCTGCAGGGCAACACGGGTCCCGGCTCGGTCGCCTCGACCGTCACCGGCGGCCAGATCCAGCTCAACACGGGTCTCGCGGCAGACTTGTCCCTCAGCGGCTCCGCGGGCGTGCTCGCCGACCTCGGGCTGACCGGTTCGACCACCGCTACCCGCACCGGCGGCGCGATCACCGCTGCGAACGCCACCGCGGCGACGTTGCTGGCCGGTTCGGCGATCCCGGGTTCCACCGACGCCCTGACGTCTTCCCTCACCACGTCGGATTACCTGATCGTCAACAACAAGACGATCACGTTCCACTCCGGCACCGGCGTCACCGGTTCGATCGCGGGCAACAACTACTCGATCGGTCTCGGCGACGGCACGATCGATGACGTTCTGACGGCGATCGAACTCGCGGCCGGCGGCAGCACGGCGACCATCGACGGCACCGGCCAGATCAATCTGGACACCGGCACGTCGAACGACATCAGCCTGGCGGGCTCGCTGGCCGGCACCCTGACCAAGCTCGGTCTCTCCGGCACCACCGCCGTCACCCGTACGGCTGCCGCCACCCCGGCGATCAGCGCCGCGACGTTGCTTTCCGGCGTGTCTTCGCCGACCAGCGACTCGCTGACGACGGCCTTCGGCATCGGCGACCCCATCACCGTGAACGGTCAGAACCTGACCTTCGTGGCTTCGGGCGCCGCCGATGACAACCACATCAACGTCGGCGACACCATCGGCAACCTGCTGACCAAGATCGACACGCTGTCCGGCAACGTCGGTCCGGGCTCCACGCCCTCGACCGTCACCGGCGGCCAGATCGTGCTGCATACCGGTGCCAGCAGCGACCTGACGATCTCCTCGTCGAACTCCGCAGCGCTCTCCGCGCTCGGCCTCGGCACGGGTGTCAACCAGGCTCGCGGCGTCGGCTCGTCGGCGCTCAACGGCCTGACCCTGTCGATCGGCGCCACCGGTGGCGGCACCGCGACCAACATCACCTTCGGCGGCACCGTCAACACGCTGAATGACCTCAACTCTGCGCTGGCCTCCAACAATCTCCAGGCCACGCTTGCCCAGGACGGCACGCTGACCATCACCACGGCGAACGACGCTGCTTCGGCCACCATCGGCACGATCGGCGGCACCGCGGCGGCTTCCGGTGAGTTGTTCTTCGGCAAAAGCGGCAGCGCGCCGGTGGTCGATGCCAATGCGAGCTCCGCTCGTGACAACCTCGTCAACCAGTACAACAACATCCTGAACCAGATCACCACCACGGCGCAGGATGCTTCCTTCAACGGCGTCAACCTGTTGACCGGCGACACCCTGAAGCTGACCTTCAACGAAACCGGCAAGTCCACGCTCAGCATCGGAGGCGTCAACTTCAACGCCGCCGGTCTCGGCCTGGCCAACCTGTCCGCCGGTGACTTCAAGGACAACGACTCGGTGCAGAAGGTCGTCGCCGGCCTCAGCGCCGCGAGCGGCACGCTTCGTTCGCAGGCTTCGGCCTTCGGTTCGAACCTGTCGATCGTGCAGATCCGTCAGGACTTCTCGAAGAACCTGATCAACGTGCTGCAGACCGGCTCGTCCAACCTGACGCTGGCCGACACCAACGAGGAAGCGGCCAACAGCCAGGCGCTGTCCACCCGCCAGTCGATCGCGGTGTCCGCGCTGGCGCTGGCCAATCAGTCGCAGCAGAGCGTGCTGCAGCTGCTGCGCTAAGTCCGGCGCCAAGCAGGAAAATCAAGGCGGCGGGGGCAACCCGCCGCCTTTTTCTTGGCTGGAGGGCGGCCTGTCTTTTGCCCGGTTCCGGACGCATTTGGTAACGCTCGATAACCATATTTAAAGGCGCGGCTTGTATGAAAGCTGGGCAGTCACAAGCCCCCCGCGGTTCTGCGAACCGCTTCCTTCGAGGTCATGAATGTCCAATGCAGCCCAAGCGTATGCGCGTACCTCCCAGACCACGTCATCTCCCCGCGAAATCGAGGCGCAGGCGCTGCTGAAAGCCGCACGGCAACTCCGTGACGTGCAGGACAACTGGACCGGGCCTGACAAAAACTTGCATGAAGCGCTGCTGTTCAATCGCCGGCTGTGGTCGATCTTCATGAGCGCGGCGACGAACCAGGAGAATCCGCAGCCCGCGGACGTTCGCCAGAACATCGCCAATATCGGCGTGTTCGTGATGAACCAGACCGTGGAAATGCAGCTGAACCCCGATCCGGCCAAGCTGAAATCGCTGATCGACATCAATTGCAATCTCGCCGCCGGCCTGTCGGGCCGCGGCTAATGAGAACGGAGCGGTAAATGGCTGACGTTTTCGCCATTCTGTCTGCCAACTACAAGACCGTGGGAGCGACGATTCCGTCGAAGACCCCGTATGTCCCGGTCGATGCCAAGCTCTACCAGGGCGACTGGACCGGGAAATATGCCGACAACAAGTCGTTCAAGATCTCGGTCTCGAACATCACCGGCTTTCGCGCCAAGGTGCAGTACCAGAGCGCGGGCACCAACAAATATGCCGACGTCCTGATCAAGGACAACGCGTTCCGGATCGGCGATACGAAATTCACGCTGACCAAGATCGGGACGGCGGAAATCAAGAACGTCATCACCGATCCCTCGACCGGCGCGACCCTGCTCGATACCGCCTACGCCAAGCAGTCGACCCGCTAGAGCGGGCCGACCTGGCTCGCGTCCTTCCCGAGCCCTTGCCGGTTAAATCTTGCGGTCGGTGGCGAGCATCCGCGTCGGCGTGCCCTTGCTCTGATCCAGGCTGTTGAAATAGGCGCGGCGGCGCAGGATGGCCTCTTCGGGAAATTGCCGCACCACCTGGCTCGTTTTGTCGTCGATCACTTGATAGACGATCGACGCCGCGGCGCGGTCAATCACCACCTGATTCGAGGTCGACGCGGCGAGAAGGCCCGTATCGATGCGCGCGCGCGCGCTGGCGTCGACCACGGTGACGCTCTTCGGCGATGGCAGTTCGGTCGCGACCGCATGGTTGGCCGCCTCGCTTACGGGCGGTGCGACCGGTGCGGCGACCGGTGCCCCCACCGGTTTGATGTTGAAATCCATACTCATGGCAGCCTCCTGGCGTGCTTCGAGTCAAATCCCAACCCCTCGTCGGACGCAACTATGCCGGACACCTCTCAACGCCCGGTTAGAAAACGCGATGAATTCCGCGCTGAAATCGGCGCGGCATTTTTCTGAAAATTGTCTTTAGTCCGGCCCGCTCAGAGCGAGCGGCTGACCGCCAGCGGCGTGATGTTGGCCCGCCCCGGTTGCGCGCGCTGCCCGGCCGCGGTGTAGGTGTTGGGGATATTGCGGCGCTGGATCTCGGTGTTGACGCCGCGCACGATGCCTTCCGACACCGCGTGGGCGGTGGCCAGCACCGTGAGGTTGACCTGCAGCATGGCGCGAAAGGTGTCGTGATGACGGTGCAGCGAGGTCAGGAGTTCGGGCGCGCTCTGCTCGAGATATTTCTGGCTGGCCTTCAGATAAGCAACCGCGGCGCCGTAGCGGCGGGTCAGCTCAGACTTCTGCGTCTCCAGCATCATCGCTTCGCGGACCTTGCCGGCGCGCACCAGTTCGGTTTCGCGCTCGATGACGCCGAGCAGCTTGCTCATCGCATCCATCAGGTTCTCGGCGATTTTGCGGGCCTCGGCGGGCGTCGAGGCGACAGGAATCGGCGCGGGCGCCTGCGGCGTTGCGGGTTGCTGGTTCATCGTCGGATCCCCTGATTAGCCGGCGCGGTTGGCTTGCTGCAGAATCAGCGTGCGGTAGACGTCGGTGGAAATGCCGATGCCGCCGGCCTTGGCGAAGTTTTTCGAATATTGGTCCGTCAGCATCGAGCGCCACACGCCGGTGCTCTTGGTGTCGCCGAACGGGCCGTCGCCCTTGATGCCGCTGGTCATCTGCGAGAACATCGAGTTCAGGAACACCGCCTCGAAATCCTCCGCCTTGGCCTTGGCCGTGGCCTGCGCCTGCGGCGATACCTTGGTCAGGGCCTCGGCGAGTTGAAAGTCCGGACGGCCGTAGCGGGTCGGCATCGCGGCTTTGGCGGGGGTGCTGCCGATGGTCGGGTTGATCAGGCTGCTTGCCATCACATCACCTCGATGTCGGCCTGGATCGCGCCGGCGGCCTTGATCGCCTGCAGGATGCTGATCAGGTCGCGCGGGCCGATGCCGAGGCCGTTGAGGCCGTCGACCAGCTGCTGCAGCGACACGCCGTCCTTGACCAGTGCGAATTTCTTGCCGTCCTCGGTGACCTTGACGCCGGTGTTCGGGGTCACCACGGTCCGCCCGCGCGCCAGCGGGTTGGGCTGGCTGACCTGCGGGCTTTCGGAGATCGAGACGGTGAGGTTGCCCTGCGCCACCGCGACGGTGGCGACGCGGACGTCGCGGCCCATCACGATGATGCCGGAGCGTTCGTCGATCACGATCTTGGCGGCGAGATCCGGCTCGACCTGCAACTGCTCGATCTCGGTCAGGAAGGCGACGACGTTGCCCTTGAATTCGGGCGGGATGCTCATCTGCACGGTGGAGGGGTCGATCGGCTCGGCGGCCTTGGCGCCGAGAAAGTCGTTGACCGCGGCGGCAATGCGCTTGGCGGTGGTGAAATCGGCGTTGCGCAGCGCCAGCCGCACATTGGGCAGCCGGTTGAGCGCGAATTCGATCTCGCGCTCGATGATGGCGCCGTTGGCGATGCGGCCGACGGTCGGCACGCCGCGCACCACGCTGGCGGCGGCGCCTTCGGCCGCAAAACCGGCGACCGCGACCGAACCCTGCGCCACCGCATAGACGTTGCCGTCGGCGCCGAGCAGCGGGGTGACGAGCAGGGTGCCGCCCTGCAGGTTCTTGGAATCGCCGAGCGCGGAGACGGTGACGTCCATCCTGGTGCCCTGGGTGCCGAACGCCGGCAGGTTGCCGGTCACCATCACGGCGGCGACGTTGCCGGTGCGGATGGTGGCGCCGCGGATGTTGACGCCCATGCGCTCGAGCATCGCCTGCAGCGACTGCTTGGTGAAGGGAATGTTGTTCAGGGTATCGCCGGTGCCGTTGAGGCCGACGACGAGGCCATAGCCGATCAGCTGGTTTTGCCGCACGCCCTCGATATTGGCGAGGTCCTTGATCCGGGAGGTCGCGCCGGCTGATATCGACGACAGCGCCAGCGCCAACAGCGCGGCGCAGGCCATCTGAAATGCTCTTGCCGAATGGACGCCTGGCATCCTCTGCTCCCCGCGAGGTTCTAACGATCCGGATCCGCCCATCACTCCCATGACGGCGATCCGGCATGATCTATGCGAGCCCTGTGCCATCCCTTTCGTCCCCTTAAGCAATTGATTTATATGGATAAACATTTGAGACCGCGGCGTCGGCCGGACGCGGCGGCGGCGAAACTGCCGCTTCCCGGCAAATTCTGCCGGGCGGTTCACGTTTCGTTAACCACAGCGGGCCGATGCTGCCGATTACACCGCGAGACCAAATCATGCGCATCTACGGACCGAACGGCACCACCACCGGCACGACGACCGGCCCCGTCAAGCGAATCTCGTCGACCGGATTTTCGCTGCCCGATTCGGCTACCGCCGCCGAGACCCGCTCCGCCGCCCCGCCCAAGGCGGCCGGCGGCATCGATGCGTTGCTGGCGCTGCAGGGTGTCGAGGATCCCACCGAGCGCCGCAAACGTTCGGTGCAGCGCGGTAGAGGCGCGCTCGACGTGCTGGATGACCTCAAACTCGGGCTGTTGTCGGGCAATTTCGACGCTTCCACGGTCAATCGGCTGCGCGCCGCCGCCGCCAACCTGAAATCCTCCTCCGGCGATCCGGGGCTCGACGCGGTCTTGTCCGAGATCGAATTGCGGGTCGAAGTCGAACTGGCCAAGGCCGGGCAGTTCTGACGCGCGCTGGGGTTTTTCACAGGTTCCTGCGGGAAACCCCGGTGAGATCCCCGCGGAACCGTCGTGAAATCCCGCGAAACCCCTGCGAAACCCTTGGGCCGACAGCCTTTCCCGTTTCGAGCGATATTGTCTGTCACAACACGCCGCTATATAAGGCGCGCGCGGACGGACCGTTTCCGCCCGCCTTGCACGTGAAGTGGGCTGGCCTTGGAAAAGTTGAAGAACTATCGACCGACCGAAAAAGAGCCTTTCATGAACGACCGCCAGCGCGAATATTTTCGCGGCAAGCTGCTGGCATGGAAGGACGAGATCCTGCGGGAATCCCGCATTACGCTGCAGACGCTGCAGGAAGAGAACGTCAACCACCCCGACCTCGCCGACCGGGCCTCGTCGGAAACCGACCGCGCCATCGAACTGCGCGCCCGCGACCGCCAGCGCAAGCTGATCTCCAAGATCGACGCCGCGCTGCAGCGCATCGAAGACAACACCTACGGCTATTGCGAGGAGACCGGCGAGCCGATCTCGCTGAAGCGGCTCGAAGCCCGCCCGATCGCGACGCTCTCGGTAGAAGCCCAGGAGCGTCACGAGAAACGCGAGAAAGTCTATCGCGACGAATAGAATGTGGCCGCCGCGTGCGGTCATTTTGTTGAGTCGAACTGAAAGCCGCCGCCGATGGACAATATTCTCGCGGCCGCCCGGATCATCGCCGCCGCCCGCCGCGGCCGCACGGCGCTGAATTCGCTCGACGCCGAGCTCGCGCCGCCGGACGAGGCGCAAGGCTACCAAATCCAGCGCGCGGTGCACGATCTGCTGCTGCCGCAGTTCGGCGCCATGGTCGGCTACAAGATCGGCTGCACCAGCGCGGTGATGCAGCAATATCTCGGCATTCCCCATCCCTGCGGCGGCGGCGTCTTTGAAAAAGGCGTTCACGCCAGCGGCGCGCAGCTTAGGGCCGCCGATTTCGTCCGGGTCGGCGTCGAATGCGAGATCGCCGTCAAGCTCGCGCGCGACATGCCGCCGTCGGAGGCGCCGTTCACGGCCGAGTGGGTGGCCGAGGCGATCGAGGCCTATTATCCCGCGATCGAGATCGTCGACGACCGCTATGTCAAATGGGAGACGATGGGCGCGCCGACCTTGGTGGCGGATGATTTCTTCGCCGCCGGCTGCGTGCTCGGCGAGGCGGTATCGCGAACCACAGCGCCCGACCTGCGAGCCGTGACGGGTCGCGCGGTCATCAATGGCAAGGAGGCCGGGCAGGGCACCGGCGCCGACGTGCTCGGCCATCCTCACAACGCGCTGGCCTGGCTCGCCAACCATCTCGCCGCTGAAGGCAAGGGCCTGCACGCCGGGCAGATCGTGCTGACGGGAAGTCTGGTCAAGACGGTGTGGCTCAACGCCGGCGACAGCGTGACGATGGAATTGTCGGGACTGGGAAATGTGAGCGTGACCTTCGCGTAAAGCGACGGGCCTATCGCGATGCCGGCCGCGCCGCCGCGCCATCCCAAGGTCGTCATCCCCGTGATGCCGTCGCCGCGGCGCAAGCCGCCGCGCGGAACCAATCGCGCTCTGATCGATTGCCTGCGGGCAAGACGGAGATCGAAGCCATGAACGACCAGACCTCAGAGCCGCCCTACGTCTATGACGGCCTCGATCCGGCGCCGGAGCCGAAATCCACCATCTCGGAAGTTTCCGACGCGGTGAAGGGCGCGGCCCATCGGGTCTCTGACGCCATCGAGTCCGGCCGCAAGCCGGGCATGCCGCTCAGCATCCTCGCCAACATCGCCCGCGAAGCCCCGCTCGGCTCGCTTCTGGCGGCATTTCTGCTAGGTATCGCCGTGGCCAGGCGGCGGTAGGAAACCTCTGCCGGCGCGGCATTGAGGTGATCAAGATGATTCTGGTAACCGGCAGCATTCTGGCGCGGGAGGACACCTTCGCCGATGTTCGCCGCCTCTGTCTCGAACACGTCGCGCGCTCGCGGCAGGAACCGGGCTGCATCTCGCATGCGGTGCATGTCGACTGCGAAAATCCGCTTCGCCTGTTCTTCTTCGAACAATGGGCCGATGAAGCCGCCCTGCGCACCCACTTCGCAGTGGAGGGCTCGCGCGAATTCGTCAGGGCGCTGAAGGGGCGGATCGTGGAGACCACGGGCACGCAAATCTACAGCGCGGCGTCGATTGCGAGATAGCTCATGGTGCTTGTCCCTTTGCGACCCAGGGCGGGGCGACCTCGACAACCACGTTAAATTACGGCACGGCTGGGAGCGAAGAAGTGAGCAACGCCAGAAAAGTGACCGCGAGCAGCGGCAATGTTTTTGCAGACCTCGGGTTCGACAATCCGGAAGAAGAGCTTCTCAAGGCCAAGCTCGTTCGCGAAATCCGTGCAATCATCAAGCGCCGGAAGCTCACCCAGACCAAGGCTGCTGCCCTGCTCGGTCTCAAGCAGCCGGACGTTTCGGCTCTGGTCACCGGCCGCGTCGGCAAGTTCTCGATCGATCGTCTGGTCCGGTGTCTGGACCGAATGGACTACAAGGTCGACGTCGTTGTGCGCCACAAGCCGCGCCGGGCTTCGGCACGCGCCATTGCGGCCTGAAGGTAGCTTGTTGCTGACATGCCGGATAAAGGCATGACGTGGACAAGGCACAAATGCCTTCGCCTGCCATTCTCCCACAAACAACCACGGCCTCCGTCAGGGGAGCTGACGGAGGCCGTGTTGGAACACATCATCGCGCCTAGGTTCGCGATGATGTGTGGGAGCTCTTGAAGCTAGAACGGCAGCAGGATATCCGTGACCTGCTGGCCGTAGCGCGGCTGCTGGACGTCGGTGATCTGGCCGCGGCCGCCATAGGCGATGCGGGCCTGCGCGATCTTGCTTGAATCGATGGTGTTGTCGCTCTGGATGTCCTCCGGGCGGACGATGCCTGCGACGATCAGTTCGCGGATTTCGAAATTGACGCGGATCTCCTGCTTGCCCTCGACCACGAGATTGCCGTTCGGCAGCAATTGCGTGACCACGGCGGCGACGCTGGTCTGCAGGTTCTCCTGCCGCACCACCGAGCCCTTGCCGTCATAGGAGCCGGCGGAATCGGTTGTCAGGATCTTGCCGGGCATCACCAGGGCGGCGTCTCCGGTCAACAGCTTGGAGCCGGCGAAATCGGTGATGCCGGAATCCTCCTTGGAGGTGCGGCTGCGCTGGCTTTGATTGGCCATGTTGGCCTTGTCGGTGAAGTTCACGGTGATGGTGAGGATGTCGCCGATCCTCGCCGCGCGCTGATCCTTGAAGAAGGCGCGGCTGCCGTTGCGCCACAAGGAGTTGGCGTTGTAGGAGGCGGTCTCCGGCTTCGGCATCGGCATCTGCACCGGCTTGTAGCCGGGCTGCGCCGTCGGATTCTCGATCGCCGACAGTTTCGGCTTCTCGCCGATCTGCGACAGCCGGTCGAGCGAGGAACAGCCGCCGGCAAGGGCTGCGGTCGCCAGTAACGCGCCGGTCAGGATCAGGCGGGGGATGCGGGAAGCGTACATTACCATTACTCGGCTTTTGGAGACACGGATGAGGCGGCGTTGGCGGCGATCGCAACCAGCGTTGCCGCCTGGCTCGACTGAATCGAGGATGTCGCGTCGGAGACGTCGGGCTGGCGGGACGCCGGAGGCGCGACCGGGATGGTGTTGATCGAGACCTGGCCGCGGCCGGTGACGACGCCGGAGACGATGCGCTTGGACTGCAGGTTCATCACGCTGACGACGTCGCCTTCGGTGCCACCCTCCAGCGCCTTGCCGCGAATGGTGAGATGGAGTCCGATCGCCTGGTAGATCAGGACGACGGCCTGGTCCTTCTGCACCAGATCGGGCCTGACGAGATCGGCGGTCTTCAGCGCCTGGCCGACGCGCAACTGCTTGCGCGCCTGCATGCCGACCGCGCTGTCGCGGGCGGCAAGGTCGTTGCCGACCTCGGCCTTCGGGCGGCGCTCGATCACCACGTCGGACGATTTGATCACCTCGTTGCGCTCGACGCCGCGCGCCAGGATCGCGGCTTCCACGGTCTCGACCGCGGTGCCGGTGAAACGCAGTTTCGTGGGGGCGGACATGGCTTCATTGGCAATTTCGAAAGTGACGTCGTAACGATTGCTGCGGCTGTCGAACCTCGTCGAGACCGCCTGCATGGCGCCGGTGTTGGAGGCTTCCAGCCGCAGATCCTGCACGTCGCGATCGAAGGTCAAGGTGAGGTTGGCGGCATCGCCGAGGCCGTTCCTGTGCTGCAGCGCGCGGGCGATCGAAGCCTCGATGTCCTTGCTCTCGATCGTGCGGGCCAGCCGCGTGATCGAAATCTCGCGGAGATCGCGGGTGTCGACGCCGATCACCTGATGCGCGCGCAACGCCATCAGCACCCGGTCCACCGGCATCGCGCCGGTGGTGCCGAGATCCGGCGCGCGGTAGATCGCGATCTGCGCCGCCGGGCCGGCATTGTCGATGACGTCGCCGATCCGTACCAGATCGCCGCTCACCGTGACGTGGGCGCGCAGCACCGGTGTCGCGATCATGTCGTAGCGGGCCTGCTCCGAGGCGGCCGCCGACGTGGCCACGAGCAAGGCGAAGGCGAGGGAGAGCGGGCGAAACATCATCATCATCTCCCTCAGCGGAACATGTTGGCGGTGGATTGCATCATCTGGTCGGCGGCGCTGACCACCTTGGCGTTCATCTCGTAGGCGCGCTGTGCCGAGATCAGGTCGGAAATTTCCGTGACCACCTCGACGTTGGCCTGTTCGAGGTTGGACTGCTGCATGTCGCCGTAGCCGTCGGTGTTGGCGATGCCGTCCTGCGGCGCGCCCGAGGCCGGGGTCTCGGTGAACAGATTGTCGCCGATCGGCTGCAGGCCGGCCTTGTTGATGAAGCGGGTCAGGCCGATCTGGCCGATCGTGACAGAGTTGGTCGATCCCGACTGCACCACCGAGACCTCGCCCTGCTGGTTGATGGTGAGGCCGGAGGAGTTCGTCGGGACGGTGATGGTCGGCTGCACCGGATTGCCATTCGCGGTGACGATGCGGCCCTGCGCGTCCATCTGGAACGAGCCGTCGCGGGTGTAGGCGTAGGTGCCGTCGGGAACCTGGATCTTGAAGAAGCCTTCGCCGCGGACCGCGACATCGAGTTCGTTGCCGGTCGGCGACAGCGTGCCCTGGCTCATCATCCGCGGCGTGCCGACGGTCTTGACGCCGCCGCCGATGTCGACGCCGACGGGCAGGATGGTGCCCTGATCGGAAGCCTGGGCGCCGACCCGGCGGACGTGGTCGTAGATCAGGTCCTGGAACGCGGCGCGCTGCTTCTTGTAGCCGGTGGTGCGCATGTTGGCGATGTTGTTGGAGATCACCTGAACGTTGAGTTCCTGTGCCATCATTCCGGTCGCTGCGGTGTACATGGCGCGCATGGAATCAATCCTCTCTTATGCCGGAACTTCGGCGAGTTTCTCGATGGCGGTCTTGCGCAGGTCGCCCTGCTGCTGCAGCATCGCCGAGATCGACGTGTAGGCGCGCGTGACCTCGATCATGCGGCTCATCTCGAGCACCGAATTGACGTTCGATTTCTCGATAAAACCCTGGTTCAACTTCGAGGCGGTGTCCGGCTGGAGCCCGGCGTCGGCGCCGGCCGCGTAAAGGTTGGAGCCTTCCTTCACCAGCTTCTGTGCGTCGGCGAAACGGACCACCCGCAGCTTGCCGCGCACCGAGTCGACCCGGTTGGTGCCTTCGAGCACGGTGATGTTGCCGTCGGCGGCGATGGTGAGTTCCTTGTCGGTCGGCTGCAGCACGATCGGGCCGGAGCCGCCGAGCACCGGATAGCCGGAGGAGTTGACCAGCTGGCCCTGGTTGTTGATTTTCAGCCCGCCGTCGCGGGTGTAGCGCTCGCCGGCCGGGGTCTGCACCACGAGGAAGCCGGCGCCGTCGATCGCGACGTCGAGCGGGTTCTTGGTCAACTCGGACGCGCCTTGCGCGAAATCCTTGAAGGTGCCGCGATCCTGCACGAAGCTGACGCGGCGGTCACGGCCGACGAAATTGTCTTCATGCGCGCGCGAGGTGAGGAATTCCTAGAACAGCGAGCGGTCCGCCTTGAAGCCGTTGGTGTTGATGTTGGCGACGTTGTTGGCGACGACATCCATCTGCCGTTCCAGCGTCACCTGCCGCGAAAGTCCGACGAGAAGGTGGTTCCCCATCGTATGTCTCCCCTCAATGATCCGCAGCCAAAGCCCTCCCAGGCCGGTTGCGGGTCGTGCGATCCGCCAGGCTCTCCCAAGCCGCGGATCACCAGCACCTCAGCGAAAGTCGTGCCAGCTGGGAAAACATCGATTTCTGAATGAGTTAGGTGTTTGGCCGGGTCTGCCGAGGGCGGCAATAAAGGTTTATTGACCATGTTGGCCCGGCAGTTTTTTCCTAGTCGGGGCCCTGCGGAAAGGTTCCGTTAACCATTATTACCTTAGCGTCACCCTCAAGAGAGCGCGTGTGCGCCGGGGGCATGTATCGCGTCAAAGCCTGCCTCGCGGCGACGGGTTGATCTCCCTGAATTGGGCGGGCGGGCGATGGCAGACACTGAACAGGATGGCGCGGCGGATGGCGCCGAAGTGGTTGCGGCGCCGAAGGGCAAGCTGAAGCTGATGATCGCGATCGCGGGCGTGTTCGTCATCCTCGGCGGCGGCGCGGCGACCTGGTTCCTGTTCTTCCGGGGCGACCATGGCAGCGAGGCCAAGCAGGCCGAAGTGGCGGCGGCGAAGCCGCCCGTATTCATGGATGTGCCGGAGATGCTGGTCAATATGACCGGGGCCCCCGGCGAGCGCGTGCAATACCTCAAGGTCAAGGTCGTGCTCGAGGTCAAGGAAGAGAAACAGGTCGAGTCGATCAAGCCGTCGCTGCCGCGCGTCACCGATCTGTTCCAGACCTATCTGCGCGAACTGCGGCCGATCGATCTCAACGGTTCAGCCGGCCTGTTTCGCCTCAAGGAAGAGCTGACCCGGCGCGTCAACGTGGCGATCGCGCCGAACGCGGTCAACGCCGTGCTGTTCAAGGAAATCGTCGTTCAGTGACGAGACGGATCTAGGATCATGGCCGGCAATCCCTTAGACGACCAGGACGCCATCGCAGCCCAATGGGAAGCGTCGCTGGATTCCGAGGATCCGGCGGAAGCCGCGGCGGCCGCTGCGGCCAACGAAATCTCCGGAACCATGGCGCTGCAATGGGCCGCCATGGTCGAGGACGGCAGCCGCGACTTCGGCGGCGGCAAGAACGGCGGCGAACGGGTCCTGTCGCAGGAGGAAATCGACAACCTGCTCGGTTTCACCGTCGGTGAAGTCAATCTCGACGACAATTCCGGCATTCGCGCCATCATCGATTCCGCGATGGTGTCCTACGAGCGTCTGCCGATGCTCGAAATCGTGTTCGACCGCCTGGTGCGGCTGATGACGACCAGTCTGCGCAATTTCACCTCCGACAACGTCGAAGTCTCGCTCGACCGCATCACCTCGGTGCGGTTCGGCGACTACATGAATTCGATTCCGCTGCCCGCCGTGCTCAGCGTGTTCAAGGCCGAGGAATGGGAAAACTTCGGCCTCGCCACGGTGGATTCCAGCCTGATCTACTCGATGGTCGACGTGCTCCTTGGCGGGCGCCGCGGCCAGACCTCGCTGCGCATCGAAGGCCGTCCCTACACCTCGATCGAGACCAACCTCGTCAAGCGGCTGGTTGAAGTCGTGCTGGCCGATGCCGAGCAGGCGTTCCGGCCGCTGTCGCCGGTGACCTTCTCGATCGACCGGCTGGAAACCAATCCGCGCTTCGCCGCAATCAGCCGGCCCGCCAACGCCGCCATCCTGGTGCGCCTGCGCATCGACATGGAAGACCGCGGCGGCAACATCGAATTGCTGCTGCCTTATGCGACCATCGAGCCGATCCGTCCCGTCCTGCTGCAGATGTTCATGGGCGAAAAGTTCGGCCGTGATCCGATCTGGGAAGGCCATTTCGCCACCGAGGTGGGGCAGGCGGAGATCTCGGTCGATGCCGTGCTGTACGAAGCCGAGATCCCGCTGAAGCAGCTGATGAAACTGAAGGTCGGCGATACCCTGCCGCTGGAAATGCGCGCCGACGCGCTGGTCGCGGTGCGCTGCGGCAATGTCCTGCTGACCGAAGGCCGGATGGGACGGGTCGGCGACCGCGTCGCCATTCGCGTCTCCAAGCAGTTGCGCAAGCCCAATACCACCTTCGCGATGTTCGAGAAGGCCGATGAGCAAACCAAGTTGATGGAGGCCCAATGAGTCATTCATTCGGAATTGTGATCGAGAGTCTGGTGGCGGTGCTGCTGCTGCTCACGATCGGCTATTGCATGCTGCTGAACACGCGGTTGAAGCGGCTGAAGGCGGACGAGCATTCGCTGAAGGCGACGATCGGGGAGCTGATCACGGCGACCGAAATCGCCGAGCGCGCGATCGGCGGCCTCAAGCACACCGTGCGCGACGTCAACGAGAATCTCGGCAACCAGCTGACCTCGGCGGCGCAGATGTCGCAGCAGCTGAACAAGCAGCTCGCCGAAGGCGACAATGTGATCCGGCGGCTGTCCAGGATCGCGATTGCCGCGCGGCCGCTGTCGGAACCGGGGGCGGCGCCGGTGGCGGCTCCAAGGGCATCATCGGCCAAGGCGGTTGCCGCGGCGGCGCAAGCGTTCTCCGAGCGCAGAAGGTCTGACGGCCTGGCGGCATGAAATCCTTCCGTGACATTCGCGTTATTCCGGTCGTCCTGATCGCGATCTTCGGCCTTGCCGTGCTCAAGGTCGCCGGTCTGGTGATCGACGGCGGCTACGTGTTCGACCACGAGAAGAGCGCGAAGAAGTCATGGGCGCAGGACACCTTCAACTATCCGTCGTCGGGCAAGGTTGATTCCGCCGACATCACGGGCTCGGTGGCGGCCAAGAAGGAAGATGCGCCGAAGCCGGCCGCGCCGGCCACCGAACCGCCGAAACCCGACGGTGTCGTGGTCTATCCCGAGCAGACCGCGCCGGTGTCGGCGTCGGAGCGCGCGATCCTGGAAAGGCTGCAGTCGCGGCGCCAGGAGCTGGAGGCGCGCGCGCGCGAAATCGACATTCGCGAAAGCCTGCTCAAGTCGGCCGAAAAGCGCATTGAATCCAAGGTCGAGGAGATGAAGGCCGTCGAAAGCCGGATCTCCACGGCGACCGGAGCAAAGAGCGAGATCGACGCCGCCCGATTCAAGGGCATCATCACCATGTATGAGGGCATGAAGCCGAAGGACGCCGCCAAGGTGTTCGACCGGCTCGAGATGTCCGTGCTGTTCGAAATCGCCTCGCAGATCGCGCCGCGCAAGATGTCCGACATTCTCGGCCTGATGCAGACCGAAGCGGCCGAGCGGCTGACGGTCGAGATGGCGCGCCGCGCCGGCACGGACAAGGCCGCCTCGGTCGCCGACCTGCCCAAGATCGAGGGCAAGGTGATGCCGCAAAAATCCAATTAACGCGGATAATTAACAGCCCCTTAATGCGCCGATTCTAGGATTCAGCGGCACTGGGCGAGGACGTCCCGCCGAACAGATTGAACGAAGCTGAAAGACCCGGTTGGAATGGCGCGAATGGCTGCCACTGGATTCTGGTCGCGAGGCCGCGCTTGCGCGCGGACGGCGCAGCTTTGCCTTGGCGGACATCTACGGCTCGCCGCCGGGGCTGTACGGCTCGCCGCCGGGACTGCATGGCTGGCGGCCGGGCTGGTCCTGATCGGCCTGACATCCAGTGCCTTCAGCCAGACCGAGCCGGTCAGGGGCGAGGCGACGTTTTCGGCCTCGGGCGGCTACGCCCGGCTGGTTCTCAAGCTCGCCGAGGATGTCGAATCCCAGGTCTCGACCGCAGGCTCCATCCTCGTGATCCGGTTCAAGCGCCCGGTGGACATTCCAGTCGACCGGTTGTCCGATGCGGTGCCCGATTACGTCGGATCGGTGCGGCGGGATCCCGATGGCTCGGCGATCCGGCTTGCGCTGTCGCGCAAGGTCACCGTCAACACCATGACCGCGGGCGAGCGGGTGTTCGTCGACCTGCTGCCCGACAGCTGGAGCGGCCAGCCGCCCGGGCTTCCCGCCGAAGTGGTCCGCGAATTGTCCGAACGTGCCCGGGTCGCCGAGCGCATCTTGCGCCAGCAGCGCGCCGCCGCGGCGGCCCAGAAGCGTCCGCCGATCAGGGTCCGCGCCTCGGTGCAGCCGACCTTCGTGCGCTTCGTCTTCGAAATGCCCGATGGCATCGGCGTTTCCAGCGTGCTGAACGACCAGCGGCTGTCGCTATTGTTCAATGCCGCGCTCTCCTTCGACCTCGCGGACGCCAAGCTGGCGCTGCCGCCGAACATCGCGTCGATCGGTCAGAAGATCGAACGCGAAACTTCCCTGGTGGAGGTCGTGCTGATCGGCGATGTCGATGTCCGCTCCTTCCGCGAGGAGAAGAACTACATTATCGACGTCGCTTTCCAGCAGTCGGACAAACCGTCGGTGTCGCTGCCGCCGGTCGCCGATGCTTCGCGCGCCGCGGCGCCGGCCGCACCCGCCGCATCCGCCAGGCCGGCGGAGAGCCGGGCCTCCCGGCCATCAGGCGAGATCGTGCCGCCGACCTCGGAAACCTTCGCCCGGCAGGCCAAGATCGAGATCAAGCCCGATCAGGCGGCGAAGGCCGCGCCCGCATCCGAACCGCCGCCGGCAAAGGAGACGCCAAAGCAGACGCCGGCCGTCGCGGCCGAGGCTCCGCCGAAATCGCCGCCGGCCGTTGCCGCCCCGGTGCCGGACGCCCCGAAGGTGGCCCAGGCGCCGCCAGCCAGTGTTGCGCCGCCGGCCAGTGTTGCGCCGACGTCCGTTGCCGCCCCGCCGGTCAATGTTAATCCGCCAGGCACCGATGCGCCGGCGGCGATTCAGGCGGCGCCGGCACCCCAGGGATTGCCGCCAGCCGTGCAGGCGCCGCCTGCTGTCCAGGCGCAGCCGGTCGGCGCGGGTCCTGCCACGGTCACGGTCAGGCGGGATAGCGACGCCTTGCGCATGACGTTCGCATTTGCGGCGGCTACGCCGGCGGCGTTGTTTCGCCGCGCCGATACGGTGTGGCTGGTGTTCGATTCCATGCAGCCGATCGATGTCGACCTCATCCGCAGCCGGGGCGGGGCGCTGATCGCGGATGTCAGCCGGTGGCCGCTGGACAAGGGGCAGGCCGTCCGCATCCGCCTCAACCGTCCGCAAATGCCTTCGCTGACCGGCGACGACAAGGGCGGTGCGCATTGGATGCTGACCTTTGCCGATACGATGCAGTCGCCGCAGCAGCCGCTGGTGGTGATCCGCAACATCACCGATCCGGCGCTGGCCAACGTCACCGTGCCGCTGTCGAGGCCCGGCCTGCTGCACCGGTTCATCGATCCGGACGCCGGCGATGCGCTGCTGGTGGTCACGGCGCCGCTGCCGGTCCGCGGCTTCATCAAGCAGCATGACTTTGTCGAGATGGCGCTGCTGGAATCGATCCATGGCGTGGCGGTGCATCCCCGTTCCGAGGACATCATCGCCGAGGTCGCGCCCGACAAGGTCATCATCGGCCGTCCCGGCGGCCTGACGCTGTCATCGGCCGACGTCGCCTCCGAGCGCGCGACAGCCGCGGTGCGGCCGATTTTCGACGTCGCCGAGTGGCGGAAGAACCAGGCGGAAAACTTCATCGCACGCCAGGAACAACTGATCGCGGCGGCGGGGGCCCTGGAGCCGGCTCAGCGCACCCAGGCCCGGATCGATCTGGCCCGTTTCCTGATGTCGCGCGGGATGTATTGGGAAGCCAAGGGCGCCGCCGATCTCGCACTCGCCGACGCCAAGCCGGGGACGGAGGATTCGATCGCCCTGATGGTGCGTGTGGTCGCCAATATCCTGATCGGCCGTCCCGAGCAGGCGCTGAAGGACCTCGCCAATCCCGTGATCGGAGCGAATTACGATTCACAGCTCTGGAAAGCGCTGGCCTATGCGCGCCAGGGCAAGTGGGCGGAAGCGCGGGAGAAATTCAAGAACGTCGAATTCGCCATTACCTCGCTGCCGATCGAGCTGCAGCGCATCGTGATTTCGGACGCGATGCGCGCCTCGCTCGAGGTGAGGGACTTTTCCGGCGCAGCCAAGCGCGGCAGCGACCTGCAGGTGGTCGGTGTCCCCGCGGAAATGAAAGCGGCGACCGCGGTGCTGTCCGGCCGGCTGGCCGAGGCGCTCGGCCACGACAAGGACGCGCAGGGCGAATACAAGCTCGCGATCGAATCCTCCGACCGCGCCGCCGCCGCCGAAGCCAAGCTGCTCGATATCATCCTGCGCCAGCGGCGCGACGAGACCAACCAGGCCGACTCCTTGCGCGAGCTGGAGACGCTTGCGGTGTTGTGGCGCGGCGATGCGATCGAGGTGCGGGCGCTGCAGATGATGGCGAAGATCTATACCGATATCGGACGCTACGGCGAGGCGCTGGCGGCGGCGAGGACCGCGACCAGGCTGCAGCCGAATTCGGAAATTTCGCGGGCCGGGCAGGATGCGTCGGCGGCGCTGTTTGCCCAGATCTTTCTCAGCGGGAAAGGCGACGATCTCCCTCCGATCGAAGCGCTCGCGATGTTCTACGAATACAGCGAACTGACGCCGATCGGGCGGCGCGGCGACGAGATGATCCGCCGGCTGGCGGACCGGCTGGTCCAGGTCGATCTGCTCGATCAGGCCGCCGAGCTCCTGCAGTATCAGGTCGACAAGCGGCTGGAGGGCGCGGCGCGGGCCCAGGTGGCCGCGCGTCTGGCCATGGTCTATCTCACCGGCCGCAAGCCGGACCGCGCGATTTCGGCGCTGCGCACCACGCGGATCGCGGACCTTTCCGGCGAACTGCGCACGCAGCGGCTGCTGCTGGAATCGCGCGCGCAGAGCGACGTCGGCCGCCATGCCCTCGCGCTCGACATCATCTCGAACATCGCCGGCCGCGAGGCGATCCGGCTGCGCTCCGACATTCACTGGGCGTCGCGGCGCTGGCGCGAGTCCGCCGAGCAGATCGAACTGTACTACGCCGACCGCTGGCGCGACTTCAGGCCGCTGGATCCGGTGGAGAAGGGCGACGTGATCCGCGCGGTCGTCGGATACGCGCTGGCCGAGGACGCCATCGGCCTGGCGCGCTTCCGCGAGAAGTATGCGCCGCTGATGAGCGGCGAGGCCGATCGCGCCGCGTTCGAGACCGCCGGCAAGTCGACCGGCGCCAGCAGCGCCGAATTCGCCCTGATCGCGAAAATGGCCGCCAGCGTCGACACGCTCGACGGCTTCCTGCGCGAAATGAAGGTGCGTTTCCCCGACGCCACCGCCAGGGCGCCGCTGTCGCCGGAAAGCATGAAGGGCGAGCCGGTCCACACCGGCTCGCTGCCGCGGATCATCGGATTGACGCGGGCCGACGCGAAGCGATAGGGCGTCGCCGAACCGGCAACCTGCGGCAGACCAGCGCCGGAGGAGGTCGTCGCCATGGGCAAGCCCGTCAAGACCGAAGCCTCTGATAGCGATGGCCAGAGCCGAGTAGAAGGTTCACGTATTGCGAGGACGTCGTTTTGAGGTGCGAGCCGCCTAACGAATCATCCTGACGGGATGAGGTCTTTGGGGATGCGGCCAGAGAACAGCACCCCGGGATGACGATCCGCTTGCCAGCCAATATCCCGACCGCCACATCTCGGTTATATCCCTCTCCACCCGTTCCTTCGCAGAGGTCCGCCGCCGTGATCAGACTGTCGATTCGAAACAAGATCATGGGGATCGCGGTGACGCTGATCGCCTTGATGGTCGTTACCGCGGTCTGGACCGTGGTGCTGGTGATGCAGGTCGGGACCCGGATCGAGGAGTTCGCCCACAGCTTCGTGCCGGCCTATGGCGATCTGGCGCGCGCCAATATCCGCTCGCTCGAGCAGGGCATGGCGATACACCGGATCGTGATCGGCAAGCTGGAATCGCCGGACGATGGCAGCCGGCAGACGGCGCTGCGCGACCGCTACGAATCGCTGGGTGGTCAGGTCGAACTGGAGATGATGGCGGCGCGGGCGTTGATCCGGGGGCTGATCGCCAGGGGGGCCGTGACCGGCGAGATAGCGACGCTCAGCCAGTTCGAGAGCCGGATCGATGCCATCAACGACGATGCGCGCCGTCGCCTCGACGCCGAGATCAAGCGGCTGCTGCCGGCGCTCGATGCCGGCGTCAAAAAGTCGGTTGACGACGAATTGGAGCGCGTCGACGAGCTTCGCGAAGATCTGAACCGCAAGCTCGACGGCGTTCGGGCGGACATGCTGGCGCTGCTGCGCCGGGATTCCAGCATGACCGTGGAAAAGCAACAGCAGGTGATGCTGATCTCCGTCCTTCTGACAGTGCTGGCCGCCGTCCTCGGCCTGGTGTTCGCCGCCCTGGTCAGCACCGGCCTCACCCGGCCGGTGCGACGCTTGCTGGAAGGCGCGCGCGCGGTCGAGGCGGGCAATCTGCAGGGAACGATCGTCGCCACCTCGCGCGACGAGATCGGCCACCTCACGGTCGCGTTCAACCAGATGGTCGAGCAGTTGCGGCTCAAGGAGCGGTTGCGCGAGACATTCGGAAAGTACGTCGATCCGCGCGTCGTCGAAGGACTGATCGCGGGGCCGGCGCTGGCGGCCGAGGGCGAGCGGCGCGTCATGACCGTGCTGTTCTGCGACGTCAGGGGATTTTCCGGCACCAGCGAAGCCATGACCCCGCAGGGGCTGGTCAAGGTGATGAACCGCTATTTCTCGACGATGTCGGCGCCGATCCGCGCCCATCAGGGCGTCATCGACAAATATATCGGCGACGCCATCATGGCCTATTGGGGGCCGCCCTTCGCCGCCGATTCCGAGCAGGCGCGGCTCGCGAGCCTGGCCGCGCTGGAGATGCTGCGGCTGGTGCCGCAATTGCGCGCCGAACTGCCCGAATTGCTCGGCGTCCGCGCGCTGCCCAACGTGTTCGATATCCGCATCGGCATCGCCACCGGCGAGGTGCTGGTCGGCAGCATCGGTTCCGAACTGATGATGAGCTACACCGTCATGGGCGATACCGTGAACCTGGCATCGCGGCTGGAGGGCGCCAGCAAGGAGTATGGCGGCCGCATCCTGGTGTCCGAGGCGACGGTCGAGGGAGCTTCCGACGCGATCGAGGCGCGCGAGATTGACCGGGTCGTGACGCGCGGCCAGACCCGGCCGCAGGCGGTGTTCGAAATCATGGCAGGGAAGGGCGAGTTGACGGCAGCGCAGCTCGAATTGCGCGCCCGCTATTCCGAAGGACTTTCCGCCTATCGCGCGCAGCGCTGGGACGAGGCGCGGCGGTGTTTCGAGGCGGCGCTCTCGGCGATGCCGGGCGACGGACCCTCGATGACGTTCATCCAGCGCATCGACAGGCTGGCCGCGACGCCGCCCGGCGAGGGCTGGGACGGGGCGTGGCATCTGGAACGGAAGTGACGGGGAGTCTTTCGAGGGTGTGAGTTAGCAACTGCCGTTACCAGGTGTACCGAGCTACACCTTTACCCGCGTAAGAGCGCGTCACATTGGAGAACTCGCCCTCGAACGTGCTGGCCGCCGACCAGCCATTCATCCAGTTGATCTCGGCCGATGCCGTGGTCAGCGCGGAGTCGCTGGCCTGGCGTGCGCCGTTCACCACGAACGACGCGCCAGGCAATGTCTGGAAGGTGGCGCCGACGGCGCGATCGGGATTGAAGTCGTGCGCCCAGGCGGCGCGGCCGCGTAGCGTCAGGATCGCGCTCTGCATCGCGAAGGATTTGTCGACGCGGAAACCGAGTTCGCTGCGGGTCGCGGTGACGCTCTTCGAGCCGTAAGCCAGCGCAAAGGTGTCGGCGCCTGAGACGACCTGCTCGGTGTAGCTCGGCAACTCGAATGTCGTGAACTGTCCGGCTGCGTAGGGCGTGATGCCGATGCCTCCGATCCATGTGCTGACGAAACGGTAGCCGGCCTCGCCGCGGCCGGAGAAGGCATTGATGTTGAATTGCGCGCGCAGGCGGTCGATGCCGGCGATGGTGACGGTGCGATCCGTCGTCACATCCTGCCAGCCATAGGCCAGCGCGCCGGTGATGTAGGCCGCGCCGGCGGTGTGGCGGATAAAGGCGCCGGCCTGGAACACGTCGGAGCGGCCGCTGCCGGCATTGGCAACGCTGAAGCTGCTGCCGCCGCCGGCAAGGGCAAAACCGGCGACGGTGTTGGGCGAGAAGAAATAATCCGCGCCGGCCGCCATGCCGAACAGGCGGCTGGTGCTGGTGTTGGATCCTGCGGCGGTGCTGCCGTCGGTGGTTTGCGCGCCGCCAAAACCCGCGCCCCACACATTCCAGCGCGCGACAAACGGCGCGGCAACCGGCGCCTTGCTGTAGAGCGCCGCATAGGCTTCGCGTTCGCCCTTCGACCGCGGCTTGCCGGATGAAGCGTAGGCATTCGCGGCGACATCGTCTCCCGACCAGGCAGGCGCGTTCGCACCGTCGCTGCGTCCCGCCGTGAACGGATCGGTCATCAGCCCCACGAACTGCGTCATGGTGTTGAAGGTGCCCTGCTGCGATCCGGTCGCGGTCTCGCCTGATGCTTGCGACAGAGCGAGCGCCGACAGCGTCGCGAAGGTCAGGGGAATGCCGCCGTTGCTGTTGAAGGAATGGATCAAGGCGTTGGCGACGGCGTTCTGGTTGCCGTTGATGGTGCCGGCCGCGGGTGTCGTGAAGATCAGATCGAGGTTCAAATAGGCGTGGGTGGCGTCATAGCTCAGCGAGTCATGGAAATTCGCCGGCAGGTTGGTGTTGGTCAGCGTGCCGAAGGTGCCGTTGATGCTGCCGGCGGTCAGGATCGTGTATTTCTTCGAGACGTAGCTGCCGGGTGCGAAAATCGCGTTCACGGTCGCGCCGCCGAGCGTCGCAGCACCCGAGACGTTGGCGAACGACGATGTCGCGGGATTGACGTTGACCGCGTAGGTCGAGGCGGCGTCCAGCCCAAGCGTGCCGCTGACCGTCAGCGACGAGCCGGCGGTGCCGTTGCCCGCCAGCAGCGTGCCGCCGCTGTTGACAATCGTATTGCCGACCGCGCCGCCGCCCGCGAGCGTCCCGCCATTGTTGACGGTGACACCGCTGGATGCGGCAATCGAGCCATCCACACGCAGCGTGCCGGCGTCGACCGTGGTCGCGCCGGTATAAATGTTGGCGCCGAGCAGGGTCATCGTGCCGGTGCCGGTCTTGATCAATTTGGCGCCGGTGCCGCCGCCACCGCCGCCGTCGGCGATGACGCCGGTGACGCTGGTCGAGAGATTGTTGCCGCCGACCGTCAGTTCGTTGGCGCCGAGGTTGAAGGTGCCGCCGCCGGCGAGCGAGCCGGCGCTGAGCTTGTTGTCGCTGGCCGGGCCGGTCGAAAAGCTGAAATCCGTGTTGCCCAAGGCGCCATTGGTGATGGCGGCGTTGCCCGCCGTGCTGGTGTTGAGGAATTGCAGGACGCTGTTGTTGACGATCGTCGCCGTGCCCGCGCTGCTCGCGCCGGAAAAGAGCAGGAAGGCGTTATTCGCGATGTTCGCGCTGCTGGCGCTGCTCGTATTGTAGAATTCCAGGGAACCGGCACCAGTGTTCGTGATCGTGGCGCTGCCGGCGCTGGCGTTTTCGAAGAACCGCACGGTGCTGAAGTTTATGATCGTGGCGGTGAGAGCGGTGCTGCTGCCAAGAAAGTCCGCAAAACCGTTGTTCGTGATCGCGGCGCTGCCGGCGGTGCTGCTGAGCTGAAACTGCAGATTTCCGCCGTTCGCGATCGTGGCGCTGCCGGCGGTGCTGTTCGCCAAAAATTGCACAAGAGCGACGTTCGCGTTCGTTAGCGTGGCGCTGCCGGCGCTGGCGTTGTTGAAGAACAGGAGACTGGCATTGTTCGTGATCGCGGCGCTGCCGGCGCTGCTGGCGTCGCGGAACCACAGGCCGGCGAAGTTCGTGATAGCGGCGCTGCCGGCGGTGCTGGCGTCGTTGAAACCCACGAAGTCGTTGTTTGCGATCGTGGCGTTGCCAGCGCTGGCGGTGTTGAAGAACTGAAGATTCGAACTGTTCGTAATCCCGGCGCTGCCGGCGGTGCTGGTGTTGAGGAATTCCAGCGTGCTGTTGTTCGTGATGGTCGCCCCGCCGGCGCTGCTGCTGTCGCGGAACCGAATGGTATTGCCGTTCGTGATCGCAGCGCTGCCGGCGCTGCTGTTGTCGAAGAACTCCAGCAGGTTGTTGTTCGTGATCGTGGCGCCGTCGGCGCTGCTGGCGCCGCGGAACTCCAGGAGATTGCCGTTCGTGATCGTCGCCGTGCCTGCCTTGCTGGTTTGGAAGAACCGCAGGATAGCGCCAATGGGGTTTGTGATCGTGGCGCTGTCGGCGCTGCTGCTGCCGGAAAACACCAGAATGCCGTTGTTCGTGATCGCGCTGCTGCCGGCGCTGCTGCTGTCGAAGAATTGCCCGAAATAATTGTTCGTGATCCCGGCGCCGCCGGCGCTGCTGTTGTCGCGGAACTCCAGCACACTGTCGTTCGTGATCCCGGCGCTGCCGGCCGTGCTGGCGTTGTAGAAGGTCAGGACGTTGTTGTTGGTGATCGTGGCAGAACCGCCGTTGACGGCGATGCCGGCGCCGCTGAATTCAAAAATCCCGGAGTTGGTGAAGCTGTAGCTGGACGCCCCGGCATTGAACGTCCAGCCGCCCACGGTGGCAGTGCCGATGCTCAGGTTGGTCGTCGCGGAGGTGTCGAAGAACGCGGTCCCGGTCGGCACCGTGCCCGGGCTCCAGTTGGCGGCGGTGTTGAAGTCGCCTGAGCCGGGCGCGTTCAGCCAGGTGGCGTCCTGCGCCGCCGCCGGCAGCGCCGTCAAAAAGGGCGCCATGCACAGCGCCGTCGAGGCCAGCAGCGCGGCCCGCTTGGTCGAACTCCGCCGAAAACCCGACATTGGTGCTGCCTGACGTCTTGCCGACTGTCAGGCCATCGGTGGCGCGACATTTCCGTTTTGGAAGCTAGTTGAAGGGAACCTTGCGAGTCCTGAGGATGGACCGGCAATTTTCTGAAGTTTTTCTGATACTTTCCGATTGGGCCCGATTTAGTAGGGATTTGCAGGCGGCTATGACGGAGAGCCGACATTGCGGTGGGCAATCTCAATCACCACGCATAGCCTGCCAGGCCCTTGCCGAAACAAAAGCGTGACCTCGTTTTGCCGTCGGGTAGCCAGCCTAGCCCCGCAGCCTTCGGCCCAGCGCCGCCACAAAGCGGTCGGCGTCGGCCTCGTCGTTGAAGACGTGGGGCGAGACGCGCATGCGGCCGAGGCGCGGCGCCACGTAGATGCCTTCGGTGGCCAGCCCCTCGACCAGCGTTTTTGCCGCTCCGTCCTTGAAGCCGAGGCACAAAATATGCGGTGCCCGCAAATGACGCTGCGGGACCGCGGCGCCGAGATCGCGTACGCCTTCCGCGATCCGCTCCGTCAGCATGGCCAGACGGTGCGCAATGGCTGCTGTGCCCCATTCGGCGATCATTTCCATGCCGATCGATGCCATTTCCATCGAGACAAAATGATCGCGCTCACCCATGTCGAAGCGGCTGGCATCGCCGACGTAGCTGGTGTCGGAGAAATAAATCGCGTTCTCGGCGCGCACGTCGCGGCGGCCGGCCGACGTCTGCTCCAGCGGCGTGCCGTCCTGATGGCGCCTGGCGACGTAGAGAAAGGCCCGGCCATAGGGGCCGAGCAGCCATTTGTAGGTCGGGAAGATCACGAAATCAGGATCGAGTTCTTTGACGTCGAGCGGCAGCACGCCGGCGCCTTGCGTCGCGTCGATCAGGAACAGCGCGCCTTGCCGGCGCAGTGCGGCGGCAACCTTGTCGAGATCGATCAGGCCGCCGTCGGACCAGTGCACTGACGAGATCGATGCCAGCGCCACCGGCGCCGCACCCGGCCGTTCGATGGCGGCTGAAACCGCCGAGGTCCAGTCGCCATCGCCGGGCTGGCGGACGGTCTCGACAACAAATCCCTGCGCGTCGGCGCGGGTCTGCCATTCCAGCACCGGCGAGGAGTGGTCGTTTTCCAGCACGAGCACACGCGCATTGCGTGGGATCGTCACCAGCTTCGCTGCCGTCACCACGCCGTAGCTGATCGAGGGGATCAGCGCGATGTCCGCGGGTTCGGCGTTGATCAGGCGGGCGGCGGCGCTGCGGGCGCGGTCGTGCTGGCGGCCGGCAAAACCGGCATCGATCGTCCAGGGCTTGCCCTTGCGGCCGACGGCTTCGCGCCCGGCTTGCAGGGTTCTCAGCGGCAGCGGACTGTAGGAGGCCGAATTCAGGTAGCAGACATCGCGCGGGATATCGAACAGGTCGCGTTGCGAGGCAAGCATCTTCGTCTTACCGCCCGTCATACCGGTCCGGTCCCATTGCCCAGTCCCACTGGTCGTGACCGTGCGCGTAAGTCTGGTTGGTCGATGCCGGATTGCGGTTGACCAGCGGCCGCAGGTACATCGGATGGGTGGCGCTGCGCACCTCGTGCTCGACCGTGAACAGGTGCCGGCCGTCGGCGAGATCGACGATGTCGCGAAAGCGGTACTGGTAGGGATTATCCTCCTGGGAGATCAGGCCGCGATCCGAGAGCCGCCGATAGGGGCCGGAAAAGTTCGTGATGTACATCTGCACATGGTGGCCGTCGTAATCCGGCTGCGCTCGGTCGGTCTCGCGGAACTGGAGGTATTGGTCCTTGCCCATACTGGCGCGCGCCACGGCGCCGTCGCCGTTGTTGAGCTCAGTGGGTATTCCCATGATCTCGGGATAGAAATCGGCGATGGCCTTCGCGGTGCCGAGCGGGACGTCGAACTCGACATAGGGAATGCCGAGCGTGATGCGGCCGAACCTTGCGGCGTCCGGCTCATGGCAGCGCACGCGATTGCCCCACGGGCATATCGCCTCGACATGGTCGTTATGCTCGCTGAAGGCGAAAGCGGTGCCGGCCAGTTTTGGAGCGACGGCGGCAAGCCGGGCGAGCAGGGCCTCGCGGCCGGAGATGACGAGGCCGGTATGGCCGCGCAGCACCTGCGCGTCACCGCTCGGCAGATGAAACTGGCTGCGGCCGACATTGACCCACAGGTTGGTGTCGGACACCATCAGATAGGGATCGCGGGTCAGCCCGAGGCCGGCAACATAGAACAATGTGGCCAGCCGCTGGTCCGGCACCTGGACGTTGACGTGTTCGAGATGGATCGAGTTGCCGAGATCCTCAGCGGCGCGGTCGAATTTTTGTTGCATGGACGCGGCTTCCCCGAGGCGATTTGCCCATCATAGGCAAATGCGGCCTTTTCCAGCAATGCGGTGTCACCGACAGGATCAACCCATTGTTTTTACGTGTTTTTTTTGCGGCCGCCGCCCGAACGGTGCGCGAGAACGAGCCGGGCGCCGTCCTACTGTACATGGGGTTGTTTTCGAGATTTGGAGTTTGGGCCCGCCGGCGCGGGGCCTATCCCCCGTAACTCTGCACCAGGCTTCCCGCCACCAGCGACCAGCCGTCGACCAGCACGAAGAAGATCAGCTTGAACGGCAGCGACACCACGACAGGCGGCAGCATCATCATGCCCATCGACATCAGCACCGAGGCAACCACGAGGTCGATGATCAGGAAGGGGAGGAACAACAGGAAGCCGATTTCGAAGGCGCGCTTCAATTCGGAGATCATGAAGGCCGGCACCAGGATCCGCAGCGACAGGTCGTCGGGCGTCGCCGGCGGCGGCTCGCGCGACAGGTCCATGAAAAGCTTCAGGTCCTTTTCGCGCACGTTCTTCTGCATGAAGCCGCGCAGCGGAACCGACGCCCGTTGCAGCGCTTCCTCGATGGCGATCTCGTTGGCGATCAGGGGCTTGATGCCGTCGTCATAGGATTTCTGCAGCACCGGGCCCATCACGAACGCGGTCAGGAACATCGCCAGCGCGATGATGACGGAATTCGGTGGCGCGGTCGCGGTGCCCAGGGCGGTGCGCAGCAATGACAGCACCACCACGATCCGGGTGAACGACGTCATCATGATCAGGATCGACGGCGCGACCGACAGGATCGTCAACAGCGCGATCATCTGGATCGCGCGCTCGGTGACGCCGCCACCACCGCCGCCGAGGTTGATGCTGATGTCCTGCGCGAACGCGGGACCTGTCAGCGATCCCGGGACGATCAGTCCCGAGGCTATCAGTGTGGCAATAAGTAAAACAACTCTACGCGGGGAGGCCGCCGGCCTCACGAAGGGTTCTTTGGACGGCCCAGCAAGGACGCCATCTCGTCTTCGAGATTCTCGAAGCCGCTCTTCGCCGGCGCCGGCGGCGCTACCGGCTCGCTGCGCGGGGCGGGGCGGCCTTGCGGCGGTTCGGGCGCCACCGGCGGCGCCACGGTCTCGTTGGCCGGCCGGCGCAAGGCGGCTTCCAGCCGCTGCGCCATCTCGGCGAGATTCTGGTCGGCGCTGGACTGCGCCGAAGGAGGCGGCGGCGGCGCTGGGGGCGGCGGAGCGACGGCCCGTTCGGGCGCGGGGGCGCGTGGCGGCGCCTTCGGCGGTTCCGGTCGCGGCGGCCGCGGCATCATGGGTTCGCTGCGCGAGGTGACCCGCGACGGCATCGGTTCCGGCCGCAGTTCGGGACGGGGCTCGGGCCGGCCGCCCAGCGGCTCCGGCGCGAAGCCAATCATCGGATCGGCGCGATCGATGCGCTCGGCCCGCTCGGGGCGCCGTTCCGGCATCGGCGGCGGCGCCGGGCGGCGCACTTCGTCGGCAAAGGAGGGGCGAACCGGCCGCGGCGGCGGCTCGGGCATTTGCGGTTCGACATGGTCGAACATATCGGCCCGGGCGGTCTCGCCCTCGTTCCAGCTGGTGTCGGGCAGCGGCGCGATCCGGGGCGCAGGCTCGGTGGTGCCGACGGCGGGCCTTGGCGCCTGCTCCCGTCCGGGCATGGCGCGCACGATATTGGATTCCACGACGATGTCGGTGGGGCCGCCGATCATCAGCAGATGCTCGATGTTGTCGCGCCGCACCAGCACCAGCCGGCGCCGGCCGTCGACCGCGGCGGCGTCGATCACGGCCAGCCGCGGCATCCGCCCGCGATTGGTGTTGGCGCCGAGGCGGTTGCCGGCGAATCGGCGAAGTCCCCAGGCGAACAGCCCGATCAGCGCCAGAACGGCGACGAACGCGAAGAAGAATAGAAGTGGTTGCGACATGCTATGTCCCCAATAGCGCTCTTCACGTATCTATTGCTCCGGCTCGCATTGCCCCGGCGACCGGAACCGGACAAACCTCCGGCACAGGAAGCCCGAGATCAGCCGTATTTCTTAATTTCCCACGGCAAGAAGTGCCGCCCACGCATTCTCATAAACCAAGAATCGCTTGAGCCAAAACGACTTCTCAGCGCCCCGCAGCATTGGTTAACGCAGTTTTCGTGGCAAAAATGCGCTCGGTTTGCAGCCGGAGCGCCATCCGCGCCCGGCGATTGGCCGTTGTCCACGGCTACATCCGGCGATCTTAACCCGTTGTTAACCATACACACGGCAAATTCTGCCTACCTCAGCGGGCGCCGTGCCTCTGACGCAGCAGGGCCGATACGATGGCTATCCACGATTTTCCGATGTTGTCGGCGCTGCGCACCAAGATGCAGTGGCACCAGGAGCGCCAGCGTGTGCTCGCCGAAAATATCTCCAATTCCGACACGCCGAATTTCAGGCCGCGCGAGCTGGTCGAGCCGAAATTCGACAGGAACGGGGCAAGCCCCGCCGCTATGGGATCGCTGGCGATGATGCGCACCAGCGCCAGCCACATCGCGCCTGCGGGCGGCGGCGACACTTTCGCGCAGCACGGTCGGGGCGGGTTCCATACCAGGCCCGCCGGCAACGCCGTCAGCCTCGAAGACCAGATGCTCAAGGTCTCCGCCAACCAGATGGACTACGCCGCGGCCACCTCGCTCTACAGCCGCAGCCTCGGGCTTCTGAAAACCGCCATCGGCAAGCGCTGAGCTCCAGGGGAAACGCGATCATGGCAAGCGATGGAAATGACTTCGGCCGCTCGATGAGCATAGCGACCTCCGGCCTGCGCGCGCAGGCCGGGCGGATGCGGGTGCTCTCGGAAAATATCGCCAACTCCGATTCCACCGCGGCGACCGCCGGCGGCGATCCCTATCGCCGCAAGGTGCCGACGTTTACCTCCGAACTCGATCGCACGCTGGATGCCAGGGTCGTGACGCTCGGCAGGGTCAGGCCCGACACGTCGGATTTCCGGGTCAAATACGAGCCTTCCAACCCGGCGGCGGACGCCGCCGGCAACGTCAAATATCCCAACGTCAATAAAGTGATCGAAATGACCGACATGCGCGAAGCGCAGCGATCCTACGAGGCGAACCTCAACATCATCAGCGCCACGCGCCGGATGATTCAACGCACGCTCGACATCCTCAAGGCCTGAACAGGAAAACCCGCACCATGGCTTCACCCACAGTCGCTGCAAATGCCTACGCCGCGCTTGCCCGCATGACCTCCAGCGCCGGCGCCGACGCCGGCAAGGGCGCCGAAATCGGTGGCGGTCAATCCTTCGGCGCGGTGCTCAAGGACGCGATCGGCAGCGTGATGGAGGCCGGCCGCAAATCCGACGCGCAGACGGTGGCGATGACGACGGGCAAGGCCAACGTGATGGACGTGGTGACGGCGGTGGCCGAAACCGACGTCGCGGTCTCTACCCTGGTGTCGGTGCGCGACCGGATGATCCAGTCCTACGAAGAAATCATGCGGATGCCGATCTGATCGATGTCGTCATTGCGAGCCAACGGGTCGGCGCGAGGCGCCGCCCGATGACAGGCTCCGCGAAGCAATCCATAGCAGGAAGCAAACTGGATTGCTTCGTCGCAAGCGCTCCTCGCAATGACGGGGGTGTGGGTTTCCCGAGTAGACAGGAACTGAAAATGACCGGTGCTGAAACCCTCGACGTGGCGCGCGATGCGATCTGGACCATCGTGGTGGTGTCGTCGCCCCTGATGGTGATCGGACTCGTGGTCGGCGTCGTGGTCTCGCTGTTCCAGGCGCTGACCCAGATCCAGGAACAGACCCTGGTGTTCGTGCCCAAGATTCTGGCGATCTTCGTCACGCTGCTGCTGGCGCTGCCGTTCATGTCAGAATCGCTGCACGGCTACATGATGCGGATATCGTCGCGAATCATAGGCGGTTGAGGCATGATGCGCGTGAATCATGCGCATCGACGTCACATTGCTGCCGGCACTCGCCGCGGCCTTCATGCTGGTATTTGCCCGCATCGGCGCGATGGTGATGCTGTTGCCCGGGCTCGGCGAGGCCAATATTCCGGTTCGCATCAAGCTGGCGATCGCGCTGCTGCTGACGCTGGTGATCCTGCCGCTGCACCGAGCGGCCTACAACATCGACATGCAGTCGATCACGGCGCTGCTGGTGTTGATGATGCACGAAATCGTCATCGGCATCGTGCTCGGCGCGACCGCGCGGGTGACGCTGTCGGCGCTGCAGGTCGCGGGATCGGTCATCGCCCAGCAGCTCGGCCTCGGATTCGTCTCCACCGTCGATCCGACCCAGGGGCAGCAGGGCCTCCTGATCGGCAACTTCCTCACGCTCCTCGGCCTGACGCTGCTGTTCGCCACCGACAGCCATCATCTCGTGATCGCAGCGCTCAACGACAGCTATGCGATCTTTTCGCCGGGCGAAGCGATGACGAGCGGCGACGTCGCCTCGCTCGCCACCCGCGCCTTCACCGCCGCCTTCAAGATCGGGATCCAGCTGTCGGCGCCGTTCCTGGTGTTCGGTATCGTCTTCAATATCGGGCTCGGCGTGCTGGCGCGGCTGATGCCGGCCATGCAGGTCTATTTCGTCGGCGTGCCGCTGTCGATTCTCGCCGGTTTCCTGATCCTGGCGCTCGTCCTCGTCACGATGATGGGAACCTTCCTCGACTATTTCACCGGCGTCATGCATCAGCTGATACCATCAAGGTAGGGGCTTGAAGCATGTCCGACGAGAATGACTCCTCAGACAAAACAGAAGACCCCAGTCAAAAACGTCTGGATGATGCCCACGAAAAAGGCGACGTCGCCAAGAGCCAGGAGGTCAATACCTGGTTCGTGCTCGCCGGCGCCACGCTGGTGCTGTCGTCCTTTCATGGATCGATCGGCGGCGGCATCATGGCGCCGTTGCGCAATCTGGTCGCCAATTCGTGGATGATCCGCACCGACGGCGCGGGCCTGATGGCGCTGACGCAGAGTCTCGGATATTCGATGATGGTGGCGCTGGGCGTGCCGTTCCTGATGTTCGCGATTGCGGCGATCGCGGGCAACATGATCCAGCACCGGCTGGTGTGGTCGGCCGAGTCGATCAAGCCGAAATTGAGCAAGATTTCGCCGGGCGCCGGATTCAAGCGGATCTTCGGCAAGCAGGGTGTTGCGAATTTCGTCAAGGGCCTCTTCAAGGTGATCGCACTCGGCGCCGTGATGATGGCGGTGCTGTGGCCGGAGCGCTACCGGCTCGAATCGATGGTGCGGTTCGACGTTTCGTCGATCATGGTCGTCACCACGAGCCTGACGCTGCAACTGATGGGCGCCGTGGTGGCGATGCTCGCGATCGTCGCGATCGGGGATTTCTTCTTTCAGTACAAGACCTGGTTCGAGAAGCAGAAGATGTCGCTGCAGGACATGAAAATGGAGTACAAGCAGTCCGAAGGCGACCCGCACATCAAGGGCAAGCTCAGGCAGCTGCGCCATCAGCGCATGAAGAAGCGGATGATGGCCGCGGTTCCCCAGGCCTCGGTGATCATCACCAACCCCACCCACTACGCGGTGGCGCTGCGCTACGAACGCGGCATGCCGGCGCCGATCTGCGTGGCCAAGGGTATCGACACGCTGGCGCTCAAGATCAGGGAAATCGCCGGCAAGCACGACATCCCGATCGTGGAGAACGTGCCGCTGGCCAGGGCGCTGCATGCGACCGTGGAAGTCGACGGCGAAATTCCGGTGGAACATTATCATGCGGTCGCGCAGATTATCGGCTACGTCATGGGCCTCAAGCGCGGGTTTTCCGGCCGGCAGGCGTGAGACCGGCGATAGAAGGCGCTCCGGAACAGGCTGGAAATGACCGCGGTGGGCGAAATAGCTGACGGGACGGCCTTGCGTTGGCAGGCCCGATTCAGGCACTCAGGAGCGGGCGCGCAAAAGCGCGCCCGGCAGCGCGCGCAGGCGCGTAACTCGTTTGTCGACAGGCTCGATCCGCTGGCATGACCGCCGAACCCGACAACGATCCCTCGCCACCGCCCTTCGCCGCCCACGAACCGGCGCGGCGGAACGGCAGTATCGTCCTGGTGCTGCTGGTGGCCTTTGCCATCGTCGCGGTGGCGGTCGCGCTGATGACCATCGGCCGTGCCCAGGCGCAGCCTTATATCCTCGGGCTGCTGGCGCTGCTGGCGATGGTCGGGCTGTTCAACCTGTTCGCTTTCGCCGCCGGCATCATCCGGTTCGCCGATCGCACCGCCGACGATCCGGTGATGAGCCGGATCGCCGATCACGCCTATGACGGGCTGGCGGTGACCGATTCCCGCGGCCATGTGGTCTATTCCAACGCCGCCTATCTGGCGCTGACGGGGGCCGCGACCGCGCAGGAAGCGCGCCCGGTGGAGCGGGTCTTCATCGGCAATCCCGACGTCTCGGAGGCTGTATTCCGCCTGCTCAAGGCCGCGCGCGAGGGCAAGCGGCAGCAGGAAGAGGTCCGTATCGCCGGTTCCGATGGCAGCCACGGCCGCTGGCTGCGGATGCGGGTCCGCCCGCTCGGCCAGAGCAAGCGCGAGGCGAAATACGCGGTGTGGTCGATCGCCGATATCACCCGCGACCGCGAGCGGCAGGAGGACGTGTTCCAGGAATTGCAGCACGCCATCGAATATCTCGATCACGCGCCGTGCGGTTTCTTCTCGGTCAATGCCGGCGGCGACCTCGTCTACGTCAACGCCACGCTGGCAAACTGGCTGGATCACGACCTCGCGGAGATCGGCAATGGCGGCCTCAGGCTGACCGATATCGTGTCCGGCGACGGCGCCTCATTGCTGACCTCGATCGTGGCGGTGCCCGGCGAGGTCAAGACCGAGGTGTTCGACATCGACCTGCGGATGCGCGGCGGCAAGACCATGCCGGTGCGGCTCTACCACAAGCTGGCGTTCGGCGCCGACGGCGCGCCCGGCGCCTCGCGCACGCTGGTGATCAGCCGGGCCCGCGACGAGCATTCCGATCCGCAGCGCGCCGCCGAAGTGCGCTTCATGCGCTTCTTCGATCATACCCCGATGGCGATCGCGACCGTGGACCGGTCAGGCGCGGTGGTGCGTGCCAATGCCCGCTACGCCAAGCTGGCGCAGGGCCTGGATTCCGAGGGCGCCTCCGGCAAGTCGATCTTCCGCGCGGTCAATCCGCGCGACCGCCATCTGCTGATCGCGGCCATCAACCAGGCGGCGGAGGGGCAGGGCGATATCGCGCCGGTCGAGGCGATGCTCGATGGGCCCAAGGAGCGCTGGGGGCAGTTCTTCGTCACCGCGGTCGAGGAGAACGAACGCGAGACCGAGGCTGCCATCGTCTATCTGCTGGAGACCACCGAGCGGCGCACGCTGGAAAACCAGATCAACCAGTCGCAAAAAATGGAGTCGGTCGGGCAGCTCGCCGGCGGCATCGCCCACGATTTCAACAACGTGCTTTCCGCCATCATGATGGCGAACGACTTCCTGCTGAACGCGCACAAGCCGACCGACCCGTCGTTCCAGGACATCATGCAGATCAAGCAGAATGCCAACCGGGCCGCGGCGCTGGTACGGCAGCTGCTGGCATTTTCGCGCAAGCAGACCTTGCGGCCGCAGGTGCTCGACCTCGGCGAGACGCTGAGTGACATCGGTATTCTGCTGAAGCGGCTGATCGGCGAGAAAGTGACATTCCCGGGTGTCGTTCACGGACGGGATCTGTGGCCGGTCAAGGCGGACATCTCGCAGTTCGAGCAGGTGATCGTGAACCTGGCCGTCAACGCCCGCGATGCCATGCCCGATGGCGGCAAGCTGTCCATTCGCACGGCCAACGTCCCGGCGGACGAAGTCGCTAAATTCAACTACAAGGGAATGCCGAGCGCGGATTATGTGCTGGTCGAAGTAGCCGACACGGGCACCGGGATGCCGCCGGAGATCGTCGACAAGATTTTCGAACCGTTCTTCTCGACCAAGGAAGTCGGCAAGGGCACCGGGCTGGGATTGTCGACGGTATACGGTATCGTCAAGCAGACCGGCGGCTTCGTCTATGTCGACTCGACACCAGGCGAGGGTACGACGTTCCGGATCTTCCTGCCTCGGCACTATCCCGCGCAGGAGGTTCAGTCGGAGGCCTCAGCCGCCAATGGCAGTGCGGAGAAGTCGACGGCGGAAGCCAGACCGCGGGCCGACCTGACCGGGCAGGGCACCATCCTGCTGGTCGAGGACGAGGAGGGGCTGCGCTCGCTCAATGCCCGCGGCCTGCGCTCGCGCGGCTACAGCGTGATCGAGGCCTCCAACGGCATCGAGGCGATGGAGGCGCTGGAGGAAAAGAACGGCGCGGTCGACCTCGTGGTGTCCGACGTGGTGATGCCGGAAATGGACGGCCCGACGCTGCTGCGCGAAATGCGGATCCGCAATCCCAACCTCAAGATCATCTTCGTCTCCGGCTATGCGGAAGAGGCGTTCGACAAGAGCCTGCCGGAAAACGAGCAGTTCGCCTTCCTCGCAAAGCCGTTCGCTCTCAGCGCGCTGGTCGCCAAGGTCAAGGAGACCATGGCGCCGTCGTGAGGGCCGTCGCGCGTCCGGGCCGTCAGGAGGAAATCACTCCCGCCGCCGGATCACGCCTTCGAGCTTCGTTGCCGCAGCCACGGTATTCGAGATCGTGCCGTATTTGCGGACGTTCGTATGCAGGAGCTCGAGGCGCTGATCGGTTTCGTCGGTATCGACGATCAGTTCGTAATCGACCGAAATCATCTTCGGCGGGCTGTCTTGCCGGATACCGTGCAGCTTCACTTCGACGCCCCGCAGTTCGAACCTGATCATCGGGGTTACCCGTTCAATTCCCTTGATCATGCAGGCGGCGATAGCGGCAAGGAACAGCTCCGCCGGATTGAAGGCGTCCGGCCGGCCGCCGACGTCGGTGTCGAGGATAATCTCGGCTTCCTTGGCGGAGGCAACGCTGCCATGCGCATCGATCCGCCTGGCGCCGACCCTGTATTCGAGCATCGGCTTCATCTCAGGCCGCGAGCCAGCGCGTGAGGTCGTCCGGTTTGGGCAGGCCGCCCGCGTGGACCACCTTGCCGTCCATGACGATCCCCGGCGTGGATGCGATGCCGTAACCGGCGATGGCCGCATAATCGGTCACCTTTTCGATGGTGACGGGAATGCCGAGCTTGTCGGCTTCGGCCTGCACCATTTCGACCGTCGCGGCGCAGCGTTTGCAGCCGGGACCGAGAACTTTGACTTGCTTCATGGATATCCTCCGTCAGTTCATGAGAACAGGGCGTTGAAGATGAATCCCACCGCCAGGATGCCGGTTCCGACCACACCGACGAACACGGCGATGAGGCGGACCGTGAGCACCTTGCGAAGGATGATCATCTCCGGGAGCGACAGCGCGATCACCGACATCATGAATGCGAGTACGGTTCCGAGCGCGGCGCCCTTGGTGATGAGTGCCTCGACCACGGGGATGATGCCGGCGGCGTTCGAGTACATGGGAATGCCGAGCAGCACCGCGGCGGGTACCGACCACCAGGCGTCCCGGCCCATGATCGAGGCCAGCAGCTCCGCAGGCACGTAGCCGTGGATGAATGCGCCGACCGCAATACCCGCGATGATCCATGGCCAGACCTTGCCGACGATTTCCTTCACGGCGTCGATGCCGGCCTTGATGCGGTCGACAACCGAGAGTTCTTCCGGAGGAAGCTCGGCTGCGTCCGACCGGATGTTGCGAACCCATTGCTCCAGCCAATGCTCCAGATGCAGCCGGCCGATGATCCAGCCGGAGACGATGGCGATGGCGAGGCCAAGGGCGAGGTAGGTCAGCGCCACTTTCCAGCCGACCAGCGCGAACAGCAGTCCGAGCGCCACCTCGTTGACCATCGGCGCGGCGATCAGGAACGAGAAGGTAACTCCCAGCGGCACGCCCGCGCTGACGAAGCCGATGAACAACGGCACGGCGGAGCAGGAGCAGAACGGCGTGACGATGCCGAGCGACGCCGCCAGCACGTTGCCGACGCCTTCGCGCTTGCCGGCGAGCAGCGCCCGGGTCTTCTCCGGCGAAAAGAAGCTGCGCACGATGCCCATGCCGAACACGACCAGGGTCAACAGCATCAGCACCTTTGGCGTATCATAGGCGAAGAAGCTGATGGCCTCTCCCAGATGACTCCTGGGATCGACACCCGTCAATGCGACGACCCAATTCGAGAATGGGACCAGTTGGCTGTAGATGATACCCCAGGCCGCCAGGGCGACGATCGTCCATCCGATCCACTTGACGGTTGGGCCGGCGCCGGGCGTTCGCTCGGTGATGGAGCTGAGACTCATGCCGCATGTCTTTCCTGATTGGCCGGTATCGCGAGTGCGGCGTCGACAAGCGCGACGACGGCTTGAGGTAGATTTGGAGCCCGGCGATAGCGGACCCATTGCGCATCGCGGCGGTCGACCACGAGACCGGCCGCCTTGAGTGCCGCCATATGACGGGACATGCGGGACTGGCTAGCGCCGAGTTCCCGCATCAATTCACAAACACAGTGCTCGCGCCCGTCCCACACCAGCCGGAGCGCTTCGAGTCGCGTCGACTCGGCGAGCGCGGAGAGAATCGTGATTGAGTTCATAGGCTTACCAAAATAATGCGCTTATGCGCATATCAGCATATAAGTGATCTCCTGTCGAATGTGCAAGGGGCTACTCGAGAAATCGTTCGCGGCAATTGGTGTCCAGGCTAGCGGCAAAGCCGCCGGGTGGGTTGAGGCACGTCAATTCGACCGGAACATCGGCTGGTATGTGGAGAACGTGATTGAGGCGGAGCCATGTGTGAACTCCTCGGGCTATCGAGCAACGCCCCCGCAACGGTGAATGTTTCGCTGCCCAGGCTCGCGGAACATGGCCGCGTTTCCGGAACGTATAATGACGGCTGGGGAGTCGGCTATTATGAGGGAGCGGACGTCCGCTTGATCAAGGACTCCGCCGCTGTCGGCGACAGCGAATGGATTGAGTTCATCGCCAGCCACAATCTGCGCAGCCGTTTGGTGATCGCGCATACCCGCAAGGCGACGCGAGGAACGCGGTCCTATCCCAATGCCCAGCCGTTCGTTCGAGAACTGGCCGGGCGCGCACATCTGTTTGCGCATAACGGCGACCTGCCGGGCATCTTCGCATCGGGCGCGTTCCAGGCCCGCCGGTTCAATCCGATCGGCGAGACCGATTCCGAGCTTGCCTTCTGTGTCCTGCTCGACCGAATGGCGGCGATCTCAACGGTGCCGGGCACGTCGCCGACGCTCCAGGATCGATTCGCGGTCGTGTCGTCATTTGCGGCCCAGCTCCGGGCCTTGGGGCCCGCGAATTTTCTGTATTGCGACGGCGATCTGCTGTTCGCGCACGGACACCGGCGGAAGCATGCTGAGACCGGCAAGGTGGAAGCGCCGGGTCTCGTGTCGCTGCAGCGACACTGCCAAAACGGCCAGCAAGGGGTGGTGGCGGAGGGGCTCTCGGTCCAAAGCGACGATCAGCTTGTTACGCTATTCGCGAGCGTTCCCTTGACAAGCGAGCGGTGGGAGCCTCTTGCAGAAGGAGAGTTGGTTGCCGTCTCTCGCGGGCAATTCGCTGCTCGACAGATGGCCGGCGAAAGTCCCGTATTTTACGAGCATCCGGTCGATCCATCGGACCGATCGGGACCCGACTCCGCCGGAACGGCCTTCGTGAGTTCGGGCGTGGCGTCCGCCGGTCAGGCACGTTGAATTTCGCCCGTGATCACCAAGAGGCCGTCGTGAATCTCTATGACCGCTGGGTTCTGCCACCCATCCTCGATCTGGTGATGCGGCAGCGCCCGCTGCAGAAGTATCGCCGCGAGGTGGTGGCTGCTGCCAACGGGCGGGTGCTCGAAGTCGGCGTCGGATCAGGATTGAATTTTCCGCTCTACGACAAGCGGGTCGAAATTGTATTCGGCATCGACCCATCGCCCCGCTTGCTCGCGGTCGCGCGCCGACGCGCTGCCGGGGCCGGCGTCCGCGCCGAATTCCTGCAGGGGTCTGCGAGCGCGATTCCCCTCGCCGACAACACCATGGACACCGTGGTGATGACGTGGACGCTGTGTTCGATCCCGGACCCACTGGCCGCATTACGCGAGATGCGACGGGTCCTGAAGCCCGACGGCAAGCTCCTCTTCGTCGAACATGGGCTTTCGCCCGAGGCTGCAATCGAACGCTGGCAACACAGGCTCACCCCGATCTGGTGCCGCGTTGCCGGCGGTTGCCATCTGGACCGGAAAATGGACGACCTCATCCGCGCGGCCGGTTTCGACATCCTGAGGCTTCGAACGGAATATGCGAAGGGACCGCGTCCGATGACTTACATGTTTCTGGGGTGCGCACGACCGGCGGCATGAATTTGCGGATTGGCCAATGAATGTTCAGGCTGATGCAGCGCTCAAACGACGAAAACCGGCGCGAACCCGCCGCCGGGCGTCCGGAAGTTCGTTGTCTGTCCCTGATACAAACGCGCCGCCGTGAGCAACACTTCACCGTTGTAGACGTATAGCCTGACGTCGGTCTTTCGGGACTCCGGAGCGCCGTCCAGCCTGACCATGCGTTCGCTGGGCGCGGCGAAATCCTGGGCGACATATCCGCCGCGAACGATCTCGGCCCACACGCCCGTGGTGACTTTGTCGCCGCGATAGACCGCCTTGCTGCCGTATCCGCCCGCCGGTTTGAAGAACAACGACTTCCTCGCCCGCCACAGTTCCTGCGCATTGTCGGAAGTAACGAGAACCGTACGCGGTACGCCCGCGAGCTCAGCGAGCATCGATGGCGGCGCCCCCCAGGATTGCAGCGCCGCGTGATCGGACAGCAGTGTCAGATTGCGCTTGTCGGCATACAGCGCATGCACGCGCGGATTGGGCGTAACGACGACCGCGCCATCGAGAAAGGCCGCGCGGAGATCCCGGTGTTCGGGATTGCCCAGCGAAAAATCGACCAACCGGTTGTACACAAGATCGACCGGCTTGCCCTCTGCGAGCAGTTGACCACGCTCGTACCGAAGCTGATTGCCGTCCACGATCATGGCGTCGATGCCATGTTTCTGGAAGAAACGCTGCGCCAGCAGAAATTCCGGATAAAGATATTGTTGTGCTGGCCCGTCGTCGACGATTGCGATCCGCCCCGGCGCGCCCTTGCGGCCTTGAAGCTCCCATTCGTGCTGGAACATCCTCATGACCGCCGGTTCGAAATCGTCGGCCTCCGGTCTAGCCAGAGCGGCCTCTACCTCCGCGCAGCAAGCTCGCTGGGCCTTGGCCAGCAGCGCGTTCAGGAAGGCGCCGCCGGCGTTGGTATTGACCTCGATCAGCCGGGGGCCCTCGGCCGCAAGGTGGAAGTCGTAACCCATGAATACGCCTAGCGGTCCGAAATCATGCCGGGCGATGTCGGGAGCCCAGGACAACGCTGCCTTGCGGTAGCCGGGCAATCGGGTCGCGGCCTCGACCGCGTGCACGATCCGAAGCATCGCGCCGACGCTTGCTTCCGTCAGGAATACCGGGACGTTCGAGAACAGATGTGTCTTCGGCCCGATGAAGGTCCTGCAAAATTCCGGATCCCCGACCTCCTGCTCGAGGGCCTGGCACAAAGCGCCTCGGTCCAGCGTGATGCAGAAACACTCACGGTTCAGAAGCTCGGAGACCGATCGAGCGAACGTGGCAGAAGCAGGCGATAGAGCGTCCATGCGGCGAACCTCACCAGTACTCTCATAGCAGTTTAGGCTTGTTTCCAGATACGGTCAACCATATTTCTAGAAATATAGAAATATGGGGTGCCCACCGAAGCCGCCAGCGACGATGTTCGGTTACGGCTTCGTGCCGGCAAACTGATCGTAGGCGCGTAACGCATCCGCGCCGTACACAGCCGCAGGTCCACCGCCCATATAGACGGCGAGGGCTGCCGTCTCGGCGACTTCCTCCCGGCTTGCTCCATGATGATGGGCCATTTTGGTGTGGTAGGCGACACAGCCGTCGCAGTGGACGGCGATGCCGATCGCGAGCGCCATCAGCTCTTTCGTTTTCGTGTCGATGGCTTTGGAGGCCGTCGCCGCGGTCGAAAGAGCCCCAAAGGCCTTCATCGTTTCAGGCGCACCCTTTTGCAACAGCCCTACGCCGGCGATCACGTCATGGGCAATCTCGGTAAAGTCCGTGGCCATATCCAGTCCCTCGCTGCCTTCACAAAGATCAAGTCGCGGCTTCCAGCGCCAGCGCGATTCCCTGTCCGCCCCCGATGCAGAGCGTGACGATACCCTTGTTGATGCCGTCGCGCTGCATCGAGTGCAGCAGACGTGTCGTGAGCACGGCGCCACTCGCGCCGATCGGGTGACCGTGCGCGATGGCGCCGCCTTCCACGTTGACCACATCCGGGGACAGTCCGAGGTCCTTCGTGACCGCGAGGACGATGGCCGCAAAGGCCTCATTGATCTCAATGCGACCGACATCGCCGATCTTCCAGCCGGCGCGGTCGAGCGCCTGCTTCACGGCGGGGACGGGACCAAGCCCGAACATGCCGGGCTCGACGGCGCCGATGCCATAGGCGGCAAGCCGCGCCATCGGTTGCAGGCCCTTTTTCTCCGCCCAGGCCCGGTCGGCCACGATCATGGCCGCGGCTCCGCTATTGAGGCCCGGCGCGTTGCCGGCCGTGATGGTCCCGTCCTTGCGAAAGGCCGGCTTGAGCCTGGATAGACTCTCCAGGGTCGTATCGGGCCTGTTGTGTTCGTCCTTGTCGAATGGCACGGGACCTTTTCGTGAAAAGACGTCCACGGCCGCTATTTCCGTGGCGAATTTGCCGGCCGCCTGGGCAGTTGAAAACCGCGTCTGCGAGCGCTCCGCCCAGCTGTCCTGGTCTTCCCGGGTGATCTGATGGGAGGTCGCGAGATCCTCGGTATGCCAGCCGGAGTGTTGGCCGGAGAAGGCATCGTTGAGCCCGTCCATCAGCATCGAATCGAAGATCTGTGCATCGCCCATGCGATAGCCCCAGCGCCCGGAGTTCATGAGATAGGGCGCTCGATCCATGTTCTCCATGCCACCGGCAACGGCGCTGTCGATGAATCCGAGCATGATTTCCTGCGCAGCGCTGGCGATGGCCTGCGCACCGGAGCCGCAAACCCGGTTGACCGTCATCGCGGGAACCTCGACGGGGACGCCAGCATTGATTGCCGCCTGTCGGGCCGGGTTCATTTTGTTACCCGCCTGGATCACGTTGCCCATCACGACGGTACCGACCTCGCCGGGCTGGAGTTCCGCCCGATCCAGCGTCGCCCGGACAACCGCCGCACCAAGGTCGGTCGCAGGCATCTCCTTGTAGGTGCCACCGTAGGTGCCGATCGCGGTACGCACGGGTGAACAAATGACGACGTCTCTATGGGCCATGGTCCAATCTCCTCATTTGAGTGCCTTCCACTTCCTCTTCGTGAACTGCGGCGGTCCCATAGCGCTCGTCGATCGACGCTGCGGCGACCGAAGCCATGGCTGGCACCTCGGA